>DASQKP010000022.1:0-78071 GCA_035630455.1 Thermoleophilaceae bacterium
CGAGACCGCACCCTGATCGCGGCCATTCCAGTTTCCTCCACCGGGATCGGCTTGGCCACCTACCCGGGCCCCGCAGCGCTCCCCCCAAACCTTCCCATCCACATCACGCGCCAACAACTCCACCGACGGGCCACCACCCCCGCCAAGCCCAGCGACATACACATGCGACTCCCCACCCGACGGACTGGGATCGCCCTCCAAATACCTCGCGTCGAGGTGCCCAGGCTTGAAATACACATGCGAGTGATCCGCCGACGCCCCTTGAAAGCTCGCATCCAGGATGTTGTCCAAGCGACGGTTCGCCGGGTCGACCGGCACCAACAAAGGAGACAACGGACCGAAGACCCCCCCGAGACCAGACCGAAACACCCGAGCCTGCCCCAGCTCAAGCTGGGAACGCGACGCCCCAAACCCAACCCACCGAGAGAAATCCGGGCTATAGCTGCGCACCATGTCCGCACCGGACGACCAGCCCTTGATGAGCTCCCCAGAAAACAACGCAGGCACCACAGCCCAGCCGTCCGCGCCGCGCGTCGCCACATACGGATCGCCCGCGAACCCATCGACCATCCCAGGCGCACCCTCCAACCCGCCCTTGGTGCTGAACCACGCCCGCGACCCATCCGCCGACACGCTCACACCCTCAGCCGCCTGCACGAACTTCTTCGGCGGCGAAACCATCTCCAACGCCATGCAATCCGGCAACCCACCCGCCGCAGCGCCCTGCTGATCGCGAATCGCCGCATTCGGACAATCGGCTGCGGTCGCGGAAGCGGCCGGCAGGCCGATGGCCGCTCCGATCACGGCGGTGAGCAGCAGCGCGCGCAGGAACTGGCTGGGAACAAGCGTCATCGGTGCGATTCCTCTCCTCATTACTGGGTGCCGCCGGGAGGGACCTCGGAGTTCGAGAAACCCGGGGGTATCTGAATACATGAGAACACGGGCTGACCAGAAGTGTCAAGGGCCTACCGACCGCTGGCAGCGCAAAGGAACGGCCCTGGTGCCTGGAAAACCGCTTCAGACACTTTGGATTTCCTAGAAATAACCTGGGAACGCCGCGTCACGGAGACGCACGGGATGACCGTCTGCAAATGGTCTGCCGGCCCTGGATAGATAGAAACTGCTCTGTTACCGTCGTTGTACGGATGGGCCATGAGCCGGCTTCAGATTCCACGGCGGTTCTATCCTCGTTTCCTATGCCTCCGACTCCCTGGGGGGAAGCAGATACGGTGCTCGCACGCCGCCTTCGCCCCGGACCGGGGGTTCCGCGCGAGGCCGTGGCGGCCGATCAGCGCGAGCGGCTGATGGCCGCGCTGGTGGTCTTGGCCGACGAGCGCGGGTACCAGTCGCTGCGCGTCGAGGACTTGATCGCGCTGGCGGGCGTGGCTCGCGGCGCGTTCTACGAGCAGTTCCGTGGCCGAGACGACCTCCTGCTCGCCACCGTGACGGAGATCGGCGAGCTGGGACTCCGCGACGCGGCGACCGCGTACAAGCGCGGCGGACCGGCGGAGGTGCGGCTGCGAGCGGCGATCGAGGGCGTGATCGGCTTTGCCGTGGCGCAGACGGCGGCGGCGCGGCTCTGGCTGGTCGACGCCTACGGCGCAGGACCCGCGGCGATCGACACGGCCGAGCAAGGACTGGACGGAATTCGCGCGCTGGTCGCCCAAGCGCTGGCCGAGCTTGCCGGTGAGGCGACGCCCGACGAGGCTCCGGCTCTGGATGGCACGGACGCCGCCGCTTTGTCGCCCGACGCCATCCGCGCGCTCACCGGCGCCGTCCACCGCTTGATCGCCTCGCGCCTGCGCCGCCGTCACGAGGATGAGCTCCCGTCCCTCGGCCGCCCACTGGCCGCCTGGATCGCCAGCTACCGGCCACCCCCGACCCCGCTGCGCCGCCCCCGCGGCCACGCCACCCCTGGAACCGACGCGCGCATCGCGCCGCGCGACCAAGCCGAGCGGATCCTGCTCGGGGTCTGCGACGCCATCTACGACAAGGGCTACACGGCGACCACGCTCGCCGACGTCGCGGCGCGCGCCTCGACCTCGATCCGCACCTTCTACGCGCACTACGAGAGCAAGGAGGAGGCGTTCGTCGACGCTGTCGACCTCGCCCAAGTGCAGAGCTACGCCGCCGTGCTCGCCGCGAGCCGGCGCGCGCCTGACTGGCCGCAGGCTGTGCGCGCCGGGCTGACCGCGCTCTGCAACTACTTCGCCGGCGAGCCGCCGCTCGCCGAAGCGGTGGTCGTCGAGGTCCACGCCGCCGGCGAGCAGGCGCTGCGCCGCCACGAGGAGTCGACGGCGGCGATCGGCCGCCTGCTCGAGCCTGGCTACGAGCTGGCGCCCGACACCCCCGCGATCGCAGCCGAGGCGATCGGCAGCGCGATCGACACCCTCCTCTACGACGCCATCCGCGCCGGCGGCGGCCCCAAGGTCCGCGCGATCGCTCCCACCGCCACCTACCTCGCCCTTTTCCCCTTCATCGGTTCTACCGCGGCCTGCGAAGTCGCCAACGACACCGGCCAGCCCCGGCGACGGGGCTGACCTAGGCCTGCGGCCGCGGCGTCATGAAGGCGACGGGGAGGCCGAGGTTGGCCTCCCTGCGCACCGTGGCGATCCGGCGGCCTGGCTGGACGGCGTCGCGGGGGTCGCCGCAGAGGTCGCCGAGCGCGGCGGCGGTTGCGTCGATGTCGTCCACGACGAAGGCGAGGCCGTAGAAGCGCGCCGGGCTGTCGGGCTTCAGCGGCGAGCCGGGTGGCGCCTGCGCCACCTCGAGCAGGAGGTCACCGATGCGAAAGAACGCCTGGCGCGGCGAGCCCGCCGGCGCCGGCTCGTCGCGGATCCGGCGCAGGTCGAGGCCGAGCGCCTCGCCGGCCGCGACGGTCCGCTCGAGGTCCGGCGTGAAGGCGACGATGTGATCGATCCCGGTCACGCCGTTGGGATGCGGCGGCGGCGAGCCGTTCGCGGCCGGCCAGCCTTCGGAGCGCGCGATCGGCAAGCCGTCGAAGTCCTCCGACCGGATGCCGCGCACGGCACAGCGCACGATCCTCCTGCCGGCCGTCTCCCCGGCGAGCGTCAGCACGACCGAGCCCACGTCCAGCCGCCCGCCGTCGCTGACGGCGAAGCCGGCAGCACGCCAGGCTGAGCCCTCAGCGGCAACGACGATCTCCTCGACCGCCGGCGGGTCGGTCAATTCGGCGGGGCGTCGGCCCCCTGCGGGGGCAGGGCGCCGTCGTCGACCGGGGGCTCGGTAGCGGTCACGTCGAGATCATCCCCGATCCGCGAGAGGTCGACGGCATCGGGTAGCCGGACCTCCGTGACGCCACCCGTCGCCGGCAGGGTCGCCTTGACGATGTCGACGACGCGCCGCAGCGTCGAGTCGACCACCGGCGGGATCGCCGGCGGAGCATCCACGGTCGCCGGAAGGAGTGCTGGCGGCGCCGGCCCCGCCGGAGCTTGAACCGGTGTCGCGGGCAACGCCTCGCTCGGCGGCTGCTCGACCGGGGCACTCTCCCGCCGCGGGTCCCCCTCGCCCTTGCGGATGTCGTGTCCGGGGCCCTTGATCTTCCGTGGAGCCACACGTCGCGAATCGCCCGACCGGCGCTGCTCGTACTCGCGCCGCGAGCCGCGGTCCCGACGGTCGCCATGGACCCGTCGCGACTCGGTCTTCACGTATGCGCGCCGTTCGACCTGAGCCCCCGCGCCGGCGTCGACTGCCGCGACCCGATCGGTCGCGACGTGCCCCGCCACGCCCATGCCGCCGGCGAGGACCGCGACAACCGCCAGGTGCGCCAGCGCGCCGCCCAGAAGCGGCACTCCGGCCGTGGTGGCGGCGCCGGCGCCCGCGCCGATTCCGCAGGCAGCCATGACGCTGTCGCGCAGCGCGGCACTCGGGGCGATCGGCAGCGCGACGCCGAACAGCTTGCGCCGAAGGCGCCACTCGCCGAGGTCGACGACATTGGCGCCGTCCGCATGCCGGGCGGGGCCCGGCGCTCGAGCCTGGAGCATCGACAGGCAGTGGTTGCCGAGGATCGTGTGCAGCCACGGCACGAACTCGGTCTCATGCCCGCGCGTCTCGAGGTAGGCGTGAGCGGCGGCGAACGAATGACGAACCGCCTCCTCCGCCTCCCCCCACGACCCGAGCACCTCGCGGGCATACCAGAGCGAATCCGCGACATGGCGCTCGAACAGGACCTCGAAGGCCTCGTGATTCCCTGCGAGGACCATGTCGACGAGCTGCTCGTCGGAGCTTCCGACCAGCGCGCGATGCGACGGCCGTTGGGGACCCGGCCCACGGTCACTGGTACGTCTCGAGCGATTCACCGGTTCTGTTCAGGTACCTGATCGCGCGGATGCTGAAACGCGGGCCGATTGGCGGCCCCACCGCCGTCGGCGGCCGGCGGGGGCGTCGCCTTGGGGGCGGCCTCGCCCGGCCCCGCCTCCTGACGCGGCACTGCAGGCGCCCCGCCAGCGCCCTGACCGCCACCGGCGCCGCCCTTCGCGCCGCCGGCCTCCTGACCGCCGCCCTGGGACGTTCCCGGCCCTCCAGGCGCCGCTTGGCGATTCACGTCGCCCGCCGCTTTCCGCTGCCCTCCACGAACTGTCCCGGCGCCGTCCCGGCCGATCGCCTTGCCGCGCTCCTGTCCGACTGCCTTCCCACGGGGGCTCCCGGCCGCTGACCGACCGCCGCGGCGGCGCTCGGCTCGCCGCTGTCCCACGGCACGTCGCTCGGCGCCCCGTGCGCCGCGGCGCCCCTCGAGCCCCGGTGCTGACCGCTCGCCCTGGCCGACGGCGCTCGAGCCCTCCTGGGTCCCGGCGCCCGAACGTTCGTCCCCGGCCGACGACGGCGTCTTCGAAGGCGGTGCGTCGCCATCGCCACGGACCGCAACCTCGGTCGCGATGCCAGCGCCACCCGCGACGATCGCCCCCGCGACGATCAACTTGACGGCCGTGCCTCCGAGCAGCGTGCCGCCGACGGTCGCCGCGCCGCCGGCCGCAGCGCCACCTGCGGCGCTGGCGCTCCCCGCGGTAGCCGCGCCAAGCCCGGTCGCCCCTCCAACCGCGCCCGCGCCGGCCGCACCGGCGCCGATGCCCGCGGCGCTCATCACGCTGTCCCTCAACGCCAGCGTGGGAACCACGGGCAGCGCGATGCCGAGCAGCTTCCGTTGGCGGCGCATCTCGTCGAGGTAGGCGACGCAGCCGGGACAGGTCTCGAGGTGGTAGCGCAGCCGCCCGCGCCGCAGGCCGCCGCCCGTCGCGGCGGCAAGCTCCAGCCGGATGTCCGAGCAGTCGGCGTCACGGGCGTCGCGTCGCTCGGCGAGCGCCGCCCGGGCGCGGAAGACGAGGCCCTTGATCGCGCTGGGGTCGGAGCCGATCACCTCCGCCACCTCGGCGTGCGAGAGATCGCCGAGCTCGCTGAGGACCAGCGCGGCTCGCTGCTGCTCGGGCAGGCGCTGCACGTCGGCGACCAGCTCGCGCAGCTCCGCGCTGCGCTCCACCCGCTCGTCGAGGCCCGCCGTCGAGATCTCCGGCAGCTCGGCCGGCCGCTCGCGGCGGGCACGCAAGATCGACAGGCAGCGGTTGCGGGCGATCGTGTAGAGCCACGACTTGAACGCGATTTCGCGGCTGCCGCGGCGCATCGATCCGTGGGCGGAGGCGAAGGCTTGCTGGACGGCGTCCTCGGCCTCGTGCTGGGAGCCGAGCATGTGGCGGCAGAAGCCGAGCAGGCCGGCGACGTGGCGCTCGTAGAGCACCTCGAAGGCGGCCTCGTCGCCGGTGCGCACCAGCTCGACGAGGCGAGCGTCGGAGCGCAGGACGAGCAGGCGCTTCGGCCCCCGGATCGGACGCCGGCTGTCGACACGCGCTTGAGCGATGCGCTCCACGAGCTCATTGTCCTCTTCAACGCCCCGGCGTGCCACGGGTTCGCGAGTACTGGCGAACCTGCGCTCGTCAAGCGCGTTCACAGTCGTGAATTCCCCGAAAGAAGGGCCACGACATGAAGCGATCGATCACAGCCGTAGCGGTTATGGCGCTGCTCACCGTTCCGGCGGGAGCCGTCGCCAAGCCTTCGGATTCCGACCGCGCCAACGCAGCCCAGGAGTGCCGCGCCGAGCGCGGCGACTCGACGGCGACCCGCGAGGCGTTCAAGGCCAAGTACGGCACCAACGCCAACGGCCGCAACGCATTCGGGAAGTGCGTGTCCACTCGCGCTCGCGACGAGGAGCAAGAGGGCAAGGCGGCGCACGCCAACGCCTCGAAGCAGTGCAAGGCCGAGGCCGAGGAGCTCGGCGCCGCCGCGTTTGCCGCCAAGTACGGCAAGGGCAAGAAGGGCGCCAACGCTCACGGCAAGTGCGTATCGGCAATGGCCAAGGAGCTCGAGGCCGAGGCTGACGCGGAGGACCAGGAGCAGATCGCCGAGCGCAAGTCGGCCGCCAAGACCTGCGCCGCCGAGCGCAAGGAGATCGGCGTCGACCCCTTCGCCGAGAAGTACGGCACGAACAAGAACAAGCGCAACGCCTTCGGCAAGTGCGTGTCGAAGACGGTCAAGGCCCAGCACGACGATGACGCGCAGTAACCCCGCCCCGATGTCGTAGGACCCGCCAGAGCGCCGGCGCGGCCCGACGAGGGCCGCGCCGATGCTCGATCATGGGCTGGTGGACCAGGCCGTCGTAGCTCGGGCGCCGTTGCGCATCCCCCTCGGCGGCGGCGGCACCGACATACCCGCTCACTACCGAGTGCACGGCGGCTTCGCCGTGTCGGCGACGATCGACAGGCACGTCCACGTGATGCTGTCGACGGCGCTCGCGCGGCGGTTCCGGCTCAAGCACCTGGAGTGGGAGGAGGTCGAGCGGCCGGAGGAGATCCGCCACCCGATCCTGCACGCCGCGGTCGAGCACCACTGGGACGGCACGCCGTTCGAGCTTGCCTCGGTCGGCGACGTGCCGCCGGGGACCGGGCTCGGCTCGTCGAGCGCCTACACCGTCGGCGTGCTGCAAGCGCTGGCGACGGCCCGCGGCGAGCAGTTGAGCGCCGAGCACCTCGCCGCCCGCGCGTGCCGGCTCGAGATCGAGCACCTCAGCCAGAGCGTCGGCGTGCGCGACCAGTACGCGATCGCCGTCGGCGGCGTGACCGCGGTGACCCTGGGCGGCGGCGACGGCGACGAGATCGAGGTCCGCCGTCTGAACGTCCCCGACCCGACGCTCGCGGAGATGCGCGACCGCCTGCTGCTGTTCTTCGCCGGCGAGCGGCGTGCGGCGTCGCAGTCGATGCTGACGCCGCTGATCGAGCGCGGTGGCGAAGCGACGATGCAGCGCAACCTGGCGCGGACCGCCGAGATCGCACGGGACGTGGCGGGCTTGCTCGAGGCCGGCGACCTCGACGCCGTCGGCGATCTGATGAACGAGCAGTGGGCGTTGAAGGTCGAGCGGACACCCGACGCGATCACCGAGCGGATCGCCGAGCTGCAGGCCGTGACCATCGGCCCGGGCCGCGCGCGGGGAGCGGTTCTCGGCGGCGCCGGCGGGGGCGGCTTCCTGCTCGTGCACAGCGACGACCCCGAGGCGACGCGCGCCGCGATGGCCGCCGTGGGCGCCCCTGAGCTGCGCTTCGACGTCGAGCAGCGCGGCTGCACGGCCGGGCCCGCCTAGCCGTCCTGCAACAAATCCTGCAACTAGCAGGAGGTTTCCGTGATACAACGACGGCCGTGCCGAATCGCGCTGGCCCGTCCAACGCGATCGGGGGACCCATTGTGGCCATTGGCCACGGGGGCGAATCGCCTGACTGCCGCTAGGCATCGCAGGCGTAGCGCAACAGCGCGAGCCCGTCAGCTGACCTCGTAGGCGCAAAGCGAAATTCGAATAGAGAGGTATCGCCCCGTTGCCGTTGCGCCCTGAGCCGATGGATGTCGTTCGCCGTGTCGTCGTCCCCGCCGCCCTGCTGGCCGCGCTTGCGCTGCCGTTCGCGGGGCTGCCGGTGGAGACCGCCTCGGCACAGCAGGGACCGACCGCCAGCGCGGCGTCCAAGTCACTCAAGAAGGGCTCCCGCGGGAAGCGGGTGCGCCAGCTCCAGCGCGCGCTCGGGATTCCCGCCGACGGGATCTTCGGCAAGGGCACCAAGCGCGCCGTCAAGCGCTACCAGCGCCGTCACGGGCTGTTCGTCGACGGCATCGCCGGAGCGCAGACCCTCGCCAGCCTGGGCGTCAGCTCGCGCTCTTCCGGGCGCCGGCACAAGACGCGCCGCGTCAGCTCGCGCGGCGGTGGGGTGCGGGAGCTGCAACGGGCGCTCGGGGTGTCGGCCGACGGAGTCTTCGGTCCCGGGACCCAGGCCGCCGTCAAGCGCTTCCAGCGTGCCCGCGGCCTGACCGCCGACGGCGTCGTCGGCCCCCAGACGCGCTCCGCGCTCGGCATCGGCCCCGGCAAGGTCCTGAAGCGCAAGGGCAGCCGCGGTGGCTCAGGCGGTGGCGGCGGTCGCAAGTCGCGGATCCTCAACGCGATCATCCGCGCCGGCAACCGCATCGCCACGACCCCGTACGTCTACGGCGGCGGCCACGGATCGTTCACCTCGTCCGGCTACGACTGCTCCGGCTCGATCTCCTACGCCCTCCATGGCGGCGGCCTGCTGCGCAGCCCGCTCGACTCGACCGGCTTCATGAGCTACGGCCGCCCCGGCCCCGGGCGCCACATCACGATCTACGCGAACGCCGGCCACGCCTACATGGTCATCAAGGGCCGCCGCTTCGACACCAGCGCCCGCTCTCAGACAGGCTCGCGCTGGTCGAACGAGATGCGCTCCTCGGCCGGCTACGTCGCCCGCCACCCCGCCGGCTTTTGATCCTCTTTGTGGCGCTGACCACCTATGCGGTGGTCAGCGCCACAAAGCGTTAGCCGGAGTAGGCTCGGTCGGATGGCAAGTGGCCGCTTCGCACCCAGCCCGAGCCGGACCGCTGCACCTGGGCAACCTCCGCAGTGCCCTGCTCGCCTGGCTGTTCGCGCGCTCGGCCGGATCGAAGTTCGTGGTTCGGATCGAGGACTTGGACCCGGCGCGATCGCGACCAGAGCACGAGGCCGGCCAGCTCGCCGACCTGACGGCGATCGGGATCGACTGGGACGGCGCGGTCGTGCGCCAGTCCGAGCGGACGGTGCTCTACCGCGAGGCCCTTCGCCGCCTAGAGGCGAGTGGACGCGTCTACCCGTGCTGGTGCACACGCGCGGAGATCCGCGCGGCGGCCGACGCGCCCCACGGACCGCAGCCCGAGGGCGCCTATCCCGGAACCTGCCGGCGGCTGAGCGACTCCGAGCGATCGTGGCGCGAGCGGGCGGCGGGACGGCCGCCGTCGCTGCGGCTCGACGCCGCCGGAGAGACGCTCGCCTTCGACGACCGTATCCACGGCGCCGTGACGGGCGCGGTCGACGACTTCGTCCTCTGGCGCTGGGACGACACGCCGGCCTACAACCTGGGGGTCGTTGTCGACGACGCCGACCAGCAGATCGGCGAGATCGTCCGCGGCGACGACCTGCTCGACACCACCGCGCGTCAGATCCTGCTCCAGCGGCTGCTCGGCCTGCCAACTCCCTCCTACGCCCATGTGCCGCTGGTGCTGGCCCCGAACGGTGAGCGGCTCGCCAAGCGCCACGGCGCCGTCACGCTCGCCGACCGCGACGCGCTCGGCGAGACCCCCGCCGACGCCGTCGCCTGGATGGCGGCCAGCCTCGGCCTCACGAAGGCTGACGAGCGACCGGCGGCGGCCGACCTAGTCCCCCGCTTCGACCCCTCCGCCCTTTCGCGCGAGCCGACCGTCTTCGCCGGCTGAGCGGCGCTGCCTCAGCCGACGGGGTAGAGCTCGTTGACGCGTTCTAGAGGCCTGGGTCTGTCGGAGGCTGCTGGATGGCAGCGCCAGGCTGGCCGTAGGTCGCCGTCTGGCGGGCCTGGGCCTCGGCGAACTCGCGCTGCGCGCGGTCGACGGACTGGACGACCTGGAGCGGGTCGGCGACGCCCTCGAAGCGGAAGCCGTCGGCGTCCGTGCCGGCGGTGTCGAAGTCGACGGTGCCGACACGCAGCATTCGCTCGATCACCGACTGGTCGGTGTTGACGTTCTGCACGCGCTCGAGCCTCGCCTCCTGCGTCTTGCGGGCGATGATGCCGCGCTTGATGTGCAGGCGGCGATTGGTGATCGTGTAGGTCGTCGCCATCCGCCAGACGTAGCCGCCGACGATGACGAGTACGACCAGCACGATCCCGACGATCACCAGCGTCGTCGTGTCGGCGCCGTCGTCGGCGACGCTGGCGATGCCAGCGTAGGCGGCCAGCAGGACGATCGCGCCGAGCAGGCCCTTGAGATAGAAGGCGAGCGTCGCTCGCCAGGAGGGGTGCCCCTCGAAGACGGCGTTCTCGCCCGACGCGAGCTGAAGGGAGGCCATCGTTGGAGCCTAGCTCAGCCGGTCCCGGAAAGAGAAAGGGCCCCGCCGAAGCGGGGCCCTTTGCGAAGCTTTGGCGTAGTGCCAGAAGCTAGGCCTGAATGACGTTGACCGCCTTCGGACCCTTGTCGCCCTGCTCTGCGTCGTATGTCACGCGGGCGCCCTCGGTGAGCGACTTGAAGCCGTCACCGCTGATGCCGCTGTGGTGCACGAAGAGATCCTTACCGCCGTCGTCCGGGGTAATGAAGCCGAAGCCCTTCTCGTCGCTGAACCACTTTACGGTTCCGCCTGGCATGGAATTCCTCCACGATCTTTCTTTGTGCTGCGTACACGCGGAGGATGCAATGAGCAACGACTGCGAGCGCTGGCACTACTTTCGCCGGACTTTCCGGCCTTACGACCCGTCAAGCTAGCACCGATGACCGACCCATTGCTACTCGTGGACGCTCCCTACCTTCTCTACCGGGCCTTCTTCGGACTGCCAGACAAGATCAAGGGGGCCGACGGGAGACCCGTCAACGCGCTGCTCGGCAGCGTCAACTCGATCCTCGCGCAGGCCGACGAACGCCGTGCGAGAGCGGTTATCTGCTGCTTCGGCCCCGACGCCGCGACCTACCGCGTCGAGCTCTACCCCGGCTACCACGCTCACCGTCCGCCGATGCCGGACGACCTCGCCCACCAGTGGGCGCAAGCGCCCAAGTTGTACGAGTCGCTGGGCTGGCTGATCGCCGATACCGACGAGCTCGAGGCCGACGACCTGCTCGGCGCCCATGCGCGCGTGGAGGAGCAGGCGGGCGGCGAGGCGCTGATCCTGACCGGCGACCGCGACCTCTTCCAGTGCGCGACGGACGCGACGCGCGTGCTGCTGCTCGGCGGGCGCGGCAAGAAGGGGCCCGAGCAGATCGGGCCGGCCGAGGTCCGCGAGCGCTACGGCGTCGATCCGGAGCAGGTGCCGGACTTCATCGCCCTGCGCGGCGACCCGTCCGACGGCCTGCCGGGCGCCAAGGGGATCGGCGAGAAGCGGGCGGCCGACATCCTGCGCCGCCATGGCACGCTCGAGGCCGCGCTGGCGGAGGCGGAAAGCGATGGCCCGGAGGTCAACTCGCTCGCCCGCCAGGCCGACGAGCTGCGCGCCTTCCGCGAGATCGCGGCGCTGCGGCCGGTCGACGTCGAGCGGCCCGCAGACGCGCCGACCGACCGCGCCGGCGGCGCCGCCGCCGCGCGCGAGCTGGGCATGAACCGCCTCGCCGAGCGCCTCGCGAACGCCGCCTGAAGGATCCTTATGTCCTTGGACATAAGGATCCTTCGCTCGGCGGGAGAGGGCGGCGGGCTCGGCGCTAGGAGGCGGCCAGCTCGACGAACCAGTCGAGCGCGGCGGGGTTCTGCAGCGAGTCGCGCGAGGCGGCCTGCTCGGGCGGCGTGCCCATCAGGATCCGCTTGACCGGGACCTCGAGGACCTTGCCGGACAACGTGCGCGGGATCTCGGCGATCGCGTAGACGTTGCTCGGGACGTGGCGCGGCGAGCACTCCACGCGCACGTGGCGGGCGATCTCGCGCGTCAGGTCGTCGTCGAGCGCGGCGCCGTCGCGCAGCACGACGAACAGCGGCATCCAGCTGTCGTGGTCGGCGACGCCGGCGGCACGCGCGGCGGCCGACTGGCTCGCGGGCACGTCGACCACGAGCGCGTCGACGATCTGGTCGACGCCGAGCACCGCGCGGTAGATCTCGCTCGTCCCCATCCGGATGCCGCCGCGGTTGATCGTCGAATCGGAGCGGCCGTAGATGATCGCCGTCCCGCGGTCGGTGATCTCGATCCAGTCGCCGTGGCGCCAGACGCCGGGATAGGTCGAGTAGTAGCTGCCGTGCAGCCGCTCGCCCTCCGGGTCGTTCCAGAAGAAGATCGGCATCGACGGCATCGGCTGGGTCAGCACGAGCTCGCCGACCTCGCCGACCAGCGCGTTGCCCTCCTCGTCGAAGGAGTGCAGGTCGGCGCCGAGCGAACGCGCCTGCAGCTCGCCGAGGTGGACCGGCAGCAGCACGCAGCCGCCGACGAACGCCGTGCAGACGTCGGTGCCGCCCGAGGTCGAGAACAGCCAGGTGTCCTCGCCGACATGGTCGTATACCCACTGGAACCCCTCGGGCGACAGCGGCGAACCGGTCGAGCCGACGCTGCGCAGCGCGCTCAGGTCGCGGCCGGCCCCAGGCTCTACGCCATCCTTCATGCAGGAGGCGATGTAGGCGGCCGAGGTGCCGAAGCAGGTCACCTTCGCCTCTGCCGCGAGGTCCCAGAGGACGCCGAGGTCGGGGTGGCCCGGGCTGCCGTCGTAGAGGACGATCGAGGCGGGCGTCAGCAGCACCCCGGCGAGGAAGTTCCACATCATCCAGCCGGTCGTCGAGAACCAGAAGACGCGGTCGCCGGGGCGCGCGTCGAGGTGGAGGTTCAGCTTCTTGAGGTGCTCGAGCAGGATGCCGCCCTGGCTGTGGACGATCGCCTTCGGCAGCCCGGTCGTACCCGACGAGTAGAGGACCCAGAGCGGATGGTCGAACGGCAGCTGCTCGAACTCCAGCGGCACGCCGTCGCCGCGCGCGAGCAGGTCGGCGAACGCGATCCCCTTGTCGAGCCTGCCGGCGTCGGCCTCGCTGTCGAGATATGGCAGCAGCACCGTGTGCTCCAGCGAGGGGATCTCGCGCTCGAGCGCAGCCGCGGTGTCCATGCGGCCGAAGTCGCGCCCGCTGTAGCGGTAGCCGTCGACCGTGAACAGCACCTTCGGCTCGATCTGCGCGAAGCGGTCGACGACCGACGACACGCCGAAGTCCGGCGAGCAGCTCGACCAGATCACCCCGATCGACGCGCAGGCGAAGAACGCCGCCATCGCCTCGGGGATGTTCGGCAGGTAGGCGACGACCCGGTCGCCGGGACCGACGCCCAGCTCGCGCAGGCCGCCGGCGATCCGCGCCGTCAGCGTGCGCAGCTCGCCCCAGGTCAGCTCGGACAGCGCACGCAGCTCCGAGGCGTGGCGGATCGCGACCTCGCCATCGTCGCGATCACGGAAGACGTGCTCGGCGTAGGACAACCGGGCCCCGGGGAACCACTCGGCGCCGGGCATCGCGCGGCTGCCGAGGACCGAGTCGTACGGCTCCGCCGCCCGCACGTCGAAGTAGTCCCAGATCGACGCCCAGAAGCTCTCGATCTCGTCGACCGACCACTTCCACAACTCGTCGTAGGTCTCGACGGGCACGTCGCGCTCGGTGCGCAGCCACTCCATGTAGCCGGCCAGCGCCGACCCCCGCTTCAACTCCTCAGTCGGCTCCCAAAGGGTCGGCGGGGTGCTCGCGGCGCTCATGGCCGCAGACCCTACCTCCAGCCTGCCGCCGGATCAGTGCCCGCCGGCGGCTCTGTCGAGCGCCTCCCAGCCCTTCTCGACCGCCTCGCGATCGACCTCGCCCTGGCCGGGCGGGGCGGTCGCCTTGTCGGTCCGCCCGTCGAGCGGACTGGTCGAGCTGGGCCGATGCTGCTCCGCCTGTTGCTTGGCCTGCTGGTCTTGATGCTCGTTCGTAGCCATGGTCTACGCCTACCCGCGCCGACTCCCCGATAACGGTCGGGGCCCGGACACCCCCCAAATGGGCCGGTGCTAGGCGTGGGGCAGCGCGGCGACGGCGACGCGTGCCAGAGCGGGCGCCAGCGTCTCGGGAGTCCAGCCGTGCTCGCCGCTCAGCAGGGCTCGCGCGCCCGCCTCGCTGATGCCGATCAACAGCTCGCCGAACAGGCGCGCTCCCGGCTCGTCGAGCTGGCCGCGGGGATCGAGCCAGTGGCGAGCGACGACCATCGCGTCGGCGACCTGGCGCTCTCGCCCGGCCTTGATCCGCCGCGCGACGGAGGCGCTCATGCCGCCCTCGCCGTGGAGGATCGTGCGGTAGGCACGCGGCGATGCCTCGACGGCGCGCAGGAACGCCTCGAAGCCGTCGACGAGCGCGGCCTCGGCGCCCTCCGGCGCGGACGTCGGCAGCGAATCGCGGATCTCGGCGGTGACGCGCGCCTCCTCGCGCTGGAAGAGCGCCTTGAACAGCTCCTCCTTGCCGGGGAAGCAGTCGTAGACGACCGGCTTCGAGACTCCGGCGGCACGCGCTATCGCTTCCATCGACGCGCCCTCGTAGCCGTGCTCGAGGAAGACGTCCATCGCCGCATCGAGCACCAGCGGCCGTCGCCGCTCGGGGCCGAGGTGCGCCGCGCGGGGCCGCTCGGGAGCGGGAACGCTGGAAGCCGAGCTCACGCCTCCATGTTACGCGTTCGCGAAGCTCTTTCCTACCGGGGTTAGGATATTCCTACTCCTGGTAGCATTTGCCCCATGAGCACTACCGACCTCGTTGCCGAGATGACCGACGACACGACCCCCGAGGCCACCGAGACCCCGTTCTCGCTCGAGCTGAGCCAGGACCAGAAGGACATCCGCGACTGGGTGCACGGCTTCGCCGAGAACGTCGTCCGCCCCGCCGCCGCGGAGTGGGACGAGCGCGAGGAGACGCCCTGGCCCGTCATCCAGGAGGCGGCGAAGATCGGCCTCTACGGCTTCGAGTCGCTCGCCCAGTTCTTCATGGACCCGACCGGCCTCCAGATGCCGATCGTCAACGAGGAGCTGTTCTGGGGCGACGCCGGCATCGGCATGGCGATCATGGGCACCTCGCTCGGCGTGGCCGCGATCTTCGGACAGGGCACCAACGAGCAGATCGGCGAGTGGATCCCGCAGTGCTTCGGCACAGTCGACGAGCCGCAGGTTGCCGCCTTCTGCGCCTCCGAGCCCGACGCCGGCTCCGACGTCTCGAAGATCCGCACGTCGGCCAAGTACGACGAGGCGACCGACGAGTGGGTCATCAACGGCCAGAAGGCCTGGGCGACCAACGGCGGCATCGCCAACGTCCACGTCGTGATCGCCTCGGTCGACCGCGAGCTCGGCTCGCGCGGCCACGCCGCGTTCATCATTCCGCCCAACACCAAGGGCTGCGAGCAGGGCGCCAAGGTCAAGAAGCACGGCCTGCGCGCCTCGCACACCGCCGACGTCCACCTCGACGACTGCCGCGTCCCGGGCTCCTGCCTGCTCGGCGGCAAGGACAAGCTCGACGAGCGCCTCGCGCGCGTCCGCGAGGGCAAGCAGGCGCGCTCGCAGGCCGCGATGCAGACCTTCGAGGCGAGCCGGCCGACCGTCGGCGCCCAGGCCGTCGGCATCGCCCGCGCCGCCTACGAGTACGCGCTCGACTACGCCAAGGAGCGCGAGCAGTTCGGCAAGAAGATCATCGAGAACCAGGCGATCGCCTTCACGCTCGCCGACATGAAGATGGAGATCGACGCGGCGCGACTGCTCGTCTGGCGCGCATCGTGGATGGGCAAGCAGTCGGGCATGGTGTTCGAGAACGCCGAGGGCTCGATGTCGAAGCTGAAGGCCGGCGAGGTCGCCGTCTGGTGCGGCGAGCGGGCGATCCAGATCCTCGGCGGCAACGGCTACACACGCGAGTTCCCGGTCGAGCGGATGTGCCGCGACGCCAAGATCTACACGATCTTCGAGGGCACGTCGGAGATCCAGCGAGTCGTCATCTCGCGGGCGATCTCCGGCATGAAGATCGCCTAACGGCCGGGGCGGGCCGCATGACGGGGGCGGCGGCGCGAGCGACACTCGCGCCGCCGCCGCCAGTGTTGGATGATCGGACGATGCCCGCCCCCAACGATCTCGAGCAGGCGGAGGCCCGCGACGAGCTGGTCCGGCGCCTGCGGGCGATGGGCCAGAGCGAGCAGGCGATCGACGCGGCCGAGGACGAGGGACGGCTCGCGACCTTCGCTGTCGAGATAGCGCTCGGCGGCGACCGCAAGCACACCCTGACCGGCGTCTCGAAGCTGTCCGGCCTCAACCCCGGCTTCCTGCGCAAGCTGATGCAGGCGAACGGGCGGCCGGCCGCGACCCCCCGCGAGCGCGCCTATACCGACGGCGACGTCGACCTGGCGCGGCGGATCAAGCTGTTCATCGACGCCGGCATCCCGCGCGAGGGCCTGCTCGAGACGGCCCGCGTGATCGGCCAGGGGATGTCCCAGACGGCCGATGCGGTCCGCCGCACCTCCGTCAGTCCGCTCGTCCAGCCCGGCGACACCGACCTGACGCTGGCGCTGCGCTACGTCGACGCGGCGGAGGTGCTGGCGCCCGAGGTCGCGGCAGTGCTCGACCTGCTGTTTCGCGCCCAGCTGCGCGACGGCATCCGCGGCGACCTCGTCGCCGAGGCCGAGCGTGACGCCGGCCGGCTCGCCGGGACGCGCGACGTCGTGGTCGCCTTCGCCGACCTCGTCGGCTACACCAAGCTCGGCGAGCACGTCCCGACCGAGCAGCTCGGCCAGGTCGCGACGCGGCTCGCCGAGCTGGCGACCGCGTCGATCCTCCGCCCGGCCCAGCTGGTCAAGACGATCGGGGACGCGGTGATGCTCGTGTCGTGGGAGGTCGACCCGATGCTCGACACGCTCCAGGCGCTCGTCGCGGCGACCGAGGCCGAGGGCGAGGGGTTCCCGCAGCTGCGCGTCGGCGTCGCGTTCGGCCCCGCCACTCCACGCGGCGGCGACTGGTTCGGCTCGACGGTCAACCTCGCCAGTCGCATCACCGACACCGGCAAGCCGAATCGCATCTACGCCTCCGAGCCGGTCGTCGAGCTCGCCGGCGGCCGCTTCGCCTGGAAGCGCTCGCGGCGCCGCAACCTGAAGGGCATCGACGGCCGGACGCGGCTCTACGCGCTGCTGCCGGAGACCAGCTCCGGGGAGCAGTCGCCCGGCTCACCGTCCCCGGACGGATAGTCCTCGGGCCGCTTAGACGCGCGAGCGACGCTTGCGCGGTGGGCGCGACGAGGCGACGCTGCCGGTCGCGGTGCCCGAGCTGTTCGGGCGCGCCTTCGGGCGGTTTCCGCTGGAGCCGTCGCGCGACTCGCTGGCGCTGCGGCCACGACCCTGGCCCTCGTTCGAGCGGCCGCGTCCCTTGCCGCCACCGTTGCGGCCGCGCTTCTGGCCGCCCTGACCGCGATGGCCGCCGCCGTTGCCGCGCGGCGTGACGTCACGGTCGCCCCCGGTCACGTGGGCAGGCGCCTCGTGGTCGAACTCGGCGGTCAGACCGAGGTCGGTCGCGATCCGGCGCATGTCGCGTGCCTGGTCGGAGACGACGAAGCTGACCCCGGCGCCGGTCGCACCCGCGCGGCCGGTACGGCCGATGCGGTGGACGTAGGTGTCGCGGTCCTCGGGAGCGTCGTAGTTGATGACGTGGGTGACGTCCGGGACGTCGATCCCGCGCGCCGCGACGTCGGTCGCCACGAGCGTGTCGACCTTGCCCGACTCGAAGTTCGCCAGTGCGCGCTGACGCTGGTTCTGCGTCTTGTTGCCGTGCATCGCGGCGGACTTGATGTTGCTCTTGCCGAGCCGCTGGACGAGCCGGTCGGCGCCGCGCTTGGTGCGGACGAAGACCAGCGTGCGACCGCGCTCGGTCTCGTTCAGCTCGCGGATCAGCTGGTCGACCTTGTCGGCGTGCGCGATGTGGACGAAGCGGTGCTTGACGTCGGCCTTGCGCTCGACCGCCGGGGTGTGGACATGGCGGCGCGCGTCGTGGGTGTACGACTTGGCGACCTGGCCGATCGCGCCCTCGAGCGTCGCCGAGAAGAACATCGTCTGGCGATCGTCCGGGGTCTGCTTGACGATCCGGTCGACGGCGGGCTTGAAGCCCATGTCGAGCATCCGGTCGGCCTCGTCGAGCACCAGCACCTGGATGTGCTGCAGCGACAGCGCGCGGCGCTGGATCAGATCCTCGAGGCGACCCGGGGTCGCGACGACGATGTGCGCCTTGGAGGCCTTGCGCGCCTGGGCCTGGATGCCGACGCCGCCGTAGACGGGCGCCACCGAGAGGGCGCGCGAATGCGCGATCTCCTGCAGCTCGTCGACGATCTGGCAGGCCAGCTCGCGGGTCGGGGCGAGGATCAGGCCGGCGGGACGGCGCGACTCGGCCGCGATGCGGTCGATCAGCGGCACGCCGAAGGCGATCGTCTTGCCCGATCCGGTCGGCGACTGGGCGAGCACGTCATGGCCGGCGAGCACGTCCTCGATGACGAGGCGCTGCACGGCGAAGGGTGCGGTGAAGCCGCGCTTCTCCAGCGCGGACAGCACGGGACTAGATACGCCGAGATCGGCGAAGGACTGCTGAGACATTGACTGCGACTCCTTGATTACGACGGGGAGATCCCACTACCCCGGACGCGTTGAGACGCAGCAAAGGACGGGTTCTCTCGGGCGCCACGGTTGGCGGCCGACAGGAGAACCGTAGCAGTCCGGCGGAAAAGGCCTGCTAGCGGGGTGCTATCGCCCGAGCTGGCGACGGTTGCCCGGACCGAGCCGGAGACCCTCCGCGGCCGCGATGAACAGCACCGCGGCGCCGATCGCGCAGACGAAGCCGAGGAAGTTCAGCTCCCAGATGCCGCCGGTGCCGACCCACGAGGCGAACAGGCCTCCGGCGATCGAGCCCAGCAGGCCCGCGAGAATCGTCATGAGCACACCGATCCGCTGGCGGCCGGGAATGATCAAGCGGGCGAGGATGCCGATGAAGATTCCGGCGACGATGAATCCGATCATGGGTCCACCCTACCCGCCACCGACTCCGGCAACCATCCGCTAGAGCAGATCCTCGGCGGTGCGCGGCAGGCGCGGCGGCGAGTCGTCCTCGTCGATGCCCGGCTCGTCGACCTCGGCCGCCCGCAACCGGCGCGCCGACAGCTCGATCGGGGCCGGCGCCTCCAGGTCCGCCCCGTCGGGCGCGACGCCGTGCTCGTCGAACTTGCGCGCCGATACGAGCACGCGACTCTCGAGCGTGCCGACGGTGTCGTTGTAGGCCTTGACCGACGAGTCGAGCCGGCGGCCGAGCGTGACGAAGCGGTCGCTGAGCACCGACAGCCGCTGGTACAGCTCGCGGCCGAGCGCCGACACCTCGCGCGCGGACTCGGCCATCCGCTCCTGGCGCCAGCCGTAGGCCACAGCCTTGAGCAGCGCGATCAGGGTGGTCGGCGTAGCGATCAGCACCGACTCCTCGACGGAGCGCTCGATCAGGTCGGGCATCCGCTCGAGCGCCGCCGAGTAGAAGACCTCGCCCGGCAGGAACATCACGACGAACTCGGGCGACGAGTCGAACTGCGCCGCGTAGGACTTCGCCGACAGCTTCTGGATGTGCTCGCGGACGTGGCGCGCATAGGTGTCGAGGTGCAGCTCGCGCGTCGCCTCGTCCTTCGCCTCGATCGCGTCGAGGTAGGCGGCGAGCTGCGCCTTCGCGTCGACGACGACGTCCTTGCCGCCGGGCAGCTTGACGACGACGTCGGGGCGCAGGACGCCGTCCGGCCCGCTGACGCTCTGCTGCTCGTAGAAGTCGCAGTGGGCGAGCATGCCGGCCATCTCGCAGACCCGCTTGAGCTGGACCTCGCCCCAGCGGCCGCGGACGTGCGGGGCGCGCAGCGCGGTGACGAGGTTCGCCGTCTCGGCGTGCAGGCGCTGCTGGGTCTCGGTGACCTCGACGAGCTGGCGGTTCAGCCCGCCATAGGCCTGCGCGCGCTCCTTCTCCATCTCGCGCAGCACCTTGTTGACCGCCTCGAGCTTCTCCTCGACCGGCTTGACGAGCTGCTCCACCCCGCGCTTCTGCGCGTCGAGCTCCGTCTTCCCGACCGCCTGCTGGGCCTTCATCCGCTCGTCGGCGAGCTGCAGGAAGCGCGCGTTGTTCTGCTCCAGCGCCGCCGTCGACAGCGCCGAGAACTGGTTCGACAGCTCGTCCCGCGCGGCGGTGACCGATTCGACCTTCTCGGCAGCGACCCGCCGCTCGTGCTCGACGCGACCGCGCATCACGAAGTACACCGCCGCGGCGCCGAGCGCCAGACCGATCAACAACCAGAGCTGCCCCATCAAGTTCCCTTCGTCTCCATCCGAGTCACCCAGCGTTGCGCGCCGACAGGACGGAACGAACGCATCCACCCGCACGTTGCGAGAAAGCGTTTGAGGCCGCGGGCGCGAGGGCATGCGCGTTGGATGACGGGCGACTTGAAACAGGTGCGTCTCGGGCGCAGCGAGCTGATGGTCTCGCCGATCGCGTTCGGCACGTGGCAGCTCGGGGGCGAGTGGGGGCAGTTCGACGAGCGCAAGGCGATCGAGGCGATCCGCCACGCGCGCGGGTTGGGGATCAACTTCTTCGACACTGCCCAGGCCTATGGGTTCGGAGCATCGGAGCGGCTGCTGGCGCGGGCCCTCGAGGACGAGCTGCGCGAAGCGCGCGAGAACGTGGTGATCGCGACCAAGGGCGGGCTGCGACCGATCTCCGGAGGATCCGGCGAGGTGACGCGCGACTCGAGCCCGGACTTCCTGCGCGACGGCGTCGACGAGAGCCTGGCCGCGCTCGGGGTCGACTACATCGACCTCTACCAAGTGCACTGGCCTGATCCGGACACGCCGCTCGAGGAGACGGGCGCCGTGCTGGCCGAGCTGCGCGACGAGGGCAAGATCCGCCACATCGGGGTCTCGAACTACTCGGCCGAGCAGATGGAGGAGCTGTCGCAGACGGTGCCGGTCGAGACCCTGCAGCCGCCCTACCACCTGTTCGCGCGCGAGATCGAGGGCGACGTGCTGCGCTGGTGCCTCGACAACGACGTCGGGGTGCTGGTCTACGGGCCGCTCGCCCACGGCCTGCTGACCGGCGCGATCGACGAGGACACGGAGTTCGCCGACGACGACTGGCGATCCGACAGCCCCCAGTTCAGCGAGACCAGCCTGAGGCAGAACCTGACGGTCGTGCGGCAGCTCACCGAGATCGCCGACGGGCTCGGCTGCACGCTCGGCCAGCTCGCGATCGCCTGGACGCTCGTCCACCCGGCGGTCGACGTGGCGATCGTCGGCTCGCGCAGGGCCGCCCACATAGAGGAGAGCGTCGGCGCGCTGGACGTCGACCTCGACGACGAGGCGCTGCAGCGGATCGAGACGGTCATACAGGGAGCGGCGACCGCCGCCGGCCCCTCGCCGGAGCTCAACAGCAACTGAGAAGGAGTCCCACCGATGTCCGAGCTCACAGCAGACAGCGCCGGCGCCCTGACGCTCGGCGACATGAAGGTCCACCGGCTCGGCTTCGGCTCGATGCGGCTCACCGGCGAGGGCGTCTGGGGACCGCCCGACGACCCCGAAGCGGCGAAGGCCGTCCTGCGCCGCGCCGTCGAGCTGGGGATCGATCTGATCGACACGGCCGACTCCTACGGGCCATACGTCGCGGAGAACCTGATTCGCGAGGCGCTCCATCCCTACCCCGACGGCCTCGTGATCGCGACCAAGGCCGGACTCGAGCGAACCGGTCCAGGCGAGTGGCCGCGCAACGGCGACCCCGGCCACCTGCGTTCCGCCGTCCATGGCAGCTTGAAGCGGCTGGGCGTCGAACGGATCGACCTGCTGCAGCTGCACGCCGTCGACCCCGAGGTCCCGCTCGAGGAGTCGCTGGGCGCCCTGGTCGAGCTGCGCGACGAAGGCAAGATCCGCAATCTCGGCGTCTCGAACGTGAGCGTCGAAGAGCTCGACCGCGCACAGGCGATGACCGAGATCGTCTCGGTCCAGAACCGCTTCAACCTCCAGGACCGCCACGCCGAGGACGTGCTCGACGCCTGCGCCGAGCGCAACCTCGCCTTCATCCCCTGGTTCCCGCTCGCCGCCGGCCCGCTCGCCCGCCCCGGCGGCCCGGTCGACAGGATCGCCGAGCGCCACGACGCCACCCCGAGCCAGATCGCTCTCGCCTGGCTGCTCCACCGCTCCCCCTCCATGCTCCCGATCCCCGGCACCTCCTCGATCGATCACCTCGAGGAGAACGTCGGCGCCGCCCGGATCGCGCTCACCGACGGCGACATGGCCGAGCTGAACGCCGCGTCCTAGACCTGGGACTAAACCCGCACGACTTCTACGGTCGCGAACTCGGTGAAGTCGTCGTCCTGGGTCCAGACCTCGGCGTTGTGAACTGCGGCTGTTGCTGCAATCCAGGTGTCTTGGACGCGAGGCTTCTTGCCGTTCTTCAAAGCTGCTGAGGCTAGGCGTGCATAGGCGGATGCGACGCGTTGGTCGGCGGGAATGCCGGCTGCCCGCTCCCTGACCGACAGCAAGGTTTGCATTCGCGCCGCGCGGGAGTCGTCGTCCCTGGCCATCAGGACGCCGGTCTCGAGCTCAGCAAGGGTCACGACCGAGACGGCCACCTCTTCCGGCAGAGGACGCGCGAGCGGACGTCCCTGTTCCTCGGCGATGAACACCGAGGTATCGAGCAGGGCACGGCTCATCGGTCCTCTATGACCTGCTCACGCAACGGGCGCAGATCGTCGAGCAGGGCGGGATCCGCGGGTGCCGCCGCGAGCACCTGCTCCATCGTTGTTCCCGCTACCCAGATCGGCCGATCGTCGATCGGCCGCAACTCAGCTACCGGTTTGCGGTTGACCGTGATCTGGACCGGCTCGCCGCGCTCCGCGCGCCGCAGCACATCTCGAGTGTGGTTCCGGAGATCTCGGGCGGACACTTCCATGCACAGAATGTAGCACGGCTGTGCGTTCCTCGCGACGGCCTAAAAGCGCAGCAGGGCGGCGATGCCGCCGTGGGCCTTGATGCGGGGCTCGTCGTCGAAGCGGACGGTCTCGGCGTTCTGCGCGAGGGCGAGCTCGACTATGCGCTCGCCGGGCTGGTGCTCGCGCAGCCAGGCCGCGTCGACCAGCAGGGTCGCGACGCGCTGCTCCTCGAGGCAGCCGACGACCTCGTCGAGACCGGTGGTCGCGTGCCCGCCGGGGGCGAGGCCCTCCTCGACGCGGTCGAGCAGCCGCTGACGCTGGCGCTGATCGTGCTCGCGCATCAACGGGGCGGCGGCGCGTGCGACCTCGGCCGCGCCGACATGCTCGACGTCGACCGAGAGCCGGCCGCAGAGCCGTTCGCGCGTCTCGTTGTCGAGCAGCTCGGCGAACTCGCTGTAGCTCTGCTCGGTGCCGCCGACGAGCAGGTGGTCGAAGCCGCCGTCGCGGCACAGCTCGCCGAGCCGCTTGGCGACCCGCCCGAGATGCTTGTGGGCCTGGTCGTCGATGTGGCGCTCGTAGCGCGACTGCGACAGGCCGCCCTGGTCGTGGCGACCGGGAACGTCGTCCTCGATCCGCTCCTCCTCGACGAGCCGCAGCGGCCCGCCATGCAGCAGGCGGGCGTCGCGGCGGTTGACGAGCGCCACGCACCACGAGCCGTTCGAGCGCCCGACCAGCGGCGCCACATAGGGAGAGCCGTCGACGCAGACCCGGTTGGCGACCGAGTGGGGCAGGTGGAGCGGCTCGAAGAGGTCGGCCCCCGCGGCGGCGAAGATCGCCAGGCCGTGGGTCGAGCCGAAGTCCGCCTCCTTGGCGTAGTCGCGAATCCGGGCGACGTCGTCGCGCAGCCGCAGGCGGGTGTCGTGCGAGAAGCCGCGCGCCTCGTCCTCGACCGCCCGCGACGCCTCGTCGGCGGCCGAGGTCAGCGCGCTGGAGCGGGTCGGCCCGGTCGCGAACTCGCTCGGGTCGAGATCGACGTAGACGCTGAGCACGCAACCGTCGTCCACCCTTAGCTGAGCCAGGCGGCGCAACTGCTCGCGGCCCGGCTGAACGACTGTGCCCACATCCGAACCCTTCCCCTGGCACAGAAGATCAAACCGCCGAGACCCTTCCAGTTGGCTCGGCCTTGTACCCTCTCCGGCCCATGTCTAGGAGGGAAGACATACGTAACGTCGCGATAGTCGCGCACGTCGACCACGGCAAGACGACGCTGGTCGACGCGATGCTGTGGCAATCCGGCGCATTCCGAGCCAACCAGGACGTCGACGTCCGGGTCATGGACTCGATGGATCTCGAGCGCGAGAAGGGCATCACGATCCTCGCGAAGAACACCGCCGTTCGCTACGGCGACGTCAAGCTGAACATCATCGACACGCCGGGCCACGCCGACTTCGGCGGCGAGGTCGAGCGCGGGCTGACGATGGTCGACGGCGTCGTGCTGCTCGTAGACGCCTCCGAGGGCCCACTGCCCCAGACCCGCTTCGTCCTGCGCAAGGCGCTCGCCGCGCGGCTACCGGTGATCCTCGTCGTGAACAAGGTCGACCGCCCCGACGCGCGCATCGGCGAGGTCGTCGACGAGGTCTACGAGCTGTTCCTCGAGCTGGACGCCGACGAGGAGCAGATCGAGTTCCCGATCGTCTACACGAACGCCAAGGACGGCTGGGCGTCGCTCGAGGAGGGCGTCGAGGGAACCGAGGAGCTGAAGCCGCTGATGGACCTGATCGTCAGCTACATCCCGGCGCCGGAATACGA
This sequence comes from Thermoleophilaceae bacterium, assembly GCA_035630455.1. Lineage (GTDB taxonomy): Bacteria > Actinomycetota > Thermoleophilia > Solirubrobacterales > Thermoleophilaceae > JAAYBF01. Next base: position 24,776 of record DASQKP010000022.1, read on the forward strand.
GGACGACCATCCGCTGCAGGCCCACGTGACCAACCTCGACGCCTCGCCATACGTCGGCCGGCTCGCGCTCTGCCGCGTCCGCCACGGCACGATCCGCCAGGGCGAGGAGGTTGCCTGGTGCCGCTCCGACGGCAGCGTCGAGAAGGCGACGATCACCAACCTCTACGTCACCGAGGCGCTCGACCGCGTCGACGCTGTCGAGGCCGGGCCGGGCGAGATCATCGCCGTCGCCGGGATGCCGGAAATCACGATCGGCGAGACGCTGGCCGACCGCGAAGATCCGCGCCCGCTGCCGCTGATCGAGATCGACGAGCCGTCGCTGTCGGTGACGATCGGCGTGAACACCTCGCCGCTCGCCGGACAGTCCGGCGACAAGGTGACCGCCCGCCAGATCGAAGCGCGGCTGTTCCGCGAGCTGGTCGGCAACGTCTCGATCCGCGTCAACCCGACCGAGCGCCCCGACGTCTGGGAGGTCCAGGGCCGCGGCGAGCTGCAACTCGGCATCCTCGTCGAGACGATGCGCCGCGAGGGCTTCGAGCTGACCGTCGGCCAGCCGCACGTCGTGACGCACCAGGTCAAGGGCCGGACCCACGAGCCGATCGAGCGGCTGACGATCGACACGCCGGAGGAGTACGTCGGCTCGATCACCCAGCTGCTCGCCACGCGCAAGGGCCGGATGGAGAACATGGCCAACCACGGCACCGGCTGGGTGCGAATGGACTACCTGGTCCCGGCGCGCGGTCTGATCGGCTTCCGGACCGAGTTCCTGACCGAGACGCGCGGCAGCGGCGTGATGAGCCATGTGCTCGACGGCTGGGAGCCGTGGGCGGGCGCGATGCGCACGCGCGCCTCGGGCTCGCTGGTCGCCGACCGGCCGGGCCCGACGGCGACCTACGCGCTGGCGAACCTCGAGGGCCGCGGCACGCTGTTCGTCGGCCCCGGCGAGGAGGTCTACGAGGGGATGATCGTCGGCGAGAACTCGCGCCCCGAGGACCTCAACGTCAACGCGGTCAAGGAGAAGCACCTCACCAACATCCGCTCGTCGACGTCGGACGTGCTGGTCCGGCTGTCGCCGAAGCGCGAGCTGTCGCTCGACGAGGCGCTCGAGCACGTCCGCGAGGACGAGTGCGTCGAGGTCACGCCGGCGATCGTGCGGATGCGCAAGGCCGAACTCGACGCCACCGACCGCGTGCGCACCGCGCGGCGCGCGGCAAAGACCGGCTGAGCCGCTTCCCCTAGCCGTTCGAGAGGGCGAGCCGTCCGGCTTCGAGCCGGTGGCGCTCCAGCTCGTCGCGCTGGCGCTCGGCGCGGGCGGTCAGGGCGTCGAAGTCGAAGCCCGACAGGCGCGGGTCCGCGAGCTCGCGCAACATCCGCCAGAGGCAGGCCTTGCCCTCGACTCCGAGCCGCAGGCCCTCCAGCTCGACGACCCGGCTCAGCGGCGAGTAGCCGAGCAGGCTCCCGTTGAGCTTCAACCGGCCGAGCTTCTCGCCCGCCCAGCCACCGGTGACCTTGAGACGGTCGCGGCCTGCGCCGACAGACGCCATCACAGCCTGGAGCGTGTCGCGGTCCTCCTCGATCTCCGTGACGAGGGTGGTGAGAAACCCGCCGAGCGCAGTGCCCTCGTTCGAGCCCCGCGCGCGCCGCGCTAGCTCGACGCCGGCAGTCGCGCCCGCGAGGTGGTCATTGAGGTAGATCGCGAGCAGATTCGACACAGGCAGTCGCTACCCCCGAATGGAGGGGATTACTCCCCCGCCCTTGTGCGCGCCGGATCGGCCGGGCTACGCTCTCGTGATGCCGCTGACCACGACAGGTCCGCTGCGGAGGGAGATCGAGCAGACGCTACCCGAGCGCCCGTTCACGGTCGATCTCTGGGACGGATCGACGATTCCGAGCACCAGCAACGGCGATGGCGACGGACCTCGCTTCATGGTCAACTCGCCGCGCGCGCTCGCCCACCTCGTTCGGGCCCCAGGCCAGCTCGGCCTCGGCCGCGCATACGTCAGCGGCGACATCGACGTCGACGACCTGATGGCGGTGATGGCTGTCGTGGACAGCTGGGAGCCGCCGCCGATCGACGGCCGCTCGCGCGCCAAGCTGATGGTCGCCGCGGCAAGGGCGATGGGCATCCCCCATCCGCCACGGGTGCCTAAGTCGGAGCTGCGGCCGCACGGCAAGCTGCACAGCCGCGAGCGCGACGCGCGCGCCGTGCGCCACCACTACGACGTCGGCAACGAGTTCTTCGCGCTCTTCCTCGACGACTCAATGACCTACAGCTGCGCGATCTTCTCTCGCGGCGCGCAGACGCTCGAGGAGGCCCAGGACGCCAAGCGCGAGCTGGTCTGCACGAAGCTCGCGCTGTCGGAGGGCGACACGCTGCTCGACGTCGGCTGCGGCTGGGGCGCGTTCGCGATCCACGCAGCTTCGCGGCACGGCGCGCGGGTCGTAGGGATCACGCTCTCCCCCGCCCAGGCTGAGGAGGCGCGCAAGCGCGTCGCCGAGGCCGGGCTGTCCGACCGCGTCGAGATTCGAGTGATGGACTACCGCGACATCGGCGGCGAGCAGTTCGACGCGATCGCCAGCATCGGGATGGTCGAGCACGTCGGCGACAACAAGATCGACCTCTACGCCCGCCAGCTCGCCGGCCTGCTGAAGCCGGGTGGGCGGCTGCTCAACCACGGCATCGCGCGGCTGCGCCACAGCGACCCCGATCCTGGCTCGTTCAACGAGCGCTACGTGTTCCCCGACGGCGAGACGCTCCAGCTCTCGCGCGTCCAGCTGGCCCTCGAGCGCGCCGGCTTCGAGACCCACCACGTCGAGGACTTCCGCGAGGACTACGCCGAGACGCTGCGCCACTGGTACGAGAACCTCGACCGCGACCTCGTGACCGCCGAGCGCATCGCCGGCCCCGAGCGCCTACGCGTCTGGCGCCTCTACCTCCGCGCCGCCCGCAACGCGTTCCTCAACGGCTCGATCTCCGTCTACCAGGTCCGCGCCAGCCTTCCGGGCTGAGCCGCGCTCCCGCATGCCCCGCTAGGCGGCTACCGCTGCCAGCTCGCCGCGCTTGCGCGCGACCATCGCCACGTAGTGGATCGGCTCGCCGTCGACCGCCAGCCGATGCTGGTAGCGGCTTTCGGCGACGAGCTCGAGCGCTTCGTCGTCGAATCCGCCGCGGATCATCGCGGCAAAGCCGCTGGCGTCGTCGCTGTCGACGAACTCCTCCTTGATGTTGAAGGCGACCCATCCGTCCTGCTCGACGAGGTCGTAAGCCGTCTCGAAGGCGGCCGGCGGGATGTCCCCGAAGCCGAGCGCCGCTACGGTCGTGAGGCAGTTGAACCGGCGCTCGCGCAGATCGCGGCGATCGGCGACGGAGACGTCGGTGAGGTCCAGCACCCGATAGTCCTCGTAGACCCCGGGCCGGTCGCGCCGTGCGGCAACCGCCGCCTCCTCGATGATGTCGATGCCGACGATCGCGCCCGCGCCGAGCAGCGCCAGCTGCTCGCCGACCATCCCGTTGCCGGCCCCGACGTCGAGCACGGTCAGGTCGCCCGCGCGGACGCCGCCGTCGCGCAGCGCCCGGTCGAGCAGCGAGCAGACCGTCCGCGGCGAATCGCAATCGAGCGTCTCGTGGAACAGCCGCTCGTAGAGGCCGGGGATCGAGAACACCTCGGCATAGTCGTGAAAGCGGACGCGGCGCACCTCGCCGTCGCGGTGGACCTCGCACCACTCCTCGTCCTGATCGCCGCCGGTCCCCGCTCCGCTCGGGATCCTCACCTCCAGCTCGGACTCGGCGACGGTCGCCCCTGCTCGTGCGTCGGTGCTCACGGTCTCCTCTGGTCGGGTCCTCCCTCCCCGAAGGTGCCTCACACCCGCAGAGCAGCAAGCGAGTCTACGGCGTCAGCGCCGGCCGGCCGGGCCGAGCTAGGCGCCGACGGCGTGGGCGCCGCCGTCGACATGGAGTATCTCTCCCGTGATGGCGCGGGCGGCGTCCGAGAGCAGGAAGCAGACGGCTGAGGCGATCGGAGTGGGATCGTCGACGTCCCAGGCGAGCGGCGCGCGGTCGCCCCACAGCGCGGCGAGCTCGTCGAAGCCGGGGATGCCGCCGGCGGCGGCGGTGCGGATCGGGCCGGCGGCGACGAGGTTGACGCGCACGCCCGCGGGACCGAGGTCGCGGGCCAGGTAGCGCGAGACCGCCTCGAGCGCCGCCTTCGCCACCCCCATCCAGTCGTAAGACGGCCAGGCGACGCTGGCGTCGAAGTCGAGGCCTACGATGCCGGCGTCGCGGGCGAGCAGCGGCCGCAGCGCCGCCGCGAGCGCGCTGAGCGAATAGGCGCTCGTGCGGAAGGTGGCTTCGGCGCTCTCGGGAGGCGTGCCGGCGAAATCTCCACCCAGCGCATCCGCCGGCGCGTTGGCGATCGCGTGCAGCACGCCGTCGACCCTCCCCCAGCGCCGCTCCAGCTCGGCCGCCAACGCCGCGAGGTCCTCGGCGCTGTCGACGTCCAGCTCCAGCACGTCGGGGACGTCCGGCAGCCTCTTCGCGGCCCGCTCGGTCAGCCGCCGCGCCCGCCCGAAGCTGGTCAGCACCACCTCGCCACCCTGGCGCTGAACCTGCTCCGCGACCGCGAAGGCGATGCTGCGGTGGGTGATCACCCCGGTGATCAACACGCGGCGCCCGGAGAGCATCAGAGCGGGATCGGGATGAAGTCGTCGTCCAGCGGCGGCGGAGGCGGGGCGGCGCCGACCCTGTCCGTCGCCTCGCGCCAGACCAGCTCGATCGTCGCCCGGACGACCAGCCGGCCGTCCTGGTTCAGTACCCGCCAATCGCAGGAGACCAGCGCATGCTCGGCGTCGAGGCTCGCGACAGCCTCGACCGCCGACTCGACGTGGATCGTGTCGCCGAGCTTGACCGGCCGCTTGAAGACCGCGTTCGACACGCGCCGCAGCGCGACGACCCGAACGGGATCGAAGTCGACCAGCCCGACGGCATAGGAGAGGACGAGCATCCCGTGCGCGACACGCTCGCCGAAGCGGCTGCCGGCCGCCCAGACGGCGTCGGTGTGCTGTGGATGCATGTCACCGGTCAGGGCCGCGAACTGCGCGACGTCGGACTCGGTGATCGTCCGCCCGCGACTGACGCGGCCGACGCCGGGGCCCGCGGGGTCGAGCGCTCCGCTCACACCGCGTCCTTGCCGGGAACGCACGGCCCGTTCGCCGCCGTCAACCCCTCGACGAACGCCGCGGCGGCCCTTCGATGACCTTCGGCCGACGGGTGGAAGCGGTCGTCGGCGAAGTTCTCCGCGTCGTCGACCCCGGGGTGCCCGGCCCACTCTAGGCAGGTCAGGCCGCGGCGCACGGCGATCTCGCGGATCGCGGCGTTGACTGCCTCCATCCCGCTCTCGATCCGCGCGCTCGTCCGCTCGCGGACGGGCAGCAGCGAGCCGATCCGCGGATAGGTGGCCGTAACGATCAACGCATCGGGCAGCCGCCGCCGCAGCGAGTCGACGATCCCGTCGAACACGGCGGTGAAGACCTCCGGGTCGGGCCGCACGGAGAGCAGCACGTCGTTGGCGCCGCAGATCAGCGAGATCAGGTCGGGCCGGAACTCGACCGCATGCTGGAGCTGCCAGATCGCGACGTCGGTGCTCGTCGCGCCCGCCGCCGCAAAGTTGCTGAACGCCAACTCGGGGCCGTCGCCGGCCAGGGCGCGCGCCGCGTGCTCTGGCCAGGGAACCGCGGTGTCGCCCTCCGCGCCGGCGCTGAGACTGTCGCCGAGCGCGGCGTAGCGGCGGAAGCGCAGACCGCTCACAGGGGAACGTTTCCGCGATCGACGCCGCGCCGGTCGTTCGCCCCGATCGTCTTCAGCGCCCAGCGCAGCCGGCCGCGCGTCTGCGCCGGGGCGACGACCTCGTCGACGAAGCCGGTGCCGGCCGCGACGGCGGCCGTCAGGTGGCGCTCGCCGTAGTCGGAGGCGAGTCGCGCGCGCTCCGCTCCCGGGTCCTCGGCCGCCGCGATCTCCCGCCGCGCGAGGATCCCGACCGCCTGCTCGGCGCCGACGACGCCGATCTGGGCGCCGGGCCAGGCGAGCACCAGGTCGGCGCCGAGGCCGTGCGAGTTCATCGTGATGTAGCCGCCGCCGTAGGCCTTGCGCAGGACGACGGTGAAGCGCGGCACGGTCGCCTCCGCGAAGGCGTAGAGCAGCTTCGCCCCGTGTCGGATCACGCCGTTGGCCTCCTGGCGCGTTCCCGGCAGGAAGCCGGGGGTGTCGACCAGCACGACCAGCGGCACCCCGAAGTTGTTGCAGGTACGGACGAAACGGGCGGCCTTCTGCGAGGCATCGCTGTCGATCGCCCCGCCGAAGTGGCGCGGCTGGTTGGCAACGAAGCCGACCGGGCGACCGTCGATCCGGCCGAACGCGGTCACCATGTTGCGTGCCCAGCGCGGCGCGATCTCGAGCGTCTCGCCACCGTCGGCGAGCGCTTCGATCACCGCTCTCACGTCGTAGACCTTGCGGCCCTCGGTCGGCACGGCGCTCGAAGGGTCGAGCACCGGCTCGTTGCGCCCGGCGGCCACGGGCGCACCGCCCGGGCGCGGCGTCAGATAGCCGAGCAGTTCCCGCGCCAGCCCGACGGCGTGGCCGTCGCCCTCGGCCACCAGGTGGCAGACGCCGTTGCGGCTCTGCACGTCCGGGCCGCCGAGCTCGGCCGCCGTCACGTCCTCGCCCATCACCTCGCGCACCACTCCCGGCCCGGTCAGGAAGAGCTGGGACTCGGGGGTCATCAGGACGAAGTCGCTGAGCGCCGGCGAGTAGGCGCCGCCGCCCGCGGCGGCGCCGCAGACGACCGCGATCTGCGGCACCCAGCCCGACAGCTGGACCTGCTCGCGGAAGATCTGGCCGTAGCCGGCGAGCGCCGCGATGCCCTCCTCGATGCGCGCCCCACCCGACTCGACGAAGGCGACGACCGGCGCGTTCGCGGCCGCCGCCATCCGCATCACGCGGACTATCGAGTCGGCCTGGGCGGCGCCCAGCGAGCCGCCGGCGAAACCGGCGTCCTGAGCGAAGCAGAAGACCGGCCGACCGGCGACGGTCCCCGCGCCTGCGACCAAGCCGTCGCCCGGCTGCGAGCGACGCTCGGAGCGCGAGTCGACCTCCGAGCGGACGATCTCGAGCGACCCGGCGTCGCAGAGCGCCTCCAACCTGGCACGCGCGTCTAGCCGACCCGTCGCGTCGGGCGGCGCGCCGTCGACGACTGCCAGCCGCGCGGTCATGCCGCCTCCAGGCAGAGCACGGCGTTGTGGCCGCCGAAGCCGAACGAGTTCGACAGAGCGACCGGCGCGTGGCCGTTGCGCTCGAGCCCGCGCCCGCGGTCGGGGACGTAGTCGAGGTCGAGATCGTCCTCGCGCTGCTCCCAACCGACGGTCGGCGGCACGATCCCACGTTGCAGCGCGAGCGCCGTCGCGACCGCCTCCACCGCGCCGGCCGCGCCGAGCAGATGCCCGATCGCCGACTTCGTCGAGGAGACCGGCACATGCGCCGCGTGCTCGCCGAGCGCTCTCTTGATCGCGGCGGTCTCGGAGCGGTCGTTCAGCGGCGTCGAAGTTCCGTGGGCGTTGACGTAGCCGACGTCCGCGGGGACCCGGCCGGCGTCGGCGAGGGCGGCACGCATCGCGCGGGCGGCGCCGTCGCCGGAGGGCTCGGGGGCGGTGATGTGATGAGCGTCGGCGGTCGCGCCGTAGCCGGCCAGCACCGCGAGGGGAGTCGCGCCGCGCGCCCGCGCCGCGCCCTCGGCCTCGAGCACCAGCACACCCGCCCCCTCGCCCATCACGAAGCCGTCGCGGCGCGCGTCGAACGGCCGCGATACCCCGGTCGGCGACGTCGCCGCCATCGCCGCGAAGGCTGCCTTGGCGAGTGGTGTCAGCGCCGACTCGGCGCCGCCGACCAGGCAGGCGTCGGCGTCGCCGTGCTGGAGCATCCGCAGCCCGGCGCCGATCGCGTGGGCGCCGGCCGCACAGGCCGACACCGTTCCGTAGCACTGGCCCTTGAGGCCGTGGCGCATCGCGACGGCGCCACTGGCGGCGTTCGACATCAGCAGCGGAACGCCGAGCGGGCTGACGGCCCCGGCGCCGCGGTCGCGCAGGACGTCGTGCTGGTCCTCGAGCGTCCCGATGCCACCGATCCCCGTGCCGACCACGCAGCCGGCGCGCTCAGCCGCAACGGGCATCGAGTCCTCCCAGCCGGCCTGTGTCAGTGCCTCCGCGGCGGCGACGAGCGCGAGCTGGGTGAAGCGGTCGGAGCGTCGCGCGGCGCGCCGGTCGAGCAGCTCGACGGCGTCGAACTCGCCGCAGGTCCCGAGGCCGTCGACGATCCCGCTCTCGCCCGCCGCCCAGCGCTCGATGAGCACCCCGGCGCCGACGCCCAGCGGCGTGACGGCGCCGACCCCGGTGATGACGACGCGGCGACTCACCCGGCGCGCTCCGCGATCAGGTCGACCGCCTGGCCGACGGTCTCGATCCGCTGCAGATCCTCCGTCTTGAGCTCGACGCCGTAGTCGTCCTCGGCGATCTGGGCGAGCTCGACGAGGTCGAGCGAGTCGACGTCGAGCGCCTCGAAGCGGGCATCGGGGGCTATCGCGTCGGCGTCGGCGCCGAACTCGACGAGCGCCTCGTTCACACGCTGGGCGACGTCCTCCTTGGTTGCGTTCGGCATCTGTCTCTCCTTGGCTCGCTGTTGGTGGGTCATGCCGTCAGGCCGCCGTCGACGGTCAGGACGGAGCCGGTGACGTAGGCGGCGGCGGGCGAGGCGAGGAAGCGCACGCAGGCGGCCACCTCGTCCGGCGTGCCGGGGCGGCGGGCGGGAATCGCGCTCAGCAGCCGGTCGTCGAGCCCGGCGGTCATGTCGGTCTCGATCAGGCCCGGCGCGACGGCGTTCACCGTCACCGAGCGGCGCGCCACCTCGGCGGCGACGGTCTTCGTGAAGGCGATCAGGCCGGCCTTCGAAGCGGCGTAGCTGGCCTGACCGGGGTTGGCCCGCTGGCCGACGATCGAGCCGACGTTGACGATCCGGCCGAAGCGGGCGCGCAGCATCGGCCGCAGCGCCTGACGAGTCAGCCGAAAGGCGGCGGTGAGGTTGACATCGAGCACGGTCTGCCAGTCGGCGTCGCTGATCTGCGGTGAGAGGCCGTCCGCGCGCACGCCGGCGTTGTTGACGAGAACCAGCACCGGCAGGCCGAGCTCGCGCTCGGCGCCCGCGCAGAGCTGCTCGGCGGCCGCCGGGTCCGTTACGTCGGCGGCGAGCGTCGTCGCCCCTCCACCGGCCGCGCGAATCTGATCGGCGATCGCCGCCGCGTGGCCGGCGCTACCGCGATAGCCGACGGCAACCCGCCAACCGTCGGCCGCCAGGCCGCGCGCGATCGCCGCGCCGATGCCGCGCGAACCGCCCGTCACCAGCGCGCAGCCGCGCTCCGTCTGGGCGGCCGTCGCGGCATCCGGAAGGGGCGACGGCGCCACGGCGCTCATGCGCTCCCCCACTCGACGACGGTCGCGCCCCAGGTCAGCCCGGACCCGAACGCCCCGACCAGCACGCAGGCACCGGAGAAGAGGCGCCCCTCGGCGTCCGCCTCGCAGAGCGCGATCGGCACCGTGGCCGCCGAGGTGTTGCCGTAGCGGGCGATGCAGTCGACGACGCGATCCTGGTCGAGGCCGAGCCGCTCGCCGACGGCGCGCAGGATCCGGCCGTTGGCCTGGTGGAAGACGAACAGGTCGACGTCGGCGAGACCGACGCCCGCCAGCTCGGCCGCCTCGACGCTCGCCTCGCTGAGACAGCTGACGGCGCGGCGGAAGGTGTCCTGGCCGTGCATCCGTACGACCCCGTCGGCGCGCGGGATGGCGACCAGGTCGGCCGCGGAGCCATCGCTGCGCAGCACCGACGGGCCGATGCGACCGTGTCCGGCGGCGGCGGTCACGACAGCGGCGCCGGCGCCATCGCCGAAGAGGATGCTGGTGTCGCGGTCGGCCGGGTCCACCACGCGGCTCATCAGGTCGGCGCCGACGACGAGCGCCGCCTGGGCTCGACCCGACTCGACCTGTCCGGCGGCGGCGCCGAGCGCGGCCACGAACCCGGTGCACGCGGCGCCCAGGTCGAACGCGCCGGCGGCCGGAATTCCCAGCGCATGGGCGACCAGCGGCGCGGCGTTCGGCAGCTGGTCGTCAGGGGTCGTCGTCGCCACGACGACGAGGTCGATCGACGCCGGCTCCAGCCGCGCCCGGCGCAGGGCCCGCGCGCCGGCGCTGGCCGCGAGGTCGACCAGGCGCTCGCCGGCGACGGCGTGGCGGCGCTCGACGATGCCGGTGCGGCTCTCGATCCAGTCCGCGTGGACGTCGAGATGCGCCGCGATCGCCGCGTTGTCGACCACGCGGCTCGGGGTCGCCATCCCGATCGCCGCGATCCCGGCCGGCCGCGGCGCGGTAGCGGCGATCGGCGCGGACGCCTCGGCCAGCATCGAATCGCTACGCACGGGCGCCCTCGGTCATGTCGACGGTCACCGCGGCGGCGTCGGGCACAGTCCGCCGCACGAGCTTGGTCAACACCCGTCCCGGACCGGCTTCGACGAAGCGCTCGATCCCGCGCCACTCGAGCGCGCGCAGGACCGCGACCCAGCGCACCGGCCGCGTCAGCGCCGCGACCAACTCCGCGCGCGGGTCGGTGAACGGCATCGCCGTCAAGCCGGAGATAACGGGAATCTCAGGCCGGCGCAGCGGCAGTCGGGCAAGCGCCTCGCGCAGCGGGACGGCGGCCGGCGTCATCGCCGCGGAGTGGAAGGCGCCGCTGACCGGCAGGCGGACGCCGCGCAGGCCGCGCTCGCGGCAGATCGCCTCGGCGCGGGCAAGCGCGTCGAGCGGCCCGGCGAGCACGTTCTGATCCGGCGAGTTCTCGTTGGCGATCGCCAGGCCGGAATGGCGCGCGATCTCCGCCGCCACCGTCGCGTCGGTGCGCAGGGCGAGCATCCCCCCGGGCCCCGCCTGCCGGGCCGCGTCGTCCATCGCCGCCCCGCGCAGGGCGACTATCCGCAGTGCGTCGAGCTCGTCCAGCGCCCCCGCGGCCGCCAGCGCGGCGAACTCGCCGAGCGAATGTCCCGCGAGCACCGACGGCTCCTCGGCCCGCGCGCGCTCCCAACCGGCGAGGCTGGCGCAGAAGATCGCGGGCTGCTGATAGCGCGTGCCGTCGTCCAGCCGTTCGAACGGGTCGCAGCCACACTCGTCGGAGGCCAGCTCGAGCAGATCGGGCCGCGACTCCGCGACGAGCGCGCGCATCTCCGGCCTGTGGCTCCCCTGGCCGGGGAACAAGACGGCGGTCGTCGAGGCAGGGTGCGAGTTCGTCACCCGGACGACCTTCACGGCCCTCCAGCGCGAACGGCAGCGCCAGTCGCGACTACCCCCCGACCGGGGGAAGGTCTGCCGAACTCCGGGGGGTGTGACTAGCTGGTCAGGCCGAGGCGGGCGGCACGGCGGACCGCCTCGCTGCGATTGCGGACGTCGAGCTTGCGGTAGAGCGCGCTGGCGTGGTCCTTGACGGTGTGCGGCGAAAGCGTCAGCGCGGTCGCGATCTCCTGATTGGTCGCCCCGCGGGCGATCATGTCCAGCACCTCCTGCTCGCGGCTGGAGAGCGGCTGAGCGATCGGCGCGTCGGGCGCGCCGAAGACGGTCATCCCGTTCGCCACCATCCGCACCGCCATCACGACGTCGGCGGCGGGCCAGTCCTTCGGGACGAAGCCCGTCGCCCCCGTCGCCTGGGCGGCCGGGGCCGAGATTCGTCCGGCGCCCGACATCAGCAGCACCCGCGTCAGCGGCGAGGCCTCGCGCAGCGCGAGGCAGAGCTCCGCGCCCGATTCGGCGCCGACGAACAGATCGACCAGGGCGACGTCGGGCTCGTGGACACGTGCCTGCTCGAGCGCCTCGTCGGCGGTCGATGCCATCAGGCACCGACCGACCCAGCGCTGGCGGTCGAGCAGGACCTGCAGGCCCCAGCGAACAACCTCGTGATCGTCGACCACGAGTACGTCCAAACGGGGAGCTTGTGCCATCAAAGCCTTCACGAGACCGCCAACAGCGCCTTATCGGCCAGACCGATCTCCCGCAAGCGCACTATATGGCAGCAACGCGCTAGCGGCGAGCGGAGGCCCGGACGCTCTGCGAGCGGGCGACCTCGGCCAGCTCGCGCACCGCAGCGGTCTCCGAGGCCGGCCGCCAGGCCAGCACGAGTGGCGACGGGTCGATGCCGTCGACCGCGACGAACCGCACCTTCGGCGCCGCCGGCCCGAGCTGCGCTGCGATCGAGGCCGGGACGATCCCGACTGCCTTGCGAGCCGCGACCAGCGCGAGCAGGTCCTCCCAGCCGCGCGGGCGGCCGCCGATCCGCGGCGGCCGGCCGTAACGATGATCCTCGAGCAGCCAGAACGACTCGGCGATGCGATCCGGCGAGCCGACCCACGCCCACGTCTCCCCCATCAGCTCGCTCGGGTCGACGCTGTCACGACCAGCCAGCGGATGGCTGGCCGCGAGCGCGACCAGGCGCGGCTCGGTGAGCAGCGTGACGGTCGAGAAGCGGTTCACGCCGCGAAACGGCGGCCGCACGAAGGCGACCGCGGCGGGCGGCCCGCCGCCCTCCTCGAGCAGCGCCTGGGGCGGCAGCAGGTCGCTGACGCTGACGGCGATCTCCGGGAAGTCGCGGGCGAACCGCTCGAGGATCGCCGTGCCGACGTCGCCAGCTTCCCCGATGCCCGCGACGGCAATCGCGTTCGCGGCGTCGGCCGCGGACCGGCGCACCGCCTCGACCCCGGCATCGACGGCGGCGAGCGCGTCGCGCGCGTGCGGCAGCAGCGCCTCCCCCGCCGGCGTGAGCGACACCCGGCGCGTCGTCCGCTTGAAGACCTTCGCGTCGAGCCGGCTCTCGAGCTGGCGGACCTGGGCGGAGAGCGCCTGCTGCGCCAGGCCCATCCGCTCGGCGGCCCGCGAGAAGCTCAGCTCCTCGGCGACCGCGACGAAGGCGCGCAGCAGCCTGGGATCGAGATCGGCCACGCCCGAAAGCTACCCGTCCTACGCGGCGGCGAGAATCGCCGCTCTACCACCTACCTGAGGGGGAATCGATGGAGGCATCCGGAATGCCGCGTACTGGCAGAGGCTGGGCGGGCTTCGCCGGCACGATGATCATGGTCGTCGGAACGTTCAACCTGATCTGGGGCCTCGTCGCCCTCGTCCAGGACGACTACTTCGCGGCCGACCAGCTGCTGATGTGGAGCCTCAACTCGTGGGGCGCGATCCACATCGCGATCGGCTGCCTGCAGTTGCTCACAGCGTTGCTGATCTTCAGCGGCAGCGGAGCCGGCGCGGTGCTCGGCATCATGTTCTCGTTCTTCAGCGCGATCGGCGCGCTGCTGGCGATCGGCGCCTACCCGATCTGGTCGATCGTCATCCTCGTGATCGACGGCCTGGTGATCTACGCACTCACGGTGTACGGCGACGCGTTCATGACCGACTAGGTCCCGTAGCGGCGCCGTTGCATCGTGGCCCCGACGAGGCCCAGCGGCAGCGGTAGCCAGTACTGGAACAGGCGGTAGGCGAAAGTCGCCAGGACGGCCGCGCCCGCCCCGACCCCGGCGAGGGCGAGCGTGGCCGTCAAGCCCGCCTCGACGAAGCCGAGTCCGCCCGGCGTGACCGGGATCTGCGCCAGGACCTGGGCGGCGCAGAAGGCGAGCAGGACGAGCGCCGGCCGTGGCGTCGATCCGACGGCGGCCAGCGCCGCGAGCAGCGTCCCGTAGTCGAACGCCCAGCGGCCGACGGTCGCGAGCAGCGCCCGCTTCCAGCGCGGCCCGAGCGTCGCCAGGACGCGGTCGCGCTCGAGCAGCAGGCGGTCCGGCAGCGCGACGATCGGCGGCGCGCCGCGCCGCAGCCGGTTGCGCAGCCGCTGCGCCGTCAGCCCGACCCAGGCGAGCGGACCGTCGGTCGCCAGCAGCAGCGCGCTGACCGCGAACAGCGCCGAGAAGACCACCAGGCCGACCACCGCGGCCTCGACGAGGCTGCTGTCGACACCCCCACGCAGCAGCACCGGGATCGTCAGCACCGGCAGGGCTAGCACCACTCCCAGCGTCAACAGGTTGGCCGCCGTCAGCCCGGCGACGGCGCGCCCCCGCTCGATCCCCGCCTGAACGAGCATCTTGTACTGAAGCGCCGCTCCGACCGCGCCACCGCCGGGAGCCACCTTCGACAGGGCGTTGCCGGCAAGCTGCGAGGCGATCACCGGATGCCAGCGGCGGGTGTGGATCGCCAGCCGCTGCACCTCCCACAGGCAGGCCAGCGATGCGAGCTGCAGCAGCGCCATCGCCACCAGCCAGGCCGGCGCGAGCCGGTCGACGTCGCTCCAGGAGCCGAGTACCTCGAGCAGGCTGGGCGCCACCAGGTAGAGCGAGATCGCCGTGATCGTCAGCCAGACCAGCGTCCGGCGCAGGCTGCGGCCGGCCGGCTGCTCGGCCTCCCCGCGCTCGATCTCGTGCTCGACGTCGGCGTGCTGCCCGACGGCCTGCTCGATCCGGTCGCCAATCCGTCGGTTGCCCGCCACAGCGAGGGAGGTTACGGCCGTAACAGGCGGCCCCTATCTTTCGCTGCTCGAATGGCCGGCATCGATCCCAAGAGCGATCCGCGCGGCGCGCTCTGGGAGAAGCGCCTGCGCCGGCCGGTGATGGCCGCCGCGCTGCTCGCGCTCCCCACCGTGTTCCTCTACTTCTCGAAGCTCGAGGGCTGGGTCGCGATTCTCGCCGTGACGCTCGCCTGGTCGATCTGGATCGTCTTCGTGGTCGAGGCGGCGATCATGCTGACCGTCGTCGAGGATCGCTGGGCGTGGACCCGGGGCCACCTGTTCGGACTGGCGATCATCGTCGCGACGTTCCCGGCCCTGACCTCGATCCTCGAGGGGCTGCTCGCGGCGCGTGCGCTGTCGAGCCTCCAGGCGACGCGAGTCCTCCAGGTGCTCTACCTGGCGAAGGCCGGCAAGCTCATCAAGTCGGCGCTGCTCCTGCGCAAGGACGGCTCGGTCATGCGCCACCCGGTGATCAGCAGCGTCGTTGTGCTCGCGCTGGCGATCGTGCTGGTCGGCATCGGCCACCGCGTGGTCAGCGGCGAGAAGCACGCCACGCCGGTCCACAACGCCATCGACCTCGTCGATGGCGACGCCGGTTAGCCCGCGCGGCGATAGGTCGCGACCGTCACCGAGAGCGTGACCGCAAGCGGGTCGGGCAGCGCGGCGACCCGCTCTGCAACCTGCTGCGCGTTCAGATGGCGCGCGCTCGGCCCCATCGCGACGAGCGCCGCCACGTCGGCGTGGTCGAGCACCAGCGTGCGCTCGACCGCAGTCTCCCCCGCGGCCTCGAACAGCGTTCCAAGCTTGCCCTCCAGCCGCTCGCGCTTGCGCTCTTGGACGGTCAGCATGCCGACCGCGGATACCAACTCGGACAGGTGGCCGCGGTTCGGCGTGACGACGACCAACGAGCCGCTGGGCGCAAGGACTCGCGCCAGCTCAGCCGGATCGCGGGGGGCGAAGACGTTGATGACCGTCGCGGCCGCGGCGTCGCGGACCGGAAGCCCCGCCCAGGCGTCGCAGCCGACGGCGCCGATTCGCGGGTGGGCGCGCGCCGCCACCCCCAGCGCGTGCTTGGAGACGTCGAGCGCCAACCCGCGCGCCGACGGCAGCCGCTCCAGCACCGCGGCGAGGTAGTACCCGGTCCCGGCGCCGAGGTCGATCGCTTCTCCGGCCGGCGACGCCGCCTCCGCCGCGTCGGCAACGGCCTCGGCGATCGGGGTGTAGTGACCGCCGGCCAGGAAGTCCGCCCGTGCCCGCACCATCGCCGCCGTGTCCGCGCTCCCCGTCCGCGCATCGCCGGGCAGCAGGTTGAGGTAGCCCTGCCGCGCCACGTCGAACGAGTGGCCCTCAGCGCAGCGCGCCGTCCCGTCGTCCAGCATCAGATCGCCCCCGCAGTGCGGGCAGCGCAGCATGTCGATGACGTCGGCGAGCACGGCCGCCACCCTACGGTGGCAGCACCTCGACCACCGGCCTGGTGCCTCGAGCCGACGAAAACCTTGCAGGTGGTTGAGACCCGGCCGCGCGGGTACCCGATGAGCAGCCCCGCCCGCCCAGACCGAAGGAGACCTACATGTACATCGGAATCGGAACCGCGATCATCATCATCATCCTGCTGATCATCCTGCTCTGACGGACTTTCGTTTGCAGCGGAGTGGTGAATCGACGGGCGTCTGTGGGTGAAGCGACGCCGAGCCTCGGCGTAGGGATGCTGGGCCACGGCTTCATGGGGAGCGCGCATGCCCACGCGCTGCGGACGATCTCCTACATGGCCTGGCCACCGCCGCTGAAGCCGCGGTTCGTCGAGCTGGTCGGCCACCGTCCCGAGGCCGTCGCCGAGATGGCCCGCCGCTACGGCTTCGAGCGCGCGACGACCGACTGGCGCGTGCTGGTCGAGGACCCCG
Source organism: Thermoleophilaceae bacterium (assembly GCA_035630455.1). Taxonomy (GTDB): domain Bacteria; phylum Actinomycetota; class Thermoleophilia; order Solirubrobacterales; family Thermoleophilaceae; genus JAAYBF01. Next base: position 41,300 of record DASQKP010000022.1, read on the forward strand.
ACATCGCGCTGTTCGACAACGTCGGCCCGAACGACCTTCACGCCGCGCCCACCCTCGCGGCACTCAATGCCGGCAAGCACGTGCTGTGCGAGAAGCCGCTCGGCCGCACGGCGCCGGAGAGCCATGAGCTGTGGGAGGCCGCCGAGGCCGCCGGCGTCGTCCACATGTGCGGATTCAACTACCGCTTCGCGCCCGCCGTGCGCCTCGCGCGGGAGATGATCGCGGCGGGCGAGATCGGCGAGGTCCACAGCTTCCGCGGCACCTACCTGCAGGACTGGCTCGCCGATCCCGAGTCACCGTACGTGTGGCGGCTGGACCGCCAGCGCGCCGGGTCGGGAGCGCTCGGCGACATCGGCGCCCATGTCATCGACCTCGCGCGCTTCCTCGTCGGCGAGATCGTCGCGGGCGACGGCCGCGTGCGGACCGTCTTCCCAGAGCGGCCCGGGGGGCCTGTCGACGTCGACGACACGGTCGAGGCGACCGTCGAGTTCGAGCATGGCGCGGGGGGCGCGATCTCGGCGTCGCGTCTCTGCCATGGCCGGCGCAACGCGCTGACCTTCGAGGTGAGCGGCACGAAGGGCTCGCTCGCGTTCGATCTCGAGCGGATGAACGAGCTCCAGGTCTACGTCGACGACACGCGCCCCGGCGCCGACGCCCAGGGATTCCGCCGAGTACTCGTCACCGGGCCCGGCCGCACCCATGTCGAGCAGTGGTGGCCGCCCGGCCACCTGTTGAGCTGGGCGGACACCTTCGTCAACGAGATCCACCACCTGCTGCGAGCGATCGCCGGCGAGTGCGACGTCGCTCCCTACGGCGCGACCTTCGAGGACGGCTACCGCGCAGCGGAGGTCTGCGACGCGATCCTGCGCTCGAGCGAGCAGCGCGCCTGCCAGCGGATCGACTACCGGCCGGCGCGGACCGTCACGTCGCCGGCGTAACCGCCCAGTAGCAGGCAACCCGCCTAGACCGCGACGGCGCTGGCGCGCGTCGACCGGTTCCGCCCACCGTTCTTGGCCGTATAGAGCGCGCGGTCGGCCGTCTCGAGCAGCGAGCCGGCGGTCGTGCCGTCGACCGGGAAGGCGACCGCGCCGAAGCTGGCGGTGAGTGGGATCGGCTCGTCGGCGAAGGTCCGCTCGATCGCCACCCGCGCGCGCTCCGCGAGCTCGAACGCCATCTCCGCGTCGGCGTCGGGGACGATGAAGACGAACTCCTCACCGCCGAGCCGGGCAACCGTGTCACCACGCCGCCCGATTCCCTCGAGCACGCCCGCGATGCGCAGCAGCACCGCGTCCCCGGCGGGATGGCCGAGCTGGTCATTGACCGTCTTGAAGTGATCGACGTCGCCTAGGACCAGCGCGACCGGGCGCTCGGCACGGGTGGCGCGCGCCAGCTCGGCGTCGAGCCGCTCCTCGAACCCTCGGCGGTTGAGCAGACCGGTCAGCACGTCGCGCCGCGCCGACTCGGAAAGCCGCCCGACGAGCTCCTCGACGCGGGCTTGGAGACGGCTGATAAGACCACCGACACCGACCAACATCGTCACGACGATCAGCCAGCGGGTGACGGCGATCGAGCCAGCATCGACCAGCACCAGCGCGACGGCGTAGCAGGCAGCTACGAAGACGAGCTCGCCGATCAGGGCGCGGACCGGGAAGTAGTAGGCGGCGAAGACGATCGGCCAGACGTAGTAGACCTCGTTGAGCGCGGCTGCCCCGCCGTCGCGCTCGCCGTTGATGTAGATGCCGGACGTGATCATCACCGTGCCGAGCGCGACTCCGACGTAGAGCGCCCAGTGCGGCAGGCTGTCGCGGCCAAGCCAGTAGACGGCGGCGACGAGCGCGCTGCAGAAGGTGACGACCCAGGCACCGGCGATGTCGGCGTCGGGCGAGTGGGGGGCGACCGTCGCGACCAGGGTCAGCAGCGATCCGCCCGCAAAGAGACCGGCCGCGAGGACCATCGCATGCCGCTGGGCGCCCAGGGTCTCGGAAGCATTCATCGATGCTTTCCATCGGCCGGACAGCCAAGAGGCTCAAGCCCCTGCAAAAAGCCCCCCGGCCTACTGGAGGGAGGGCCGGGGGGCGGCTCACTAGGTGAGCAATTACATCGTACACCGAATTACCCGAAACCAAACCATCCTGATACACACGTTCAGGCTGTAGATCAAACACGACTGGGCTGCGACCTTTGGCCGGCAATGGCCGAGCCGTCAACTCTTCTCGTCGGCCTGGGCCATGTGATCCGCGAAGCCCGCGGCGATAGCCGTATCTCGCAGGAGGAGCTTGGACTGCGTACGGGCGTCCACCGCAACTACATCGGCGGCATCGAGCGTGGCGAGCGCAATCCGTCGGTCACCACGGTCGCCGTCCTCGCCGGCGAGCTGGGCGTGAAGATGTCCGAGCTGTTCGCCCGCGCGGGGAATTGACCGGCGGACCGGTCCCGCGCCAAGCGGCGCGGGACCGAGACCATCCATCCTTCGACTACGGGACGAGCGCCATGTTGGGCTCGCCGTTGCCGTTCAGCCCGTTGCTCGCCCGTACGCAGCTGCCGCCGATCGGCGACCCGCCGTTGTAGGCCAGCCGCAGGCAGTTGCGCATCGCCTTCTGCCCCCAGTAGCTGGCATGCAGGCTCTCCTGGACCTGGTAAGGACCGAAGACGGTCGTCAACGTGCGGATCTGCGCGACCCACTCGGTGTTGTCGACTGCGCCGGCGCTGTTCCAGTTGGCCAGTCCCTCCTCCTCGAGCAGGCCGACGGTGTTCTCGCACAGCCGCCGCCCGTTGAGTGCCGTGGACATGTCGAGCACCGCGGTATTGGTCAACCCACTCGCCGTGAGCGCGTTGCGCATCGTGTTGCCGAGCGCTGGGACGACCACGTCGTTGGCCCAGTTCGCGTCGGTGTTCCACGTGCCACAGCCGCCGGTCGTCTGCCGGCTGTAACCCGACTCCACGTAGCGGAAGCCCGAACCGCGCGGGAGCGGCGACCAGTAGGTCTGGCCGATGATCTTGTACTGCCCCGACGTGTAACCCGCGTTGGTCATCGCCGTCGCGACCCGCAGCAGCGCGTCCTTGACGGCCGTCGTCTGCGTCGCCTGCGCGGCCGGTGTGAAGCGCGAGACCATGTCCGAGTCGTCCGAGCAATAGTTCTTCCAGTAGTAGGACGACGTCGCCCAGTTCAGGACACAGCGCTGAACGACGTCGGCGAATCCGTAGTTGTTCGCACCGATCATCACCACGACCGCCTTGACGTTGTGGGTCGCGGCGTACTCCTGCAAGCGCAGCGCCTGGCCCTTCCGGCCCGATCCGTCGCTGTAGAAGTCGATCCCCGGCTTGAAGTCCTCACCGGATCCGGTACCCGACGTCGTGGTCTTCGCACCCGAGCAGGCGAGGTTGGCGCTCGTGACACCGCCACCGATATGCGCCTCCGCGCTCTGCGAACGGTGACAGCCCGGGATCGACTCCGCGCCCGCGACGTCGTGATATGCCGTCGATCCGAGCGCATCGACGTTCGACGACGAGCCGTTGGTGTTGCCCGCCCAGCGCCCGGCCTCGCCGGAGATCGCCGAGTCGCCGAGCGTGACGACGGTCGGCGTGCCGACCCCCGGCCCGTCCGCGGCCGCTCCCGCTGGCAACGCGGTGGCGACGACCGCCACGGCAACCAACCCTGCAAGCACGCCTCTATGGCGCGCGCGATCAACCCTCTCCATCTGAACCCTCCCAATCGTTTGCCTGCACGCCAGTCCCCGCCGGCGCCAGGCGATTGTTTCAGTGACGAGAGACAGAACTGTCTAGGACTCGCGCCGCCGCCGCCCCAGGCCACTGCCGCGCGCGCCGTTCTCCACGTCGGCCAAGCGCTGGCGCTGCGCCGGCTCGTCGCCGACGTTGACGGTCATCCGGTAGATGCGCACCTTCTCGGTCACCTGCTGGGAGAGGACGCCGATCCGGATCGCGTCGATTCCACCCATGCCCTCGTCCCCCCTGACGAACAGCTCGAGCTCGCGAATGGCCGCGAGCACCTCCAGGCGCGCCTCGCGCCTGATGTCGTCGATCGCCTCCTGGTCCGGCACCGTCCCCTCCGCCATACCCCGGACTTATAAGCCTTCCTGGCCCAAATGTCCAGCCTGAGCGTGTCATTCCGCTGGAAAACGGAGGTCCGGCGAGTACCGCAGCCGAGTCAATCCGGCCAGCGGCCGTGCTCGTCGAAGTACTCCCGGGCGCGCTCCTCGCGATCGCGGTCGCGATCGCCCTCGACGCCCATCCGGTACAGCACGTTGAGCAGCAACACCGACACACCGGCACCCGTGAACATCGCCCACGTCTCCGCACCGGTCCCGTCGTGGTCGACCACCGCGAAGACGATGCCCGCGACGACCAGCAGGAGCGGTATGCCGTAGCGGACGACGTTCAGCCACATGGGACCGAGACTAGTCGCGCAAACGCGGGCGCAGCACGATCTCGCCGATGAACGACCCGATCGGCCCGCCGGTCACCAGCACCAGCGCCGGGAACCACCAGCCCCACTGATCGTCGATCGCTCCGCGCCCGGTCAGGCCGAGCAGCAGCACGTAGCCGATCCCGTGGACCGGGCCGAGCACGCTGACAGCGGCATCGCTGCGATCGACGAAGGCGAAGTACAGGAGCACGACCAGCAACAGCGCGTCGACGACGCCCACGAGGAGCACCGCGTTGAGCAGCCGGCGATCGGGACGCTTGTGCTCGGGACGCTTGTGCTCGTGGGGCTCAGCGTCGGTTGGGGGTGCGCCGGTCACCGCCGCATCATGGCGGATGGCCACCGCCCGGGTCAGGCCGGCTCGCCCTCCGGCGCGGGTGGCGGACGCAGCAACAGCCACGACAGCCAGGCGGCGATCGCGAACAGCGGGGCGCCCATCGCCACGCGCGCCACGCCGAGCGCGACGACCGCGCCACCGAGGTAGAGCGGCAGCTGGACCGCGAGCCGCAGCAGGAACATCGCGACCCAGATCCAGCTCGCACGCGAGTAGGCGCGCACCTGGTCGGGGTCGTCGCGCCAGCCCATGCCCTGCCCGGTGATGGCGCCGACGAAGACGCCGAGCAGCGGCCAGCCGACCAGGATCGAGATCAGGTAGGCGAGCGCGTAGCCCGCGTTCATCAGCAGGCCCGGCAGGAAGAAGTCCTCGGCGCGTCCCGTGCGCGAGACGATGAAGGCGGCCAGCGCGACGCCCGCGAGGCCCGAGAGCGCGAAGCGAACCGTCTGACGGCGGGCGAGTCGCGCGACCGCGAGCACGACGCCGATCGCCAGCGCGATCACCGCCGACAGCGTCGCGTCCTGCCCGGTCGCCGTGTAGGCCGTCACGTAGGCGATCGCGGGCAGGCCCGACTCGACGATGCCGAGCCGGCCGCCGAGCGACTCGGCGATCGTCGGCCCCTCGGCTCCCCCGGCCGCCGTCGGCACCCAGCTCTTGCCCTCCGTGCTCACACCACCATCGTCGCAGCGCGGCGGCCTCGCGGTCGAGCTGATTTGATCCGCGGCGTGGAGACGCGCCATGACGAGGGTCGATTCGAGGGGGTCGGCGGCCTGGAGATCTACTGGCAGGCGTGGCTGCCCGAGGGTGAGCCACGGGCGGTCGTCACGATCGCCCACGGTGGAGCCGAGCACAGCGGCCGCTACGCCTGGACCGCCGGTCGGCTGACCGCGCGCGGCTACGCCGTCTACGCGCTCGACCACCGCGGGCACGGCCGCTCGGCCGGACCGCGCGCCTATGTCGACCGCATCGACAACGCCGTCGCCGACCTCCACACGCTCGGCGTCCTCGCTCGCGATCGGCATCCCGGCCTGCCGGTCGTGCTGCTCGGCCACAGCATGGGCGGCCTGATCTCGCTCGCCTACGCGCTGCGCTACCAGGACGAGCTGAGCGGGCTGGTGCTGTCGGCGCCGCTGGCGGTGCTCGAGGCCAACCCGGTCGCGCGGACCGCCGTCCGCGCGCTGTCGGCCGTCGCGCCGCGCCTGCCGATCTACAAGATCGACGGCACCACCGTCAGTCGCGATCCCGAGGTCGTGCGCGCCTACGACGCCGACCCGCTCAACCATCGCGGGATGCTGCCGGCGCGCACGGTCGGCGAGATCGCCGCGACGGTCGCGACCTTCGACGCGCGCCTGCCCGAGCTGACGCTGCCGATCCTCACCGTCTACGGCAGCGGCGACCGACTCGTCGACAATGCCGGAAGCAAGCTCGTCGATGCGCGCTCCGGGAGCGAGGACAGCGCGCTGATCGCCTACGAGGGCCTCTACCACGAGGTCCTCAACGAGCCCGAGCGCGAGCGCGTGGTCGCCGACGTCGCCAACTGGATCGACGCGCACGTGCCCGCGCGCTCGACCGCGACTAACTGAACATAAGCCCTGCTCCCGCGAATAGACTGGCTCCGCGACCAGGACAGCTAGTCAAAAGGGAGACTCGGTGGAAAGCATGACCGTGCCGGCAGCATCGACGGAGACGGCCCCGACGGGGATCGCCGACCTGCTGCCGCGGGCGGCCGCGAAGCACGGCTCGAGCGCCGCCGTGATGTTCAACGACGGCGGCTGGAAGACGCGCAGCTTCGCCGAGGTCGGCGACACCGTGCGCGAGCTCGCCAAGGGCCTGATGGCGCTCGGCGTCGAGAAGGGCGACAAGGTGTCGATCCTCGCCAACACCCGCCCCGAGTGGAGCTACCACGACTTCGCGGCGCTGTCCGCGGGCGCGACGGTCGTCCCGATCTACCAGACCAACTCGCCCGAGGAGTGCCAGTACGTCCTCGAGGACTCCGACGCCAAGGTCGTCGTCGTCGAGGACGAGGCGCAGCTGGAGAAGGTCCGCGCCATGCGCGACACGCTGCCGAAGCTCGAGCACGTGATCCTGATGGTCGGCACCGCCGGGGACGCGATCTCCAGCGACGATCTGGTCGAGCGCGGCAAGGCGATCGCCGACGGCGACTGGGTCGCCCGCTACGAGTCGGTCACCGGCGACGACATCTGCACCTTCATCTACACGTCGGGGACCACCGGCCCGCCGAAGGGCTGCGTCATCTCGCACGCCAACTACCGCGCGATGGTCGACATGGTGGTCGAGGAGGACGTGGTCGCCTCGGGCGACGTCGTCTACCTGTTCCTGCCGCTCGCCCACTCGTTCGCGCTGCTGATCCAGTTCGCGGTGCTCGAGCTCGGCTCGACGATCGCCTACTGGTCGCGCGACCCGAAGCTGATCATCGAAGACGTCGCCGCCGTCAAGCCGACCTACCTGCCGTCGGTGCCGCGGATCTTCGAGAAGATCTACACCAAGGCGACCGCCGCCGAGGGCGCGAAGAAGAAGATCCTCGACTGGTCGATCGCGACCGGCCGCAAGTACCGCGAGGCAGAGCGGGCGGGCCGCAGCCCGGGCTTCCTGCTCGAGCGCCAGTATGCGATCGCGGACAAGCTGGCGCTCGGCAAGATCCGCGCGCTGTTCGGCGGCAACGTCCGCCTCTGCGTGACGGGCGCCGCCCCGATCAGCCAGGAGATCCTCGAGTTCTTCTGGGCCGCCGGCGTGCTGATCCTCGAGGGCTACGGCATGACCGAGACCTCGACCGCGGCCTCGATCAACCGTCCGAGCAACTTCAAGTTCGGCACCGTCGGTCTGCCTTTCCCGGGAGTCCAGGTGAAGATCGCCGACGACGGCGAGATCTGCGTCGCCGGACCGAACATCTTCCAGGGCTACCACAAGAAGGACGACGCGACGCGCGAGACGCTCGTCGACGGCTGGCTGCACACCGGCGACCTCGGCGAGGTCGACAGCGACGGCTTCGTCAAGATCACCGGCCGCAAGAAGGACATCATCATCACCGCCGGTGGCAAGAACATCACCCCGGCGAACTTCGAGGGCGACATGAAGCAGCACGCCCTCGTCAGCCAGTGCGTGATGGTCGGCGACCGCCTCCCCTACCTGACCGCCCTGGTCACGCTGGACCCGGAGGAGGCGCCGGAGTACGCCAAGGCGCACGACCTTCCGACCGACCTGACCGCGCTCATCGCGAGCCCCGAGGTCATGGCCGAGCTCGAGCGCCACATGGGCGAGGTCAACAAGAAGTACGCCCAGGTCGAGCAGGTCAAGAAGCTGACGATCCTGTCGCACGACCTCTCCCAGGAGACCGGCGAGCTGACCCCCACACTCAAGGTCAAGCGCTCCGTCGTCGTCGGCAAGTACGCCGGCGAGATCGAGGCGATGTACTCGAAGTAGGCGCAGCCAGTCGCAGCTAGGCTCGGGCCATGGCCTCCTTTCTTCACACCTGCTACCGGATCGGCGACATCGATCGGTCGGTCGCGTTCTACGAGACGCTCGGGTTCGAGGAGCGACGGCGGATGCCGATCGGGGACGAGGCGATCAACGTGTTCATGGGGCTGCCGGGCGAGGAGCCGCGGCTCGAGCTGACCTACAACCACGGCGTCGACTCCTACGAGCTCGGTACGGGCTACAACCACATCGCCCTGCTGGTCGACGACCTCGACGGCACGCTTGCCGGCCTTGCCCAATCTGGCATCGAGCCCGAGAAGCCGCCCTACCGTCCCGGCGGCCGCACCACCGGATCGCTTATCTGCTTCGTCCGCGACCCGGACGGCTATCGGATCGAGCTGATCGAGCGCCAGCCGAGCTAGCGGATCTGAAAAGCACGAAGCCCGCGCGATGCGCGGGCTTCGCTCGTAGCTCAGTGCCGATCGAAACCGGCTCCGGCCTGCCAAGCAGGAATGATGTTAGCGCGCCCCCGGCAGGATTCGAACCTGCGACCTCCGGCTTGGCAGGCCGGTGCTCTCTCCTCTGAGCTACGGGGGCGACGCGCGTTCGGACTGCGCGACACCGGAGGCAAAGCGAGCATCGCTGATGAGGTACGACAGGAGACACGTCGACTGCGACAGCATCGCTACGGCTCCGACACAGGGCATACACACTGGCGCGACTAGATGTCTCGATCGACGACCGGGACATACGTCCAGGGCGGTGGACACTTTGCCGGCGATCTGGGAGTCTGCGCTCCCCTGCCCGTCGCCCGAAGGAGTCCGGAGTGTCCTGGCCTGTCCGTCTGCTGCTGATCGTCGTCGTCCTGCTCGCCACGCCGGGAGCCGCCAATGCGGCCACCCCGTTCACCGCCGGGAGCGGCGAGGAGGCAGCCGTGTCGGTCGGCTCCGACGGCACCGGTCACGTCGTTTGGGTAACCGCGAGCGACAACGACCAGGTCGGCTACTGCCGGATCGGCGCTGGCGCCGAGAGCTGCAATCGCACCGAGCTGCTGAACTTCGCGGGGTCTACTTCGGCTGACAACGCCGGGCGGGCGCACGTCTTCACGCCGGCGCCGGGCAAGGTCGTGATCGTCGCGGGCTGCTGGGACTGCCCGGACGGGATCCAGGACCGCACCTACCGCTGGATCTCCCTCGACAACGGCTCGACCTTCGGCGCGGCGACCGAGATCGGCAGCGGCATCGAGACCGCTGGCTTCGGCCTCTGGCTCGACGACCTCAACATCTTCGTCGCCGCCAGCGGATCGCGAGCAAAGGCGGCGACGGCTGGCGGTGAGGGGATCCAGTACGCGACCGGCGGGCTATTCGTCTATGGGCCGGAGATCGCCAGGGTCCCGGCGTCGAACAAGCTGGTCGCCGCGACCAACGACCTCGAGGTCGTCAAGTACGGGGTCTACAGCGGTCCGGGCTCGGTCGCGGGGATCAACAACGTCGTCGGGTGGACGATCGATCAGACGCTGCCCTCCCCCGAGCCCGACAACAGCGACACGGCGCTCAACTCGGGCCCCAACGGAGTCTTCCTCACCTACAGGTACTTCGTAGCCGGCGACACGCGCGTGGGACTGCGCCGGTTCGACCCGGCGGTCGGCCCCGCTGGCGCCTTCGGCGGCGCGACCTATGTCGAGGGCGGGAACGAGATCGAGAACAACAGCCTCGATTACCCGGACAGCTTCCAGGACGCCTCCGGGCGCATTCACGTCACCTGGCGCTCGCTCTACGACGGAGGCCGGCTGCGCTACAGCGTCAGCGACACGACCGGCGCGAACTTCAGCCCCGCCGCCAACCTGGCCAAGTCGGAGAACTTCCACGAGCCGGAGATCGCTGCTGGTCCCGACGGGCGGGGCTTCGCCGCCTGGACAGCCGGCACCACCGGCGCGGTTCGCGTCGTGCCGCTCGACCCGACGCCGGAGCCTCTCGCGTCGGGGACCGACACCACCCGTCCCGGCGTCAGCGACGCGACGATCGGCGACCGCACGCTGCTGCCCGGCCAGGCGACGACGTTCCGGTTCAACGCGAGCGAGGCCGGTCTCGCGGTGCTGACCTTCGAGAAGCGCTTCAAGAAGGGCGTCAAGGTCAGGAAGAAGGCGAAGGGCAAGAAGGCGAAGCTGACCTGCCTGCCAGCGACGAAGAAGCGGCTGCGCGCGCTGCGCAAGCAGGTCAATACCAAGAAGGCGTACCGCAAGCTGCTCAAGAAGCGCGCCTGCAAGGGCTGGCAGCGGGTCGGCCAGATCCGCCAGCGTGTCCGGGCGGGCGCCAACTCGATCCCCTTCGACGGCAGGATCGCCGGCCGCAAGCTGGCCAAGGGCCAGTACCGCGGCCGCCTCGTGATCACCGACGCGGCCGGCCTCGCGTCCCGCACGGAGACGATCAAGTTCAAGGTCGTCGCAAAGAAGGCGAAGAAGAAGCCCGCTCGGCGCAGATAGCGCGCCGGCTGTCACCCAGGCCGGGGAGCCGGCCTGACACGATGGGCGGATGACCTCCTCCGCCCCGCCCCAGGCGTTTGCCGACACCGCCCTCGATCGGCTGCGCGCGCTGACCGGCGTCGAAGGGGCGGAGTTCAGGCCGGATCAGTTGGAGGCGATCCGGGACGTGGTCGCGGACCGGGCGCGGGTCCTGTGCGTGCAGCGGACGGGCTGGGGGAAGTCGGCGGTGTACTTCGTGGCGACTGCGCTGCTGCGCAAGGCCGGCGCCGGACCGACGTTGATCGTCAGCCCGCTGCTGGCTCTGATGCGCAACCAGATAGCGGCGGCGGAGCGGCTGGGGTTGCGCGCCCATACGGTCAACAGCACCAACCAGGGCGAGTGGGAGGACGTGCGGGCGATGCTCGCCGACGACACCGTCGACCTGCTGTTGATCAGTCCCGAGCGGCTGAACAACCCGCGCTTCCGCGACGACATGCTGCCGCTGTTCGCGGCGTCGGTCGGGCTGCTGGTGATCGACGAGGCGCACTGCATCTCCGACTGGGGCCATGACTTCCGCCCCGACTACCGACGCGTCAAGGACATGCTGGACGCGCTTGCGCCCGACGTGGCGGTGCTCGGAACGACCGCGACGGCCAACGACCGCGTCGTGGCCGACGTGATCGAGCAGCTGGCCCGCGCCGGCGGCGAGCCGCTGCGCTCCTACCGCGGTCCGCTGGCGCGGACGAGCCTGCGGCTCGAGACGCTCGACCTGCCGCGCCCCGCGGAGCGACTGGCCTGGCTGGTCGAGAACCTGCCGCGACTCGACGGCTCGGGGATCGTCTACACGCTGACCAAGCGCGACGCGGAGCAGGTCGCGAGCTTCCTGACCGCTCAGGGCGTGCCGGCGCTCGCCTACAGCGGCGAGCAGGACTCAGAGCTTCGGATCGCGACGGAGGACCGGCTGCTGCGCAACGAGGTCAAGGCGGTCGTGGCGACCAGCGCGCTCGGCATGGGCTACGACAAGTCCGACCTGACCTTCGTCGTCCACTTCCAGGCGCCGGGGTCGGTCGTCTCCTACTACCAGCAGGTCGGACGCGCCGGGCGCGGCGTCGACCACGCCGACGTCGTGCTGCTGCGCGGCGGCGAGGACCGCAAGATCCAGGACTTCTTCATCGAGCAGGCGTTCCCGTCCGAGGAGCGCGTGCGGGCCGTGCTCGCCGAGCTGGAGGCCGCGGGCGCCAGCGGTCGCACGACCCGCCAGCTGATGGCGGTGGTCAACCTCGGCATGGGCCGGATCGAGGCGATGCTGAAGATCCTCGACGTGGAGGGCGCGGTGCGCCGCTCGGGCAGGAGCTGGCAGGTGGTCGGTGGCAGCGACTGGGTCTACGACGCGACCCGCTACGAGCAGGTGACGGCGCTGCGCCGCGCCGAGCAGACGGCGATGGCCGCCTACGGCGCCGACGGCCGCTGCCTGATGCGCGCGCTCCAGGAGGAGCTCGACGATCCCGAGCCGCGGGACTGCGGCCGCTGCTCGGTCTGCACCGCTCCGCGCTTCGCGACACCGCCGGACTCCGGGCTCGTCGAGCTGGCGCAGCGCCACCTGCGCTCGCGGCCGATCGAGCTCGACGCGAAGAAGATGGCGCCCGACCCCGAGACGGGAGCAATGAAGAAGATCCCCGAGAACGCGCGCACCGAGCCCGGCTGGGCGCTGGCGCGAGTCGGCGACGGCGGCTGGTGGCCGGCGATCGAGCGTGGCCTCACGGCTGGCCAGCTGGGCGACGAGATCGCCGTCGCGCTCGCCGACATCGTGCGCGGCGCCGGAGTGCGGCCGGGTTGGGTGACCGCCATCCCCTCAGCGCGGCTCGCGTCCGACGTCCTCGACCGCCTGGCCGAGCGGGTCGCCGCCGAGCTAGGCGTGCCGCATGTCGCGCTGATCGAGCGGACGGGGAGCCGACCTCCGCAGCGCGACATGGCCAACGCCGTTCAGCAGGCGGCGAACGTGCGCGGCGCGTTCCGCATCACGGGAACGCCCCCGCCCGGCACCGGCCTGCTGATCGACGACCGCCGCCTGTCCGGCTGGACGATGGCGATGGTCGGCGGCCAGCTGCGCAAGTCCGGCGCCGACGCGATGGTGCCGCTCGCGCTCGCGACGCTGAACTAACGCGCCGCCGAAGGATCGTTGGGGCCATGGCCCCAACGATCCTTCGCGCGACGCCCGAGACCGCTACTGCGCGGCTACCGCCGACTCCTCGAGGTCGACCGGCGGAGTGCCGCTGAAGAGGAACCGGTGGATGGCCGCCGCCAGAATGCCGCCTGCGAGCGGCGCGATTATGAACAGCCATAGCTGCTCGATCGCCCAGTCGCCGACGAACAGCGCCGGGCCGATGCTGCGCGCCGGGTTGACCGACGTGTTGTCGATCGGGATGCCGACCAGGTGGATCAGGACCAGGACCAGCCCGATCGGGATGCCGGCGAACGCGACACTGGCGATCCGGTCGGTCGAGGCGAGGACGGTGAACACCAGGAACGCCGTCAGCAGCACCTCCGCCGTGAAGACCGCGCCCCAGGGGTAGCCGTCGGGCGAGTGGGCGCCGTAGCCGTTGGCACCGAGGCCCTCGACGCCGGCGTCGTAGCCCGCCTTCCGTGCGGAGACGATCGCCAGCAGCAGGCCAGCTGCGGCGATCGCGCCGAGGATCTGCGCGGCCCAGTAGCGCACGGACTCGCCGATGTCGATCCGTCCGGACACCAAAAGCCCCATCGTCACCGCCGGATTGATGTGACAGCCCGACACGGGACCTACCGCATAGGCCATCGCCAGCAGCGACAGGCCGAAGGCGAACGCTATGCCGAGGAATCCGATCTCATCGCCCGCGATCACCGCGGCGCCCACGCCGCCGAACACCAACACGAAGGTCCCGAGGAACTCCGCTCCAGCCCGTCTCACAGACATCGACCGCTCCCATCGCGAGAAGTACAGGACGTGACGAGGAGCATCGCACGTCCGGCGGAGCGCTCCGGCAAACTGGGCCGCTTACGTCTGAGAACGTAAAAGCCCCCGACCGCAATTGGAGGGAGCGGCCGGGGGCGCTGATCCCTAGGGATCGATAAGAAGTATGGCACACGATGGGGTTGCTTGCAGCACTTCTCCCAGATAGCTGGTGCACGAACCCGCAAGCACCGTAAAAAAGCCTTGGCAAACCTCCCCAAGGCGATACCGGATCCGCTAGTCGTCCTTGGGCGGAGGCCTGAAGACCATTCGCTTGACGTCCCCCACCGATCCGGGTCCGAGTCGCAGGGCCGTGTTGAAGCCCTCCGCTCCAAGATCGCCCGCGTCGAGCGCGGTGCGCAGCTTGTTGAGCGCCGGCCGGTCCTCCTCGTCGATCCGGTCGCGCGCCGGCTCGACGAGGATCACGTGGCATGGCCGCTTCTGGGTGGAGGCCGGCCGAACCAGCCGCTCGCGTACGTCGGCGCCGATCTCGCCAGTTACGACGACGACGCTCTCCTTGGCCTCGATCCGCTTGAGCGCGGCGGCCTCGATCAGCTCGGCGGCGCGGGCATCGACCTCGTCGTCGGCAACACGCCCGGCGAGCAGGCCGCGCACCTTGGCCGGCGACAGCAGCGCTCCGCGCTCCTCGATCAGCCGCTCGGCGAAGCGCTCGCCCTCCTCGACCGCGGGCGCGACGACGATCACCAGACTGCCCGGCGAGTAGCGCAGCAGCTCCGCGGGGCGGAGCACACGGCAGCGCACCGACAGGTCTGCCGGCCGCGGCGGCGCCCCGTCGCGGCGCGGGCGGTCCGAGGACCAGCCCCCGCGCTCGTCCTGGTCGATCTTGACGCTGCGTCCGCTGGGAGGAGTGGGCATTCCCACATCCTGCCACTCCTGGCGACGGCGACGCCGCGCGTCGATCTACGCGTCTGCCGGATTCCGCACGACAGCTGACCCGGCTGCCCGCTCGGCAGCCGTCGCCCAGTCGATCGTGACCCGATCGGGACGCTTCGGGTCGACGGCGACCGGGAGGCGCCCGCCGACCCGCGCGAGCAGATCGGCGTAAGGCGGAATCAGCTCGCGCTTCAGCACGACGGTGCGCGACCCGGCGCCGTCGTCGACACGCAGCTCGAGCCGCCGGTTCTCTGTCGCCATTCCCATCACCACGACCGGCTCGCTGGCGACGACGTCGGCATCGGCCGGTGTCCCGTCGCGCAGCCTCCGCTTGTCGATGTTGTTGTCGTGGATGCCCGGCTCGAGTGGCTTCTTCAAGGTCTTGCCGGCGATCAGCGTCGCCTGGTGCTCGACGCCCGCCTCGTCGAGGGTCGCGGGCCAGTCGATCGCGACCCTCCCGTCGAGATGCCGGGCGCGGACGCGCGCGCCGAGCGGCGCCCGCCACGGATCGGGGATCAGCTGCTGCCGCACCGTGGCACGCAGCGGACCACCCCGGGTGACCATGTCGAGGCCGTAGTACCACTCGTCGGCGCTGTCGGACTTGTGGATGACGCGGATCGCGTAGATCGCCGCGGGAATGAGCTCTCCCCCTTCGGCCAGGCGCTGCAGCTTCTTGTCGGTCCGACCCCCCGTGAACAGGTTGCCGAGCGCGTCACCGAGCAGATCGTCGAGCAGGCCCACGGCGCGGAGGCTACCCCTGGTGACGCTGACTAGCCTTGCGCGCATGCGAGCGGTGGTGCAGCGCGTCAGCGAGGCGTCGGTGGCGGTCGACGGCGAGACGGTCGGACGGATCGGTGCCGGGCTGCTGGTGCTGCTGGGTGTCCACCAGGAGGACACCGAGCGCCACGCCGATCGGATGGCGGCGAAGCTGCTGGCGCTGCGGGTGTTCCAGGATGGCGAGGGAAAGATGAACCGCTCCGTCGCCGACAGCGGCGGCGAGATCCTCTGCGTCAGTCAGTTCACGCTCTACGGGGACACGCGCAAGGGAACACGGCCGAGCTTCGGACAGGCGGCGCCCGGCGAGGTCGCCGAGCCGCTGTACGAGCGGGTGCGCGCGAGGCTCGGCGCCGCCGGCGGGGTGTTCGGCGCTCATATGGATGTCTCGCTTGTCAACGACGGTCCGGTTACGCTGGTCGTCGAGGTCTAGAGAGGGAGTTTCGGTGAACGCAGCGGACGAGTTCAAGCAGCGTCAGCGCGCGATGTGGGCGGCGGGCGACTTCCCCGCGATCGCGACGACGATCCAGGAAGCGTCCGACGTGACGATCGACCGGCTCGGCGTCGAGCCGGGCCAGGATCTGCTTGACGTCGCGACCGGCACCGGTAACGCGGCGATCCCGGCCGCCCGGCAGGGAGCGCGCGTCGTCGGGCTCGATCAGGTTCCAGAGCTGCTCACGGCCGCGCGGGCGCGCGCCGCCGAGTCCGACGTCGAGATCGAGTGGGTCGAGGGCGACGCCGAGGCGCTGCCGTTCGACAGCGCCCTGTTCGACCGCGTCAGCTCGGTCTTCGGCGTGATGTTCGCGCCGCGCCACCAGCAAGCTGCCGACGAGCTCGTCCGCGTGACCCGCGCCGGCGGGCGGATCGCGGTCGCGGCATGGACGGCCGAGGGCCTCAACGGTCAGATGTTCAAGACGATCGCCACGCACCTTCCGCCGCCACCGCCCGAGCTGAAGCCGCCGCTGCTGTGGGGCGACGAGGAGTACGTGCGCGGCCTGTTCTCCGACTCCCACCTCGAGCCCAGCTTCGAGCGACACACGGTCTCCGTCGCCTGGGAGTCGGTCGAGGCGTGGGTCGCGCACTGCGAGGAGAAGCTCGGGCCGACGATCCTCGCCAAGGCGGCGCTCGAGCCGCAGGGCAAGTGGAACGCCGCCCGCGCCGATCTGGTCGCTCTCTACGAGCGCTACAACGAGGCCGACGACGGCAGCCTCGACGCAACGGCCGAGTATCTCCTGTCGGTGATCGACGTCGCCGCGGCCTAGTCGCGGGCGATCAGCTTCTTGTAGGTCATGCGGTGCGGATGGTCGGCGGCGTCGCCGAGCTGCTCGCGCCGCCACGTCTCGTAGGCCTCGAAGTTGCCCTCGAACCAGGTGACCTTGGAGTCGCCCTCGAAGGCGAGCACGTGGGTCGCGACGCGGTCGAGGAACCAGCGATCGTGCGATACGACGACGGCGCAGCCCGGGAAGGAGAGCAGCGCCTCCTCGAGCGCGCGCAGGGTGTCGACGTCGAGGTCGTTGGAGGGCTCGTCGAGCAGCAGGAGGTTGCCGGCGGTGCGCAGCAGCTTCGCCATGTGGAGGCGGTTGCGCTCGCCGCCGGACAGCGAGCCGACCTTCTTCTGCTGGTCGGAGCCCTTGAAGTTGAACGACGAGACGTAGCGACGCGAGTTGACGCTCTGGTCGCCGATCGTCAGCTGGTCGTCGCCACCTGAGATCTCCTCCCAGACGTTCTTGTCCGGGTCGAGCGCGTCGCGCGACTGGTCGACGTAGGACAGCTCGACGGTCTCTCCGACGCGCAGCGTGCCGGAGTCGGGCTGCTCCTCGCCGGTGATCATCCGCAGCAGCGTCGTCTTGCCGGCGCCGTTGCCGCCGATGATTCCGACGATCCCCGCCGGCGGCAGCTTGAACGACAGATCGTCGATCAGCATGCGGTCGCCGTAGCTCTTGGTCAGGTTCTGCGCTTCTACGACGACGTCGCCGAGGCGCTGGCCGGCCGGGATGTGGATCTCGACGTTGTCGAGCTTGACGTTGCGCTCCTCGGCGAGCAGCGCGTCGTAGCGGGCGAGCCGGGCCTTGTTCTTCGTCAGCCGCGACGACGCGTTCATCCGCACCCACTCGAGCTCGGAGGCGAGCGTGCGCTGGCGCGCGGACTCCTCCTTCTCCTCTTGCTGGAGGCGCGCCTGCTTCTGCTCGAGCCACGAGGAGTAGTTGCCCTCGAACGGCAGCGTGCGGCCGCGGTCGAGCTCGAGGATCCAGCCGGCGACGTTGTCGAGGAAGTAGCGGTCGTGCGTGACGGCAACGATCGCGCCGGGGTAGTCGGCGAGGTGGCGCTCGAGCCAGGAGACGGACTCGGCGTCGAGGTGGTTGGTCGGCTCGTCGAGCAGCAGCAGGTCGGGGCGGCCGAGCAGCAGGCGGCAGAGCGCGACTCGTCGGCGCTCGCCGCCGGACAGGTTCTCGAGGCTCGCGTCGCCGGGCGGACAGCGCAGCGCGTCCATCGCGGTGTCGAGCAGCGTGTCGAGGTTCCAGGCGTCGGCGGCGTCGATCTCCTTCTGCAGGCGAGCGAACTCGTCGGCGGTCTCGTCGGAGTAGTTCGCCGCCAGCTCGTTGAAGCGGTCGAGCAGGTCGCGCAACTCGCGCACGCCGTCCTCGACGTTGCCGCGCACGTCCTTGGACGGGTCGAGCACCGGCTCCTGCTCGAGCAGGCCCACCGTCGCGTTGTCGGCGAGCTGGGCGTCGCCGCGGAACTCCGTGTCGACGCCGGCCATGATCCGCAGCAGCGTCGACTTGCCCGAGCCGTTCGGTCCTAGGACGCCGATCTTCGCCCCGCGCAGGTACGCGAGCGTGACGTCCTCGAGGACCTTCTTGTCCGGCGGGTGGACCTTCGTCAGCTCCCGCATCGTGTAGATGAACTCGGCCATCGCGACCGACGAAGCTAGCGAAGATCAGACGGTGCGCGCATCCGTGGCGGCTCGCGAGCGACGGTGCGGATCGGACGCGAGTCCGGCGAGGATCCCCGTCACGGCGATCGCCACGTGCAGCCAGTTGTCGGCCGAGTTGACCGGGATCAGGCCGAGGACGTCGTTGCCGTCGATGAAGCCCCAGATCGTCACGACGAGATACACCGCGCCGAAGCCGAGCGCGTACAGGCGAGCACCGGCCGCCGAGCCCATCAACGCCAGGCCGAGCGCGCCCGAGGCGATGTGGACGAGGTTGTGCCAGCCGTTGACCTCGAAGACGATCAGGTCGTCACCCTGGACGTTGGAGCCCAGGTCCCCGAACGACGAGTCGGCGAAGAAGCCGGCGATGCCCGCCACCAGCAACGTCGCTCCGAAGACCAGCGAGTAGATCTGCGCTGGGGTCTTGCCGTAGTCGTCGGCCATGGCGTCAGCTCCTCTCGACGGGGCGGATGCGCGATTGGCTACCCGCCCGCGCGAGGCCGAAACACGAACTTATCGTCGCTACATCTCGTCGAGCACCGCCAGGACGTTGCCGGCCGGGTCCTTGAACCAGGCGATGTCCGGGCCGTCGCCGCGCGCGATGCCCTTGTCGTCCTGGTCGAAGCCGTCGTAGCGCTCCATCTCGATCCCCCGCTCGACGAGCCCGTCGACGGCAGCCTCCACGTCCGAGACCGGGAAGTTGAGGATCGTGTAGGTCGCCGGGACGAAGTCGGGCTTCGGGTAGACCAACGTGTCGCGGTCGCCCGCGAGGTGAAGGACTAGGAACCCCATCGGCTCCTCGCGAGAGACCCTCAGCCCAAGCGTCTCGCCGTAGAACTTCTCGGCCTTGTCGAGGTCGTCGACCGCGAACCCGCTGAACGCCTTGGTGTCGCCGAACATCGCCTGCTCCTCTCGTCGCCTATGTCCCTATCTACCCCCTCGAAGCAAGGACTCCCAACCGGCTCGGAACTCATCGGCCACGGCCTGGCCCTGCTTGCCCTGCTTGCTCGGCTTGTCCCTTTCGCGACCCTAAAGCAGGCTTTACACACGCGGCTTGTCTATAAAGAGATTGCCGTTTCCCTTTATAGACGATAGGCTCTGTCGATGGACCCCCGGGCCTACCGAAGCACGCGATTCGGGCAAGCACGGCGCACGAGCGGCCGGCACGGCTACGTTGCCTACTTCCCCGCACCGATCCCACGGGCGATCGACCTCCACCCGGCGACCGTCGCCCAACTCGGCGAGGCCGAGGCTGCGCTTGGACGCTTGGCCGGGATCGGCGGCCTGCTGCCCAACCCGCATCTGCTGATCCGACCGTACATACTGCGCGAGGCCGTCTTCTCGACACGGATCGAGGGCACCAGCGCATCGATGACAGACGTCTTCGAGCTCGAGGCTGGAGGGGGCGAGCCCAACGCCGACGTCGAGGAGGTTCTCGGCTATGTCGATGCCCTCTCCTGGGGTCTCGAGCAGTCCGAGCTACCGCTGAGCACCCGCCTCGTGCGCGAGATGCACAAGCGGCTGATGGCCGGTGTTCGTGGACGGGAGCACCTGCCGGGAGCGCTCCGGACATCGCAGAACTGGATCGGCGCACCGGGTTCGACGATCGAGACCGCCCGC
The DNA here is from genome assembly GCA_035630455.1 of Thermoleophilaceae bacterium. Classification (GTDB taxonomy): domain Bacteria; phylum Actinomycetota; class Thermoleophilia; order Solirubrobacterales; family Thermoleophilaceae; genus JAAYBF01. The sequence goes on from DASQKP010000022.1 coordinate 61,177, forward strand.
TTCGTGCCCCCGCCCCCCGGGGAACTTCCCGACCTGCTGGCCGACTGGGAGTCCTTCGCCCACGACGACGGCGAAATCCCGCTGCTGGTGCGTAACGCGCTGCTTCACTACCAACTCGAGACCATCCATCCGTTTCTCGACGGCAATGGCCGTATCGGTCGGCTGCTGATCGTCTTCCTGCTGGTCGCACATCGCCGGCTGCCCGCCCCGCTGATCGACATCAGCTCCTACTTCGAGCGGAACCGCGACGACTACTACGCCGCCCTGCGCGCCGTAAGCGCCAGCGGCGACGCGACCACGTGGATCGACCTCTTCCTCAACGCCATCCAAGCCCAGGCGACCATCGCCGTGGATCGCGCACACCGTCTCGTATCCCTGCGCGAGGACTATCGCCAGCGTGCGGCGTCATTCCCGGCCAAGAACGCGATCGCATTGGTGGACCTGATCTGCGAAGCGCCGATCGTGACCGCGCGGATGGTCACCGAGCGCCTCGACGTGACACGGCCAACGGCCGGCAGCCTCCTTCGACGGCTCGAAAGCGAGGGGCTCCTCACTCGCACGCGCGCTGGCGAACGCGGCCAGCAGCGCTTCGTTGCACGCGAGGTCCTGGACGCGCTGGCCGGAGACACCGCGCGGTGAGCAGCGCGGCGGCCGGCGCGAACGCCGGCCGCCCCTCCCTAGACCGGATTCGCCACCGGGACGACGACCTCGGTGTCGGCGGCGTCGGGGGCTGAGATCAGGATCGCGCCCTCGCCGGTGACGTAGGCCTCCTCGCCGTGCTGGACGATGTCCATGCCGAGCGCCTCCTCGTGCTCGGACGCGCGTAGCGGCATGACCGCCCCGATCAGCTTCAGTAGGACGAACGTGACGACGAACGCATAGGCCGGAACGGCGGCCGCCGCGATCAGCTGCCACAGGAACTGGTCGGCGTTGCCGTAGAACAGGCCGTCGGAGACGCCGTTCCAAGACTCCTGGGCGACGAGACCGAGCAGGACGATGCCGGTGAAGCCGGCGATGCCGTGGGCCGCCAACACGTCGAGCGTCTCGTCGACGCGGGTTCGCGGGCGCCAGACGATCGCCGCGTAACACGGCAGCGCCGCCAGCGCACCGAGCGCCATCGCCCAGCCAGGGCTGACGTAGCCGCCTGCCGGGGTGATCACCACGCAGCCGACGATGATCGCCGTCGCGGCGCCGATCGCGGTCACCTTGCGGCCGCGGATCAGGTCGAGCACGAACCAGACGACGAGTGTGCAAGCCGGTGCCAGCAGCGTGTTGGCGAACGCGAGGATGCTCGCCTCGCCGACGCCGAAGCCGCTGCCGCCGTTGAACCCGAACCAGCCGAACCACAGCAGGCCGGCGCCGAGCACTACGTAGATCGCGTTGTGCGGCAGCAGCGCCTGGCGGCCGTAGTCCTTGCGCGCGCCGACGACCAGCGCCGCCGCGAGCGCGGAGAAGCCGGAGCCCATCTCGACCGCGATTCCCCCGGCGAAGTCGAGCGTGCCATTGGCCATCAGCCAGCCGCCGCCGAAGCCCCAGTGGGCCAGGACCGCGTAGACGAGCACCGACCACAACGCCGCGAAGACGAGAAAGGCGCCGAAGCGCATCCGCTCGACGGCCGCGCCCGAGACGAGCGCGACGGTGATGATGCAGAAGCTCGCCTGGAAGGCGAAGAAGACGAGGTGCGGGATCGTCGTGCCGTCGCGCGGCGCGAAGTCGACGCCCTGCAGGAACGCGTGTCCGAAGCCGCCGATGATCGCTCCGTCGCCGTCGAAGGCGAGCGAGTAGCCGACGGCCGCCCAGGTCACGGTCGCCACGGCCATCGCGGCGATGCACATCATGAAGGTGTTGAGGGTGTTCTTGGACCGGACGAGGCCGGCGTAGAAGAGCCCGAGCCCAACCGTCATCAGGATCACCAGCGCGGTCGCGGTCAGCATCCAGGCGGTGTCGCCGGTGTCGATCGCCGCGGCGGCGACCGTATCGAGCCCGCCCATCACTTCGCCACCGGAGTCACGGCGCCGTCGTCGGTCTCGCCGGTGCGGATCCGCACCGCCCGGTCGAGCGGCATCACGAAGATCTTGCCGTCGCCGACCTCACCGGTCCGGGCACCCGCGCAGAGCGCCTCGACCGCCGCGTCGACGAAGTCGTCGGACACCGCGATCTCGAAGCGCAGCTTCTCCGAGAGCCCCATCTTCACCGTCGTGCCACGGTAGGTCTCGACCCGGTCGAGCTCCCCTCCGTGACCCTGCACGCGGCTGATCGTCACGCCGCGCACTTCGGCGCGGTACAGCGACTCCAGTACGTCATTGGCCTTCTCAGGCCGGACGATGCCGATCACCAGCTTCATGTTCCCGTTCCCCTCGACGCGCGGAAGCTCCTCTCCCGCTGAGCGCGCGCGAGCCTAACGGACCATGCGGATGAGCAACAGCAGATTCGAGCATGAGGACTAATCTCCCGCGCGTGGATGTGATCGACGAGCTGGTCGCCAACAACCAGGCGTTCGCGGACTCGCTGCCGACGCAGCACCTCGACGTGCGCCCGCGACGCAAGCTGGCGATCGTCACCTGCATGGACTCGCGGCTCGACGTCTTCGCCGCGCTCGGGCTCGGCCACGGCGAGGCGCACGTCCTGCGTAATGCGGGCGGCGTCATCACCGACGACGTGATCCGCTCGCTAGCGATCTCGCAGCGCAAGCTGGGAACGAGCGAAGTGATGCTGATCCACCACACCGACTGCGGCATGCAGACGCTGACCGACGACGGGTTCCGCGCCGAGCTCCAAGAGGCGACCGGCGTCGCGCCCGCGTTCGCGATCGAGTCGTTCGCCGATGCCGACGCCGACGTGCGCCAGTCGATCCTGCGCGTCCGCCGTTCGGAGTTCGTGCCGCACCGCGACAACGTGCGCGGCTTCGTCTACGACGTTGACAGCCACCGCCTGCACGAGGTTCCGGTCGACGAAGAGGCCTAGCGCCGCCGAAGGGCAGTCGGTCTGGGATCACGCCGTCGGGAACGTCAATCTCAAGGTAGGCGCGATGCGGCGGGCTTGGTCTTCGTCGACTGCCGCCAGCTCGGCGTAGCGATCCCACTCGGCGGCTACCTGGCGGACGTCGTCGACGATTCGGCCCGCACGGCCGCTCGGCAGCATCGCGGCACGACCGCAGGCGTCGAAGTCCCGGAGCGTGAAGCCGTCGCGCTTGCCGTTCACGCTCATCTGGTGCTTGCTGGTCCACTTGCTGTCGGGCCGGTAGGAGTAGGTGACGTCGTAGGCCGGGGCGAGCTTCCAACGCCCGCGCCGGTCCATCAGGAAGGCGATGTTCTTGACGTGGTCGTCCTGATTGCGCGCGACGACGTTGAAGACCATCCGCCGGAACATCTGCTCGACGGTGGCGGTCGGCTGGTCGAGCTGGCGCAAGACGAGGAATGCCTGCTCGTAGGAGTACGCGCCGGCCTGATTGAAGTCGAAGTGGGCCACCGCCCCGAGCGTCTGCATATGTCGCTTCGACCCGTCGTCGCCGCGGTCGAACCGCCGCGTCATGAAGTGCCGCCGTCCGTTCTCCTCGAACAGCCGGCAGTCGCTCATCTCGATCCCGGCATCGCGCGCCATCAGCGAGTAGGCGTACTCGACAGCTCCGTAGCCCTTCGGGTCGGCCAGGCGGTCCTTGTCGCGGTTGCCGGCGACGCCGTCGAACTTCAGCAGCCAGTGCTCGAAGCCTGGTCCGAGGCTGTCCAACTGGCCGGATCGAACGACGTTGGTCGCCGGGTTCCAGGCGATCACCGCCTTCGCCCGCGCTCCTCCGGCGGAGGTGCCGACGCTGAGGATCTCGCGCATCGCCCGCTCGCGATGGCCGGCCTCGAGCGACGCGACGAGCGCCTCGCGGTCGGAGAGAACGTCGGATGCCAGCTCGACGAGCTCCGCGACATGGAGGTCGTCGCTGTCGGACCGTCGCGGTCCGCGGCTCGGCGTGAACTCGAGCGCGCCCATCCCGCGGCGGCCGACGTAGCAGAGGCGCTCGACCGAGTCGAAGCTCTCGGGCGTTCGCCCTTGACCGGCGAGCCATGCGTCGATCAGCGCCTGGCCGAAGCGATCGGGCAGGCTGTCGGCCAGCAGCCCCGGGAGGCCGTGGAAGCTGTCCGGGTCGAGCGCCGGGAAGCTGTAGGGGGCCGCCCTCAGCGGCATGGCCAGGGGCGCCACCTCGATGCCGCTGTCCAGAAACTCCGGCTCGTACTGGAACGTCGCGACACCGGAATCGTCGTACATCGACACGACGCCGATTCGCGTGCCCCAGAGGGTGACCGCGGCGGTCGTGCTCACTCGCCATCACCCGGGGCCTCGTCGCCCCACCGCCAAGGGCCGCCGGTCGGCCGCCCGGGTCGGCTCGCGCCTCGATCGCCGCTGGCCCGTTGGCGCTGCCGGCCGTGCAGCTTCAGCAACTCGATCGGGCTGGGAGTGGGCTCCGGCACCAGCCGGTCGAGCGTGTCGAGCAGCCCGAGCGCCCGCAGCACCCGCACGAAGCTGACGATCCGCACCGACTCGCCCGCCTCGATCCGCTGAACCGCCTTGCGCTCCACCCCGGCCTCGTCAGCCAGCGCGGCCTGGCTGAGATCGCGCTCCAGTCGCGTCCGGCGCAGCCGCTGGCCGAGCTCGTCCAACACCGCGTCGTCAGTCTCGTGCGCCGCGATCCGCATAAAGCCCCTTAAATGGGTCGTTGATGCCTTACAAACGAGTAAAGTCCCCTGTAAGGGTCTTTACACGCTATAGATTAGCACGATCTACCAGAGCTTAAGCCCTGTATTTAGGTCTTTACATGCTGATGAGGCTATTACGCCCCTAAAAGAGGGCGTAACGATGATCGCGTAGCGGCGACTGGTCACAGTCCTAGGCTGGAGCACTACCGATGGCTACCTGGGACGACGTCGCGCGGATCGCGCTCGAGCTGCCGGAGACCGGCGAGGGGACGTCGCGGGGCCTGCGCCAGTGGCAGGTGAAGGGCAAGGGGTTCGTCTGGGGGCGGCCGCTGCGGCGGGCTGACTTCGAGGCGCTTGGCGACAGCGCGCCGGAAGGAGACATCCTCGGCGCTTGGGTCGAGCACCTGGGCGCGAAGGAGGCGCTGCTGGCCGATGAGTCGGGGGCCTACTTCACGACACCGCACTTCGACGGCTATGCGGCGATCCTCGTACCGCTCGACGCGATCGCGATCGAGGACCTGACCGAGCTGATCGTCGAGGCCTGGCTCGTGCGCGCCCCGAAGCGCCTGGTCAAGGCCTATCTGGACGGCGCTAGCCGTTCGCGCTAACCGGCGGTCTCGCGGCGGCGGACGAGCGTCAGGCCGTCGGCCATTCCGAGCAGCACGGAGTCGACGCGGTCGTCGGTGAGGATGTGGTCGTTGAGTCCGGCCACGGCGTGGGCGCCGTTGTCGTCCTCGGCCGGGTCGACGATCCGGCCGCCCAGCAGGACGTTGTCGATCGCGAGCACGCCGCCGGGACGCAGGCGCGGCACGAGCTCGGCGTAGTAGTCCGGGTAGGACGCCTTGTCCGCGTCGAGGTAGGCGAGGTCGAACGCCGGCTCGGACGGCAGGGCGCGCAGGGTCTCGAGCGCCGGACCGAGCCGGATCTCGACACGGTCGCCGACGCCGGCGGCGTCGGCGTTGCGGCGGGCGACGTCCGCCCAGTGCTCATCGATCTCACAGCAGAGCAGCGAGCCACCGGGCGCCAGGCCGCGCGCGATGCGAATCGCCCCGTAGCCGGTGAAGGTCCCGACCTCGATCGCCCGCTCGGCACGGAGCATCCGCGCCAACAGCTCGAGCAGTGCAGCCTGCTCCGGGCTCGTCTGCATCGCGGCCTTCCCGCCGAGCGCCGCTGTGTCGCGCTCGACCGCCGTCAGCGCATCGTCACGACCGCCGGCGTGGGCAACCACGTAGGCGGCGAGCTCCTCGGTGATCGGAGTCGGCGCGAGCGACACGGCGGTCAACGCTAGCGGCCAGCATCCCCTACGCCAACCCGACATGCAAGGCTGCCGGCCGACCGAACGCGAGGAGACGACTGATGGCCGACTTGGTGAACTACGAGCTCGACGGACAGATCGCGACGATCGCGATGGACGACGGCAAGGCCAACGCGCTGTCGATCGACATGCTGAACGAGCTGCTCGCCGCGCTCGACCAGGCGGAGCGGGACGAGGCGGTCGTCGTGGTGACTGGCCGCGAGGGGCGCTTCTCCGCCGGCTTCGACCTGAAGGTCTTCACCGAGCAGCCGGAGCGGATCGTCGAGATGCTGCGCCTCGGGGCCGATCTCTCCGAGCGCGTGCTCGGATTCCCGACGCCGGTCGTCGTGGCCGCCAACGGCCATGCGATCGCGGGTGGGTCGTTCCCACTGCTCGCCGCCGACGTGCGAATCGGGACCGAGGGCCCGTTCAAGATCGGCCTCAACGAGGTGCAGATCGGCCTGACCGTACCGCTGTTCGTGATCGCACTGGCCCGCCACCGCCTCCACCCCGCCCACTTCAGCGGCGCCGTCGTCAACGCGACGATGTACAGCCCGGAGGACGCGGTCGCCGCCGGCTACCTCGACCGGGTCGTCGCGGCCGGCGACCTTCGCGCCGCGAGCCTCGCGGCCGCCGAGGAGCTCGCCGGTCTCAACGCCGAGGCGCACAAGGCGACCAAGCTGCGCGTCCGCGGCGACGCCCTGAAGGAGCTCCGCGAGGGGATCGACTCCGAGTTCCCGGCCTGAGCCAGACCGGGAACCCGCAAGGTCGATCTAGGAACGCGGCTGCGGCACGATCCGCAACCAGGGACGCGGGGCGTCCCAACCGTCCGGGTAGGTCTCCTTGGCCTGCTCGTCGGAGACCGAGCCGGCGATGATCACGTCGTCGCCGTCGTTCCACTGGGCGGGCGTCGCGACCTTGTGGGTCGCGGTCAGCTGGAGCGAGTCGATGACGCGCAGCACCTCGTCGAAGTTGCGGCCGGTCGTCATCGGGTAGACGAGCACCAGTTTGACCTTCTTGTCCGGACCGATCACGAAGACGTTGCGGACCGTCTGGTTGTCGGCCGGGGTGCGGGTGGTCGGGTCGCCCGACACGTCGGCGGCCAGCATGCCGTAGAGCTTCGCGACCTTGAAGTCGCTGTCGGCGATGATCGGGTAGTTCGGCGCCGTGCCCTGCGTCTCGGCGATGTCCTCGGCCCACTTCGCGTGGTTCTCGATCGGGTCGACCGAGAGACCGATGATCTTCACGTTGCGACGATCGAACTCCGGCTTGATGCTCGCCATGTAGCCCAGCTCGGTCGTGCAGACCGGCGTGAAGTTGCGCGGGTGGGAGAACAGCACGGCCCACGAGTCGCCGATCCAGTCATGGAAGCTGATCTTGCCCTCTGTCGTCTCAGCCTCGAAATCCGGGGCGGTCTCGCCGAGCTGTAGTGCCATCATGGTCCTCCTAGTCGTATGCCTGTACGTCTCAATCTAGCCGCTCCGATTCCAAACGCCCGAAAATCGGTATGGATTCAAGAGTTAAGGACGAGATGAAGCCGGACCTCCCCGACCGCAGCTACCGAATCACCGTCGGCGAGCAGGCCGGCGCGGGGCTCCGGCGCGCCGCGCGCGGACGCGCCGACGCCGCGCTGGACCGGCTGCACGTGAACGCACAGGCCGACGCCGCCACCGCGGTCCACGACGCCCGCAAGGACCTCAAGAAGCTCCGCTCGCTGCTGCGGCTCGTGCGCGACGACCTCGGCGAACGGCGCTACCGCTCCCAGAACAGGCGCTACCGCGCCGCCGCGCGACAGCTCTCCCCCGCGCGCGAGGCCGAGGTCAACCTGGAGACCCTGACCGCGCTGATCGCCTGCTACCCCGCCGAGGCGCTGGGGGCCGAGGCCCTGCGCGACGCCCTCGAGCAGGAGCGCGGGCGGCTCGCGACCTCGGGCGGCGCGCTCGACGAGCGCATCGCCCGAGCCACCGCGGATATCGCCGGCGGCGCGGCCGGCATCGACGACTGGCCGCTCGACGGCGACGACTTCGATCTCGTCCGAGCCGGCCTCGACCGTGCCTACAAGCGTGGCCGGCGCGGCCTGCGAACGGTCCGCGACGATCCGAGCGCCGAGGCCGTCCACGCCTGGCGCAAGCGCGTCAAGGACCTCTGGTACCAGCTGCGCCTGCTGCAGGGCGCCTGGCCGCCCGTCCTGAAGACGGCGGCCAAGGAGGCCCACGAGCTCGCCGATCTGCTCGGCGACCACCACGACCTCTCGGTGCTGGTCGAGAAGGCCCGCGCCCAGGCGCCCGACGATCCCGACACCGACATGCTCGCCACGCTGGCCGAGCAGCGCCAAGCCGAGCTGCTCGCCGACGCGCTCCAGCTCGGCGACCGCCTCTACGCCGAGAAGCCGAGCCGGTTCACGCGCCGGATCGAGCGCTACTGGCGGGCTTGGCGTCAGCCGCCCCAGTGACTGGCTCCCGCACCCCGGGCCCATAGACGCGCGGCCATGCGGTGATGTGCAAGCCGGTCGGCGGCCGTGCGCACCGGCCATGGCACTCGCCAACCCAGGAATTGGTACGGCCCTCGCGCGCCGGATGACGAGTTGTAGGCGCCCCAGGAGTAGCGCGACTCGCGGGCGACGATCGAGCACGGAACCGCGAAGCGGCCATGCGAGCCGCAGTCGTACGGGGCGATGCTGCGCAGCTCGAGCCGACGCAGGTGCTGGCGGCGGTAGCTGCGGCGGTGATCGCGGATCACCTTCGCCGAGGCGCGTGGCCGCTCCTGGCAGCGGATGACCCGCTCGAGCGTCCGGCGCTCCTTCTTGGCGGCGGGCTGGTGTCCGTCGAAGGCCTTCTTGGCCACGCGGTGGAAGTCGGCCCGGGTGTACTTGGCGGGGCACTTCGCGGCCTGGGCGGCGGGGGCGGCGAGCAGAACGACGGCAAGCGGAATTGAAAGCAGCAGTAGGCGGATCGGGGCTCAGCTCCGGTGAGTCGGGGACTAGACAGGGCCAGGAGCCGCGCGGTGCTCAGCGACTCGGGCCGCGGCACGGCCACTCGGGGCCATGCCGCAATGCGTCTGATTCGGAGCCAAGGTAGGGGCGGATCCGCCCCCAGAGTGTGAGTGCAGTCACACAGGACTATGTCCCCACCGGTGGTTTCAGCTGTCCTTGTACGGCGCGTAGCGGTTGTGCAGCATCACGTCGTTGCCGTCGGGATCGCGGAAGAGCGCCATGTGGCAGACGCCGGTGTCGAACGTGTCCGCGGTGAACTCGACACCCTTGGCCTCGAGCTCAGCGCGCGTGGCCGGGACGTCGTCGACGTGCAGCGCCGGATGGGCGTTGCGCTGCGGCTCGAACGGCATTCCCATCTTCCCCGGCTCCCAGATGCCGAAGCACGTCCCGCCGACCCAGAACTCGAACCGGCTGTGCTCGTCGGGCTTCAGACCGAGCGTGTCGATGTAGAAGCTGCGCGAGCGCTCAGCGTCCTGAGACGGGACGCCGACGAAATCGAGGCTGTTGATCATCGTTCCTCCTGGCATTCGAGATTGCTGCAACGAAGGCTACGCCTGGGTTAGGGCTGACGAGAGCGGGTAGCCCTTCCCGTGGGAGGCGTGTTCCCGACCGAGAAGAGGGATGAGGATGGCAGACAGCAAACCCGCCTCGAGCAAGCCACGAAAGCGATCCAGTCCCGGGTCGTCCAACGGCTCCGCTCCCAAGACGAAGTCCAAGCCGACGGCACGGTCGAAGGCTTCGACGTCGAGGGCGTCGACGTCGAAGGCGGCGACGTCGAAGGCGGCGTCGCGATCGAAACCGGCGTCACGTTCGAAGTCGGGTTCGAAGTCGGCATCGAGCTCGAAGCCGGCTGCTGCCGCGCAGCAGAACGGGAGCACGAGCGTCACCGACCGGGTCGGCCAGGTCGCCGGGACCGCCAAGCAGGCAGCCGGGAAGGCCAAGGGTCCGGCAGTGGCGGTCGGGGCCGCTGCCGCGGGCATTGCGGGCGGGCTGCTGGTCAAGAGCCGGATGAGTCGGCCGAAGGTGCTCGGCTTGTCGGTGCCACGGTCGCTCAAGAAGCCGAGCCTCGACCCGAAGTCGATTGCCAAGACCGTCGGCGACGCGAGCCAGACCTTCGCCAAGACGTCGAAGTCGGTCTCGAAGGATCTCGAGCGGGCGGGCGACCAGGCCGAGCGGATCGGAAAGATCCTCGGCCGATGACCGACAGCGAGGCACCTCGCCGGTCGCGTGAGGCGAAGCTGGCGGCCGGCGCGGCCGCGGCGGGTCTCGCCGGAGGCCTCGCGCTCGGCGCGCGCCGCGGCTCGAAGCATCACGGCCTGTTCGACCATCGGCCGCGACTGCTCGGGATGCCGCTCGGTCCGAAGCCCGGGGTCCTGCGGACCGTCGAGCTGCTGCGTGACGGCGCCAAGCACTTCGACGCGGCGACCCGGCGCGTGGCCGGCGCCTCCGAGGACGTCCACGAGATCCGCGCCCAGCTCGACCGGGCGAACCGCCAGTCGCCACTCGAGGTTCTGCTCGACGGCCTCACCCACCGCCGCGGCGCCCACCGCAACGAGGGATGAGCGCCGGCCGTTCGGCGACGACGAGGTCCCAACCGCCGTCGCCGACACGTTCGCCCGCGGCGGACGCAATCTCCAGCGCACGCACGACGAGCTCGCGGAGCTGAGGACGGCGGAGCTGTGGGCCGCGTACGCCCGTCCGGGTGACCGCCTTTCTAGAATGGACCCGCCCGAACCCGAAGCGAGAGGCTGACCCGTCGTGTCGAACCGCCTAGAAGCATCCGTGTCGAGCTCCATCCGGTACGCGCTTGCCTTCGGCGCAGCCCTAGCGCTGCTGCTGGCCTGCCTCGTCGCTCCCTCCCAGGCTTCGGCAAAGCTGAAGTACAAGCAGCCGACGTGCGGCAAGTTCCAGAAGAAGGTCAACAACTCGACCGGGGCGAAGAAGCGCGCGGCCAAGCAGAGCCTCAAGCAGTGCAAGGCGAACATGCAGGTCTACAAGCAGGTCCGCAACTCGCACTTCGTCGGAACGCGCGCGGACGGCGTCGAGATCGACACGCTCTACTGCGGCAACGGCAAGTGGCAGGACGACGTGGCGCGCGGCGGCGAGGTCGGCACGAACGGCTGGCGAATCGTGGACGCCAAGGTCAAGCAGGGCGGCACCAAGTTCACGGCCGCCGTCGAGGCATGGATTCCCGGCGGCAGGCACGTCCAAGGCCTGATCCGCAACGGCGCCCAGTGGCAGGTCGGCTACGAGTTCGCCGGCGAGGTCAAGTCGCCGGGCAACGTCGAGAAGACCAGCGCCAGCGCCGCCTGCGCCTCGTTCTGAGCACCTACTACTTGAGCCGCACGCGCTTCGTCTTGCGCGCGAAGATGTACCCGGGCGGCGAGATGGTCACGACGAGCCTCGCCTTCAGCTTGCGCTCGAGCGAAGCCCGCGACGGCTTGACCGTAAGCGTGTAGGTACCGGGCTTGCGCACGCGCCTGACGGCGACCTTGCCGAGTGTCCTGACCTTGCCCTTGCGCTTCAGCTTGCCGGTGAAGCGCGCCTTGATCTTCCCGGCCTGGAAGACCCTCACCTTGACGCGGTAACGCCCCCTCTTGCCACGCTTGACCGACCGGATCCTCGGAGGAGTGGCGCGCAGGCGCTTGGCGCCGGGGCCGGCGATGGGCACGGGCAGGGGCGCACCCACTCCGCCGCTCGCCACCTGCTCAACATCGAAGATGTTGATCGCGTCGCTGGCCGCCTGGTAGATCTGCCGACCGTCGGGGCTGAGCACCATGTGGCCGACGGAGTTGCCGAACGGGCCAGGCAGCGGCGGCGAGGTGCACGCCCCGACGCCGGTGGAGCTGAGGCAGGACGCGAAGCCGAGCGTCCCGGTCAGCCGGGTGAGCGCGTTCTCGGTCGTGCCGTTCTGCGGCAGGTAGATACTGCTCGCGTCGGGACTGACCGCCAGCCTGCCGATGCTGCCGGAGGAGGTCAGAGCTGGGAGCACCGCGCACGGCCCAGGCGCGGCCTCGGTCGTGGCGCAGCTCTCGAACGCCAGTGTCCCGTCTGAGTTGCGGCCGAAGCGCGCCACCGTCCCGCTCGGCGTGCCGTAGTTGCCGCCGTGGGTGAAGAGCACGTTTCCCGCGACCCCGATCGAACCGGAGTAGGCGAAGACCGGCGACGGCCCTGCCGTCGCGCACGGCGAGTTCCCAACGCAGCTGGTGAAAGACGTCGTGCCGCCGGCCGTGCGACTGAAATGTGTGATCCCACCAGGCGAGATCGAGCGTACGTAGACGTCGCGGCTGTTCGACGCCACGTCGATCCCGCTGAGCGCCATCGGGATTCCCGACGCCAGCGAGGCGCATCCGGCCGCGCCGCTGCCCGTCGTGTTGAAGCAGGCCGTCGGCGTCGCGGCGCCGTTGGATGGGTTGCGCTGCGCCTGGAGCAGGCCCTCGCTCTGATCGGCGATGTAGATCGTCTGGCCGTCGGGCGTGACGGAGACGCCCTGGGAGAAGGCCATCGAGCCGGCAGGGAAGTTCCCGCCGCCGAAGGTGGTGGCGGTGCCACAGCGGCCGTTGGTCGAGGAGTCGGTGGCGGCGTCGCGGCAGCCGCCCCAGGTCAGGTCGCCGGTCGTCGGATCGCGTGCCCACCAGACCAGGGCGTCCGCCCAGGAGACCGCGTAGACGTGCTTACCGTCGGGGGAGATCGCGATGTTGATCGAGTTGGCCCCCAGTGCTCCGGCGGCGTCGGGTGGAGCGGCAGTCGGACAGCCGCCGCCCGCGGAGGTGTCGACGCAGTTGGCGTAGGTCAATGAGCCGTCGAGGGCGCGACGGAAATGGGCAATCCCAGCGGCGGCTCCGACGTAGACGTCGCTTCCGTCCGACGCGACGGCAACCCCGGCGGGGGACGCGAGCATGTTCGGCTCGGCCAGCAGCGCACAGCCGCCAGCGCCGGTCTTGGAGATGCATGACTGCCCAACCACGTCGCCCGGGGCGGCGTGAGCCGACGCCGCCGACGCGAGTAGGGCGAGGATCGCCGCCAGCGGGCCGAGGCTTCGGGGCAAGATGCTCAGGCTTCTCATCCTAGGGCCGCCAGGTCCTCATGACAGTCGGACATTTGGCCACTGAGCGTCAGGCGCAGGCGACTGTCGGGGTTGTCGCCCAGCTCCTGCTGAGACCCGCAGAGCAGCAGCGCTTGGGCATAGGCGACCTCGCTGCCCGCGGTGACGTCGAGCGACAGCCGGCGCCCGTCAGGGCCCCAGCAGAGCAAGCGGGACGACGGCGATGCCGTCCTGACGTCGATACGCCTCTGGGCCGGTGGTCAGGATCACCCGGTCGAGCACACGATCACCGAGCTTCTGCTCGAGCCAAGTCAGGTGCTTGGCATCGCCGGCGACGCTCCGGGCCAGCTTGACTTCCATGGCCACCACGCCCCCGTCGGCGCGCTCGACGATCAGGTCGACCTCGTGGCGCCCGCGCGCGGTTCGGAGATGCCCGACCTTGGCCTCGCAGCGAGCCGCGTAGACCTGGACCGACTGGGTCGCGAGGCTCTCGAACAACGCGCCCAGCAACGTGCCGTCACGAGCGATGGACGGACCCGAACTCTGCCCTGTCAGTAGCGTCGAGGCTTGAGCCCCTAGAAGCTGCGCGGCCAGTGCCGGGTCGGCAAGCTGGTGCTTCGGCGCTTGCCCAAGCTCGCGCAGACGGTTGTTGCTCGGTATCCATGCCGGTACCTCGTCGAGCATCCACACGCGTGCCAAAGCGTCGCGGTAGGCATGGGAGGCGTTCTTGGAAGGCTTGTGCTCGTGACCAGCGCTGGCGGCGTCGCGAAGCTTCTCGAAAGTCGCGGTCGTCGACGAGGCAGCCGCGTAGGCGGCCATCCAACGCCGTAGCGCGGCAGGACTCCGAATGATGACCCCGGCATCGTCGGGAATGTCACGGTCGACGACCCGGTCCAGGTAGCCATCCAGCTGGAGACGTCGAGCTCGTTCGGAGAGCGAGCGCAGTCCCGGTAGACCCGAGGCCAGGATCTCTTCGGTGTATCCGGCCAGAGCTAGGTCCGTAGTGCCAATGACGGGCCCGTGATCGCCGCTGAGCAACTCGCCGAGACTGACAGTCGCCGTCTGCAGGCGCTCGCTCATCGCAAGCGGCCGCATACGAAGAGTCACGATGCGCCCGGCGCCCGAGTGCGTCGGCGGCGGGTCGGGAAGAGCAGACCCGGTGAGCAGGAAGCTGCCGGGTGGCGCCCCGTCGTCCACGGCGCGGCGGACCAGATCCCACGTCTGCGGCAGCCGCTGCCACTCGTCGATGAGGATCGGGCGCTCTCCCTCCAAGAGGCGGGCAGGATCCGCTTCAGCGATGGCCAGCTCATCTGGGTCGTCCAGACGATGAACCGTGTTGGCGCGCTGCAATGCGGTACGCGTCTTGCCGACACCCTTGGGTCCCTCGAGGGCAATGGCGGGCAAGTCGCCGAGGAGCTCGTCGAGGTCGTCGTCGACGATGCGGCGCTGGTAGTCGGCCAGGGGTCCCATGGCCGTAAGGTACCAGAACGTCATGCTGAAAGGGTCGTTTGCGGCAATATCTAAGGGTCGATCGCGTCGCGCTACCGCGGGTGGCGTACGTCAGGCATAGTTCGAGGCGATGCCCGCCGACGAACTACGCGACATCGAGACCAGGGCCGACTGCGAGCGGCTCGTACGCGCCTTCTACGGCAAGGCGATGGAGGACGAGCTGATCGGTTGGATCTTCACCGACGTCGCGCACCTCGACCTCGAGGAGCACGTCCCGGTGATCACCTCGTTCTGGGAGACGGTGCTGCTCGGCGACCGCAGCTACTTCGGCAGCGCCTTCGGCGTCCACGCCAAGATCCACGCGAAGGCGGAGCTCAAGAAGGCCCACTTCGAGCGCTGGCTGATCCTCTGGTGCCGCACCGTCGACGAGCTGTACGACGGCGAGCGCGCGGCAATGGCCAAGGTCCACGGCCTGCGCGTCGCCAACGCCTTCCACGGCCGCCTGGCCAACCACCCGGGGCCGGACGCGCCCGACGAGATGGCGGTCCGGCAGGCAGGGCCCGGCTAGGGCTTCTCACACGCGCGTGCCGACGACGATCAAGTACTCCTGACCGAAGCGCGCGACCTCGGCGTCGCCGAGGTTCCACTCGTCGCAGAAGCTGTCGATAGCGGAGTCGAACTCGGCCTCGCGGCCCGACTTGACGGCGTTGGAGCGGGCGACGATCGCCGGGCCATAGCGGTCCTTGAAGTGCTGGCCGTAGTCGTGCGCGTGCTCGAAGGCCGTGATCTCCAGCTCGTCGCGCTCCAGCGTGCGCCAGTCGACGCGGTCGCCGAACAGCTCGCGCACGTGGTCCTCGCCGCCCCACAGCGGCGGCGGCTGGGCGCCGGGCGGAGGTGGCGGCGCATACGGCCCCATCGTCCGGAACAGCGCGCCGATCATCCCCTCGGGGGTCCAGTTCAGCATCCCGATCGTGCCGCCGGGGCGGCACACGCGCACCAGCTCGTCGGCGACGTCCTGGTGGTGGGGCGCGAACATCGCGCCGATCGACGACATCACGATGTCGAACGCCGCGTCCTCGAATGGCAGGTTCTCGGCGTCGGCGGTCACCCACTCGAGCTCGAGCCCCTTCGCCTCGGCCAAGCGCCGGCCAGCCTCCAGCAGCTCGGGCGTCAGATCGCTCGCCGTCACCTCGGCGCCACGCTCGGCGGCCGGGATCGCCGCGTTGCCGGTGCCGGCGGCGACGTCCAGCACCTTCATTCCCGCGTCTATGCCACAGGCCTCGACGAGCCTCGGCCCCAGCGGCAGCAGGAACGTCTCGACCATCGATGGGTAGTCGCCCGACGCCCACATCGCGCGGTGGCGCGCCTTGAGCTCGGAGTCCGGCACGGCGGATGACATCGAAAACCTCCCTCGTCGGTTCGTGTCGTCGAACGTACCGCCGGCCTGGCAGCCTGTCCACCTGAATCAGGATCGCCGGAGCAAGTGACCGAGGAGAACCGATGAACCCAACGCCCGCAAGCTCGACTCCACCGGAGGTCGGCGATCCCGCCAGCTGGGGCCCGGAGCGCCGCCGCGAGGTCGTCTGGCACGACCCGGGCCCGACCGCGATGGTCGGACTCCAGATGTCGGGGCTCGACTACCTGCGCGCGATGGCGGAAGGCAAGCTGCCGACATCCCCGATCGCGAAGCTGATGAACATGGACGGTGTCTCGGCCAGCGAGGGAGAGGTGCTCTTCCGCTGCGTCCCCGACGAGTCGACCTACAACCCGCTCGGCCTCGTCCACGGCGGCCTGATCTGCACCCTGCTCGACTCGGTCGCCGGCTGCGCCGTCCACACCACCCTCCCCGCCGGCGTCGGCTACACCTCGATCGAGATCAAGGTGAGCTATATGCGGCCGGTCAGCGCCGGCGCCGAGCTGCTCGCACGCGGCTGGGTCACCAAGCCCGGCCGCCGCGTCTCGTTCGCCGACGCCGAGATCAAGGACCCCGAGGGCCGCATCGTCGCCAAGGCCTCGAGCAGCTGCCTAATCCTCAGCGCGTGACGAACGGGTCCGCGTCGGTGAGCCGATCGGGCACCCCGAATGTGCGGAACAGCGACGGCATGAACGGCTGGAGGAAGTTGTGGACGCCGGCGACGGTCGGGGCGCCGTCCTCGCCGGCGATTGGCTCGAGCACCGTCACCGACCATGGCAGCCAGGCGCCCGACTCGGGGTCCGGCTTGTAGGAGGCGAAGGCCGGACAGCCGTTCGCGTCCACGGCGATCAGCTTCGACCCGCGGCAGGCGGCGCCCTGGCCGAGCATGAAGCGGCCGACCTGCTCGGGGCCGCGCACCCACAGCGGCAGCGGCGGCATGTCGAAGACGACGTCGTAGCGCAGCAGCGCGACGATCCGGTCGATGTCGTACTCGGCGAACGCCTCCAGGTACTGCTCCA
>DASQKP010000023.1:0-2588 GCA_035630455.1 Thermoleophilaceae bacterium
GCAGCACTCGTCGCCGGAGAAGGCGGAGCAGATCCTCGCGAACCCGTTCTACGTCGCGCTCTCCAGCTCGTTCGCGGGCACCCAGGAGTACATGGCCATGGAGAAGCTCGGCCAGCTGCACGCCGAGGCGGTCGAAAACAACCGGCGCTGGGACCTCATCGTCGTCGACACCCCGCCGTCACGCTCGGCGCTCGACTTCCTGGACGCACCGGAACGACTCTCCTCATTGCTCGACGGCCGGTTCATGCGGCTGATGATCGCGCCGGCGCGCGGCCCGGCGCGGTTGCTGTCGGCAGGCTTCGGTCTCGTCACGAGCGCGCTCAACAAGGTGCTCGGCGCCCAGATGCTCACCGACGTGCAGGCGTTCATCGCCGCCCTCGACACCCTCTTCGGCGGGTTCCGCCAGCGCGCCGAGGCCACGTACTCGCTCCTGCAGGCGGAGGGCACGGCATTCGTCGTGGTCGCCGCGCCGGAGATCGACGCGATGCGGGAGGCGGCCTACTTCGTGGAGCGACTCTCGGCCGAGAAGATGCCCCTCGCCGGACTGGTCGTCAACCGCGTCCACCTCGACGACATCGTCAGCATCACGGCTGCCGATGCGGAGTCTGGCGGACACAAGCTCGCGGCGGGCAACACCAAGGAGCTGACGACGTCGGAGCTGCTGGCCGTGCACGCCGAACGCGCACGGCTGTCCAAGCGCGAGACGAGGGTCGCTCAGCGGTTCACGGCAGCGCACCCGCGGGTGCCGACCGTGTCGGTACCGGCTCTACCCGGGGACGTGCACGATCTCGACGGACTCCGTCGGATCGGCGACCTGCTCGCCACCGGCGAGAGTGATCAGGAAGCGGCAGGCTGAAGGATCGTGCGCCAGGTCGCCACGTTCGGGCGACGGCGCAGGAGCGCACGGCGCTCGCGCTCGGTCATGCCGCCCCAGACGCCCCACTCGATGCGGTTGTCCAGCGCTTCGGCGAGGCACTCGGCGCGCACGGAGCATCCGCCGCAGACCTGCTTGGCACGATTCTGCTCAGCGCCCTTGACGAAGAGAGCATCTGACTTGCCCTGACAAGCGGCGACTGCCGCCCAGTTTTCGTTCCACCCCATGACGAGCACCTTCCCGAGTTCGGCCCCGCTGGCCGAAAGTGACGTTGGAGACAAACGTACGAATTCGTCGGGTTGGGGGTCAGACACAAGCGAATGGTTTCTGTCTAGTCCTTTTGAGCTACGCTGACCTGCGGAAATGGCGACGCCCCGCGGCATCGGCGTGAATCCGCGCGGCGGGGTCACGTAGGCTTGACCCCATGTCCTGGGACGATCTGACCGACTCCGTGCGCCGTCGCGTGCAGTCAGGTCCTCCCCCGGAGCACGACGGGTCGATCATCTGGGCGATCGCCCGCCTGTCGGCCCTCGCCGGCCTCGTCCTCGCCGCCGTGTTCGTGCCGGCGGCCGCCTTCACGGCAGTCACGGCCAACAACGTCAGCAAGGCCGTGGTCGACCTGCCGCTCAAGCTGAAGGACGTCCCCGCGGCCCAGACCACCCGCCTGCTGGCCTCGGACGGCAGCCTCCTGGCGTACTTCTACGAGGAGAACCGGCAGGACATCCCGCTCGACAAGATCAGCGACGACATGAAGGACGCGCTGCTCTCCATCGAGGACAACCGCTTCTACGAGCACGGCGCGCTCGACCTCAAGGGCACCTTGCGTGCCCTCGTCAACAACGCCTCGGATCGCCAGACCCAGGGCGGCTCGTCCATCACCCAGCAACTCGTCAAGCTGACGCTCGTGCAGCAGGCCACCACCAAGGAGCAGGTGCGAGCCGCCACGAAGGAGTCGATCGCGCGCAAGATCCGCGAGCTCAAGCTGGCGATCGCGTACGAGGAGGACCACACCAAGGAAGAGATCCTCGAGCGCTACTTCAACATCGCGTACTTCGGCGACGGCGCGTACGGGATCCAGTCCGCCGCCAACCACTTCTTCTCGGTCAGCCCCGACAAGCTCGACGTCCTGCAGTCGGCCACGCTCGCTGGACTGGTCAAGAACCCGGTCGAGTTCGACCCGCGCGTCTACCCGGAGCGGGCGCTGCAGCGGCGCAACCTCGTCCTCGGGGCGATGGCCGCGAACGGGAAGATCAGCCAGAAGGAGGCCGACGACCTCAGTGCGGAGCCGCTCAACCTCAAGATCACCTCGTTCCCCAACGGCTGCGTCACGTCGAAGGCAGCCTTCTCCTGCGACTACATCCGTCGCTACCTGCTCGCCGAACCGGCGCTCGGAGCGACCGTGCAGGAGCGTCGCACCCGACTCGAGCGCGGCGGTCTGACGATCAAGTCCTCCATCGACGTCCGCATGCAGAAGGCGATCAACAAGGCGGTCAACAGTACGGTCGGGGCGAAGGACAGGGCGATCGGTTCACTCGCGCTCGTCGAGCCGGGCACCGGCAAGGTGCGTGGTGTATCGCAGTCCCGCCCGATGGGCCGCGACAAGAAGGCCGGCGAGTCGTACATCAACTACGCCGTCCCGCGCCAGTTCGGCGACTCCGGCGGCTTCCCGGCCGGGTCGACGTTCAAGTTCTTCACCACCGCCGCCGCGCTCAAG
>DASQKP010000024.1:0-27673 GCA_035630455.1 Thermoleophilaceae bacterium
GCGGGAGTGCGCGAGAAGCTCGGCATCGGGGAGCCGCCCGCCGATCCGTTCGAGGCTCAGGGCAGCCGTGACGCGCTCGTGGAGCTCTCGGGCGCGCTGAAGGTGGTGGCCGTCTCCCTGACCAAGATCGCCAACGACCTCGTCTTGATGGGCTCAGGGCCGCGCACCGGCCTCACCGAGCTGCAGCTGCCCGAGCTCCAGAAGGGCTCGTCGATCATGCCCGGCAAGGTCAACCCCGTGATCCCGGAGGTCGTCCTCCAAGTCGCCGCTCAGGTGATCGGCAACGACATGGCGATCGCCGTGGCCGGCTCCCAGGGCGCCTTCGAGCTCAACGTCCGGGTGCCGGTGATCGCCCGCAACCTGCTCGAGTCGATCACCGTGCTGACCAGCGCCTCGCACATGCTGGCGGAGAAGTGCATCGACGGCCTCGAGCCCAACGAGGAATCGCTCAGCCGCAACGCCGAGTCGACCCCGGCGATCGCCACCGCGCTGAACCCTCACATCGGCTACGACAAGGCGACCGAGATCGTCAAGGAGGCCGTCGCGTCACGACGGACCATCCGCGAGGTCGCGATCGAGAAAGGCGTCGACGAGGCCACGCTCGACGCGGCGCTCGACCTGCGCAAGATGGCGCGCGGCAGCGGTCGTTAGTCCTCGCAGCCGTACCCGTCGCCGTCGCTGTCGAGGCCGTAGGGGTCGTTGCCGTAGACCCTGACGGGGCCCGTGTAGCGCGGGCCGTTACCGCTGCCTCCGGCGCAGTCGACGTCCGAGCCGGGCGCGATGCACGGGTCATAGCCCTGGCAGTCGGTCGACGGCGGCGAAGGTTGCGGCGCGGGGGCAGGCTTCGGCGCGGGGCACTGCGACTTCGACAGCCGCGGCTTCTTGCCGGCCGTCTTGTGGATGCGGAACTTGGAGACGGTGAACGAGCCGTCTCGTGGTGTGAGCACGACCTCGCCCCGGAAGTGCTGGGCAACCGCGCGGCCGTTACAGACGTCGCGATCGCGCGACCTCAGGCGGACCGCGACGACCAGGCGATCGCCGCTCACGCGGGAGCCGACCGTACCTGCCGAGATGCCGAGCGATCCGCGATGACTGGAGCGCCAGGTGCGGTACCCGTAGCCGAGCCGGCGCTTGACCGGCGTGCCGAGCATCCGCCAAGCAGCTTGGAACTGGTTGTTGGAGAGGCGGCGGTAGTAGCGCCGGACGAAATCGCGGGCGTCGCCGCGGAGCGCGCGCAGCCGGTCCGCGTGGGTGAGGTGGAAGTCACCGTCGCACTCCGCCCAGACGCCGGTGAGCGACTTCTCCTCCGCATCGAAGTAGGCCGGCAGCCGCGCGAAGGCCGGGTCGTCGACCACCGCCGCCCAGCCGCGCCGCACCAGCTCGAGGCCGATGTCGAGCCCGTCGGCGCGGTCGACGTAGAAGCGGGACCGCCCGAAGCTGTCGACCACCTCCACGGAGGGATCGGACTCCAGCTCGACGGGCTGGCCATCGACGAGGTCGGTCAGCGCACGGCGGGCATCGCGGCCGCCGCACTCGTTCGGCTCTGGCGCGTCGATGCCGATCAGCCGCACCGTCAGCTCACGGCCATCGGCCGTCTGTGCCGACAGCGTGTCGCCGTCGGTCACGTCCGTGACGGTCGCGGGATAGACCGCCTGTCCCATGGCCGCGGCCGGACCGATCGCACATGCCATGACGACGGCAGATGCCGTCGCGAACCCTCTCGCCTTGCTCATCCGCCCTCCGAGGCTTGTCCTTCAGAACAAGCGCACTGTAACCCAACGTCTTTAGAACCGCTTGGGAAGACCCTTAGCCGGGCTTTGGACGCGCCCGCCACCATGGTCGTTACTTGCGAATCACGTCTCCGTCAGTGCCGCGCCGGGGCTCCTTGGGAGGACTAGGGGCTCCGGCGCACCCTTACCTGGCCGTCGTTCGGGGTCAGTCCATGTTGATGGCGACGTACTTGGTCTCGAGGTACTCCTCGATTCCCTCGTAGCCGCCCTCGCGGCCGAAGCCTGACTGCTTGACGCCGCCGAAGGGGGCGGCGGGGTTGGAGACCATGCCCTGGTTGAGGCCGACCATGCCGGTCTCGAGCGCCTCGCAGACGCGTAGGGCGCGCTTCATGTCGCGGGTGTAGACGTAGGCGACGAGGCCGAACTCCGTGTCGTTGGCGGCAGCGATCGCGTCGTCTTCGGAGTCGAAGGCGATCACCGGGGCAACCGGGCCGAAGATCTCCTCGGAGAGGACGCGCGACCCTGGCGCGACGCCCTTGAGGACCGTCGGCGCGTAGAAGTGGCCGGCGCCGTCGAGTCGGCCGGCGGCGCCGTCGTCGGCATCGCCGTTGACGGCGCTGCCGCCGCTCCCACCGGCGCGCACGTCGTCGCCTCCGAACAGCGGTTCGGCTCCATTCCGGATCGCGTCGTCGACCAGCTCGGTCACCTTCTCGCGGGTGTCCTCGTCGACGAGCGGGCCGATGTCGACGTCGTCGGTCCCCCGACCGACCTTCAGCGTGCGCATCTTCGCGGCGAGACGGTCGGCGAACTCGCCGGCGATCGGCGCGGCGACGTGGAAGCGGTTGGCGGCGGTGCAGGCCTCGCCGATGTTGCGCAGCTTGGCGATCATCGCGCCCTCGACGGCGGCGTCGAGGTCGGCGTCCTCGAAGACGAGGAAGGGCGCGTTGCCGCCGAGCTCCATCGACAGCCTCAGCACGTTGGGCGCGGACTGCTCGATCAGCTTGCGGCCGACCTCCGTCGACCCCGTGAAGGAGAGTTTGCGCAGCCTGGGGTCCTCGATCAGCGGACCGGTGACCGAGCTGGCCGACTTCGCCGTCACGACGTTCAGTACGCCCTTCGGCAGCCCTGCGTCCTCGAGGATCCGCGCGAGCGCGAGCATCGACAGCGGCGTCAGCTTCGCCGGCTTGACGACCATCGTGCAGCCGGCCGCGACGGCCGGTCCGATCTTGCGCGTGCCCATCGCCGTCGGGAAGTTCCACGGGGTGATCAACAGGCAGGGCCCGACCGGCTGCTTCATCGTCAGCAGCCGCCCCGCCCCGTTCGGCGCCGTCGCGTAGCGGCCGTCGATCCGCACCGCCTCCTCGGCGTTCCAGCGGAAGAACTCCGACGCGTAGGCAATCTCCGCCTTCGACTCGGCGAGCGCCTTGCCCATCTCGAGCGTCATCAGCAGCGCCAGCTCGTCGGCGCGCTCGGTCATCTGCTCGTAGGCACGGCGCAGGATCTCCCCGCGCTCGCGTGGCGGGTGAGCGGCCCACTCCGCTTGCGCCGCGCAGGCGGCGTCGAGCGCGGCGCGGGCGTCGCCGGCCGTCGCGTCGGCGACCTCGCACAGCGTGTGCCCGGTCGCCGGGTCCTCGACCGCGAGCGTCCCGCCCCCGCTCGCATCGCGCCACTCCCCGCCGATGTAGAGCTGCTTCGGGGTGGCGTCCAGCACAGTCCGCTCATCGCTCGCAACGCTCATGGTCTGAGGTTACTCAGGGGGGGCATCCGGCACTCAGATCCACCCTTGTGCAGGTGGTGGCCGACACAAACGACGAACATCGTTCGAGAGAACTGTGGAAGCTGGTCGAAGGCCAGCATGGGGTCGTATCGCGTACGCAGCTTCTGGCGCGCGGCTACAGCGCGGCGGCCATCGCACACCGACTGGCGGTCGGGCGTCTGCACCCCGTGCAGCGCGGGATCTATGCGGTCGGGCGTCCAGAGCTGTCGCGTCACGGCGTATGGGTCGCGGCGGCGATGAGCTGCGGCACCGAGGCCGTCGTTAGCCACGACAGCGCGGCGCAGCTGTGGGGAATCCGCGAGGCTAGGGGACGCGTCGAAGTGACGGTGCCGCTCCACGTCCGTCGCCGGCGGCCCGGCATGGCGATCTACCAGCGGACACTTCCCGCGTCCGAACGGGCCGCGCATGAGGACGTTCCGGTTACCACTGTCCACCGCACGTTGCTCGATCTGGCAGCGCGACTCAGCCGCGGTCAGCTCGAGGCCGCGATCAACGCGGCCGACAAGCTCGACCTCACCAACCCGGAGCGGTTGCGAGCGGCGCTCGACGACTTCGCCGGCCGTCCTGGCGTGAAGACGCTTCGCCGCGTCCTCGACCGGCGGACGTTCACCTTCACGGCGTCAGAGCTCGAACGTTGGTTCCTGCCGCTGGCCCACGCCGCGGGCCTCCCACGTCCGCTCACCAGCAGACAGGTCAACGGCTTCGAGGTCGACTACTGGCCCGACCTCGGACTGGTCGTCGAGACCGACGGCCTGCGCTACCACCGCACGCCGGCCGCGCAGACGCGTGATCGCCTCCGCGACCAGACCCATGCCCGCGCCGGCCTGACGCCACTGCGGTTCACCCACGAGCAGATTCGCTACGAGCCCAGTCGCGTTCGCGCCACGCTCAGCGACGTCGCGCGGCGCCTCGGACGCTAGCCGCGACGATCTTCGTCGTTTGTACTGGTTGTGACCGACACAACTGACGAAGATCGTGTGGCGGGGCTACTCAGCGCCGAGGACGGGCTCGGGCCCGCGGGGGGTGAGGACCTCGCCGAGGCTGGTGGCGGCGGCGGAGAAGAGGGCGGCGCCGTGGCGGGCGATGTCGGCCGGGCCGCCGTCGGCCGAGAGGCGGTCGCCGAGCGCGGTGGCGGCGCGCTCGTCGAGCGACGGCCCGCTCGGCCGCGGCGCGGCGCGGCGGGCGTTTGCGGGTCGGTCCGTCGAAGACGCCTGGCGGCCGTCGGGCGGGGGCGCCGCGTTGCCGCCGCCTCCGCCGGTCAGGCAGCTGCGGATCGCGTCGGCGAACAGGGCGCCGCGGTACGCGTAGCCGGCGCCGGTCGCGTGGACGCCGTCGGGCTGTAGGACGCCGGCCGCTCCGGCCGCGGCGTCGTTCCACTCGACGAGCGCGACGTTCGGGGTCGTCGCGGCGAAGCGGCGGATCATCGCGTTCTGGGCGTCGATCGGGATGCCGGCGAGCGGAGGGCGGTTGAGCGTGGCGACGACCAGGCAGCGGTTCCCGGTCAGCCGGCGCGCGGCCGCGAGGCTGCCGGCGGTGGTCGCCACCGCGGCGTTCCCGTCGTTGGTGCCGAGGTCGAAGACGACGGTGTCGTGCTCGGGGCCCAGCAGCTCGCCGAGCACCGACACCCCCTCGGCGCTCGAGCGGCCGTTGAGGCTGTCGGACTGGATCTCCGCCTCCGAAAGCGCGGCGCGCAACGGCCCGTCGGTCCCGACGCCCAGGCTGTCGCCGACGACGAGAACGGCGGCCGAGGCGTTGGGAGCGATCACGGCAAGCAACGTAACGGCAACGACCGCCGCGAGCCGACGGCTCATGGCGCCGTGGCGCCACCGCCAGCGGTGCCACCGCCGGTCGGCGGAGTCGTGCCGCCGGGCGCAACGCGCGCCAGCGGCGCCTTCAGCAGTCCGGCCATCGCGAGCTGGCCGGCTGTGGTCAGGTGAATGCCATCCGAGTACGTCATGCCCTTGTGCCGCTTGGTGTGCTTGACCCAGTCGACGAGGGAGATCCGACGCGGCCAGCGCCTCGCGGCGGCGCGCAGGGTCACGGCGTCGGTGTGGCGGGTCCCGCGCACCTCGCGCGGCGTGACCAGCCCGAGGACGCGGGCCGGGCCCAGGATCCGCAGAGCCGTCCGCACGTCGGTGTGCGTGACCGACGAGTTCGAGCCGAGCGCGATCACCACGACCCTCGGCAGTCCGTCCCCGCGCGCGTATCCGCGCAACACGTCGAGCCCCTCGGTCCACTGCCGGCAGCCGCGAACGTCGACGTCATAGCCGACCGCCGCGCTCTCCTCGGCGGCGCCGAGCAGCACCGAGTCGCCGATCGCCAGCGGCGCCTGGGCCATTCCGGCGTCGGCGGTGGACGCAAAGCGCTTGGCCTTGCCGCAACCCGCGTCGGCGGTCGCCGGCATCGACGTCGCCGCGGCGGTCACCGCGCAGGCCACGCAGGCAGCTGCTTGTCGCCACGAGGGCGCCACGCGGGCACTGTGGCAGAACGCGCGGCCGACCGCGCCGGGCGGGCACTTGACGCTGGCTGCGCGTCTCGGTAAGTTCGTGTCTGCAGTCCGGGGAGGGTTCCGGACCTTGCTCCCCCGAAGGAGGGAAGGGGAAGTGAAGAAGATCTACGCAGCTGGAGTACCTGGAAGCGGTCGCGGCGCCGAGCCGCGGTGTGAAAGGCCGCCGATCCCGGGTGCTCCCGACAGCACGTAGGTCGGCTGTGCCGTCGCGTCAGCGCCCCGACTCTCGCCCGGGGCCGCAGCGCCCATATCGGCTCAGCTGGGGCGGCCCCTCGGCGCCGCTCCTTCACAGAAATTTCCTCAGGAGTACATAGGGCCCCGGCGCAGACGCCGGGGCCCTATGGTTCCCCACCCGCGACCGCCGTACTCTCGTGTGGCGATCGCATGGCACACCCGTTCCCTCCCCTACGACCACGGGAACAGGATAAGAACGCGAGGCTACTCCGACTCGCGGCCGGTCGCAAGTCGGTTTGGTCAGGCGGCGGCGGGCTCGCGCTGCGAGTTGGGCCATGCGGCATCGCCTGGCGAGCCGGAACGGCCGGTGCGTCGCCAGAGATCGTCGGCGGCTGCTGGCGCAAGCGGCGTGAGCAGCAGCGCGAGCGTCGTGAGCGCGGCGGCGAGGGCATCTCGATCGGTGCCGGTCGCCTCACCGCGGCTCTCCACGACGCGGGCGTCGAAGTCCTTGATGCGGGCGAACAGCGTGACCGCGTTGCGAGTCGCCCGGTGCAGGTCGAGTTGCTCGTGGTTCTCGGTCGACCTGGTGACGGCTGTGTCGCGCCAGCCCGCCAGTCGCCGGCGCAGCTCGTCGGAGCCGTCGATCCGCGCGGCGGCCGTCGTGCCGTCGAGGCGCGCGGCGCCGAACTCACGCAGATCGCGCAGGAACCCGGCGGTGTAGCCGAGGATGTCGTCGGTCGCCGAGAACCGCTTCCGCGGCGCCGCGGCGTGCAGGAGCGCGAAGCGCAGGGCGTCGTCGCCGTGACCGGCGCTCAGGACGTCGGGGTCGTAGGCGCTCGCAGGCGCGCCGTCCGCCCTCACGCCATCCGCTGTCGCGCCGTCCACCGTCGCGTCGCCCGCCGGCGGCCCGTCACCCGGCGCGCCGCCAGGCGCGGTTCCCCGCTTGCGCCTGACGGCACGCAGCTTGAAAGGACCGTGCAACAGCACGGGAGCGAGTGGCTCGCCGTTGCTGAGATCGAGGGCCCCGGCATCGCGCAGCGCCTTGGCGACGGTACGCACATCGAGGAGAGCGGCTTGCGCGCCGTCGCCCGCCACCGCAAGCGCCGGCAGGTGGGCAGCCAGCTCGCTGGCCCGGGTGCCGGGGTCATCGTCCCGTCCGTCCGCCGGCAGGGTCGCCACCAGCATCCCCAGGGCCGCGGCGAAGCGGGGATGAAGCGATCCCGGAGCACGCCAGTCGTCGCCGGTCGAGAGCGGCATGTCGCCCGCGGCGTAGAAGACGGTCGGCGGGCCCTTGTCCTTCTTGGAGTCGACCTTCCAACCGGCGGCAGCCAGCTTCGAGAGGCTCTGCTCGAGCTCGTTGCCGGAGTCGCCCGGGTCGTCGACGTGCTCGAGCAGGGCGCGCTGACCGGCGAGCGCGCTGTCGCTCCAGTCGCTCAGCTCGTCGAGCCGCCGCTCGTTCTCCGCGTGCAGCTTGCTGGTGCGCAGCCGCCAGCCCTCACCGCTGCGCTCGTAGATCCCGTCGGCGGCGTCGAGCTTCCCGAGCAGCCACTGTCCCCAGCGCTCAATCGTCGCGGCGTCGGCCTCAGGCTCGAACAGCACGTCGTCGCCGGTCATCCGGCGAAAGCGCACGTGGGCGTCGGCGATCGCATGGCCTCGCAGGCTGCTGAGATCGCGGCCGCCACTGGACGTGGCGCTGAGTGTGAGTACGTATTGGCTGCTTGGCACGTCGAACCGACTGACTGTCGCTGAAAATGGCTAGTGCGCCCGACGGGACTCGAACCCGTATCTGCGGCTTGAAAGGCCGCTGCTCTTAGATAGGCCGGATTGGGCGCCAGAGATACGAACGGTCCGTGAGGACATCCCGCCACCGACACAAGGCCGGCTTGAAGGCTGGCATTCGCGAACTGGCTAACCCCATGGACTACCCATGTACCAATTGAGCTACGAACGCATGATTGGTGCTACCGAGAACTCCCTCCTGTTCTCTTCCCTCCGTATGGCCACACTACCTAAGCGGCCACCGCTGCGTCAAGGCCGAGCAACGACACGAAGTTACGCAAAATGACCTTGCCCTCGGGCCTGAACTCGACGTGCGCCTGGAGGCCGTAAGTGGGCCGCTCGGCATGACGGATCCCCTCCGTGTGGCAGTCGTCGCCCCAGGCGATCCGCCGGAACCCCTCAGGCACGTCCATCAGCTGATAGCGGTGACGCTCGAACAGCAGCGCCGGGCTCTCCAGGCTGTCGAAAAGGGCGTCGGCACCATCCACATGCACCGGCGTCTTGCCGACCGCGTGCTTGCAGTCGCCGATGCCGACCCCGTGCGCCTTGCCGATCAGGTGCATCCCGCCGCAGATGCCAAGCAGCGGCACCTCGGTGCGGCGGATCAGCTCGAGCTCGTTTTCGTACACGTATGGCGTCGTCGACGGGACGTCGGTGCCGGTCAGCACCACGCCGTCGTATGCGCCCTCCGCGGCCATGTCCGGCGAGAGCTCGCCGAGCGAGACGATCGTCGTCTCCGCCCCGAGGCCCTCCAGACGGGCCGCCAGAACGTCCGTCGAAAGGCTCCCGTTGTCGACGATCATGATCTTTGGCACTTGTGCTCCCCTCCCGAGCAACTGGTTCCGTTTCCTATCCGGTGACCGGAGCTCCGGCCAGCGGTCTCTGCGCGCGGTCCAGCGCAACCAATCCGGTCGCCACAAGGTGCGCCGTGCCCGTCATCTCGAGCAGCCTCGCGTCCCTGTCCCAGCGCACGTCGATCGCGCCGCCGGGCTGACGGACGACTCCACCGCCGAACTGCTCGCCGAGCACCTGCTCGGCGGCGATCGCAGCGGCAGCTGCGCCCGTCGCGCAGCCAAGCACCGGTCCGACGCCGCGCTCCCACGGCGTCACGGTCAGACCACCGTCGTCGTCGCGCGACGCGAACATCACGTTGGTCCCACCGGGACGCGCCGCGCAGAGCGCCGCGCCGGCGGCGTTGAGCTGCTCGCCGGTCGGTCGCGGGCCGAAGACCACGAGATGCGGAGCGCCGATCAGCGTTTGCACGAGCCGGCGGTCATCGGCGACTTCCACGATCGGATCGGCGGGCACCGGCATCTCTGCGCGGAACGTCCAGGTCTCGCGGTCGAGCAGCACGTGCTGAGCGGTGCCGCCGCCGCTGGTGATGGTCACGGAGTCGCCCTCGCGGAGATCGTCGCGCTCGGCGATCAGCGCCGACGCCGCGCGGGCGCCGTTGCCGCACCACTGCGCCTCCGAGCCGTCGGCGTTGAAGACCCGCATGTGGTGCATCGCCTCGCCCGGCGCGCCCTCGATCAGGATCAGGCCGTCGCCGCCGAGTCCACGTGTGTCGTCCGCGATCCAGGCCGCCGTCGAGACCGCGCCCGGCTGGGCCTCGATCACCACGTATGCGTTGCCCTCGGCGTAGTACTTGCGGAACTCGAGCTCGTCGGCGTTCATGCGGCAGCGCCCCTGGGCGTCTTCGCCCGCGTCTGCTCCAGCCATCCGTCGAGCCGGTCGAGGCCGGCGGCCAGCTGCGGCGTCGCGACCCCGAGTCGCAGGAAGCCCTCGCTCTCGTAACAGACGCTCCCCGGCGCCAGGAGGACCCCGGTGTCGTGGACGAGCTGGGCGCAGAAGTCGAGCGTCGGCATGTCGCGCAGCAGGCGCGGGAAGAAGAGTCCGCCCGCGGGCGGCGCGACCAGCTCGAAGTCGTCGGGATGGTCGGCGATCCAGCGGGTCGCCAGCTCGGCGCCCTGCTCGGTCAGCGCCCAGGTCCGCTCGAGCACCGCGGCGCGCTGCTCGAGCGCGGCGAGCGCCCACAGCTGGTCGCGCGAGCCGGGGTTCAGCGACGTGTACTTACGGAACTGGCGCGCCTTCACGACCAGCTCCGGGTTGGCGACAATCCAGCCGACGCGCAGGCCAGGCAGCGCGTACGACTTGCTCATCGAGCCGATCACGATCAGGTTGTCCTGGCCATCCCAGGCCGACTCCGGATGATCGGAGCGCATCTCGCGGAAGACCTCGTCGACGATCAGGTGGACGCCGAGCGGCGCGAGCCGCCGGGCGAGCTCGCGCAGGTCCCCGGGCGCGACCGTCTGCCCCGTCGGGTTGTGCGGCGCGTTGAGCAGCACGACCTTCGTGCGCGGTCCGACGGCGTCCTCGATCGCGCCGAGGTCGATCGCGAAGTCGTCGCTCTGCTCGAGCTTGATGAAGCGGACGCTGCCGCCGGCGCCGTTGGCCAGCTCGTAGAGCGGCTGGTAGGCCGGCCAGAGGCAGACCACCTCGTCGCCTGGGTCGAGCAGCAGGTTGTGCAGGATCAGCAGCGCCTCGATCGCGCCCACGGTGACCATCACGTTGTCGCGCTCCGCCGGCGGGTTGAGCGCGGCGATCGCGTCGCGCAGCTCCGGGTAGCCGGACGACGGCGTGTAGCCAACCTCCGACTCCAGATCGGGTCGCCCGCCGACGAGCCGCTCGAGCTCGGCAGCGGTTATCGGCTCGGCGCCGCTCAGCGCGAGCATCAGCTCGCAGCTGAACTCGTAGTCCTCGAAGAACTCCTCCTGGCGGAAGACCGACAGCTTCATGCCGCGGCCTCCCTCGCCGGCGCCATGCCCGAGGCGGCGTCCGCGGGGTCCGGGTCGCGCGGTCGCGCGGCGCGGATCGCGTCCTCGTCGTAGTCGAGCTCGACGACCTCGCCGCGTGCGGCCTCGGCGACGGCTCCCTCGGCGCGCTCGGTGGCCTGCTCCGGCGTATCGCCCGTCGCCACCACGCCGAGGATCTCGCGGTAGCCGTCGGGCGGCAGCCGGTAGACGTCGCCGTCCTGGGTCCAGCGGTTGACCGCGACGATCCCGGGCAGGTCGAGCAGCTCGTCGGCGCGCGAGATGTCGCGCACGACGCATGGCCGCTCCGGGAACCAGCTGCGGCTCGCGGCCGCGCGGTCGGTCAGCGGCGCGATCTCCGGCTTGCGGCCGCGGGCCAGCTCCAGCGTCAGCTCGAGCAGGTCGACGCCGGTCGCGAGGCGCACCACCTGGCGGATCGAGCCGCCGCCCATCCGCGCTCCGACCTCCAGCACCCGGATCCCGCGCGAGGTCAGCTTCATCTCGGCGTGGGTTATCCCGTCGGCGATCCCGAGCGCCTGGATGGCGCGGCCCGCGACGTCCTCCATCTTCTCGCGCAGCTCGGCGGCGATCGGGGCGGGGCAGGTGTGGCCGGTCTCGAGGAAGAACGGCTGTGACATCTCGCCCTTCCTGCAGACGGCTACGTGTGTCGTCTCGCCACCCAGCGTCACCGACTCGACGCTGAAGCCGGGACCGTCGAGGTACTCCTCCACCAGCCAGCGACCCTCCATCTCGCGGATCGCCGCCGAGTGGTGGCCGCTCGCGGCGGCGTCGAACTGGGCGAACCAGCGGTCCAGCTCCGGCTCCGAGTCGAAGCGGACGGTGAACAGGCTGGCGACGCCCGTGCTCGGCTTGAGCACGCCCGGGCAGCCGACGTCGCGCACGGCCGCCGGGATGTCGGCGATCTTGGAGACGACGCGCCGGCGCCCGATCGGCACGCCGTGCTGCTCGAAGCGGCGCATCATCAGCTGCTTGTCGCGGCAGACCGCCGCGGTCTCGGCGTCGATGCCCGGCACGCCGTGGCGCTCGACGAGCGCCGCCTGGGTGCGCAGGCAGGACTCGCTGCAGTTGACGACACCCTCGACGTCGCCGAGGTGGGCGGTCGCCGCCAGGACCTCGACCGGGTCGGTCGGGTTGGCCGAGATCCGCTCGTCGACGCCGGTCGCGTCATGGGGGTCGCGCGGCGCGATCAGGGTGACGCCCATGCCGAGCGACCGCGCCATGCGGTACACGTCGCGCCTGCCGGCGTCAGCGCCCGGATCTAGAAATAGAAATGTCACTCTCCCGGACCTCCCTCCATGAGTCCGTGAACCTGATCACCCCGTCTCGCAGCTCGCGGCGGGGCACGCTCAGGGATACTCGCACACTTTCGGGATCCCCGAAGAGAATTCCCGGCCAGACCAGCACGCCCGAGCTCCGTGCCAGTTGCAGAGCGGTGTGGGTGGAGCCGAATACGTTGTCGCCGGGGGCGGTCACCCAGACGTAGTAGCTGCCGTCGGGCGGCCTAGAGGTCAGGCCGGAGGCAGTGAGGACGTCGAGAACGTCACGCAACCTCGGTCGATACGGAGCCATACGGTCGAGCTCCGGGGGATCGCCGAGCCACGCTCCGAAGGCGACTTGCGCGAGCGTGTTCGGTGCGCCGCTGAGCGTCGCGGCGGCCGCGGCGAGTCGCGCCGCCAGCTCCGACGACGACGCGATCGCCGTCCCGACCCGCCAGCCCGGCATCGCCGCCGTCTTCGACGCCGTGTCGAGCGCCACTACCTCGCGCCCCGCGTCCTCCGCCGCCGCCATCGCGAGCGCGCTGAAGGAGTCGGCGTCGTACAGGTACTCGGCGTAGACCTCGTCGGCGATCACGGCGACGTTCGCCGGCAGCGCGGCGAGGATCGCAGCGAGACGCTCGCGATCAAGCAACACGCCGCTCGGGTTGCCTGGGTTGCAGAGCAGCAGCGCCCGTGTCCGCGGGCTCAGCGCGCGCTCGACGGCCTCTGGCGTCAACTCGCCTTGCAGCGAACGCGTGTCGACGAGGCGCGGCACTCCGCCGAGCATCGCCACCTGCTTCGGGTACGAGTGGAAGTAGGGGACAGGCACGAGCACCTCGTCGCCCGGCTCGATCAGCGCGCGCAGCGCGACCGCCAGCCCCGCCATCGCCCCGGCGGTGATCGTCACGCCGGCTGCGTCGACCGCCAGCCCGCGCCGCGCGCTCGCGTAGCGCGCCGCCGCCTCGCGGACCGATATCAGCCCACCGGGTGGCGAGTACTGCCGCGCCCGCCCGAACTCGGCCGCCACCCGCTCCGCGCACTCGTCCGACAGGGGAATGGGCAGCGGCTCCGATCGGCTCAGGTCGACCAGCGCATCGATCCCCGCCGCCCGCACCTCGTGCCGCAGCTCCGTCATCGCCGACGGCACCGCCTCCGGCGGCGACTGATGAATCTTGCCGTCCAGGCGATGAAAATTCATCAGTGAGTCGGTGGCGAGGTGGGGTCGCCCGCAGTGATCAGCGTCCCCGCCTTGCCCCCGAGCAAGTCCGGCACCGAGGCGCTGCCGATCGCGACCTGGCGCACGCCGCCGGCGAACGCCTCCTCGACGGCGCGCAGCTTCTTGGACATCCCGCCCTTCGCGTGCCGCGCGAGCCCCTTCAGCTCGGAGCGGACAGCAGTGCGCACCGGCCTGCCGTCGGCTTGGAACGCCTCGGCGTCCATCACCAGCACGAGTCGCTCGGCGTCGCCCGTCCCGGCTATCGCGGCGGCAGCCCGATCCGCGTCGGTGTTCACCATCGGGTGCTCGGCGGCGACGGCGAGCGGGCTGACGACGATCGCATCGCTTTCGGCGAGCAGCACGTCGAGCCGTGCCTCGTCGACCTCGCGCACCGGGCCGACGAGGTTGGTGAGCGGCACCAGCTCGTCCCCGACCCACCACGTGTTCTGGCGGACCTCGGCGCGCAGCAGGCGCGACGAGGCGCCGCAGACGGTCTGCGTGCGCAGGCCGCGCTCGCGCAGCAGGCCGGCGATGCGCTCGCGCAGGGTGGCCGCGACCCGGCCGATCTCCTCCAGCACCGCGGGGGTCGTGTAGCGACTGCGAAAGCCGTGCTTGTCGACGATGAAATCGGGTTGGCCCTCGGGGGTCTCGGCGCTGACCATCCGCGACCAGCCGTGGACGACGACCAGCTTCGGGCGTGGTCCGTCGCGCGCCGTGGCGCGCATGTGCTCGGCGAGCTGGTCCCACCACTCCGGCGCCAGCTCGTCGAGGCAGCTGCCGCCGACCTTGACGACCAGCAACCCGGGCGGCCGTGGGTGACGGGGCCCGCGGTGAGTCATCACACCGGGAACACCGGGATCGCCTCGAGCCCCTGCTCCTCGGGCAGCCCGAGGCTCACGTTGCAGGCCTGGATCGCCTGTCCGGCGCCGCCCTTGACCATGTTGT
Organism: Thermoleophilaceae bacterium; assembly: GCA_035630455.1. Taxonomy (GTDB): domain Bacteria; phylum Actinomycetota; class Thermoleophilia; order Solirubrobacterales; family Thermoleophilaceae; genus JAAYBF01. The sequence continues at coordinate 14,218 of DASQKP010000024.1, forward strand.
CGATCGCCGCGATCAGGACGAAGCGGCGCGCGGCGAGATCGACGAACGGCGCCACGTCGCAGAAGTTCGAGCCGATCACGGCCTTGGGATCGGGAAGCGGCAGCGCCGAGCCACGACCGACCTGGACCCGCACGAAGCGCTCGTCGCGGTAGGTGCGGTGGTAGGCGCGGCGCAGCGTGCGCTCGTCGAGCTCGCCGTCGAAGAACGCGTAGAGCCCTACCGACAGGCCGCGCACGAGATCGACGCCGTAGGTCGACATCCCGAGCCGCGGCGGGCGGGCGCCGGCGCCGGCGGCGACGCCGGTCACCTCGAGCGCCTCGGCCACCTCGGCCACGTGGCGGTGCCCGCGGGGTGCGTACGGCGCGACGACGTTGGAGCGCCAGGTGTGGGCGCCTGACTCGCGCAGCCGCGCGCCGGAGCCGGTCGACCCGGACTTGCCGTCGATCGCGATCGCGTCGAAGGAGATCCCCTCGACGTCGCGTAGCGGCAGCGCGGCGAGCAGAATCGCCGTCGCGAAGCAGCCGGGCGACGCGATCACGCGCGCGTCGCGAATCGCCGCGCGCCCCAGCCGCGCCCCGCCCGCGTCTGAAGCGTCCGCCGGTGTCAGCTCGGGCAGGCCGTAGGCGGCCGCCTCCGCGATCCCCTGGTCGCGCTCGACGTCGGGGTACCAGTCGCGGTGACGCTCCGGGTCGCGGACCCGGTAGGCGGGACTGAGATCGACGACCAGCTCCGCACCGGCGTCGAGCAGTTCGGGCACCGCGCGGCCGGCGGTCTCGGGCGGGGTGGCGAGGAAGACCACGTCGCAGCGCTTGGCGGCGACGCGCGCGTCGAACGCCTCGAACTCGCCGATGCCGGCATCCTTGAGATGGGGGTTGAGCTCCGCGGCCGAGCGGCCGGCCTTCGTCTGCGCGCTGACGTACTCGAGCTCCAGGCCGGGGTGGCCGAGCAGGATGCGCAGCAGCTCGCCGCCCAGGATCCCGCTGGCGCCGACGACGCCGGCGCGCTTGGGCGCGGTAGGCGCGGACCCGGTGGCGGCGGTCTGGGTCAGCTCGGCGCTCATCGCACCGCGACGGTCAGCGCGTGGTCGGCGATCCGCCCGGCGACGTCGATCCCGGTTGCCTCGACGATGCCGCGGAAGAGCGGCGAGTGGTTGACCTCGCCGATCGTCAGCGCGCCCTCGTGGCGGAACAGGTCGAGTCCGAAGATCCGGGCTCCGATCCGCTCCCCGACCTCGGTCGTCATCGCCTCGAGCGCCTTGTCGACCTCGATCGGCTCGGCTGCCGCTCCCAGCTCGACGTTGGCGCGCCAGTCGCCGGTCGGGATCCGCTCCATCGCGGCGACGGCCGCGCCGTCGATCGCCAGCACGCGCACGTCGGAGGCGCGCTCGAGGTACGGCTGGGCGATCAGCGCACGGTCGAAGTTCTGCCCGTAGTGCTCAACGTAGTCGTACATGCTGTCTGCGACGGCCCGCTCACGGACGAGCATCACCCTGCGCCCGAGGCCGCCGTAGACCGGCTTCAGCACCAGCGGGCAGCCGAGCACGTCGAGCGCGGTCGCGAGGTCGGCGCGCGTGAGCACGAGCCGGTAGGGCACCGTCGGCAGCCCGATCTGGCGCAGGCGCGCGAGCGCGGTCACCTTGTTCGAGCAGGTCGCGATCGTCTCGGCCGAGTTGATCACGCTTTCGTCGCTCGCTCCCGAGGCGATCGACTCGGCGATCAGCGGCCCGCGAACGAAGCTGCGGCTGCGGATCAGGTACGCGCCGGCGGCCGGTAGGTCCTCGCGCGAGCCGCAGCAGAGCTTGCCGTCGTTGAGCCACTCGGCGCGAGCGCCGCGCTCCCGTGCCGCCGCGAGGATCGCCTTCTCCTCCCAGCCGATGCGGTCCGCGACGACGGCGAGGTCGAGCGGGTCCTCGCCCGCGCTCGATCCGTCGTCGGGCTGCGGCTTCGGCACCAGCGACAGCGGCGTGCTCATGGCGCCGGGCTCGTCGCCAGCAGGTCGTCGACGTGCTCGCGCCGCACTACTACTCGGCTCTCGCCGTCCTTGACGAAGACGACGGGTGGGCGCAGGAAGCCCATGTAGTTGCTCGACATGTTGACGGTGTACGCGCCGGCGGTCTGGACCGCGAGGACGTCCCCGGTCCGCAGCTCGGGCAGCATCCGGTCGGGGAAGAGGATGTCCGGCTCGGAGTGGCGGCCGCAGACCGTGACGCGCATCGCCGGCTCGCCGAAGGGGTCGCGCGCCAGCTTGATCTCGTGGTGGGCGTCGTACATCAGATGACGCGGGTTGTCGGACAGCCCGCCGTCGACGATCACGTAATGGATCCGCGCGTCGCCGGGCGGGCCGGCGGGCTTGATCGGCCCGACCGTGTAGAGCGTCAGCCCGCTCTCGGCGACCACCGATCGGCCCGGCTCGACACCGAGCCGCACGTCATCGGCGCACATCGGCGCGACCTGCTCGGCGAACGTGCCGGCGATCGCGTCGACCCACTCCTCGACCGACGGCGGGTCGTGGCTCAGCAGGTAGCGCACTCCGCGCCCGCCGCCGGCGACGATCCGCCGGGGCCGGAAGTCCGGATGCCGCTCTCGCGCCCGCGCGAGAACCTCGGCGACGCGCCCCATCGCCTGGCGGTAGGGCTCGAAGTCGTGCAGCTGCGAGCTGAGGTGGAAGTGGATTCCGTCGAGCCGCAGCGACGGCTCCGACAGTGCACGGTCGATTGCCATCGCGGCGAAGCCGTGCTCGATCGACAGTCCGAACTTCGTGTCGTCGCCGACGGTCAGGAAGGTCGGGTCGTCGAGGCCGGTGACGGTCGGGTTGATTCGCACCAGAACCGGCTGGACCTTTCCCAGCCGCTCGGCGGTGCGCGCGATCGCCGCGATCTCGGTCAGGTTGTCGATCACGATCACGCCGCAGTCGGCGTCGATCGCGAACTCGAGATCGGCGTCGGTCTTGAAGGTGCCGTGGTAGGTCAGCAGCTCCGGCGGGCAGCCGCAGTGCAGCGCCATGTTCATCTCGCCGACCGAGACGACCTCGAGTCCGAGGCCCTCCGACAGCGCCAGCTCCATCATCGCGGGCGCGGTGAACGCCTTGCACGCGTAGGAGACGTCGACGTTCGGCCAGCGGGCCTCGAAGCCGTCGACATAGGCGCGGCACATGCGGCGGATCTCCGCCTCGTCGTAGAGGTAGACCGGCGTCCCGTGCTCCTCGGCCAGATCGAGTGTCGAACACCCTCCGACTCTCAGGACCCCATCCCCTCCAACCTCCTGAGTCCCCAACAACATCAGGCTGAACGTACACCATCCAACAGCTTGGGTAAGTGAATATCTCCAACTTGCACGGCATCGGCCAGGTGCTAGGATCGCGACGAGTCGCCGCCGGAGGGATGTGGTGACTGATCGCTATTGGAGGGAAGCGAGAATGAAGGTCTCAGACGCGACGCTGCGCGATACCGCGCACATGGCCGGAGTGCACTTCGACGAGGACGACGCGCGCGTGCTCGCGGGTCTGCTCTGCGAAGTCGGCGTCGACATCGTCGAGGCCGGGATCGTCTCGAACGCCGATCGCAGCGAGGTCCCGCTGGTCAAGGCGGTCGTCGAGGTTGCGGGGCGCGACCGGACCAAGACGGTGATCCTCGCCCGCTCGCGCAAGCAGGTCGAGGAGGACCTCGACGCCGCGCTCGAGACGGGTGCCGGCAACGTGATGCTGTCGATCCCGACGTCGCCGACACACGCGATGCTGAAGCTCCAGACCGACAGCGAGCGGCGGATCATGACGCTCGCCGCGCGGACGATCGAGCTGGCGAAGTCGGCCGGCCTGTCGGTCACCTTCAGCGCCGAGGACGGCGCCCGCACCGACCCGGCGTTTCTCGAGCGCTACGTCGCCGCCGGCGCGGAGGCCGGCGCGGACCGCTTCCGGCTCGCCGAGACCGTCTCGTCGCTGGCGCCCGACGACGTCTCGGCGCTGATCGAGCGCCTGGTCGCAGCGGCCGGTCCGACAGAGGTCGAGATGCACTCGCACAACATGCTCGGGCTCTCCGTCGCCAACGCGCTCGCGGCCGCCGACGCCGGCGCGGCGTGGATCTCCTGCACGATCGACGGGCTCGGCGAGCGCGGCGGCAACACGCCGCTCGCGGAGATCCTCTGCGTGCTGAAGGTGCTGCGCGGCGACGACCGCTTCGACCTGCGCCCGCTCTACGACCTCTCGCGCGAGGCCGCGGCGCGCGCCGGGCTGCGCTGCAGCGCCACGACGGGGCCGACGGCCGAGCTGAGCTACCAATACGAGATCCCCGGTCAGGTCCGCAACCCCTCGGCGTTCGAGCTGCTCCCGCCCGAGGAGGTCGGCAACCAGCGCGGCGTGCGGATCGGGTCGCGGCTGAAGCCGGCGCTGCTCGAGGCGTTCCTGTCGGATGAGACGCTCGACGGCGCCGACGTGGTCGCCGTCACCGAGCGCATCCGCGCGAGCGCCCCCGACGACAAGCACGTCTGGGACCTCGCGACCCTCGACCAGCTCGTACGTAGTCAACGAACCGAGAGGGAGGTGTCGGTCAATGGAGGGAGTCTGCCCGGAGTGTGAGTTCGATTTCACCACGCCCGAGATGGAGGCTGGTGAGACGCTCGTCTGTCGTGAGTGTCAGTTGACGCTCCAGGTGCGCGGCCAGGAGGGCGACGTGCTCGTCCTCGAGCCGGTCGAGGCGAGCCTCTCCGACTGGGGCGAGTAGTGGATAAGCAGTACGACGCCGCGGCCGTCGAGGCGCGGCGTCAGCGCGAGTGGCGCGAGCGTGACGTCTACGCGACGCCACCGCCGACGCCGGGACGGCCCGACGCGTACGTGAAGGCCGTCTGTCCCTTCACCTCTGGCCACATCCACGTCGGTCACGTGCGCAGCTACACGATCGCCGACGCCTACGCCCGCTGGCGACGGATGTCCGGCGACGCCGTGCTCTTCTCGATCGGCTTCGACGCCTTCGGGCTGCCGGCCGAGCTGGCGGCGATCTCCAATGGGGAGTCGCCGGCCGACTGGGTCCAACGCTCCTACGAGTACATGCTCGACCAGTTCGAGCGGATGGGCTTCTCGTTCGACTGGGAGCGCGTCTTCGTCAGCTCCGACGAGGAGCAGTACAAGTGGTCGCAGTGGCTCTTCCTGGCGTTCCTGGAGGCCGGCCTGCTCTACCAGGAGGAGGCCAACGTCGACTGGTGCGACAGCTGTCAGACGACGCTCGCGTCGCTGCAGGTCGAGGACGGCCGCTGCTGGCGCTGCAACGGGCCGGCCCGGCTGATCAAGCGCAAGCAGTGGTTCCTGCGGATCAGCGCCTACATCGAGGAGAACGAGCGTGGCACCGAGGCCCATGCCGAGCAGTGGGACAAGCCGGCGCTGACCGCCCAACGGGCGATCCTCGGCCGCGTCGACGGGGTCGAGGTCGACCTGCAATCCGCCGCGTCCGCAGCCGCGACTGATGAATTGTCCTGTCCAGGCGACGAAAATTCATCGCTCGGCGCGGCGGCGGCCGCGTTGACCTGCTTCACGGAGCACCCCGACGCGATCGGTCGGGCGCGCTTCGTGGCGGTCTCGCCGCGGCATCCCGAGCTGGAGGCGCTGCTGGGCGACCGGGCCGAGGTGCTCGCCGAGCTCGAGGAGGTCCGCCAGGGGGGCTGGCAGCGCGGCGATCGCTCCGCCGAGAGCGTGCCGGCGATCGACTCGGGCGTCCGGCTGCGCGCTCCGAACGGCGCCGAGCTGCCGTTGGTCATCTCGCCGTCGGTCGATGGCCGCTATGGCCCGACCGCCGTCCTGGGGATCCCAGCCGCCGACGAGAGCGACGGCGTGATCGCCCGCCGGCTCGACCTGCCGCGGCCCGAGCCGACCGCCGCCACCTCGTCGAACGGGACGCCACCGCGCCCCGCGGTTCGCTACCGAGCCGGCGACTTCGCGATCTCGCGCCAGCGCTCCTGGGGGGCGCCGATCCCGATGGTCCACTGCGAGAGCTGCGGCGTGGTTCCCGTGCGCAAGGAGGACCTCCCGGTCAGCCTTCCGCGCGACCTGAAGCCGACCGGCGAGGGCAACCCGCTCGCCGCGCGCGAGGACTTCATGGCGACGGCCTGCCCAAGCTGCGCCGGCGAGGCCCGTCGCGAGACTGACACGCTCGACTGCCACTTCGACGACCTCTGGATGTGGCTGCCGACCTGCGTGCCGAAGGCCGATCGCGCGCGGCAAATGTTCGACCACCCGGAGTGCGAGCGCTGGCTGCCGGGCGCGATGCTGATCCACGGCGCGGACGGCGGCGGCTACTTCTTCGACCAGCGCGTGACCGCGAAGGCGCTGCGCGACATCGGGCCGCTGGCGCACCTGGCCGACGGCGAGCAGTTCGACGGCGCGGTGATGCACGAGATGGTCACCCAGGACGGTCGCAAGATGAGCAAGCACCTCGGCAACGTCGTCGATCCCGACGACCTGATGGGCCGTGTCGGCGCGGACACGACCCGGCTCGCGGTGCTCCACGGCGCGCGGCCGTCACGGGCGCTGAACTGGACCGAGAACGCCGTCCAGTACTGCGGCAAGTTCCTCTCGGACCTGTGGGCCTATGCCGCGGAGCGGCTGCCGGGTCCGGCGCCGGACGAGACCGTCGGCGCAGCCGATCCCGACGGTGCCGCACAGCGGCGCGAGCGGCTCGAGGGCTGGGCAGCGACCGCCGCCGAGAAGGTCACCGAGGATCTCGAGCGCGTCGAGATGCAGCGCGCCGTCAAGAACGCGATGCGCCTCTTCGAGCGGATCGAGGAGTTCGACGCCAAGTCCCGCCGCGCCAACCGCGGGGAGCTCGCCGCCGCCGACGCGCGCGCGATCGCCGCCGCGCTGGCCGTGCTCGCGCGACTGCTGACGCCGTTCGCGCCGCATGTCGGCGAGGAGCTCTGGCTCGCCACCGGCGCTGAGGGCCCAGCGAGCTGGCCCAGCGGAGGCCGAGGTCCGGCGAGTACCGCAGCAGAGAACCTTCGGAAGCCGGTGGCGAGCTAAGGCTCAGCCACCGGCCCGCGCGTCGGACCCTCCATCCGCGTCCCTCCTACGCGAACACCGCCGGCCGGGGCGGGCACTTGGCCGGTAAAGAGTCTGAGCACCATCCCTGCCCTCCAGTCAGGGAGCCGAAGTTTGAGAAAGCTGGCGTCTCCAAAGAGGAACACGACCTTACCCTGGCGCGCGCGGCGGTGTCAAGGTCCGATATCGAAATGAGCACGTTCGCGCCGAGGGCGGTTAGCATATGCGCGATGAACAAGAGAACAGAGATCAGAACGGATCTCGGCAAGGCGATCCGCGAGCTGCGCGAGGCGCGTGGATTGACCCTCGATTCGCTGGCCGATGCGGCCGGAATGCACACCACCTATCTCTCCCGCATCGAGCGGGCGCACAGCAGCCCGACCTGGGAGAAGATCACGGCGCTCGCCGAGGCGCTCGATCTGCCCGTCTCGGCCATCGCCACCGCCGCCGAGGCCCAGACGAAGAAGCGCTCCAAGGGCTGAGTACGGGGTCGGCCGAGCTTCTGGGGGGGCCGGCGGCGAAGCAGTGGCTTCGCCTCCGGAGAAGTCAAGGGCCCGGTCTGTAACCGAAGCGATCCCGAGGTTTACAAACGTGTGTTCGGTGGTACAGTTCTACTGTCCTTAGAACTAACAAGCTTTCAAACGCATACCCGGAGTCCCCGGAAGGAGCCACACCAGATGGCAGAGCAGACCCCCACGCAGCGCACGGCGACCGCCAAGAAGGCAGCCGCAACCCGCAAGCGCAACACCGCGGCACGCACCGCCAAGACCACGAAGAGCTCGGCGAAGGCCACTCGCACGTCGGCCGCCAAGGCCACGACGCAGGCTGTCGACGCCGGCGGCCTGACGCTCGACGTCGTCGCCCTGCAGGCCGAGCGCGCGGTCCTGATCCCCGTCGGCGCGGCGCTCGTCGCCCGCGACGCGGTCATCGACATCACGAAGCCCTTCACCAGCCGCGCGACGGCCGAGAAGGAGCTCAAGAAGTTCGAGCGTCGCGGCAACACCGCCCGCAACAACGTTCGCCGCGAGGTCAAGCGCACCCGCACGCGCGTCGAGCGCGAGCTGCGCCAGCGTCGCAGCGACGTCAGCACGCGCGTCGAGGGCGTCCGCGGCGACCTCCAGAAGCAGGTCGGCGAGGTCCAGTCGAACGCGACCGGTCTGGCCAAGAAGGTCCAGGAGCAGGTCGCCGCGATCGCGTAGTACCGAAGCAACTTTCTCCTCCCCAGTGAAGGGCCCCTGTTTGGGGCCCTTCGCCTTTTCTCGAGGGACTGGGCGTCCTGGCCAAGGAAGAGGACCCGACAGCTTGGCTCTGCCAAGTCGAGGGTCCGATGACGCCGGCCAGGGCGTCCAGGCTCCGAGAAAACTCTGCGACAATGGCAGCGATGCCGACCGAGGAGCAGATCAACGAGGCGCTGAGCAAGGTCATCGACCCTGAGCTGCGCAAGAACATCGTGGAGTTGGGAATGGTCCGCTCGATCGCCCAGCACGACGACGGTCACGTCGAGGTCGTCGTCTCGCTGACGACCGCCGGCTGTCCGATCCGCTCGCACTTCGAGGACGCGGTCGCCGAGCACGTCGGCGCGCTGGCGGGCGTCACGCGCGTGAGCGTCGGCTTCGACGTGCTGACTCCCGACGAGAAGCAGACCCTTCAGACGCGCCTCGGACGCGGAGCGCTGCCGCAGGGCGCGCTCGCCCAGGTCAAGAACGTGATCTGCGTCGGCTCCGGCAAGGGCGGCGTCGGCAAGTCGACCCTGACCGCCAATCTCGCCGCGGCCCTGCAGGCCGAGGGCAAGACCGCCGCCGCGCTCGACGCCGACGTCTGGGGCTACTCGATCCCGCGCATGCTCGGCGTCCACGGCCGGCCCGACATCGACGGCCAGCGCAAGATCCTGCCGCTGGAGTCGCCGGACGGGGTCAAGGTCATCTCGATCGAGTACTTCCTCGACCGCGCCGACCAGGCGATCGTCTGGCGCGGGCCGATGCTCCACAAGGCGATCCGCCAGTTCCTCGAGGACGTCGCCTGGGGCGAGCTGGACTACCTGCTGATCGACCTGCCGCCGGGCACCGGCGACGTCACCATGACGCTCTCCTCGCTGCTGCCACAGGCGCGCTTCCTGATCGTGACGACCCCGCAGCCGGCCGCTCAGAAGGTCGCCAAGCGGGCCGCCGAGGCCGCCGCGAACTACGACCTCGAGGTCGTCGGAATCGTCGAGAACATGTCCGGCTTCACGGCGCCCAACGGCGAGCGCTTCACGATCTTCGGCGAGGGCGGCGGCCGTGAGCTCGCCGACGAGCTCGAGGTCCCGCTGCTTGGGCAGATCCCGCTCCAGGAGGAGCTGCGGCTCGGCGCCGACGAGGGGCGACCGCTGGTCATCGAGGACCCCGACAGCCCGGCCGCTCAAGCGATCCGCCACACGGCGCGCGGGCTGGTCGCCGCCACTCCCCAGGTCGATCCGGTCTTCCAGGACGCGTCGGGCCCGGCGCTCGAGGGCGTCCCCGAGGTCACCGGCACGGCGCTGCCGATGGCGCCCTAGGCCCATCGCGGCAAAACCCCCGAAACCCTATGTAGTATCAGGAGCACAATGGCTTACGTAATCGCAGAGCCCTGCATCGGCACCAAGGACAACTCGTGCGTCGAGGTCTGTCCGGTGGACTGCATCCACCCGACGCCCGACGAGCCCGGCTACGACGCCGCCGAGATGCTCTACATCGATCCCGACGAGTGCATCGACTGCGATGCCTGCGTCGAGGCGTGCCCGGTCGACGCCTGCTTCGCCGAGGACCAGCTCCCCACGGAGTGGGCGAAGTTCACCGAGATCAACGCCAACTACTTCAAGGCCGCGTAGCTAGTCGTTCCTCGCGTCTAGGTTCTAGGCGTGATCCTTCTCACGGGAGCGACGGGGACGGTCGGGTCGGCGGTGCTGCGGCGGCTGACGGCCGCCGGGGTTCCGGTTCGCTGCCTGGTGCGCGATCCGAAGCGGCTGGGGCCGGAGCGGGTGCGGGTGCAGATCGCGCTCGGCGATCTGGCGAACCCGGCTTCGTTTCGCAACGCCCTGCGCGGGGTCGACGCGGTGATCCACCTCGCGGCGTCGATTCGCGATCAGCCGCGCGGGTCGATCGAGGAGCTGAACGCGATGGCGACGCTGCGGCTGGTGCGCGGCGCCGAGAAGGCGGGCGCCAAGCGGTTCGTCTTCGCCTCGGCGCTGAACGCGAGCCTCCAGTCGCCGACCCGCTTCTTCCGCGCCAAGGCGCTCGCCCGCCGCGCCGTCGAGGGAGCCGATCTGGAGACGACGGTCTTCTCGCCGTCGATCGTCTACACGCCCGGCGACCCGTGGCTGACGATCCTCGAGCGCTTCTCCCATCTCCCGGTGATGCCGATCGCCGGCGACGGCGAGACCCGCTTCCAGCCGATCTGGGCCGAGGATGTCGCCGACTGCATCATGGCGGCGCTCGACCGCTCGCCCGGCCCGTCTGAGAACGGCCACCGCGCCTTCGACCTCGCCGGCCCGGAGACGCTCTCCTACGACGAGATCGCCGAGCTAGCGCTCCGCCCGACCGGACGCCGACGCCCGCTGCTCCATGTCCCGATGCCCGCCGTCCGCGCCGGCCTGCGCGGCCTCGAGCGGATCGCCGGCCCCGCCGTCTTCGCGACCCCCGAGGAGGCCGAGCTGATGGAGGAGCCGATGACCTCCTCGCGCGGAACCGCCGACGCCGAGTCGCTCGGCGTCAACCCGCTCCGCATGAGCGCCGTCCTCGGCGCCGCCCCCGCCTAGGCCTAGTCCCGAGCCGAGCGAAGGATCGTTATGCCCATAGCCATAACGATCCTTCGCTCGCGACTCAGCGGCGGCGCGCGACGATCGTGAAGCGTGTCGTCTCGGCGGCGTCTGGGCGCGGGCCGGCAACCACGGAGGCCGACACCGTCATCCGGTAGCGGCCCGGGGCGAGTGCCTTGCGGCCGATCCGGCCGCTGAAGGGGATCCGCTGGCCACCGGCCACGAGTCCCGTGTGCTCGAGCGCGCGCCCGGCCTTGACCCAGCGGGTGCAGCTCTTGCGCCCGCGCAGCGCTCGCGTCGGCTTGACGCAGCGCCCGCCGGCGCGGCGGCCGTTGGCTTTCCGCTCGACCGCGATCCGCACGTCGCCGGCGCGGCTCAGCGTGAAGCGGATCGAGCTGCCAGCCGGGACCCGCTTCGCCTTGCCGCGCTTGCGGGCGCCGATCGCCGTCCGTCCCTTCGCGACCCGGAACCGCTTCGGCGACAGCCTCAGCTGGCTGATCGCGATCCGCTCTGCCGAGACCGGTTGCGCCGCGACCGGCGGCTCGACCCCACTGATCCGCACGACCTTCTTGCCTCCGACGCCGCCCAGCTCGTGGAGGGCTACCCAGAGGGTGTTGCCGGGGCCGGCGGCGACGTAGCGGGGATTCGAATCGGCCCCGAAGTTGCCGAACTCGCTGTAGACGCCATCCGTCGTCAGGCGGCCGAGGTTGTCGCCGAACGCCTGGGCGAACCAGTAGGCGCCGTCGGCTCCGACGGCCAGTCCGTACGGATCGGTGCCCGGCTTCGCGGGCGTCGGCAGCGGTGAGCCGCCGGGAACGATTCGCCCGGCGGTCGCGCCCGCCGGGTTGGTGTAGCCGATCTGGCCGCCCGGACCGACGCCGATGCCGCGCGGATTGCCGCCTGTCGGATAGCGAGTCGGCACGCCGCCGGTCGTCGCGCTGACGATCTCGCCGCCGTTGGCGTCGGCGATCCAGAGAGCGTCGGCGCTCGCCGCGATGTCGACGCCAGCGGTGAGGATCGGGAACGCCTGGGCGACTCCAGCCGGTGTGACCTTGATCAGCTTGTCCGCGGCGACGGTCCAGAGGTTGCTGTCGGGGCCGGTGACGATCTGCTGGCCGCCCGCGATGTCGGCCGGGAAGGTCTCGACGGTGCCCGCCGGATCGGCGGGGTCGAAGCGGCCGACCTTGGTCGACAGCGTCACCCAGATGTTGCCGTCGGGCCCGGCGCCGATGCCGACGGCTCCGGCGATGTCGTCGACGTTGAACTCGGTCACGTTTCCCGCGGGGGTGATGCGCGCGACCTCGTTGCCGCCCCCCAGCGTGACCCACATGTTCCCGTCCGGCCCCTGGGCGATCCGCTGCGCGTCGCCGCTGAGGTCGAACGTGCCGTCGACGACCGGCGCCGCGTGTGCGTTACCGCTCGCGAGTAGGGCCAGGCAGACGGCGACGACAAGGATCAGGAGACGTTCGGGCATCGTTTTCATGCTCTTAGAACGACCGAGGGCCCGGCGAATTACGCCGGGCCCTCGGGAACCTCGAGACAGCGCGGAAGCGCTGGTTACATCATGCCGCCCATGTCGGGCATGCCACCCGGCATTCCGCCACCGCCGCCCTCCTCGGGCATCTCGGCGATGATCGCCTCGGTGGTGAGGATGTTCTTGCCGATGGAGGCCGCGTTCTGCAGCGCCGAGCGGGTCACCATCGCGGGGTCGATCACGCCAGCGGCGACGAGGTCCACGATCTCGCCGGTGTCGGCATTGAGGCCATGGTTCTTCTTGGCCTTGCGGACGTCGTTGACGACGACCGAGCCCTCGAGGCCGGCGTTGTGCGCCAGCTGGCGGACAGGCTCCTCGAGCGCACGCAGGATGATCTGCGCGCCGGTCTTCTCGTCGCCCTCGAGGCCGTCGACCTCGATCGCCTTCGCCGCGGTCAGCAGCGCGACGCCACCGCCCGGGACGATGCCCTCCTCGAGGGCGGCCCGGGTGGCCTGCAGCGCGTCCTCGACGCGATGCTTCTTCTCTTTGAGCTCGGTCTCGGTGGCAGCGCCGACCTTGACCACCGCAACGCCGCCGGCGAGCTTCGCCAGCCGCTCCTGCAGCTTCTCGCGATCGAAGTCGGAATCGGTGTTCTCGATCTCCGACTTGATCTGGTTGATGCGGCCCTTGATGGCCTCGGTGTCGCCACCGCCGTCGACGACCGTGGTCGTGTCCTTGGTGACCACGACGCGACGGGCGCGACCGAGCTGCGAGAGCTGGGTGTTCTCGAGCTTGAGACCCATCTCCTCGGTGATGACCTCGCCACCGGTGAGGATCGCGATGTCCTCGAGCATCCGCTTGCGGCGGTCGCCGAAGCCGGGGGCCTTGACCGCGACGCCGGTGAAGGTGCCGCGCAGCTTGTTCACGACGAGCGTCGCGAGAGCCTCGCCCTCGAGATCCTCGGCGATGATCAGGATCGCCTTGCCCGACTGGATGACCTGCTCCAGCACCGGCAGCACGTCGCGGACGGAGCCGATCTTCGAGTTGGCGATGAGGATGTACGGATCCTCGAGCACCGCCTCCATGCGCTCCTGGTCGGTGACCATGTAGGGCGAGATGTAGCCCTTGTCGAACTGCATGCCCTCGGTGAACTCGAGGTCCATGCCGAACGTCTGGCCCTCCTCGACGTTGAC
>DASQKP010000025.1:0-2115 GCA_035630455.1 Thermoleophilaceae bacterium
GCCGGCGAGCGGCAGGTGGCCGAGGCGGACGAGCGCCTTGCGGGTGATCGCCTCCGGGCGGACGTGGCGGATGCTCGCCGAGGCTGCGCTGTCGGGCGCGCTCCCGTCCGCGGCGAGCGCGCGCGCGAGCTCGGTGAGCAGGAACGGGTTGCCCCGGCTCGCCTCGTGCGAGGCCCGCACGAACTCCGCGTCGGGCTCGGTGGCAAACAGCTCGCGCAGGACGTCGCCCGCCGCCGCGGCACTCAGCGGGCCGGGGCGGATCGTGCTCGCGACGGGCTCGCCGGCGATCGCATCGATGAGCTCCAGCGGTGCATCGGGCTCGGTCGACCGCGCGGTCATGGCGAGCAGCACCGGCAGCTCGTCGAGGCGTCGTGCGAGGTACTGCGCGAAGCGCAGCGACGGGATGTCGGCCCAGTGGGCGTCATCGAGCGCGATGAGCAGCGGGCCATCGGCTGCGATCCCCGCGGTCAGCCAGTGCAGGCCGTGCAGCAGCGCGAACAGCTCGCCGCTCGGCGGCTGGGTGCCGGCCGGCGGCTGGGCGCCGAGCAGCTCCGCGGCGATGCCGGCGGCGCCCTCGAAGAGCGCGCCACGCTCGACGAGCGCGTCGGCGGTGACGAACGGCTCGAAGAGCTGGCGCACGACACCGAACGAGAAGTCGCGCTCCAGCGCGCCGCCGCGGGCGGCGAGCACGCGCATGCCGCGCTCGGGTGCGAGGCGCTTGGCGCTCTCCAGCAGCGCGCTCTTGCCGATTCCGGGCGGACCCTCGATGAGCGCGACGCGCCCGGTGCCGGCGCAGGCCGCGTCGAGCAGCGCCACCAGCGCGGCGACCTCGGATTCGCGCTCCAGGAGCTCGCTTGCGGCCCTTCCAGCGAATGATTCCACGCCGCACGCTACCCCGGACCAGCCTCATACGGCAAGGGTGGCGGCGCCGAGCGAGGCCGGGAGGCGCCGGTGAGGTTCAGGGAGCCTCCCCGACGCGAAGCCATGCGCCCCCCAGGGAGGGTCGGCTCCCATCAACCGCCCCCCCAATAGGAGCCCCATGCGACCCAACCGTTTCACGCCGCGACTGCGGACCGTCGTCATCGCCGGCGTCGCCGCCCTCGTGGCCGGCGCCGGCAGCGCGACCGCCGCGAGCCTCGTCACGAGCACCCAGATCAAAGACGGCACGATCCGCGAAGCCGACGTGCACGTCACCTACCGCCAGCAGCTCAAGCCCTGGTTCGCCAAGGTCGACGCCGCCGGCGACCTGCTGGCCAGCCGCCATGTGACCAACGTCGACCACGTGGGTCCCGGCGACTACCACGTCACGTTCAACCGCAGCGTGCAGCCCTGCGCCGGTGTGGCCACCGTGCGCGGCACGGCCGACAACGAGTTCTACGGCTTCGTCACGACGTACATGCCGGCCGACAAGGTCATCCGCGTCGTCGTCCGCGACGCTGACGGCAAGCCCGCCGACGGCGCAGGCTTCAACCTGGTGTCGTCATGCTGAGGGCGGCGCAGTCCATGCGCGGGCTGGCGACCGCCGCCGTGCTCGTCCTGTCCGCGTCGGCCCTGCTGGCAGCCTGCGGCGGCGACGACGACAACACCGCAAAGCCGATCTCCGCGGTCGCCAGCAGCGCGCTGCTGGCGCAGATCCCGACGCTCGGCGAGGAGTACCCGTCGCAGCTGGCGCGCTTCGTCGACATCGACGAGGGCAAGGACTACGGCCTCGCGGTCACCGTCGCCGACGACGGCAAGGTCGTCGCCTACCTGTGTGACGGCAAGACCCTCGGGCGCGCCTTCTCGGGCTCGATCGAGGATGGCGCCGACAGCGCCACCCTGAAGGCCGTCAAGGGTGACGGCACGATCGACCTCGAGCTGTCCGGCGATGAGCCGAGCAGCGCCACCGTCGAGGCCGATGACGTCAGCGACGAGTTCACGCTCGCCTCGACGAAGGTCGGCGGCTACTACCGCGAAGAGGTCAAGGGTGTCACACGCGGCTGGGTCGTCAGCGACTCGCTGGCGATCAAGGGCGTGCAGTCCAACAAGGCCGCGCCGTCCGCCCAGGCCCAGTCCATCAGCGGAATCTCGAGCCCTCCGCTCAGCGCCGAGGACCAGGCGCTCGTCGGCGTGCAG
>DASQKP010000026.1:0-22417 GCA_035630455.1 Thermoleophilaceae bacterium
GTACGCCTCGCCCATGGCCGTCGCTGATCCACCCCCGCAGGATCTGAACCCGGAGACCGGCGAGTTCGAGACGCCGCTCAAGCGCGTCATCGGCCCGGGGATGCTCCTCGTGTTCGTGGTCGGCGACGTGCTCGGCGCGGGGATCTACGCGCTCGTCGGCGTCGTCGCGGGCGAGACGGGCGGCGCGATCTGGACCGCGTTCCTGTTCGCCACGATCCTCGCGATCATGACCGCGTTCTCGTACGCGGAGCTCGTGACCAAGTACCCGGCGGCCGGCGGTGCCGCGACCTACGTCGACACCGCGTTCAAGGTGCCGTTGCTGACCTTCGTCATCGCCTTCACGGTGATGTGCTCCGGGATCGCCTCGGCGGCCACGCTCTCGAAGGCGTTCGCCGGCGACTATCTGGCCGAGTTCGTCGAGCTCCCGGTCGTGCTCGTGGCGATCGGATTCCTGCTGGTCGTCGCGCTGATCAACTTCCGCGGGATCAGCGAGTCGATCAAGCTGAACATGGTGCTGACGACGATCGAGGTGCTCGGCCTCGTGATCATCGTCGTCATCGGCGTCGCCGCGCTGCTCAACGGCGACGGCGATGCGGGGCGCAACCTGGACTTCCCCGAGGGCGAGAACGTGGCGCTGGCGATCGTCGGCGGCGCGGCGCTGTCCTTCTACGCGCTGATCGGCTTCGAGGACGCGGTCAACGTCGCCGAAGAGACCAAGGATCCGGCGCGCAACTTCCCCAAGGCGCTGTTCGGCGGCCTGTTGATCGCCGGCGTGATCTACCTGCTGGTGACCTTCACGGCGTCGATGGTGGTGCCGACCCAGCAGCTCACGGAGAGCGACGGCCCGCTGCTCGAGGTCGTGCGCGAAGGCCCACTCGGCGTGCCGACGAAGCTCTTTGCGGGCATCGCGCTGCTCGCGGTCGCCAACGGCGCGCTGATCAACATGATCATGGCCTCGCGGCTGGTCTACGGGATGGCGCGCCGCAACGTCGTGCCGCCAGTCTTCTCGCGTGTGCTCAGCGAGCGCCGCACGCCGCACATCGCGATCGCGTTCACGACCCTGATCGCGGTCGTGCTGATCTCGACCGGCGACATCAGCGAGCTGGCCGACACGACGGTTCTGCTGCTGCTGAGCGTCTTCGCGGTCGTCAACGTGACCGTGCTCGTGCTGCGCCGCGACGAGGTCGACGGTCCGCACTTCCACGCGCCGTCGATCCTGCCCGTGCTCGGCGCGATCGTGTCCGTGGTCCTGATCTACGACAAGCTCGCCGACGACGCGACGGTCGGCCTGCGCGCCGGGCTGCTGATTGCCCTCGGCGCCGCGCTCTGGCTGGTCAACCGGGTCGTCTCAGGGCCGAGGAAGGAGCTGGAGGCATGAAGCGGATTCTGGTGGTGTCGACCGCTGGTCTCGACGAGCCCTGGCTGGTCGCGCCCACCGCCCAGCTGGCCGAGGAGACCGGCGCCGAGGTGACGGTCCTCGTCGTCGACGACATCGAGAGCCAGCGCTTCACCGCGGTACCGCGCGCGGAGGTCATCGGCGAGGCAGGGGCGACCGCCCGAAAGCTCGCCGACGGCCTGCGCGAGGCCGGGGCCGTCGCGACACCCGTCACCCGCGCGGGCCCGGCCGTCGCGACGGCGATCGAGTACGCCGACTCGATCGACGCCGACCTGATCGTCGTCGGCTCGAGCCGGCGCGGCGGTGTCGTCAAGCGGCTGCTCGGCAGTCTCGCGCTCGACCTCGTCCAGCGCTCGGGGCGCCAGGTGCTCGTCGTGACCGAGCCCGGCTAGGCGGGCAGGGCGCGGGCGAGGATGGCGTCGGCATCGACGCCGTGCGAGAGGTCGCCGAAGACGTAGCCGCGGCCGCTCGGTGCCAGGCGGCTGGCGCAGAAGGCGTCGGCGACGGCCGGCGGGGCGTGACGGACGAGCAGCGAGCCCTGGAGCGAGAGCGCGAGGTCCTCGACGACGCGGCGAGCCTGCCACTGCGGGTCGGCGTCCGGGGCGGCGAGGCCGCCGATGCGCTGCTCGAGAGCCGTGACGTGGGTGTCGAGGTGCGCGTTGGCGCCCGCGGCAAGCTTGACCTCGTCGAGGAAGGCGGGTAGCCCCTCGGGCTCCTTGGCCATTGCGCGCAGGACGTCGAGCGCGGCGACGTTGCCGGAGCCCTCCCAGATCGAGTTGAGCGGACTGTCGCGCAGGAGGCGCGGCATGCCGGACTCCTCGACGTAGCCGTTGCCGCCGAGGCACTCGAGCGCCTCGAGCGCATGTTGCGGCGCGCGCTTGCAGATCCAGTACTTCGTGACGGCGGTCGCGAAGCGGCGGAAGGGGGCGTCGGCGTCGTCGTAGGCGCGGGCGATTCGCAGTGCGTTGGCGGTCGCGGCCTCGGACTCGAGCTGGAGGTCGGCGAGCACGTTGCGCATCGCCGGCTGGTCGGCGAGCAGCTTGCCGAACGCCGAGCGGTGGCGGGCGTGGTGGACGGCCTGGGCGGTTCCCCAGCGGATCGAGGCGGCCGAGCCGAGCAGGCAGTCGAGCCGCGTGTGGTTGACCATCCGGATGATCGTCTGGACGCCGCGGCCCTCATCGCCGACGAGCCGGGCGGGAACGGCGTTGAACTCGACCTCGGACGACGGCAGCGAGCGCGTGCCGAGCTTGTCCTTGAGCCGCTGGACACGGAAGCCGGGCTGACCGCCCTCGCGACTGGGGCCCTCGATCAGGAAGCAGGAGATGCCGGCGTCGGTCTGGGCGAGCGTCAGGAAGACGTCGCAGGGCGGGTACGAGCAGAACCACTTGTGGCCGGTGACCTCCCACCAGCCGTCGCCGACCGGGGTCGCCGTGGTGGTGTTGGCGCGGACGTCGGAGCCGCCCTGCTTCTCGGTCATCGCCATGCCGGCGAGCGCGCCGCCGTCGTAGTCGGGCTTGACCAGGCGCGGCTCCCACTCGGTCGCCAGGTCGGGGTTCTCGCGCAGCGCTGGGACGATCGCGTGGGTCATCGAGACCGGGCACATCACGCCCGCGTTGACCTGCGACCAGGTCATGAACAGCGCGGCGCGGACGGCGTGGGCGCCGGGCTGGGGGTCGCGCCACGGCAGGCCGTGGCACTCGCGCTCGATCGCCTGGCGCAGCAGCCAGTGCCACGACGGATCGAGCTCGACCGCGTCGACGCGGTTGCCGTAGCGGTCGTGGCCGCGGAAGATCGGCTCGTTGCGCTCGGCGCGCTCGGAGTGGGCGATCGCCTCCGGGCTGCCGGCCAGCTCGCCCGCGTCGCGGAGACGGTCGACACCCCAGCCGCCACCCTCGCGCTCCAGTGCCTCGCGCAGCGCGATGTCCGCGTCGAAGACGTTGTAGGGCGCGAGCGGCGGCGCCTGGTTGAAGACGTCGTGGGTCGAGTAGCTGGGGGCAGAGGAGATGCTCATCTGCCCCCAAACGCTACTTGAGCTTCAGCTTCGTTACCACCCCTCCGTGATCCGATGCCCAGAGGCCCGACTTGGTGCGACTGGTCGCCGGATTGGTGCCGACGATCTTCGCGTTGAGCGGCTTGAGCTTGCCCTTGGCGAAGATCTGGTCGATCCGGTGGTCGAACGGGCTCGGCTTCGGCGGATCGGTCAGCGAGTCGGTCTTCAGGCAGCACTCGTAGCCCGGCTTGCTCTTGTAGAGCCATGGCCAGGTGTCCCTGAGGCCCGATGCCGTCAGGACGTCCCAGGCACTGGACGGTGAGCCACCCGCGTCGTTGGGGTCGGAGTTCATGTCGCCGACGACGATCACGCGCTTGCCCTTGACGGGGCCGCCCGGCGCGACCAGCTCAGTCGCCTGGGCGACACGAGTCGCCTCGAGGTAGGCCTCGAGGTGGGTGTCGATGAAGCGGAGCTTCTTGCCGTTGAGCTTGGCGTCGGCGTAGGCGTAGCCACGCTTGACGTTGAAGATGCCGCCCTGCGTCGGGAACGGGATCGTCGCGGTGAAGTTGGCTCCGCCCTTCTTGGTGATCTTCAGCCCCTTGCGGTTCTTGTTGACGAGCACGACGTCGCGCATCGTCAGCCGAACGTCGAAGCCTCCGCTGCTGGCGCCCTCGATGTCGGCCTCGTTAGTCGACCGTACGGCCGAGTACTTCAGGCCCTTCTGCTTCAGCGCCTTGAGCAGCAGCTTGACGTAGTCGTACTCGACCTTGGTCGCGTTCGGCGTCGTCGAGCCGTCACTTGGGCCGGTGCGCCAGAGGGCAGCCTCTTGAAGGCCGATCAGGTCCGGCTTGGTCTGCTTGATCTCCTTGGCGATCAGCTTCGACCGCGCCGGGAAGTTGGTTGCCTTGACCTGGTTGAAGCCCGCCGTGACGGCGGCCTTGAACGCGTCAGGGTTCGGCGCGGTCGCGATCTTGATCAGATCGGTGCCGAGATAGAGGTTGCGCGTCATCACCGTGACGTTCGAGTCGCTCTTCTTGGCCTTCGCCTTCTTGGCCTCGGCGGCGGGAGCGATCGCGGCGAGCGCCGTGACGGCGAGCAGGGCGGCCAGTAGGCGGCGCCCGAGCGTGCGATTCATGTTGTGGCGTTCCTTCCTGCTGTTTACAGGGCAGCAGGCGCCTCCCACCGATCAGGGTAGTGAAACCGGGGGCTCACGCCCCCGGACCCCCGCCGGCATCTGGCCGGCTCAAGCTCGGATCAGCGCCGCTAGTACGTCGTTTACCCGCTTGGCCGTCCGATCCCACGTGAACGCGGCCACGCGTGCGCGGCCGGCGGCGGTCAGGCGGTCGCGGGTCGCCGGATCGGTTGCGGCCTCGATGCAGGCCGCGGCGAAGGCGGACGGGTCATCCGGGTGGGCGTAGAGGGCGGCGTCGGCGCAGGTCTCGGGAAGCGCGCCGTGTCGGGTGGTGACGACGGGGGTGCCGGCGGCCATCGCCTCGAGGCAGGGGAGGCCGAACCCCTCGTAGAGCGAGGGGAGGGCGAAGGCCGCGGCCCCGGCATAGAGCGCGGGGAGGTCGGTCTCTGTGACGTATCCGAGCCGGCGAGCTGTTGCCGGGCCGCCTCGCGGGTTGCTCGCGCGCATGTAACCGCGACCGCCGCCGGCGATCGCGGTGTCGAGCCCGGCCGCGGCGAGCGCTGGCGCGATCGCGTCGAGCAGGCCGAGGTTCTTGCGGGGGTTCGCCGTCCCGACGGCCAGTACGTAGGGGCGCCGGTCGAGGTCGAGCCGACGGCGCAAGGGCGCGGGGTCGAGCGCGGCGGCGAAGGTCGGGGCAACCCCCATCGGGACGGCGACGATCCGCTCGGGAGGCATGCCGAGCAGCTCCGTGAGCTGGCCGCGAACGAACTCCGAGGGGACGATCGCGAGCCGGGCGCGGCGTGCTGTCGCCCTCAGCATCGCCCCGTGCCAGGCGCCGTACGCCTGGCCGTACCAGCGCGGCTCGACGACCGGGGCGAGGTCGTGGACCAGCACGGCATTGCGGCGCCCCGCGATCGGCGCGGTGTTGGCGGGCGAGAAGACGAGCTCGGCGTCGCGGGCGGCGACCGGCAGCGCGAGCTGCTCCCAGGCGTGGCCGGCGCGGTGTGCGAGCCGTTGGGGCGGTGCGACGACGCGGTAGCGGCCGGGGGCGAGCGCCGGCAGGCGGGCGACCAGCTCGCGCGTGACCCGCTCGACGCCGCCGATCTCGGCGCGCACGGCGGCGCGGGCGTTGATCGCGATCCGGGCGGTCAAGCGACCAGCTCTTCGAGGAGCGAGCGAAATCTGTCGCGGGCCCTCTGGCGGTCGAACTCGGCCTCGGCGCGGGCCCGTGCGCCGCGGCCCAGCTCGGGCGCGCGCGTCACGACGTCGACGAGGGCGGTGGCAGCGGCCCGCGCGTTGCCAGGCGGGTACAGGACGCCGCAGCTGGCATCGACGATCTCCAGCGGACCGCCCGCGGCCGGCGCCGCGATCGGACGCCCGCAGGCGAGTGCCTCGACGAGCGCCATTCCGTAGGGCTCGCGGTCGGCGCAATGGAGTAGGCAGGTGGAGGCGGCCAGCGCCGCCGGCACGTCCTCGATCCGGCCGTCGATGTCGACCCTGGCCGCGAGGTCGGGCTGCTGAGTCCGGTGCTCCAGCTCGGCGAGTAGATCGGAGCCGGCAGCCGCGAGTGGGGCTCCCGCGATCCTCAGTCGCAGGTTGGGCAGCTCGCGCGCCGCCAGCGCGGTTGCCTCGAGCGCGAGGTCCGGTCGCTTCCAGTCGACGATCGCGCCGAGCAGAAGGGCGGACGGTGGATCCGACGGCGGGGTGCCGGCGGGCCGGAAGCGGGTGAGGTCGACGCCGGCGCGGACGACCTCGATTCCCACCCCAAGCTTGCGGTTCGGGTCCAGATCGGCGGCGATCGCCTGAGAGAGCGCGATCGTGAGATCCGCGCGCCGGGCGGCCGCTCGCACGGCGCGCCCGACGAGCGGACTGGGCAGCAGGTCGTTGTGCTGGAAGACGAGCGGACGGTGGGGCCGCAACCCGCGCAAGCCGGCCGCGCAGGAGAGCAGCGCGCGCATTCCCCAGGCGACGAGGCAGCCCGGCCGCCGCCGCGCCGCGATCCGGCGCACCTCACGGCCCTGCGCGGTCATCCGCAGCGGCATCGCGAGCCGATCTCGTGCGCTGGCGCGCAGCTCCACACGCCGGTTCCGCAACGCCACGACGTCGATCCCCGCCGCGCGCGCCCGCTCCGCCAACGGCCCCTCGGGGCACGCGAGAACGACCGGTCCGGGGAGTGCCGTTGCGTGGTCCAGCAGGATCCGCTCCGCGCCGCCGAGCAGCGACGTGTAGCTGACGAAAAGCGCCTGCGGGGGCGTTGACACTCCGGCCGAACCTACCATTGGCACAGGCAGCGATGAGCGAATCGACTCCCACCCTCACGGTCGCCGTCTGCACGCGCGGCCGGACGGACAAGGTGCGGGCAACGCTCGACGCGCTCGATGCGGGCGCGCCCGGAGTGCCGTTGCTCGTGATCGATCAGGGGGCGGCGCCGGACGCGGCGCTGGCGGAGCGGGCGGCTGCCGACCTGCGGCTGAGCGTCATCCATGACGGCGGCCGCGGCTTGTCGCGAGCGAGGAACCTCGCGCTGGCCGCTGTCGAGGGCGACTGGATCGCCTTCGTCGACGACGACTGTCTCGTAGCCGCAGACTTCGGCTCCGCCCTACTCGCCGAGATCGCCGCCCATCCCGCGGCCGACTGGATCGCCGGCGACGTGCGGGCCGGCACGGCGGACGTCCCCAGCGGCCTGCCCCCGGTGACGACCTTCCCGGTCGACAGGCCGCTGATCCGACGTGGTGGCCGGACGCTGCCCGGCGCGATCGGCTTCGGCGTCCTCTTCTGCGTCCGGCGCTCGACCGCCGTGCGGCTCGGCGGCTGGGACGAGCGGCTGGGTCCCGGCGTCCCAGATCTCCCGGCGGCGGACGACATGGACTTCAACCACCGCCTGCTGCGCTCCGGCGCGACGGCTGTGCTGTCACCGGCCGTGCGCGCGGTCCACGACCAGTGGCGCTCGCCCGACGAGGTCGTCGAGCTCCAGCGCGGCTACTCGCGTGCCTGGGCCGGCTTCGCCTGCAAGCACCTCGGCCGCGGCTCCGGCGGCGGCCTCCGCCTCTGGGCCTGGGGCGTCGTCGACATCCTCGACATGGCTGCCAGCGCCGCCGACCGCCGATCGCCCCTACGCGCCCGAATCGCCCTCGCCAAGCTCCGTGGCCTCATCGAGGGCACTGCTCTCGGTCTACCCCGCCGCTGGTGAGCTAGCCCGCGACCGGCTTGCAGTCTCGGCGGAAGGTCTTCAGCTGTAGCTATCGACGAGCCTGTCGACGGGCACCATCTCGAGATATATGCGTTCGAGCTCGGCGTACTGCTTGGCGGTGAGGGTGCTGTTCGACGACTGGCTGGCCGAGTTGTCCGCCCCGCAGCCGACAGCGATTGCGCAGATGAGAGCGGCGACCGCCGCGTGGATTGCCCTGCCCCGCATTGCGGCAAGTACGGCTGGAGAACCGATCGTACGCTAGACCCGGATGGCTTCGAGTCGCCGCAATCCCTCTTTGATCGCGGCGCTACCGGCGGTGCCGCGCTCCGTGATCACCTTTGCGATCAAGGGCATCGCTTCCTCGTAAGGCATGTCGAGCACAGCGGCGACATCCCGCGGCGTCCTGCGTCCGTCCAAGAGATTGAAGATACGGTCCTCGATGTCGGGGCTGCATATATGCATATGGGTAAATCTACTCCTCGACGCAGCGTTTGCAAGTGCTTTCCGTCTCGACGGCGGCCAATCGACGATCCAGCACATCAACCTGTTCGTTGAGGCGGCGTAGCAGTTCGGCGGTCTCGGTTAGCCCGGACTGTGTTTCGACAGTGTCGGCGTAGCGAAGGCCACGACCAGATATCTCGACGGGCAGCCGACCCTGCGATGCCATCACGAGGATGACCACGATGAGCAGCCAGGCAGCGAATAGGAAGATGACTCGTTGGACCGCCAGGATCAGATTCGACCCCAAGGCCATGCTGGAAGCGTCGAGTCCCGGCGACGAGAGAGGAAAAAGGACGCCGAGCACTGTGCTCGCCACGAGCCCTCCCGCCACAAGCAGGACTATGCCTCGCTCACCGGTTTCCACGCCCATCCTGCGAACTTAGACGGAGCCGACTGACGTCGGAACGCGTCTGTGTGACGACGGAGCGACTGTTGAGCACGAACCTTGCGCCGCTGCCGAGCGCGGGTAGTCTCGCGCCCATGACGGTTTCTGGCAGGGACTCCGGACAGGTCTTCGTGGCCGAGCAGTTCGACATCGACGACTCTGGGCGGATGTCCGGCTTGTTCAGCGCCCATTGGGAGAGTGAGGACGGGCGAAGATCGATCGATGGGCCGGAGGACGTAGCGCTCGAGGAGGCACTCGCGTGGGGGAGGGCGCGTTCCGACGCCGTGCTCGTGCAGGTCGGGGGCGGAGAAGACGGCTTCTACTCCGCGGGCATTCGAGACCTGACCTACGACGGCAGCGACGAGGACCAGCCCGAGCCGATCTTCCCGTGGCCAGCTGAGGGACTCGACATCGCCGCTCGGCCCGTGCGGACCGCTGTGGACGGCAGTGAGCAGATCGTGCTTTGGCGGGTCCATTGCGAGGCGAATGTCCAGCACGGACAGTGGGCCAAGGTGGTCACGCGACTGCTCGCGGACGAGCTCGTCGTCCGCGTGGAGGACCCCACGGATCCTCGCGAGACAGCGGATCTGATCGTGCGCGGTAGGGGTGCGACAGCCGTCGTTCTTCCCTTGCTCAGGTTGATCGATCGGTGCCTCGTCGACGTGGGCTTGGATCCAGATGTCGTTTGCGTCCACCTGCACGTGGGGAGCCCGGACGAGCGGGTGCTCGACTGACGATGTGTGGTGGCCGCTCTAGCGCCGGGCGCAGCGGGTGGCGACTGAGGCCTTGACGCGGCAGCCCTCGAGGCGGAGGGCGGTGCGGCGGAAGACGTGGAAGGCGGGCTTCGGGACGACCCTGCCGGAGGGGAGGCGGTGGCGGAGACCGGCGAAGTGGAAGATCGAGTTGTTGGGCCGGTCGTTGGTGACCCAGGTGTAGTAGTAGACGTTGGCCAGCCGCAGGCGCTTGCGGTTGCGGGCGAGCAGGGGGAGAGCCTTGCCTAGGCGGGCGGCCTGGCCGCGGCGATCGGTGGAGACGCCGATGCCCTTGACCTTGCCCTTCGAGGACGGCCAGCCGAACTCGGTCACCGTGACCGGCTTGCGGCGGTCGCCATACCTGGCCATCACCTTGCGCACCCGCTCGAGGATCGTGATCACGCCCTCGGGAGGCTTGGTGTACGGGTGGATCGCGACTTCGTCGAAGAGGCGGCGGGCGCCGGGAACGCGGTAGATCTGCTCGAGGTCGGCCCAGCTGACGTTCGCGAGTCCGGCGAGCACGATGCGTGCGCCTGGGTCGGCGGCCTTGACCGCCTTGCGACCGGCGCGCAGCAGCTTGACGTAGCCCGGCGCCCATTCCCGTTCGGTCCACGAGTAGCGCAGATTCGGCTCGTTCCAGAGCTGCCACTTGCGGATCGGTCGCCGTGGCAACGTCGGGTTCTCGGCCCAGAACCGCCCGTCGGGGCCATAGCGCTCGACCAGTACTCGCATGAAGCGGGCGAAGTCGGCCGTCCGCTTCGGTGGTGAGCCGAAGACGCCGGGCCGCTTGGCCGCCCAGCCCGGGGCGGTGGTGACGTTCGGCAACAGGGTCAGGCGGCGCGCGGCTGCCCCGGCAACCATCGGGTCGTAGCGCGCGAAAGTCGTCGGGACGTCGCGGTAGGGCTGGCCGTCGACCCAGTGGAAGGCGAAGCGGACGCTCTCGACGCCGCTGGCGACCATCACCTCCATCTCGTCGGCCGGGTCGTAGCCCGGCGCGTTCATCGGCCCGTCGATCATCACCCCGGCGAACCCGAACGGGACGCGCGCCGTGGCCGGCGCTGAGAGCGCCAGGACGGCGATGACCGCCACCAGGGTGGCAAGCGCCAGACGGGGGGATTTGCGCATCGTGGTGAGAACCCAGCTCGAGAACGAAAGCTGCGCCACCCGCTAGCGGCGAGCATGCCGCGCGCGACGCGGCAATGCAAGTCCGACCACGCCACAAGCGGCGAGCGCCAGGCCCGTCAGCGCCAGCGCGAGTGGCTCGGCTCCGGTGTGGGGCAGTGTCGCCTCCGCGGGCGCGACCGGGGCCGCGTCGGTCACCGCGGCCGGGCTGTCGCCCGGAGTCGGCGCGGGCGTCGGCGCGGGCTCGGGAGTCGCGCTGCCGTCACCACCTGGAGACGACGGCGCCTGCTGTCCGGACCGGCCGCCGCCCTCGGTGACGAGCGGGTCGGCGTACTGGCGGTCACCCGCGCTCTGGGTGAGCGCGGAGGACGGGGCGGTCAGTGCCAGGACCGTTAGCGCCGCCGCCACTGTCACGGCTGTCCGACGGCTCACCCCTAATCCGTCCATAACGGCGAGGGTAGCGATGTACGAAGTGGATAAACCCGTGTTTGAGGTCTCCACAACGCGCATACACTCGAAGTGTGCGCATATCGACAAGGCCCGGTTCTCATACCCGGGTCGCTCTGGTCCATGACTTCCTGATTGGGGTCCGCGGGGCTGAGCGCGTCTTCTTCGAGATCTGCGACCTCTACCCGCAGGCCGACGTCTTCTCGCCGATCTACGACGAGCAGGAGACCGAGGGCCGGCTCGCCGGGCGCAACGTCCAGACCTCGTTTCTCCAGCGCGTGCGACCCGGCAAGCGGACGTTTCGCGGCCTGCTGCCGCTCTACCCGGCGGCGATTCGCTCGTTCGATCTCTCCGGCTACGACCTCGTGATCTCCAGCTCGAGCGCATGGGCGCACGCCGCGTGGCGCGGTGACGACGCGACCCACGTCAGCTACTGCCACAACCCGTTTCGCTATGCCTGGAACGAGCGCGATCGCACGCTCGCCGAGCGGCGCGACCCGGTCAGTCGCGTGCTGCTGGGCGCCTTCCTCAGCCGCTGGCGCGAGTGGGATCGAGCCGCTGCCCAGCGCGTCGACCGCTATGTGACGAACTCGCGCACGACTCAGGGACGGATCGCCGCCTACCTCGGGCGCGAGTCGACGATCGTCTATCCGCCGGTCGGCACCCACCGCTTCGTGCCGGGTGAGCCGCACGCTCACTACGTGCTCCTGTCGGCGCTGATGTCGCACAAGCGGATCGATCTGGCGATCGAGGCGTTCAACGACCTCGGGCTGCCGTTGATCGTGGTCGGGGACGGACCGGACGAGGCGCGGCTGCGCTCGCTCGCCGGTCCGACGATCAGGTTCGCCGGACGGGTCGACGACGAGAGCGCGGCCCAGCTCCTGACGGGCGCGCGGGCGGTCGTCGTGACGTCGATCGAGGAGTTCGGGATCGCGGCCGTCGAGGCTCAGGCGGCGGGACGCCCGGTGATCGCCGCCGGTGCTGGCGGCGCACTGGAGACCGTCGTCGAGGGCGTGACCGGAGCGCTCTGGAACGGGGGCGCGCAGGAGCTTGCGGCGGCGGTGACCGACTTCGACGCGCTGGCGGTCGATCCCGCCGCGTGTGTCGCCAACGCCCGTCGCTTCGACACGGCGATCTTCCGCGAGGCATTCCCGCGTGAGGTCGACGCGGCGCTACTGGAGCGCCATGGGGCCGGAGCACAGGCCAACGGAGCCAACGCGACGGCCAATGGGCGCGGCGGGGCCGGCGCTACTCAGCGCGCGGCCCGCGGAACGAGGATCTCGTAGTCGCCAGCGCTGGCGAGGAGGCGGTAACGGTCGGCGACCCACCTGTCGAGGACGCGCACTCCGGTCGGGTTTCCACGCAGGTTCGGCTCGCGCTCGACCGACGCGCGGTTGGTCCAGCGCACGATCGCGCGTGGGCGGTCGCGCGCGAGCTCGGCGACGAGTGCGCGCTGATCGGCGCCGGAGGTCCGGATCGCGTAGTCGTGGCGGGTCGGGTTGGGGCGGTTGGCGGCGAGATAGACGAGCGGCTGGTTGAAGCGGACGAGGTCGGAGCGGCGGGTGATCGTGTAGATCGGGGCCCCAGGCGGGACATGGCGGTCGACGAGCGCCGCCATCCGGGCGAGCGCGCGTGCCTCGGTTGGCGGGGCCTTGGCGCCGTCGGCGACGGGCAGGTCGATCGTCGCGAGCTCCGGTGGGCGCAGCAGGGCGGAGAGGCGGTTGGCGGCGCCGTAGACCAGCAGCAGCGCGAAGACCGCCGCCGTGAGCGCGGCCGCGAAGCGCGGCGACCGGCGCCAGGCGCCGGCCTGGAGCAGCGCCCAGGCGATCGTGGACGGCAGCGCCGCCGCCAGGACGACGATCAGTGGTGTGGCGTGGAACTCGTCGCTGCGCGAGAGCAGGTAGGCGAGGCAGCCGGCGCCCAGCACCACGAGCGCGGCCGTGCCCTGCCGGACGCGGCCCTCGACATGGGCTCTCCAGCCCCCGATTGCGACGAGCAGCACCAGGCCCGTGACTGCGAGCAGCGGCGCGTAGAAGCCGAGCAGGTCCTTGGCCTCCTCGGCCGCCGTGCCGGCCGGCCAGGCGCGCAGCTGGCCGTCGTAGGAGAGCGGGAAGGGCAGCGTCCAGTAGTCACGCTCGCGCAGCGACGCCCCGACCAGCGCGTCGTAGAGATCGGCCGGACCAACGGCGATCAGGAACGGCAGGTAGGCGAGCAGGCCGAGGCCGGTCGCGGTCGCCGCGTAGAGGGCGACTGCCTGTGCTCGCCGGCGGGCTGGCGCCGAGCCCAGCGCGAGCGCAGTCACGACGGCCGCACCGGCGTAGAGGCCGAAGTCGAGTCGCCAGGCGGCGGCCAGCGCGGTCAGCAGCGCCGCGAGCAGCGTGGCCCGGCGGCCGTCGCGGCCGGTGGCGGCGAGGACGGCCAGCAGCGCGAGCAGCAGCGCCGGCGCGAACGGGGTCGCGCTCGTCGGCTGGGCCATCGCGCAGGCCGCGACCAGCCAGCCGGCGGCGGCCAGCCACGGTGGAGCGCCCTCGCGCCGTGCGAGCACGTAGACCGTGACGGCGACCGCCGCATCGACGAGGCTGCGCAGTACGCGCCAGCCGATCAGCGAGGGATCGAAGAGATCGAACGACCAGCCGAGCAGATAGGGGTGCGCCGGCCCGTACGGCCAGGCGAAGTCGGCATATGGCGTCTGGCCGTCGGCGATCCGCGCGGCGGCCTGGAGGATCAGCCCCTCGTCGAACTCCGCGCTGCCGCGGAGCAGCGTGAACGCGGAGATCGCCAGGGCGCCGGCGAACAGCAGTCCGAGGAGCCCGACCCGTGAGCGCGGCGCCGACACTGCGCTCAATATCGCAGGCGCTGCTGGGCGCCGTGCTCGTTTGTGCGACCGGATGGCTCTGCTTTCGTTCCGGCGGGTTCTTCCACGAGCCGCGCGCGACGCTCGCGATCGCGGCGTGGCTGGGCCTCGCCGTGGTCACCCTGGCGATGCCGTCGCCACTCGCGGTCGTGCCGGCGTCGACCGCGGGCCGGATCGCCGTCGCCGGTCTGCTCGGGCTCGCCGGATTGACGGCGCTGTCACTGCTCTGGGCGCCGCTCGGCGAGGCGGCGCGCGAGGACGTCTGGCGGCTCTCGCTCTATGCGGCCGTGCTGCCACTCGCGGTCGCGTCGTTTCGCGAGCGCTGGGTGGCGCGCGGGTTGGAGCTGGCGCTGGCGCTGCTCGCGCTCGTCGTCGTCGGCTACGGCCTGCTCGGCGATGTTGGGGTCCTTGACCTGGACAGCTCGTTCGCCGCCGACGGTCGCCTCGACCAGCCGCTCAGTTACTGGAACGCGATGGGGGCCCTGGCGGCGGTCGGGGTCGTGTTGTGCGCGCGGATCTCGATCGACCGAGCCCGACCGCCGGGGGTGCGCGGTGCGGCATGGGCTGCGTTGCTGCCGCTGCTCGCCGGTCTCTACCTGACCTACTCGCGCGGGGCGCTGGCCGCGGTGGCGCTTGGCCTGGTGACGCTGGCCCTGAGCGCGCCCGAGGCGCGTCCAATCTGGGCGCGCGCCGGCCGCGGCTGGCGGCTCGCGGTCGGCTGGGGCGCCGTCGTCGTGCTCGCCGGGGCGCTCGTGCTCGTCGCCGTCGACCGCGCCTCGCCGCCGGCGCGCGGGGCTACGGCGGAGCGGTTTGCCGACATCGGCAGCAACCGCGCCGACTACTGGCGCGTCGCCGCCGACTCGTTCGCGGGAGCACCGGCGCTCGGCGTCGGGACGGCCGGCTTCCGCGTCGAGTGGCTGCGCGAGCGCGACGTCGCCGAGGGCGCGGTCGACGCCCATTCGCTCTATCTCGAGACGGCGGCCGAGCTGGGGCTCGTCGGGCTCGCGCTGCTGGCGGCGTTTCTCGGCGGGGTGGCGTTCTGCGCGCGCCGCCTGACGTCCGACGACGCGGTGCTGGCTGCCGGTCCCTGCGCCGCGCTGGCGGTGCTCGCGTTGCACGCGGGAATCGACTGGGACTGGGACCTGCCGGCGTTGAGCCTGGTCGGACTGCTGCTGGCCGGGACGGCGATCGGACGCGCCGGTCTCACGGGGGAGTCGTGAGCGCCGTCGCCAGGGCGCCCGCGCCGGCCGGCGGCGACGTCGATCCGGTCGTCGCGCCGCCACCTGGCAACCCGCGCTTTCCGCACGTCGACAGCCTGCGCGCGATCGCCGCGTTGAGCATCCTCGTCTACCACACGGCCTACTCGTCGGGGGTGACCGGCGCTTGGTACGGACGCGCGCTCGGCCGGCTCGAGATCGGCGTCGCGCTGTTCTTCGCAATCTCCGGGTTCCTGCTCTACCGGCCGTTCTTCGCCGCCCACCACGCCGGCGCGCCGCGGATCCGCACGCGCGACTACCTGCGCCGAAGGGTGCTGCGGATCGTCCCGGCCTACTGGCTCGCCCTGACGGTCCTCGCGATCTATCCAGGGCTGCTGGGCGTCTTCACCGGCGACTGGTGGATCTACTACGGCTTCGGCCAGATCTACCAGCTGGATACGTTCGTCAACGGCATCCCGCAGGCGTGGACGCTCTGCGTCGAGGTGACCTTCTACCTCGCGCTGCCCTTCTACGCGCTCGCCATGCGCGCGCTCTGCCGTGGCCGTTCGCGCCGGACCGTCGTGACGATCGAGCTGAGCCTGCTCGCGCTGCTGGCGCTCGGATCGCTTGTCTTCCGGACGCTGGCGATCGCCAACGGGCCGACGGTCGCCTTCGCATGGCTGCCTGGGATGTTCGGCTGGTTCGCGCCCGGCATGGCGCTGGCCGTGATCAGCGTGGTGCTGCAGGAGCGCGAGCGGCCGTGGGCGCCGATGGCAGCGGTCGCACGGCACCCCGGACTCGTCTGGCTGGCCGCGGGCGTGGCGTTCGCGGTGCTGGCGCTGACCGTTTCGGCTCCGCTGCCGACCGGGACGATCTACACCGAGGGCGAGTCGTTCCGGACCTACGTGCTGTCGGCGCTGGTCGCGATCCTGGTCCTATTGCCGGCGGTCGCCGAGGCCGAGCGGGGTGGCTGGCCGCGCCGTTTCTTGATGCTGCCGTGGCTGGCCTGGCTCGGGCTGATCTCCTACGGGATCTTCCTCTGGCACCACACGCTGATGAGTTGGCTGATCGGACATGACGTCATGGAGCGGGTCCCCGGCAGCGGCTTCGTCGTGCTGACCGCGTTGACGCTCGTGCTGACGGTGACCTGTGCGGCCGGCAGCTACTACGTGGTCGAGCGCCCGATCCTGCGCTTCAAGGACTCGAGACGACGGAGAGTGGGTTGAGCGCGGCGGCGCGTCGCCTGGCGGAGGCGGCCTCGGCGGCTGGCGCGGCGACCGCGAGGACTCCCCATGCGACGTAGCTGTCCGGCTCGCGCCGGGTGGCTATGCGAGCCAACCGGGCCGCCTCCCGCGGACGCTCGACCCGCAGCCCCACCGCGGTCCGGTTCAGAGGCTCCGCGTCACGACACTCGCGCACTACCTCGTCGATGCGTCCTCGCAGCTCCGGGGCGGGAGCGCGGCTGGCGAGATACGCCCCGGTGGTGGCGCTCTGGCAGCCCTCGTGATCGCGCTCCAGCCCGACCAGCGACACCGCCACGGCAAGCGCCACGGCGGCCAGGAGCAGGCGGGCGATGAACGTCGACCGCATCGAGATCAACGATAGCCCGGGGCGGGGTGGCTGGCGATGGCTTCCCCTGCTGCTGGCGCTCGCCGCCTATGTGCTCGCCTTCGCGCAGCGGACCGGTGAGCTGGTCGCCGACACCAAGATCGACCTCCACACCGATCCGGTGCGCTTCCTCGCCGACGCCGCCGCGGCGTGGGCGCCGTCCGGCGGGCTCGGCCAGGTCCAGGCCGGGCAGTACGCCGGCTACCTGTGGCCGATGGGGCCGTTCTATGCGCTCGGCGACTTGATCGGGCTCGCGCCGTGGGTCGTCCACCGGCTCTGGCTGGGGACGTTGCTCGCCGTCGCGGCCTGGGGGGTCGTGCGGTTGCTCGACGCGCTGCTCGAACGGCCGCGTGGCGTGCCGGCGCTGGTCGCGGGCGTGCTCGTGATCGCGAATCCGTACGTGGTGGTCTTCGCGAACAGGACGAGCATCACCCTGCTCGCCTACGCGCTGCTGCCCTGGCTGCTGCTGTGCGTCCAGCGCGGGCTGCGCGAGCCGCGCGGCTGGTGGTGGCCGGCGGCGCTGGCGCTGCTGGTGACGTCGCTTGGCGGGGGGGTCAACGCCGCGGTCGCCGGCTGGGTGCTGCTCGGGCCGGCGCTGCTGATCCTCTACGAGGCGGGCTCTGGCGCGGTGGGCTGGCGCAACGTCGGCCGCTTCCTGCTGCGGGCGCTGCCGCTCACGGCGCTCGCGTCGGCGTGGTGGATCGCGCCGATTCTCGTACAGGTCCGCTACGGCGTCGACTTCCTGCCGTTCACCGAGCCGGCGGGGGCGATCTGGACGTCGACCAGCATGAGCGAGAGCCTGCGGCTGATGGGGTTCTGGGTGACCTACCTCGGCGTGGGCTACGGCACCCAGCTCAGCCCGGCGTTCGACACGGCACCCACGCTGCTCGGCGCACAGGGGCTGATTCTCGCGGCGTTCGTCATCCCGGGCCTGGCGATTGCCGGGTTCGCCTGGACGCGGCGCTGGCGCTACGGGCCGTTCTTCGCGGCGCTGACGCTGCTCGCGCTGCTGGTGATGTTCACCGGGTTCCCCGACGGGGCCCCGCTGCGGCGGGCGTTGCACTGGTCCTACGACCGCGTCGAGCTGGTCCAGTTCCTGCGCACGACCTACAAGGTCGGACCACTGCTGGCGCTCGCGCTTGCCTGCCTCGCCGGCGTGGCGGCGGGGTTGCTGTGGGAGCGAATGCGCGGGCGGATCGCGCTGGCGCTCGCGGCGTCGGCGGCGGCCGCGGCGCTGGTCGTCGGCTGGGCCTGGCCACTGTTCGAGGTCCGCGCGGTCGACGGGCAGATCTCCTTCGACGCTGTGCCGGCGGGGTGGGAGCGGGCGGCGGCCGATGTCGACGACGAGCTGCCACGCGGCACGCGCGCGCTGGTCCTGCCGGGTCAGGTGTTTCCCTTCTACCGCTGGGGCGGCACCCAGGACGCGCTGCTGCCGGCGCTGACCGACCGGCCCGTGTCGGTGCGCGGGGTGGTGCCGTATGCGGATCTGCGCGCGGTCGACCTGTTGTGGGCTACGGACGCGCTGGTGCAGCAGCAGCGGGTGCTGCCGGGGCAGCTCACGCCGCTGATCCGGCTGATGGGCGCCGGTGCGGTGGTCGCGGCGAACGACGACGATCGGGATCGCAGCGGAGCGGTCGATTCCGTGGCGGCCGGCGAGCAGCTCGAGCGCGGGGCGGGACTGCTCGTGCCGGTAGACGGCCGCGACCAGCGCGCCGCCGGGGCGGACCCTGGTGCCGAGGCGCGCCGCTTCGGAGCGGTGCGCGCCTATCCCGTCGCGCGGCCGTCCGGTCTGGTGCGTGTCCAGCCGCTGCGCGCGCCGCTCGTGGTCGACGGCTCGGCGGCGACGTTGGCCGGTCTCGCCGCGCTCGGCGGCTTGCCGCGCGAGCGGGCGATTCTCTACGCGGCCGACCTGAGTGGCGGGGAGCTGCGTCGCGCCGCGCGTGGTGGCAGCGAGATCGTCGTCGGCGACTCCAACCGCCGGCGCGTGATCCTGCCGTCGCAGCCGCGCCAGGCGGAGGGGGCGACGCTTGCCGCGGAGGCCGAGATTCCAAGTGACGGGGCGGTGCTCAACCCATTCGCGGACCGGGGTCCCGACGCCCAGACGGTTGCCGTCTACGACGGTGCCGCGGAGCTGACCGCTCCGTTCTCGCCCTCGTTCGTCCAGTTCCCGGAGCACCGGCCGTTCGCGGCGTTCGACGGCGATCCCGCGACGTGGTGGAGCGCCGAGCGCAACTTCGACGACGACCGCCGCTGGATCGAGATCGACTTCGGCCGCCGCATCGACGTGCCGACGCTCGCCCTGCTGTCCCAGCGCGAGGCGCGCACCGAGCTGCGCGAGGTGGAGATCGCCGGCGGCCGCTATCCGATCCGGCCCGGCTGGAACCGGCTGCCCGTCGGCCTGCGCGACATCGAGAAGCTGCGCGTGTCGATCACCGGTGTCGAGGGTCCTCCGACGACGCGCACGCGCGGCCCGGGGGCGATCGCCGAGCTGCGCATCCCGGGGGTCCGGGTCCGCGAGCGGCTGCGACCGCCGGTCGTCGCGACGCGCGCGCTGGCGGGTGAGGACCTGCGCCACGCACCACTCGCCTTCCTCTTCGAGCGGACGACCGGCGACGAACCCTTCCACCGCCGCGCGCGCATCGATCCCGACTCGACGTCGGTCCCGTCAGGCGACAACCAGAGCGCCGCGCTCGTCGCGGCGGCAGGCGACGGCGAGACCTCGATTGCCCGCCGCTTCGAGCTGCCGGCGGCGCGTCGCTGGCGGGCGGACGGCTGGGTGACGGTCGCGCCAGGCCAGGGTCGTGCCGTCGTGGCGCGTTACGGCGATGGCGGCCGTCTCGACATTCCGTGCGGGGCGGTTGCGGCGCGCGTCACGGTGCGTCGCGCCTCAGCGGGCGGACGGGCGACTGGCGAGGGGCCGGACGGCGACGGCTGGCGCGGCGTCGCGTCCACCGGCCGCGCACGCTTGCCGCTCCGGCCGGTCGGAAGCGTCACGGGCGTGCTGTCAGGGCGCCCGTTGCGGGCACGGTCGTGTGGTGCGGCGGTCGCGGTGCCGGCCGGCTTGGCGACACTCACGATTGAGCGAGGCCCACTGCGCACGGACCTGCTGCGTATGCGCTCGCTCGCGCCCCGCCCGTTGCGGCAACCGGTCTCGCCTGGACGCGTGCTCGATCCCGGTGGCGACGGTCGCGGTAGACGCGACGACGTAAGCGTCGCTCTAGCCGCGCCGGCCTGGCTCGTGCTCGCCGAGAGCTTCAACCGCGGCTGGCGCGCCGCGTGCGACGGCCGCGACCTCGGCAAGCCCCAGCCGATCGACGGCTTCGCGAACGGCTGGCGCGCGCCGCGCGACTGCCGCCACGTCGACTTCGCCTTCGCGCCTCAGCGCACGATGAACGCCGGCTTCGCAATCTCCGCGCTGGCCTGTATCGCGCTGCTTGCCCTAGTCCTCCTTGGAGCCCGGCGTCGAAGGCGGCGCACTCCAACCGTCGAACCCGGAGTTTCGGCGGCTATTTCGCCGAAACTCGGGGTTCCACGTGGTTGGAACGATGGCGAGGGCTCTGCGCTGCCACTGCGCTGGGCGCTCGCGATCGGCGCGGCGGCTGGGCTTGCCGGCGCGTTCCTGTTCGCCCTGCGGGCCGGCGTCGTGATCGGCCCGGCCGTGGCCCTGCTGCTGTGGCGTGGGGTGGGACCGGCGGCGCTCGCCCTGACCGCGGGCCTGTTGACGGCCGTGGTCTTGCCTGTCATCTACCTGCTCTTCCCGCCCGACGACGCTGGCGGCTTCAACTCCGAGTTCGCGGTCGACCTGACGGGGGCGCACTGGGTGGCGGTTGCGGTCTGGGTGCTGTTCGCCCTCGCCGTCGCGCTGGCGGTCAGTACGGCCAGCCGTCGGCGCCGAGCAGCCGTGCTGCCCGGCGGAGACGCAGAGTCAGCAGCACCTTGACCGCGACGTTGCGGGCGAACCATGGCAGCTGGCCGAGCTGGCGCAGCGCGTTGCGAGCCCGCGCGAGCCCGCTCAGATCCTCACGCCGGTAGTCGGCCAGCGAGCCATCGCGCCCGAGGTAGCGCCAGCGGCGTGAGAAGACGAGCAGGCGCAGCTCGGCGCCAGTCACGCCGATCGAACTGAACGAGTCGTGGATCAGCATGCGTCCGCCGGGCCGCACGCGCGCGCCCCAGGTGGCGATGTCGTGACGCGCGGGCGCGTAGCGGTGGGCGCCGTCGACGTGCAGCAGGTCGATCGCGCCGTCGACGTCTTCGTGAGCCATGTCGGAGAAGCGGCGTACGTGCTCGACGCGGTCGGCGACCTCGGCGGCCGCGAGGTTGGCATGGAAGGTCACCTTGTCGCGCTCGCCGGTGTCGAGGGCGCCGCGGATCTCGCCCGGGCCGCGATCGCTGCCGGCGTGGGGGTCGATCGCCCAGGCGCGCGAGCGGCCGCCGGCCCCGAGCGCGAGGACGATCGCCGAGCGTCCGTGAAAGCTGCCGATCTCGACGATCGTCGCGTCGTCGGGGGCTGTCCGAGCCGCGTCCCACAGCCGCCGCAGCTGCGCCTCGGTCATCCAGCCGTCGACCCCGCGAACGGCCGACAACGCTTCGCTGAAGTCGGTCACAGCTTGCGCGCCCTGATCACGCAGTTCCAGGTCACCAGCTCGCGCAGCCCCGGGATCCGGCAGAGTGGCGCCGCCCACGGCCAGTAGCGCGGCTCGACACGCTCGATCGCGAGCTGCGGCCGCGCCCGCACGAGCTTCAGCGTCGGCCCGATGTGGCAGGCCCACAGCCCGTCGCCGTAGGCGTTCTTGCGCGGCTTGCCATGGTGGCGCTCGTAGAGCCGCGGCCCCCGCTGGGGCCCGAGGTACTGGTAGGGCGTCATGTCGTGGCCACCCCACGGCGAGTACCA
The DNA here is from genome assembly GCA_035630455.1 of Thermoleophilaceae bacterium. Taxonomy (GTDB): domain Bacteria; phylum Actinomycetota; class Thermoleophilia; order Solirubrobacterales; family Thermoleophilaceae; genus JAAYBF01. The sequence continues at coordinate 21,465 of DASQKP010000026.1, forward strand.
GTTGGTCCAGGAGACGTAGGCCCAGCCGCCTGGCCGCAGCACACGCTCGATCTCGGCGATCACCGGCGCGGCATCGGGCGTGTGCTCGAGCAGGTTCGAGCAGAAGACGCCGTCGACGGACGCGTCCGCGAGCGGCAGCGCGCCAGCGTCGGCGATCAGCGCCCCCTCCGGTGGCCCGCCGGCGAGCGCTAGCTCCTCCTCCGAGTTGTCGACGGGCGTAACGTCGGCCCCAAGGGCTCTCAGCGCCGCGGTGTAGTAGCCGGGTCCGCAGCCGAGGTCGAGCACCTGCTGGCCGCGCAGCGGGCCATGCCGGCGATCGAGGTCGGCCGCCGCCTCGCGCGCCAGCAGCGAATAGAACGGCTGCGGGTCGTCCTGCTCGCGGCGGAACAGTCGCCACTTCTCGCGCATGCTCACGCGACGAGAGTCTCCCTGGGACGGGCACGCAGGGACAGCGTCAGGATCGAACCGGCACAGAACAGCTGGAGGCCGAACAGCACTATGGCGACCTCGGTCAGGTCCGCGCCGACGAACGCCAGCAGCCCGATCTCCAACACGGCGGCGACTGCCAGCACCCAGATGAAGCTCGACCGCCCGAGCGCCAGCAGATACTGGACCGAGAGGTAGGCGCAGGCGAGCAGCGCCATCGCCAGGCCGAGCCACGGCAACGCGTCAGCTGCCCCGGTCAGGTCGGGCCCGAACACTGTCCGTAGCAGCGGCTCGGCGGCAACCGCGTAGAGCGCCACCATCGGCAGCGCCGCGAGCGCGATCAGCGTCAGCGTGCGCATCAGCACCGGTCGCGGGTCGATTCCCTCATGGCTGCGCCGCGCCGCCTCCGGCAGCAGGTACATCCCGAGCCCGACCGCGACCCAGATGATCGCCTTCGCGGCGACCGCCGCAACGCCGTATGAGCCGGCCAGCTCGTCGGAGACCTCGTGCTTGACGACGATCACGTG
>DASQKP010000027.1:0-102567 GCA_035630455.1 Thermoleophilaceae bacterium
CGCACCAGTCCCTTCGGACGAAGGCGCCACGGCAACCCCACCCGAAACCCCACGGCCACGACCGGCAAACGACAGCCGGCAAACCGACTGCAGGAACTGGCTCCAAACACGCCTCATCTGTGCGATTCCTCTCCTCGTTGCTTCGACGGTGCGGCGAACTTCGAGTTCTCTGGCGATCTGGCTCTGCAGCGCCATAAATTGGGCTGGAGCGATAGACAGGAAACTTGAAGTTTCTGAGAAGGGTAACGTAAACCCCAAGGTATCTGGATGTCAAGAGACATCCGTCGGGATGGCTGTTTGACGCTCTGGAAAGCCGTTCGACCAGGTACCGTGACGGTGTGCGACTGCCCCGAGACCCGGTTCGGCGGCGACGCCTGCTGGCGCTGGGGGTAGTTGCGGCGGTCGCCGTGGCGACGGGCATCGTGCTCGGCGGGGGCGACGACGAGACCACGGACGAACGTGAGCGGGGCTCAGCGCCTCCCTCGACCGCACCCCGCCTGCCCCTCCCCGAAGCGGTTGGACAAACCCTCGTGATGAGCTTTGACGGAACCTCGGCGCCCGGCTACATCCGCCGTCGCCTCCGCGATGGCGAGGGGTCCGGAGTGATCCTGTTCGGCGGCAACGTGGGCGACGCAGCACAGCTGCGGCGGCTGACGCGAGCGGTCCAGCGAGCCGCGCGTGGCGGTGCGCTGATCGCGACCGATCAGGAGGGCGGCGAGATCCGCAACGTGCCATTCGCCGGGCCGGTCGCGACGCAGAGTGCGCTCGACTCGCCGGAGGCGGCCTACGTCGCGGCGACCGAGGCGGCGCGGGGGCTGCGACGGGTCGGGGTCAACGTGAACCTCGCCCCGGTCGCCGATGTCGATCCGCCGACCGGCGGCGGCGCGCTGGCCGGGCGCCTCTACCCCGGCTTGGCCGATCGGGTCGCCGACCTGACGACTGCCGCCCTTCGCGCGCACGCGCGTGCGGGAGTCGCCGCCACGGCAAAGCACTTCCCGGGCCTCGGCCGCGCCACCGTCAACACCGACGACGGCTCGGCAACGATCGAGGCCACGCGGGCTCAGCTCGAGACCTCCGACGTCGAGCCCTTCCGCGCCGCCGTCGCGGCCGACGTACCACTGATCATGGCCGGCCACGCCGTCTACACCGGGGTGGATTCCGAGAACATCGCCTCCCAGTCCCCCACCCTCCTCACCGACGTCCTGCGCGACCAGCTCGGCTTCCGCGGCGTCACGATCACCGACTCGATCGAGGCCCAGGCGGTGCTGGACCGCTCCGACATCGCGACCGCGGCAGCGCGCTCGATCGCCGCGGGCGCCGACATCGTCCTCATGACCGGCTCCGGCAGCTGGAACCTCGTCTATCCGCGCCTGCTGCGGCGCGCTCGCCGCGACCCCGCGTTTGCCGCGCGAGTGCGGGCGAGCGCGCGCCGGGTGCTGGCGTTGAAGCGGCGACTCGGGCTGCGCGCAACGACCGGTGGATAGCTTCTGGGCAACAGGCCGCGGGCGGTCTAGATTCAGAGGCGGTGTTCGAGCAGGTCGTCATCAAGGCCTCCGACCGCGAGGCGTCCGAGCGCTTCTATGCGACCGTGCTCGGCGCGCTGAGCGACGAGCTGACGGAGCGCGACGAGGACGTGGCCGAGTGGAGCGACTTCTGCGTCGCTCAGGCTGACGACCCCGCGGGTGTGACACGCGGGCTGCACATCGGGTTCAGCGCGGCGTCGCGCAACGAGGTCGACGCGTTCTGGCGCGCCGGGCTCGAGGCCGGCTACCGCGACGACGGGCCGCCCAGCCCGCGCCCCCGGTACAGCGCCGACTACTACGGCGCGTTCCTGCTCGACCCCGACGGCAACAGCGCCGAGGCCGTCCACCACGGGGGACTGCGGCGCGGCGGCACGATCGACCACCTCTGGGTGCGAGTTGCGGACGTCGCCGCGGCGCGGCGCTCCTACGAGGCCGTCGCCGCCCGCGCCGGCCTCGAGCTCGTCCACGACCAGCCGGACAACATCCGCCTCTCGAACGGCAACGGCTCGTTCACGATCGTCGCGGGCACCCCGACCGAGAACGCCGACGTGACGTTCCTCTAGCGAAAGGGAGCAAGTCATGAAGATCCTGGTAGCGGGCGCCACCGGAGCACTCGGGAGGGTGTTGGTGCCGAAGCTCGTCGAGCGCGGTCATGAGGTTGCGGGCATGACGCGGAGCGAGTCGAAGCGCGAGCTGGTCCGAGGGCTTGGCGCCCAGCCGGTCGTGGCCGACGCGCTCGACCCACGCGCCGTCGCACAAGCCGTGGCCGAGGCCGGGCCGGAGGCGATCGTGCATCAGATGACGGCGCTGGCGGGCAAGCTCGACGTCCGCAAGATCGAGCAGTCGTTCGAGCAGACGAACCGGCTGCGCACCGAGGGGACCGACCATCTGCTGGCGGCCGGGCGCGCGATCGGAACACGCCGCTTCGTCGCCCAGAGCTTCGCCGGCTGGCCGTTCGCGCGCGCGGGCGGGCCAGTCAAGACGGAGGACGACCCGCTCGACACCGATCCGCCGCGACAGATGCGCACGCTGCTCGCCGCGATCAAGCATCTCGAGGATGCGGTGACGGGGGCCGGCGATGTCGAAGGCATCGTGCTGCGCTACGGCGGCTTCTACGGACCGGGCACCTCGATGGCCCTCGACCCGGACGGCGAGCAGGTCGCAATGCTGCGCAAGCGCAAGCTGCCGATCGTCGGCGACGGGGGCGGAGTGTGGTCGTTCGTCCACGTCGAGGACGCGGCGGAGGCAACGGCGCTGGCGGTCGAGCGCGGGGCACCCGGCATCTACAACGTCGTCGACGACTCGCCCGCTCCCGTGAACGAGTGGGCGCCGGCGGCGGCGCACGCGCTCGGGGCCAAGCCGCCGCGCCGGGTGCCTAGGTGGCTCGGAAAGCTCGCGGCGGGCGAGGCGGCGGTCGTGATGATGACCGAGATCCGCGGCGCCTCGAACGCCAAGGCGAAGCGCGAGCTGGGCTGGCAGCCGAGCCACGCGAGCCTGTGGGAGAGCCTGGCTGGGTAGTCGTCTCACATGGCATTCCGCGCACGAGTCGCGATCACCGCGGTCTTCGCGCTCAACGGGACGCTTTTCGCCTCGATCTTCTCGCGCCTGCCGACGATCCAGGACCGGACCGAGCTGAGCGACGGAGCGCTCGGGCTCGCGCTGCTCTGCTCGATGCTCGGCCTGGTGCTGTCGCAGTTCGCCGCCGGGGCGCTGGTCGCGCGGATCGGCAGCCGGCGGCTGGTCGTGGTCGGCGCGCTCGGGTATGCGGCGGGGCTGATTCCCGTCGCGTTGTCGGAGTCGTTCGCCGCGCTCGCCGCGTCGCTCGCGTTCATCGGGGTCGCCAACGGCGTGCTCGACGTCTCGATGAACATCCACGGCCTGACCGTCGAGCGCAAGTTGGGGCGACCGATCCTGAGCACGCTGCATGCGGCCTTCTCGTTCGGGGCGCTTGCGGGCGCGGGAGTCGGCGCGCTCCTTGCCGCCGCGGGCGTGGCCGTCGTAGCCCACCTCACGGGCATGGCGCTGCTGGGCGCGATCGCGGCGCTGACCGCCGGCCACTTCCTGCTCCCCTCCGCCGCCGACGCCGCGCCCGAGGGACCGCTGATCGCGCGGCCGACCCGCGCGCTGCTGACGATCGGAGTCTTCGCGTTCTGCGTGCTGCTCGCCGAGGGCGCGGTCAACGACTGGGCGGCGATCTACCTCGACGACGAGATCGGTACCGGCGAGGCCCTCGCGGCGTCGGGTCTGGCTGCGTTCTCGCTGACGATGGGCATCGGACGGCTGTTCGGCGACCGGCTGGTAGAGCAGGCCGGACCAACCCGGCTGGCGCGCGGCGGCGCGACACTGTCACTCGCGGGAATGACGGTTGCGCTATCCGCGTCCGGGCCGCTACTCGCAGTCCCCGGCTTCGCCGCGATGGGCCTCGGCCTTGCCGCGCTGTTCCCGCTCGCCCTGCGCGCCGCGTCGACACGCGGAGAAGTGGCCGGACCCTCGGTCGCCGCCGTCTCGGCGCTCGGCTACCTCGGCCTGCTCACCGGCCCTCCGGCGGTCGGCGGCCTGAGCGAGCTGGTCGGCCTACGCGCCGCGCTGGCTCTCATCGCGGCGCTGCTCGCGACCGCCGCGCTGCTCGCCGGCTCGCTGCGCGCGCCGAGTACGACGACCACGGCTCGTGTCGCGGACCGCGCCGGCTAGACCGCTCCGGTGCGGTCGGGCCCGGATCGACCGCCCACCACCATCCGGTAGACGAGCAGCAACAGCAGCGAGCCGGCGATCGCGATCAGCCAGGTGCCGATGTCGAAGAACTCGTCGAGGTCGCCGATGTCGAGCGCGCTGGCGATCAGCCCGCCGATGATCGCGCCCGCGATGCCGATCAGCATCGTGATGAAGATTCCGCCCGGATCGTCGCCGGGCAGGATCGCCTTCGCGATCGCGCCGGCCAACAGCCCCAAGATGATCCAGCCAAGGATGCCCATCGCTCGCTCCTCCGTCGTTGGTGCGGCCTGCTTACCCAGGAAAGCCGCCGCTAATCGGCGGGATACGCCGTTTGCGGCTGCATGCCGAGGGGAACAGGAGCGCAATGGGGGCGAAACGCAACCTGACCCTTGTCGTCATCGCGGGGGTCGGGGTCGGCTTCCCCCTGGCCGGCTGCGGCGCGACCGACTCCGAGGGCGCCCGCGATGCCGCCCAGCGGCTCTACGTGGCCTACTCCGACGACGACGGCGCCGCCGCCTGCGCCACCCTGAGCGACGACACCCGCAAGCAGCTCGTCGAGGACGAGCAGAAGCCGTGCCCCGAGGCGGTGCTCGAGCTCGACCTCTCCGGGACAGCGACAGTCGGGGCCGAGGCCTACGTCACCGAGGCGAAGGTCGAGACCGACGGCGGCGACAGCGTGTTCCTCGAGGAGACCGGCGACGGGTGGCGCGTCACGGCCGCCGGCTGCCGGCCGGCGCCCGGCCGCGAGGCGCCGTACGACTGCGAGGTCGAGTCCTGATGAGGGTCATGTTCTGGACCTACACCGCGATCATCGCGGTCGGGCTGACGCTCTACATCGTGATCGGGCTGATCGGCCAATGAAGCGCTTCCTGCGCGACAACAGCCTGGCGATCTTCTTCCTGGCGATCTTCCTGCTCGCGCTCGGCTTCCAGTCGCTCGCCGGCTGGCAGGACTTCAACAACAGCCAGCTGCGCCACGACGGCGAGTCGATCGGCTACGGCCGCTACCTGCTGTCGTCGGAGTTCGGGGTGGCGATGCTGGAGAACTGGCAGTCGGAGTACCTCCAGTTCGCGCTCTACATCACCGCGACCGTCTGGTTCCTGCAGCGTGGCTCGCCCGAGTCCAAGGAGCTCGACCAGGCCGGCAGCGAGTCGAACAAGGAGCAGAAGATCGGCCGCCACGCCGACGACGACTCACCGCTCTGGGCGCGCGTCGGCGGCCTGCGGACACGCGTCTATTCGAACTCCCTGCTGATCGTCATGGGAACGATCTGGCTGCTGTCCTGGCTCGGGCAGTCGATCACCGGGCGCGTCGCCTACAACGCGGAGCGCTTGGAGCACCACCAGGCCGGACTGGACTACGTCCAGTACCTCGGCAGCGCCGACTTCTGGGAGCGGACACTGCAGAACTGGCAGTCCGAGTTTCTCGCCGTCGGGTCGATGGCGATCCTGGCGGTCTACCTCCGTCAGCGCGGCTCGCCGGAGTCCAAGCCCGTCGGCGAGGGACACGGACACACCGGCGTGACCGGCTGACGCGGCGACGAAGCCATACGGTTCGCCGCATGGCGCTAGATGCAGACGCAATCGTGGTGGGCGGCGGGCTGGCGGGGCTGGTCGCGACCGCGGAGCTGGCCGACGCCGGCAAGAAGGTGATCCTGCTCGACCAGGAGAACGAGGCGAACCTCGGCGGGCAGGCGTTCTGGTCGCTCGGCGGGCTGATGTTCGTCGACAGTCCCGAGCAGCGGCGGATGCGCGTCAAGGACTCCTACGAGCTGGCGTTGCAGGACTGGCTGGGCACCGCGGCGTTCGACCGCCCCGAGGACGAGTGGCCCCGCAAGTGGGCCGAGGCCTACGTGGCGTTCTGCGCGGGCGAGAAGCGGCCATGGCTGCACAAGATGGGGATGCGCTGGCTGCCGAACCCCGGCTGGCCGGAGCGTGGCGGCTACCTCGCCGACGGTCACGGCAACTCGGTGCCGCGCTTCCATGTCACCTGGGGAACCGGGCCGGGCGTCGTGGCGCCGTTCGAGCGGCGGGTGCGCGCAGCCGTCGCGAAGGGACTCGTCGAGCTGCGCTTCCGTCACCGCGTCGACGAGCTCGCCGTTGGCGGGGGCACGGTCCACGGGGTGCGCGGCAGCGTGCTCGCGCCGAGCGCCACCGCGCGCGGAGTCGCCTCGAACCGCGACACGGCTGACGACTTCGAGCTGTACGCGCAGGCCGTGATCGTCACCTCGGGTGGCATCGGCGGCAACCACGACCTCGTGCGCCAGAAGTGGCCGCGCGACCGGCTCGGCGAGCCGCCGGAGAACATGATCTCGGGGGTCCCCGCCCACGTCGACGGCCGGATGCTGGAGATCGCCCGCGACGCCGGCGCGAACGAGATCAACGCCGACCGGATGTGGCACTACGTCGAGGGAATCCACAACTGGGACCCGATCTGGCCGAAGCACGCGATCCGGATCATCCCCGGACCGTCGTCGCTGTGGTTCGACGCGCGCGGGCGGCGGCTACCCGGCCCGCTCTACCCCGGCTTCGACACGCTCGGCACGCTGCACCACATCCAGCGCACCGGCCACGACTACACCTGGTTCGTGCTGAGCCAGAAGATCATCGAGAAGGAGTTCGCGCTGTCGGGCTCCGAGCAGAACCCGGACACGACCTCGAAGAGCGTGCGCGCGGTGATCAAGGAGCGGCTCGCTCATGGGCCGCCTAGCCCGGTCCAGGCGTTCATGGACAACGGCAAGGACTTCATCGTCGAGCGCGACCTGGCGAGCCTGGTGCGGCGGATGAACGAGCTGACCGGCGACGACCTGATCGACCACGACGACCTGCGCGACCAGATCGTCGCGCGCGACCGCGAGATTGCTAACCCCTACGCCAAGGACGGCCAGGTGACCGCGATCCACGGCGCACGCGCGTACTTCGCCGACAAGGTGACGCGGGTGGCGTCCCCGCACGAGATCCTCGACCCGAAGGCCGGGCCGCTGATCGCGGTGAAGCTGTCGATCCTCACGCGCAAGTCGCTCGGCGGCCTGCAGACCGACCTCGAGTCGCGCGCGCTGCGCCCGGACGGGGAGCCGCTGCCGGGCCTCTACGCGGCCGGCGAGGTCGCCGGCTTCGGCGGCGGCGGCGTGCACGGCTACCGCTCGCTCGAGGGCACGTTCCTCGGCGGCTGCCTGTTCTCGGGTAGGACGGCCGGACGCGCCGCGGCCGCCGCGATCGCCTGATGCCGGCCGAAGCTTTGTTGGGGCTGTAGCCCCAACGATCCTTCGCGCGGGCCTAGCCATCAGTACTAGACGGATATACCTGTGGCGGTATATGCCAAAAGGACCCATCCTGTTGCGGCTGGATCAAATCGACGGGAGGTCGGAGTGAATAGACGTTTGCGAAACACGTTGCTGGCGGCCATGGTTGGGATCGCCGCGGCGCTGGGGGGGACTCCGACGGCGCAGGCCGGATTGTTGGTGGCCTCAGCTTCGGACTGTGAGGAGCAGACGCTCGAGCGTCCGTTCGCCCGCTGGCTCGATCCACTGAGCTACCACCTGGTCCCCGACGGCGGGTTCGAGCAGGGCGCAGCCGGCTGGACCCTCTCGAAGGCGAAGGTCGTCGACGGCAACGAGCCGTTCTACGTGCATGGAGCCGGCGAGCGGAAGTCGCTGTCGCTGCCCCCCGGCAGCGTGGCCACGAGTCCCGTCATGTGCGCCGGGATCCACAAGCCGTTCATGCGCTTCTTCGCCAAGAGCTCGGGCGGACTGCTGTCGCTGTCGACGCTGTCGGTCGAGGTGCTGTTCGAGACCGCCGGCGGTCAGGTGCTCTCGCTACCGGTCGGCCTGGTGCTGCCGAACACGAAGTGGCAACCAAGCCTGCCGCTACCGGTCCTGGCGAGCCTGCTGCCGCTGCTCCCCGGCGAGCAGACCCCGATCGCGTTCCGCTTCCGCCCGTTGGGTGGCGCGACCTGGACGATCGACGACGTCTACCTGGATCCGTCGCGACGCTGATCGCCGCGTTCGCTCCCGGTCAGCTGCCGTAGGCGGCTGACCGGGGCTACCGGCCGAGGGAGTCGTGTGGCTACGTACGCGACTCGCTGACGAGGGCGGTGAGCTGGCAGGCGCTGCCGGGGATGGCGCGGACTCGCGCCTCGACCTCGGTGACCCTGTCGCCGATCGCGATCGTGAACCTGAGCAGGTTCTGACCGCTGTCGACCACGGGACCCGAGACCGCGATCGTCGCTGTCCCTCCGTTGACGACGGCGCTGTAGTTGAGAGTCGTGCCGGGCGCGAAGCCGTCCTGGGTCCTGTCGGTCCAGACGTCCGCCGGCGTGCCGCTCGTGTTCACGAAGGTCACATCCGAGCCGACCGACGCCGGGTTCCTGCACTCGAGCACGAGGTTGCCGCCGACATCGAGAGTGGCCAGCGTCGCGGTCGGACCGCCGAACGGGTCGCTTCCACGAATCGCGTAGGAGCGCCCCTTGCCGCGCACGAAGTCGAGCGAGTCGAGGCCGTCGAGCCGGTCGGCGTTCGGGACCGGGCCGAGGGTCGACTCGTCGACCTTGGGTCCCGTCACGGCGCCATCGGCGAGCTTCGTGGTCGTGACGGCCCCGGTGGCGAGCTTGCTTGCGCTGACGGCCCCGGTCGCGATCTTGGCGCCGGTGACCGCGCGCTTCTTCAGGTGCTTGGTCGCGATCTGGTTCTTCTTGATGTGCTTCGCGCGCACCGCGTTCTTCTTGATGTCCTTGGCGCCGATCTTCTGGGCCGCGTAGGCCCCGCCGCCGAGCACGGAGAAGACGGCGATCGTCGACATGACGTTGGCGTAGCTGAGAGCGCTCCTTAATCGGTCGATCATCGCTCCACCATAACCGCGCTCCGGTCAGCTGTCGCGCGGCGCGTAGCGGTGGTGGAAGGCGAGCGTGTTGCCGGCCGGGTCCTCGAAGAAGGTCTGGTGGCAGACGCCGCTGTCGACGATCTCGCCCTTGAACTCGACGCCGCGCGACTCGAGCTCGGCGCGGGCGGCCGCGACGTCGTCGACGCGGAACTCGATCGGGCTGTTGTTGGCCTGGAACTCGATCCCGAGCGCCGCGCAGTTGAGCAGCGCCAACGTCACGGTGCCGGTCTCGAACTCGGCGCCGACGGCCTCGGTGCCCGGACGCCCCCAGACGCTCGACGCCTCGAGGCCGAGCACGTCCGAGTAGAAGTCGCGCGACTCCTGCAGATCCTTGGCCGGGATCGAGACGAAGTCGACGCCGGTGACGAGTGATGTGGTGGCGGGCATGGCTGCTCCTTGGTCGTCTTTCGCGCTACCCCAGCTCGAGCAGTAGCGGCGCGTGGTCGGAGGGCTTGGCGCCCTTGCGGAAGTCGCGGTCGATGCCGCAGCTCTCGATCTTGGCGGCGAGCGGGGCCGAGACGAGGTGGGCGTCGATGCGCAGGCCCATCTTGCGGTGGAAGTGGCCCTGTCGGTAGTCCCACCAGGTGAAGCCGGGCTCGTCGGGGTGCAGCTCGCGGAAGGCGTCGACGGTGCCGGCGTCGAGCAGGGCCTGGAAGCGCTCGCGCTCCGGCGCCGTGACGTGGGTGGCGCCGACGAAGGCCACCGGGTCGTAGACGTCGAGGTCGGCCGGGCAGACGTTGAAGTCGCCGGCGACGACCAGCGGCTCGCCGGACAGCGCCGCGATCCGCGCCGCCATCGCGTCGAGGAAGCGGAGCTTGTCGTCGTAGGTGGGCGTGTCGGGCGCGCGGCCGTTCGGGACGTAGACCGACACCACGCGCACGCCGGCGAGGGTCGCCTCGATCCAGCGCGCCTCGTCGACCGCGGGCTCGTCGGGCAGGCCGACCGCGACGTCGGCCGGCTCCTCCCCGCGCGCGAGGATCGCGACGCCCGCCCAGCGGCCGCCACTGTGATGGACGGCGCGGTAGCCGGCCGCGTCGAGCTCGAGCGCCGGGAACGCATCGGGCGCGCACTTCGTCTCCTGCAGGAGAACGACGTCGGGGGTGTGCGCCTCCAAGAGCTCGAGCAGGCGCGGCAGCCGCACCTTGAGCGAGTTGACGTTCCAGGTGGCGAGCTTCACTTCGCCGTCCCGCGCACGGCCGTCGCGTGGGCCTGGGTGAACATCGCGCGCAGCAGCCGCACGACGACGCGCGGGGCGCGCTGTTCGAGCTCGAGCAGCCCGGCGGGCGTCAGCACGAGCAGCTCGACGTCGCTGTCGGCGGCGACGTCGGTGGCGTGCGGGTCGCCGGCGAGCGTGGCGCGCTTGCCGAAGCTGGTGCCCGGGGCAAGCTGGGCGACGCGGCGCGAGCCGCCGTTGCCATCGGACACGCAGGCGCTCGCCTCGCCGGAGACGACGAGGAAGACGCCGGCCGGCGGATCGCCGCTCGCGACGATCAGCTCGCCCGCGGCGACGTGGCGCTGCTCGAGGACCTCGCGCAGCACCTCCCGCTCGCTCGCCCCGAGCTCGTCGATCAGGCCATGGCGCTCGAAGCCCGCGCGTTCGGCGTGAGCGACCTCGCCGCCGTGGCGGACGATCAGGTGGTCCTCGGCCCACGCGACCGCGTCGTCAGCGTGGGCGAAGACCGGCCTGCCGGCCTCCGCGGCGCGCGGCAAGTCGCCGTCAGGGTCGACCAGCGCGATCGCGCAGTCCGCCTGCACGAGCCGGTCCGCCGCGTCGCGCAGCATTCCGCGCGCGATGTCGGCGATCTCGCCGACGCGGGTTACGTCGAGGACGATCGCGTCGAGCTCTGGCGCCGCGCCCGAGACCTCGCGCAGCACCGACTCGACCCCGGCGAAGAGCAGGTCGCCGTGGAGCTCGAAGATCCGCGCGCGCTGGCCGTACTCCCCGAGGATCGCCTGCTCGGCCGGCGTCCGCCGCCGGCTCGAAGGCGTCGCCAGCACGTCGTAGGCGGCACGGATCGCCGTCGTGCGCCCGCGCGTGACGTGCAGGAAGTGCAGCTCCAGCTCACGCGAGATCTGGCGGCAGGCGTTGACGCCGCGGACGCTGTTGCCGTGCTCGTCCAGCCGCGGCGAGAAGACGGCGATCCCGATCTGGCCCGGCAGCACCGCGAGCACGCCGCCGCCGACGCCGCTCTTCGCCGGCAGGCCGACGTCGGCGACCCAGGCGCCGGCCCCGTCGTACATGCCGCAGGTCGTCATCACGCTCATCACGCGCTCGACGAGCTCGCTGTCGAGCACCCGCTTGCGCGTGCGGGGGTTCAGGCCGCCGTTGGCGAGCGTCGCCGCCATCAGCGCCAGGTCGCGGCAGTCGACGTTGAGCGAGCACTGGCGGAAGTAGAGGTCGACCGCATGCCGGGGGTCGTCCTCGATGACGCCCGAGCCGCGCAGCAGATGGCCGATCGCGCGGTGACGGTGGGCCGCCGCGAGGTCGGCGGTGAAGATGCGCTCGTTCAGCGACAGCTCGCGGCCCGCCCAGTCCGAGAACGTGCCGCGCAGACGGTCGTAGCGCTCCTCGGGGGTGTCGCCCGCTACCAGCGAAGCGGCCGCGATCGCGCCCGCGTTGATCATCGGGTTGCGCGGCCGGCCGGTGACCGGATGGAGGCTGATCTCGTTGAACGCGTCGCCCGACGGCTCGACGTCGATCTTGCTCGCGACCGCCGCCAGGCCGCGGTCGGCGAGCGCCAGGCCGTAGGTGAACGGCTTCGAGATCGACTGGATCGTGAACTCTGTGCGCGTGTCGCCGACCTCGTAGAGATGCCCGTCGCCAGTCGCGATGCAGATGCCGAAGGCCTCGTGGTCGACCTCGCCCATCTCCGGGATGTTGTCCGCGACCGCGCCGCCGCGGTCGTCGAGATGGGCGCTGTGGACGGACGCGAGGTAGTCCTCGACCAAGGATCCCATCGGCGGCGTCAGGCCCCGAACCAGCGGGCGCGGCGGCTGGAGCCGAAGTGGTCCTTCTCCGCGACGAGGTCGGCGGAGGGGGCGTTGACGCGCTTGCTCATGCGGCGATGCTAGACGGCGGCGACCGCGATGGACAGCGACCGCATGGCATGGGAGCCTTCGTGGACTTTGGAGCTCCTACCGGCGACACGCGATGCGAAGAACGACCCGCGGGGCCGCCGCTCGGGCTTGTTCGGCATCGGTGAGGCGCTGGTGGGCGTCGCCGTGCGTCCGCTCGCCGCCGGTGTCGAGCTAGGGCGCCGCACCGAGCGCGAGCTGCGCGCCGCGGTGGTCGGCGGGATCGACGCCGCGACGCTCGCGACCGTCGACGCGCTGCTCGCCTCGCCGCTCGCCGGCGAGGTCGTCGACCGCGTGCTGGCGAGCCCGCTGACGCGGATGACCGTTGAGCGCGCGCTGTCAGGGCCGCTGGTCGAGGCCGCCGCGCGCAACGTCGTCCAGTACGCCGTCCTGGAGCGGGTGGCCGACGAGCTGCTGCCCGGCGACACCGTCGACGGGCTGCTCGAGCGGGCCCAGACCGCTGACGTCCCGCGCCGGGTCGCCGACCGGCTGCTTGCCGACGGCGTGCTCGACCAGACCGTCGCGCGCGTGCTCGACGGGCCGGAGTTGGAACGCGTCGTCGAATCGGCGCTCGACAGCGCGGCGATGGAGAAGCTCGTCGTCCGCGTGATCGAGAGCCGGCTGCTCGAGGAGGCCGTCGAGCGGCTGCTGCTGACCGACGAGCTGTGGCTGATGGTCGACGAGATCGCGCGCAGCCCGGCCGTCGCCGAGGCGATCCAGCGCCAGAGCGCCGGCTTCGCCGACGAGGTCGCCGGCGGGGTGCGCGCCCGCTCGCGCAAGATCGACGACCGGCTGGAGACGCGGGCGCGGCGGGTGCTCCGCCGCAAGCCGCGTGGCCCGAGCAAGGCTCCCGGGAGCGGCGCGTGAACGAGGTCGCGGGCCGGGTCCGCACCGCGGCCCGGGCGCACCACGCCGCCGAGGCCGAGGCCGCGCCCTTGCCGCGCACGCCGGAGTACGAGGGCCTCGTCACGCGGGCGATCGCCTTCGCGCTCGACGCGGCGATCATCAGCGGCGTCTCCGTCGTCGTCGGCGCCGCGGCGGGCCTGACCCTGTCGGTGCTGTCGGTGCCCAGTGACGTCGAGGCCGCGGTGTTCGGCTTCGCGGGCGGGATCTGCCTGCTCTGGACGACCGCCTACTTCGTCACCTTCTGGTCCGCCACCGGCCAGACGCCCGGCAACCGCCTGCTCGGCATCCGCGTCTGCGTCGCCGCGGACGGCTCGACGCTCCGCCCGGCCCGCGCGCTGCTGCGACTGATCGCGCTGACCCTCTGCGCGATCCCCCTCTTCGCCGGCTTCCTGCCGATCCTCGTCAACGACCGCCGGCGCGGAGCCCACGACATGCTGGCCGGGACGGTCGTCGTGGGCGCGGCAGACCAGGTTGCGGTCGACGAGGCCTCCGCGCCCGCCATTCGGAACCGCTAGTACGCGGCGGATACCTCAGTGAGCTCGTCGCGAGCCAAGAGGGCTCGGAGAGCCACTTGCCGACGCCTGTGCGGCCTTGATCTGCTCGAGGCGATCGTCAAGCTTCAGCCGGGCCTTGTTGGTGAGGCCGGAGAAGGTGGTGATGCCCTGAGCCGAGTCGACCCTGAGACTCGGAGGGCGCTCACCCTTGCCGACAACTGGGTCGGCGCCGGCCGCGCGCAGATACGCGACTCTGAAGGCGTGCACCGATGCAATCCTGATCGCATGAAGCCTCATGCCGTCGTTGTCAACCACGCGGTCCCTCCGTTCGCGCGCACCGAGGCGCGACACCTGCACTAACACCGTGCCGCTCCACAGGCCCAAATGCTATCAGTGGACACGGAATCAGCAAGGTGCTGACCTAGTTGTCGATCTCGTCGCCATCATCTAGGTCCTCCAATCGGCGTGTTACCCATATTGCCTTGAGCCAAGCAGCAGCAGCCGTCGCGGCACAAGCGAACGCGAACCACGAGAGTCCTCGCAACGCCGTGGCCAGCCAGGCATCGACGTCTTGGGGAACGAGCCGGTCATGCTTCAACTGCCAGTCGCGAGCGAGCAGGACGAGCATGGCGCCTGCCACTCCAGCCACGCCCGCAGCCACGGCGAGCACGCGCATGGCCCCCGCCAGCATCGACGTCATCCCGTGCTCGAGCGGCCGTCCGAGATAGGCCGAGAGTGGGCCGGTGACAAATAGAAGCACCGTCGCGAGTGACCCCCCATTCGGTCCTACGTCCTCGACACTGCTTGCCACGACGCCGAGCAAGACGGCAGTCAGCGCGGCCACGAGACACGCCGGAGCCGCGATGGTCGAGGATCGCGGCAGCAGGCGAAGCGTCAGCTTGGGCTTGTCGTCCTTGTCGACGTTCGAGATGTGCAAATGGGTGCGTTGCAGCCCTGTACGCTCCGACACCTCTCGGGACCTGACGTAGCGCGGTTGGCCGTTCTCCGACTCGATCCTGCTCGTCACCAGCTGGGCGTCGGTGACGATCACGCCATCCGGACACTGAGCGTCCATATGCCAGGTATCCGCCTGTTTGACCGCGCTAGTGGAAAGCAAGACGACGTGACGACTCAGACCGAGGTTGCGAGCCAGAGTGAGCAGCAACCTCATGAGCATGCCGCTGCCCTCTGGCGTCGACTCCGGAGCGATCTCGAGGTAGACGATGTCGACCGGCTCGCTGGCGCCCGTGGCAGCGACTACGACCTGCGGCCCGGATGTCCCCATCGCCCCTGTCGGCCGCGCCGCCTCGATCACACACCGCTTCCCGGCCGGCACACGCACTTGGAGCTTTCCTTTCCCGTCAGTCCACCCCTCGTGATCTCCGATGTCGGCGATTCGCACGCGCACGCGCACGTTTGGCATCGGGTGACGTACCGCGGCCTCACGAATCGACTGCGCCCGAGACACCGTGATCAGTAGATAGGCGACGCCACCGCCCTTGGCCGCCAGCGCGGACACCGCCTCCTGTGTCTCACGTGCGTCGGTCTTGACCGCGGCCCGCGCCCGTCGCTTTCTGCGCCTGGACGCCGCACCTTGCCTCACCTGGGTCAGGAGCGGCGGCCTGAAAGGATTCAAGCGCTCCTCGTAGCCCAACTTGATCACTCGACGCTCGCCCGGCGTCATCGCGATCGGCGTCAGCACGAGAAAGTGGCGTGCACAGTCGTAGGCGAACGCCTGGAGGGGCGGCTTCCGGTACATAGCCTCGCGCCAGGCGAGCTCTCCGGGCTCCTCCGTGCGGGCGAGCCCCAACCTGGACCAGACGGCCTCGGCCGCCTTGCTCTGACCGCGCGCTATCAACCAGAAGTCCCTCGCCACCGAGTCGGGAATCGCGACATCACGGAGGTGAGGCGCCTCGACACGTGCCATCTCACACAGGATCGCCATCGCGACGCGAGCGTTCTCGTCAGCTACGAGCATCGGCAGCGCGCCGTCGTTGTCGACGAGGCTGAAGTTCCGCAGCGGCTCCTTGCGCATCACAGCGAGCGGCAGCACGTGTAACGGCACATCCGATCCCGCGGGAGCCCGACGCACGGTCATCTGGGACTCCGGCAGCGTCAAGTCGATGCTCACGTTGCGAATCAGCGACTGGTGATCTCCGAACTCGATCGACTCGACCCGGCGATTCACCCACCTGGACCAGCCGCGGTCCAGGAGGTCGAGCAATATCGCGCCCTCGGCGAGCTGCCAATCCTCCAGTGGCTCATACCTACTCGCGAGATCGTGCGCAAGCGTTGCTGAATTCCCCCCCGTCCCCTCCATTCGCGGGGTAAGCTAGCGTATTCAAGTCAGGAGACGGGGCGGCAGCTAGCTTCGTCACCGCACCCCCGAGGGCCGGGCACCCGTCGATCGAAAGCGCGCCCGGTAGTCGGATGGGCCGACGCCGAGGACGCGCAGGAAGGCGCGGCGCATCGTCTCGGGGCTGCCGAAGCCGCAGGCGGCAGCGACGGTCTCGATGGGCGCCGTGTCGCGCTCGAGCCGCTCGCGCGCGGCCTCGACGCGGACCCGCTCGACGAAGCGAGCGGGAGTGGTCGCGGTCTGGTCGGCGAACAGGCGGCGCAGGTGGCGCTCCGAGACAGCCGCGCGCCGGGCGAGCTCGGCGGAGCCGTGGTCGGCCGCGGGCTCGGCGACGACTGCATCGAGCACCTGGCGGATCGGCGACGCGACGGTGGCCGGAAGCGCCAGCCGCTCGGAGAACTGCGACTGGCCTCCGGGCCGCTGGAGGAACATGACCGTCCAGCGCGCGACCGCGCGGGCGACGTCCGGGCCGTGGTCCTCCTCGATCAGCGCGAGGGTGAGGTCCATGCCGGCGGTCGATCCGGCGGAGGTCGCGGTCGCTCCGTCGCGGACGAAGATCCGGTCGGGCTCGACGGCGACACGCGGGTGGCGGCGGGCGAGCTCTCCGCAGAACGCCCAGTGGGTCGTCGCCGACCTGCCGTCGAGCAGCCCGGCGCCGGCGAGCAGGAACGCCCCCGTGCAGACCGAGCAGGTGCGGCGGGCGCCGGCTGAGACGCGCTGCAGCCCGGCGACCAGCCGCTGGTCTCCGACGACCTCGCCGACATGCATGCCGCCGCCGACGATCAGCGTGTCGACGGTGCGCGGGCGGACGTGACCGAGCGCCGTGTCCGCGGCGATCCGCATGCCCGCCGACCCGCGCACCGGCGCGCCGTCGGGCGTGGCGACCGTCACCCGGTAGCCGCGCTCGCCACCGCCGAGCAGCTGCGTGGCCGCGTCGAGCATCTCCGCCGGGCCGACGAGGTTGAGCAGCTGCATGCCGTCGAAGCCGACGAGCACGACCTGACGCTTGGACGGGGCCACGCCGAGGATCGTGACCGGTGCGGCCGATGTCCGCAAGGCCGTATGTCCCTCGTATCCGGACATCGCGCGGCGAGCGTCGACCGAGCCGTGGTTGCATCGCCGCCATGAGAGTCGAGATGCTCCAGGTCGGCTGGCTGACCGTGGCGGCCGGCTTGGTCCGATCGGGCGCCAGCATGGAGGAGACGGTCCGCATGCCGGTCCCGGCGTACCTGATCGAGACGGCGACCGAGCGGATCCTGATCGACACCGGCCTCCACCCCGCGGCCGTCGCCGATCCCGTCGGCTTCTACGACAACTCGGACGCGGTCGCGCTGTTCGGACTCGAGCAGGAGCTGAGCGTCGCCGACCAGGTCGACCTGAACACGGTCACCAAGGTCGTGCTCACCCACCTGCACTTCGACCACGCCGGCGCGCTGGCGCTCGTCCCTGCTGACGTCCCGGTCGTCGTCCAGCGCGCCGAGTGGGACGCGGGACACGACGGCGCGGCGGTCCAGCGCAACTTCTTCCTCCCGCGCGCCTACAGCGACGTCGAGCGCCCGGTCGAGCTGGTCGACGGCGACCACGACCTGCTCGGCGACGGTTCGGTCCGCCTGCTGCTCACCCCGGGCCACACGCCCGGCCACCAGTCGGTCCAGGTCGGCGACCTGGTGATCGGCGGCGACGTCGTCCACTTCGCGGCCACCCTCGACGACCACCGCTTCCCGGTCTTCGGCGACGACCTCGCCGCTCAGCGCCGCTCGGCCGATCGCCTCGTGGCGCTCCGCGACGCCGGCCTCGCCGTCCTACCCGGCCACGACCCGACGACTCGCCTCCCAACGCTGCCCGGCCGCGAACGCCACCGCCGCGAGCAGTCCGCAGACCAGGATCAGCAGGCCTGACGCAAGGCCGGACGTCGCCCCTCCCAGTCCCGCCAGCGGCGCTGCCAGACCGCCGAGCCCGTACTGGAACACGCCCAGCATCGCGGATGCCGCGCCGGCGATCTCGGGATGCGCGGCCATTCCGAGCGCGATCGCGTTGGGCGGGATCAGACCCCAGGCGGTCATCGTCAACAGGTACGCCAGGGCAGTCGGCACGAGGCCCAGACCGGCAACCTCGACGACCGTCAGCAGCGCGCCCGAGGCGACCAGGAGCACGACCCCGATCGCCAGCATGCGACCCGTCCCGACCCGCTCGACGATCTGTGCGTTCACCTGGGCGGCGACGATCATCGCGACGGCGTTGACGCCAAACAGGGCGCCGTACACCCCGGGCGACACACCGTGGACCTCCTGCAGCAGGAACGGCGCGCCGGCGATGTAGCCGACGATAGCCGCCGTCGCCAGGCCCAGCGCGGACGCGTAGGCGACGAACGAGCGGTCCGCGATCAGCGCCCTCAGCGACCCCGCGGTGGCACGTACCCCTCCTGGGCGGCGCTGACCGCGCGGGAGCGTCTCGGGCAGCCAGGCAGCGACCGCCGCCAGCAGCGCAAGCGCGGCGACGCCGAGCAGCCCGAAGAGGCCGCGCCATGACGTCACGGTGAGCATGGCGGCGCCGAGCGACGGCGCGAGCACCGGCGCCAGCCCGAAGATCAGGATCAGGCGCGATAGGTAGCGGGCGGCCTCGGCGCCCGAGTAGAAGTCGCGCACGACGGCCCTCGCGATCACGACCCCCGCGGCCGCGCTCACGCCCTGGAGCAGCCGGCTGACGACGAGCACCTCGATCCCCGGAGCCGCCGCGCAGAGCGCCGTCGCGAATACGTAGACGAGGATCGAGACGAGCAGCGGACGCCGCCGCCCGAGGACGTCGCTCATCGGACCGGCAACGAGCTGCCCCACCCCGAGCCCGACCAGGAACGACCCGATCGTCAGCTGGGTGACCGAGACCGAGACGCCGAGCTCGTCGGCGATCGTCGGCAACGCCGGCAGGTAGAGATCCATCGACGCCGGGCCGAGCGCCGCCATCAGGCCGAGCAGCACGAGCAGTCGCAGCGGTCGCTCCGGCGGCTGCCGGACGTCGGGATGCCGCGTCTCCGACGCGGGCGGGACCTCGACGACCCCGGCGAGATCGATCGCCGCCGATTCTCGCTTGTCCGTCATCGCTCCCGAGTCTCCCAGCCGAGCGCAACTCGGGCGAGGTCGTCGTTTTACGACGAGGAACGCAATTCCGACGACTACAAGAGGAGCGTGAGATGTTCAGACAGCTCAATCGATTCAAGGTCGGACAAGGCGGCAGGGTCAGGACGGTGCTGGGGACGGCGTTCGTGCTCACCCTCGTGATCTCGCCGTTCGCCGTGGCCCAGTCGGCCGGACTGATCGGGGGCAAGCGCAACCCGAAGTCCGGCGCGTTCGCCGCCGAGACCAAGGTGATCGCCAGCAACAACGGCTGGGGCATGCGCTATTCCAACCGTGCGGTCGGCGGTGGTGGCGGCCTGCTCTTCGGATGCCGCTCCGATCCCGGCGGCACGCCGGCGAGGAACTACCCGTGCGCTCGCTCGCGCAACGTCGCCAACGGCCTCGCCTTCGAGTTCCTCACCGCGGGCTCGCTGGTCGGCACGATCAACGCCGGCAAGGGCGGCGACAACACCAAGCCGTTCACCACGAACGCGACCGGCGTGGCGACCGGCCTGAACGCCGAGCGGGTCGGCTCGAAGACCCCCGCCCAGCTGACCAGCGACGCGGTGTCCGCGACGCAGGAGAAGCTGAGCTTCGCTCGGGTGTCGGTGGCGGGAACGAGCATCGCCGCGCGTGGCGTCAGCGCCGTGACGCATCCGTCGCTCGGGACCTACACGGTCACGTTCGCGCAGCCGGTCAACGCCTGCGCGGTCACCGCGACCCAGTCGGCGACCGGGACCGACGTCGGCACGATCGGCACGCAGGTAGGCGAGGACAACAAGACCGTGACGGTCACGACGCTCAGTGTGTTCCCCGGACCGCCGGAGCTGGCCGACCGGGCGTTCGCCGTGTCGGCCGTCTGCTGACCGATCCGCACGTCTCGCCCCGCGGCGGCCACGGGCCGCCGCGGGGACGGGCCATGATGCGCCGGTAGGGTCCGCCGCCGATGGAATCTCGGCGCTGGCGGCTGTTCAATCCGATCCTGGCCGGCGCGACCGGTCGCGACCGCGCGTTCGCGAGCCTGGGCGCTGGCCTGGCGATCTCGGCGGTCGGCCTGCTGGGCCTGGCGCTGCACGGCGACGACCTGGCCTCGCCGTGGATCGCGCTGCCGGTCGCGGCGTCGGCGGTGCTGGTGTTCGCGGTGCCGTCGAGCCCGATGGCCCAGCCGTGGCCGGTGATCGGCGGGAACGGCCTGTCGGCGCTGGTCGGCGTCTGCGTCGCGCAGGTGCTCGGCGGCGGGGCGCCCGCCGGCGGCCTGGCGGTCATGCTCGCCATCGGCGTGATGTCGGTCGGGCGCTGCCTCCATCCGCCCGGCGCGGCGGCGGCATTGACGGCGACCGTCGGCGGCTCCGCGGTCGACTCGGCCGGCTGGCTGTTCCCGCTCGACCCGGTCGCGGCGAGCGCGCTGATGCTGGTCGCCGCCGGTTGGGCGTTCCACAGGCTGTCGGGCCACGCCTATCCGCACGTCAAGGCGAACCCGGTCGCGACCGACGACCCGCTGCCGTCGCAACGCGCCGGGCTGCGCTCCGAGGACGTCGACGCGGTGCTGGCGAAGATGGGCGAGACGTTCGACATCGGCCGCGACGACCTCGGTCTGCTGCTGACCGAGCTCGAGGCCCGGATGCTGACCCGCGAGCGGGCCGACCTGACCTGTGCCGAGATCATGTCGCGGGATGTGATCTCGGTCGCTCGCGATGCCGATCCAGACGTCGCGCGCCGGCTGCTGCTCGACTCGGGAGTCCGCCTGCTGCCGGTGCTCGACGACGACGGCCGGCCCGTCGGCGGCGTCGGCCTGCGCGAGCTGGCGCAGCCGGGTTGCGCCGTCGGCGACGTCATGTCGCCCGCCTGACCACCGGCCCGTCCGACCCCGCGACCGCGCTGGTCGGCGCGCTGACCGACGGCCATCGCCACGCCGCGATGGTCATCGACGGCAGCGGCCGGCTGGTCGGCCTGGTCGCCCAGGCCGACCTGCTCGCGGCGTTGGCGCGGCCGGCGGAGGTTGAGGCGGCGGGCGCCGCGGGTAGGTGGGGCCCATGAGGGAACTACGCATCGCCCTGTTCGCCGCGATCGCCCTGGCGGTCGCGCTGCCCGCGCCGGCACACGCGGCTCGCACCAAGAGCTGCGAGGGCATCGGCGACACCATCACCAGGCTGCGTTCGAAGGGACCCCCCTGCGACACCGCGCGGACGCTGTCGGCCAAGTGGGCCGAGACGGCGGCCACCGGTGGCGGGCGCGTCGTCCGGATCGACGGCTTCCGCTGCGTCCGCCGCGACCCGCCCGGACCTGGCCGCGCCGTCCGCTGCGGCAAGCGCAAGGGCGCCGTCGTCGTGTCGTTCCGGTACCGGGCGCCCTAAGGGGCGGAAGACCCAGGGGCCCGCCCTAGCCGGTCCACCAGTCGCGCTTGCCCTCCACGTCGTCGCGGGGGTCATCGCCGAGATTGGGCGCGCCGAAGACGAGGATCTCGAGGCCCTCCGGCCCAGCCTCGTAACCTCGCCAAGTGCCGGGAGGTACGCGCACCACGTCCCACTCCTCGAGCTCGACGATCTCGTCGTCGAGCTTCATCCGCCCATTCCCGCGCACGACGACGTACAGCTCCTCCTGCTCCTCGTGCGTGTGCCCGTACGGGAAGCGATAGCCGGGCGGGATGCGCTGATAGCTGAGGCCGGACCGCTCCAGCCCGAGCGCCTTGGTCGCGAGTCGGAACTCCAAGTCCGGCGCGCCCTCGAAGTTGGACCCGAGATCCTCCAGATCCCCCTTTAGGTTCCTGCGCGTGAACGGCACGGCGCGATTCTACGACGCTACGGGCCTTCCGCAACGGTCACGGGAGTCAGACTCTCCGGCGATCCGCGGGCCCGAAACGATGAACCGCGGAGGCGAGTTCGTTGGGGATCGTTGGAGTTCTGTGGGGGCTGTTGCCCTTTTGTTGCCCACCGGGCCACTATCCCCTACGAGCCCGGACCACCGTCAGCCCGTGCATCAATCGCTCCGCCATAGCCAGTCTGCGCCCGTTGACGCCACCTGGCCGAGTTGATACCTTCGCCTTCCGGAGGCTAGGAGGGTGAATGGGTTCATTAGGACGGGCGGTCCTTGCTGGCTGCCTCATGGTGTTCGTGGGTCTCGCCAGCAGCGGCGCCGCTCCAGTGGAGGACCACGTCTTCTCTACTCCGGCGAGCCAGATCGACTCTTGGATCAGTCAGCAGGATCCGGATGATCCGAACGAGACCGCTCCAGTAATCCCGAGGCCGGAAGGGTATGAGGAGGCTGTTGGTCCGGCTGTGGCTCCGGACGGGCAAAACGTGTTCTTTGAGGCGACCTACCGCGATGCGCAGCAGTTCGCATATGGCGAGATTGTTTCCGCGAACACGAACGGCACGGACTTCCACAAGGTCATGCCCGCAGACTACGACGATGCTTACTGGCGCTTCATGCGCTTCGCCCCGGACGGCCGCCAGGTGCTCATCAATCGGATGGACGGCGAAACCTTCGAGGACGATATTTACCTGCTCAGCCGTGACAGCCGCTGGCCACACGCCCCCGATGTGACGCCACTCATCGAGTGGCCAGGCGACCAGTACGACGCCTCGTTCACGCCCGACGGGACAAGGCTCGTGTTCACCTCGAACACCGGCTCCGGCGGCACGCCACTCGACGATTTCGGCCTTTTCATCGCTGATGCCGACGGGAGTAACGCGCAACGGCTGACTGCCGCGGACGACCTCGTCGACATCTGGTGGGTGCGGATGTCTCCCGCCGGCGATGAGGTGGCGTTCCTAGGGCTCGCCGAGAACGAGTCCGACTACTCGGTTTACACGATCGATCTTGATAACACCGACCTGGAAGAGGTTGCCGACGACGCCGAGGAGCTCACCTGGTCGGTTGACGGCACCCGAATCTATTTCAATAGCACTGGGTCGGGCTGGCGCTCAATTGAACCCGACGGCACCGATGAGGAAACGTTCCTTGCCGGCGGGCCGTACGCGACGGTGCGCCAACCGAGCACGATCATCGGGCCCGAGGACATACAAGCCGCCCGGTTCCGCCCAATGCTCCAGTTCGACACCACCGAGACGTGGCGTCCTCTCGAGATCGAGAGGTTCCTCGCCGAGTACGATCCGAATTCTCCTTCTACGGCGTTCCACCGGATCTGCGACACCTCGGGCTGCGACACGGATCCGATCGAGGGAAGCTCCGCGCTGCAAAGCATGCCGAGCGGAGGCTGGATCGACATTGGGTCGCTCGGCGGAAGCTCGCCCTCTAACTACCATGCGCCGGACGCGGGCTGCGACGACAATGGTCTTCGCGACTGCGATGGTGGCGACAAGAGCACTTCTAATTTCAACAAGGCGGCGTTCTATTACCACGCGGTCGAGTCGCCCGGTACGTACACATACATCGACTACTGGACCTTCTACCGCTACAACGACCTCTCGGTAGACGAGCACGAGGGAGATTGGGAGGGCTTCACCGTCGTGCCGTCGTTAGTTGACGGCGAGGCGTTCGAGGCGGTAGCGCTTGCTCAGCACAACACCACAATCTGGTACCTGCCTGGATCGCTGGAGTGCGATGCTGGCGGGGAAGACTCCTGCGACGAGGGAAAGCGTCCCTGGGTGTACGTCGCGAGCGGCAGCCATGCTTCCTACTCATCGGAGTGCGAGAACGACCTAATCGCGATTCCGCCGCAGATCTGCCTGACTCCAAGCAGCCTCCCGGAGGCCGATCACGACGGCGATTCATCCTGGGGCCGCAACGACGACGACCCCTTTTCGGGTGCGCTCCTGGAGTTCCCGCCCGCCACGGGTTGGGGGTTTGGAGGCGACCAGAACTGGGTCGACTGGCCGGGGCACTGGGGAGACACCTGTGCACCGGACTTCGACTGCGTACCGGTCGACCCGTTCCCCAGCCCTTCTAGCCCAGGAAGCCAGCCGCGCTTCCAGTGTCCGTGGGATGGCCGCGAGAGTTGCGGCCCCGGACTGCTACGAGCGACGGGCGAGCAACGCGAGCAGAGCGCCTCTCAGTGCCGCAACTGGTTCGGTTCAGACATCCTGGCCGTCGCCTGCTCTCCCACCACGTTGCGAAGATCATTGGAGCATGGTCATCTGGGACGCCGCGGGGGATTGGTGATGAGCGTCAAGGGGAGCCCCCGCCGGGGGGATACCGCCAATGGCGTGTCCCAGCTCGCAGGAGCGCCGCTGCTGGACGGCGACCGGCTGACCATCAGCGGTCGGTCGCCGGCCGATACCGAGGTTCTCGTCCGAGCCCAGCACGACCGCCGGTTCTACGAGGTGCGCTTCTCTACCGCGATACGGGGAAACATCCGAGTCCGGCCGATTCGCGCCGGGCGAGGGCTTCGCTTCGAGGTGCGGCTACCCAACGGCGAGCTGCTTCCGCCCAGCGCGATCGAAGTCCGCGAGACGAAGCTCCCAAGCACTCTCCTGACGAGCGCCGTTCCTCGCGATTGACGTCGGAAGTGAGGGCCGCCTCAACCGCAAGGGGCTTGAGCGACAGGGCCTTCGTGTCGATGGCTCTGTAGATGCAACGAGGTTCGCAAGTTGCTTAGCGTGACGAGAGTCGGCGCGGCCCTAGTGCTACTCGGGTTGATCTTGCTCTCGGTGCTCGTCGTCGGGCGCGATGGCGGCGAGGCGAGCTGGACCCTTGGAGCGGTCGAGGCCGTCGTCGCGTGCGTCGGGTTGGCGTTGACGTTGGCAGTCGCGAGCGGCCGAACGGGTGGGTACTGGCTGATCTTCTCCCTGGTGGTCGCCGCGACGGTCGCGCAGCCGTTCGGGGTGGTGGCTGAACCAGCGCCACCGACAGCCCCGAGCCGTGAGGCTGGCGAGGACCCGGGCCGCGTGGAATCGATCGGCGTTCTCGGGGTTCCCCTGGCGCGCTTCAGGCTCGAGAGCGCCGACAAACCACCAGCCTACGCCGAGAGCGGCTACCCGACACACGAGCTGAAAGCAAGATCGTGGATAGTGCCCCTGCTGTTGGTAAACGCGACGCCCATCGTAGATATGTGCGGGGTTGTCACCGATCCCTGCTGGGAGCCGGACTCGGCTGAGGGCACGTCCTCCGATTCGAATAGCGTGGCACTGTTCGAACGAGCTGGCCGCTGGCACGTGCGAACGACATCGGTTGGCGACGACCCGTCTACGGGCAGACCCGTCGTCAGGGAGTGGCGGCTCTCCTACGGCGTGGCCTCGTGGACCGGCGTCGCATACTGGGCGTTGCTGGTCCTCGCATTGCCGGTAGCCGCGCTGCGGCGCCGACCTGCCTGAAGACACCAGCTAGCGGAAGTCCTAAGACCTTCGGTGTCGTACGCCTCCGGTCGAGACGCGGAGCAGTTCCGTAGTCCAGGTCTGGGGGGCGTTTGAGTGCGTTGGGGCGCGTTCTAGAGCGGTTTGTGGGGAGGCGAGTTCGTTGGGAATCGTTGGGGATCTGTGGGGGCTGTTGCCCTTTTGTTGCCCACCGGGCCGGCTCCGGCTCGGTAGACCGTCGGCGAAGTTCCGCGAAACCCCCATGTTCCGCTGACAGCGGAACAGTCAGATTTCGAAGAAGACCGCGCTTGGTGAAGGCGTGTATCGCGTATCGATACGCGATACAGACCGCCGGCTGACCACCCCAGCGCGCCGCGCGCGCCGATGGCGGTTGGAGGTGTTCGAGATAGCGCGTTCTGCTCTATTTCGAGCGCAGGTGGTCGCGCAGGAGACCAGCCTCGATATCGATGCGTTCCTTCAGGAGCCCGGCCAGCCCCTTGACGCGCGCGCCCTCCCGACTCCGCAGCGCGTCGACCAGCGCCAGGCGCTCTGCCAACTCCGGGTCTGACTTGGCCGCATCGGGAACCATGGGATGCAACGGCTCGAGCACGAGTCCACGCACCTTGCCCAGAGCGTGCGGCCACACAGGCGGCAAATCGGTCGTGGCCGCCAGCTCACCCCTCAAGGGCTCCGCGGCCCACGAGGTCGGGATCCCCCGCGCCTCGCCTCCGCGCCTAGCCGGGAAGCAGAACTTCACCGCGTTGATGAGGAACTCCTCGGCGTGCGGGATATGAACTCCCCGGCGCACCCCCCAACGCAGCCAGGCGTCGTCGAGGCGGCGCAAGGCACGCTGTGTACCGGCGACATTGAAGCCCAACTCGGCCGCGAGCTGGCGCGCACCCACCGGCTCGGTCCGGCCGAGGAGCTTCAACAGCACGACGACATCCTGGCCCTTGAGCATTTCGCCTACGTTCCACGTTTCGGAACATGAAACGGAGGCGGAGCCCAGCAGAGGCGGCTACCGAACTTCGACATCGTAGACAGCGTATATGCTAGCTGCTGCGCCGTGTCCACCTCAGCCGCTCCAGACGACGACCTCGCCTACGCACACTCCTCTTGCGGAAAGCCCATCCTGATCCCGAGATGACCGAGCATCCCGAGATCACGTTCCGCGATGGACCAACCGGACCTCGAGCCGCATTGGTAGGCGGCCCAGATGTCTGGGAGGTAATCCAAACCATCGACAGCCACCCAGGAGGCACGGCCACAGTTCCCGCGACCGCTGAACTGCTCAACCTCACCGAACGGCAAGTCCGAGCGGCGATTGACTACCGGACAACCAACCCCGAAGAGATCGACACGCGGATCAAGCTCAACGCCCAGGCCCGACAGTCATGGGGCGACCTGTCGAAGCTTGTCGCAGCCACCACAGCAGAACACCAGATGCTTCGCCTCACGTCAACGGACGAGCTGTTCGGCGAGACGTTCCGGAAGATGCTGGCCACCCAGGCGGAAGTACCCCACGAGATCTTGGCTGCCCTTCCCGAAGACCAGCCCCTGCACGTAGGTGTCCGCGCTGCCGGTTATCCCGAAGTGGCCGACCGGCTAGAGAAATTGAGCAAACTGATCGCCCAAGAACGCGAAGCCGACGTCGCTTAGCCCTCCCTGGCTGGAGGGCGTTCCAGGCTCGGTGGCCAGTTAATACCTCGCTGGTCGGCCCACTGGCAGAGACCGGTCAGTTGATCAACCAGGCGCCGCCTCGCGACGTCGTCGATGGCAGATGCAACTGCGGTCGCTTCAGCCCGCGCGAGCTTGTCGCGGAGGTTGTTCAGTGCCCGCCGCTTGTGCGGAGAGGTGGCAATGAACTCCCGCAGATGCGCCAGGCGGCGTCGTATGACCTCAAGCGCCGACGGACCAACGGCCTCTGCAAGAACCTGCATGCCGGTCACAGCGACGACCTTGGCCTCAAGCGTCGCTATCTCCTCGATTGCGTCCGTCTGATCCCACCCCGCAGCGATCATCGCGCTCACTGTGGTCTCGACAATCGCGAGGTCCTGTACCTCGGCGTCGGCGTTCAGTGCCTGCCACAGGGCTGTGGCGGCGACCTCCAACAGAACCGTGTGGTCATCAGCACTCTTGACGCGGTATCTGGCTGCCTTAGGGGCGTTAACGGCCATGCCACCAAGCCCAGGGATAAGCCGCGATGGGTCAATCGTGTCTGGTGGTTCGATCACTACCGTGGCACCGTCGTCTTCCACACCGCGAACATGAAACCCTCGTGAGCTGAAGCCAAGAGCAGCGAGCAAAAGGGTTGCCTCTGGCGCGCTGCCGTCAGTCGCCCATGACGGCGACAGCTCAAGGTCGCTCGCCACGACAAAGCACGCCCAACTAGCGTCGGCACCGGTTACCGCGCCGATCAGAGCGTGCATCGACTGTTGAAGCGTGTCGGCGTCCCATGTTTCGCCGGTCTTCAGGTCATGGACTGACTCGGCTTGAGGATCCCAGCGGTACTGAGAGTGCGCGATGGCGTTGCGAAGCGCGCTGTCGCAAGCAGCACCCAGCTCTCGCGCCGCCGGGTCATCAGACGCCGTGAGTTCCTGTGTCAATGAACCGATCATCGGCGCATCCGCAGTCGCCGGAGACGGAGAGCCACCCCGCGCGACGCGATCGAGGTCGAGCACCATATGGCCAAGCATCCGATAGGCGGACTCTGCGACCTCTTGGTAAGCGTTCAAGCCAGTCGTGACAGCCGCGACGTCATCCACCTCGTCACCGCGCTCGTCATACGCAAGAAGCCGGAAGCTTTGTTGAATGCGCGAACTCGCCGCAAGGAGGCGCGGTGCCTCGTCGGTTGCGCGGCTGACGATCATGCGAACGGCGGCCGAATCGCTACCCCAAGCCCGTAGCAAGAGGTCATAGGTCAGGCGCGCCGCGCGATACGCCAAAAGCGGCCGGTCGAGCGTCGCCAACATCACCGCCGGAAGCACAAGAAGTGCATACGCACCGTCGTCACGAGCCTCGGCAGGGGCGAATATCGCCTCCAGGTAGCGCGATGCGTCACGGGCGAGATGGTCAAGCGGAGCGTCCTGGTCAGCGTAGGCACCGAGCACCGCCTGCACGTCCAACGTCCCGAACTCGTCCACGTAGTTTCCGGTCCTGCCAACTACCCGTGCAATGCGCGCATTGTCGTCCAACTCGGCGGATTCGTTGGCTTCATCTGCCAGCGCGTCCAACCGATCGAAGAACCAAAACCTGTCGAGCAGCTCCTGTAAGGCGACCGCCGCCTGCTCGGCTTCACTCGGACTGCCAGCTACTAGCGCTCGCAGAAGAACATCGACGATCTCAGCGCCCCACCGACCCGCCGCGATCGCCTCGTCGCGCAACTGTGCACCCGGTCCCGACACTTCGAAGAGAGCTAACTCCCACGAATCCTCGAGTAACTCACGGATCCTCTCCAGGTACTCGGCCACAGTGCGCCTAAGCGGGCCGCCGACCTCCTGGGAGTCGTCGTAGTCAAAGGCGGCGAGGCACGTCCACATGCCTGCAATTTCAGCCGCTCTCGAAACCACGCCAAGGTCCTCGACGCACGCCACGAACTGGTCAGCGCCTACTACAACCCGCGGCTGCGGTGGAGCCGCAAATGCCGCCACCAACGCTGAGGCCTCTTGCGCTAGCTCCCCAAGCGCGGACTGGCGTGCGGCCAGCGCAGCATCGACCTCATCGACGCCCGGGACTTCGACGCCGCACTCGGGACACGGGCCGGGCAACCTCGGTTCGTTGCAATTCGGGCAGGCCGCCGCGGGGAACGGCAGTCTGATCGCGACTCGCGATTGTGGAGTTCCCGCGCTCGTCACCCGACGTAAAGCTTACGTCCCCGCCCGGCCACGTTTCGACTAGCTCGCGCTCGCCCCGTCGTCGGCGAGGAGCACGTCCCGGATGCCCTGTAGACGCGCCCGAACCTCATCGAAGGCCAAGATATGAACCGACTGCGCTCCGCGGAAGAGCTCGAAACTGCGCTTCGCATCTCCGTCAGGGAGAGAAGCGATACGTCCAACTACGACATAGCACTGCGGGTTGTAGGCCTGATAGGTATCGGAGCCCTGCCGAAGACTTCCAATCTCGTTCAGGAAGGTGTCGCGGTATCCGAGTACCTGCACAACCCCGCCAACGAGGTCCTTGCCAAGGACGTACGATCCGCTCGACCGATACTGAGCGTGGCAGAGACTTGCACCAGGAGTTTTGATCTCGACCAGCGAGACGTTCTCGGTAAGGGTGTTCGCGAGAAGGTAGTCGACCATCCCTCCACCGGTGTTCGAGATTCCCTTTCCCCCAACGTACGCTCGCTCTTGGAGCAAGACGACCGGTGATCCAGTGAGCTGGGAGAAGACCCACGCGTTTCGTGCGAGAAGGTCTTGCCAGTAACCCTCATCATCGTTCTCCCCATTGGCGTCCCACTCATCCAAGAACGCATCTAACTTGGAGACATCGACCGAACGACCGAGGCTTACGCGACTCTCCGGATCCAAGGCGCGTAGCGCCTTGGCGAGCTCCGAATCAGGCTCCTCGAGAATCCTCTGCACCACGTCAGGTAACTCTGCTCCGGCGTAGAAATCCTGCGCCCCGAACTGAATGCCGTATTGCTCGTATATCTCCTTCCGAGCCTGAACGCCATTCAGCAAAGTGTTCACCTCGTCGGAATGGAGCTCCAGACTGTAACCCTCTCCAGCCTTCATGGTGGTAAGCGACTCCCCAGTGAGGTCGCCCCACGTGCCCGCCTTCAACTTACGCTGCCAGACGAACACGCCTCTCACTGGCGCCTCGGACTTGTCAACGATCATCGGCTTGAACACAAGCCTGCGAGTATCCGATTCGCGAAGGACTATGGGATCCGTGTCCACGGCGTTGGCCGCCACGGACTCGGTGGTTATCCGGGTGTTAACCACTTGTGAGCAAACCTAGATCGCATCACGACTAGAACTCGAGCGCAGGCTACGCCTGCGCCTTGACAGCCTCCTCGACCCACTCCTTCTCGCGACCGTCGGAGTACCGGACACGGACCAGATACACCGTACTTACGCTGCCGTCGGACGGGTCACGCACGGACCTCTGTCTACGGCCCACAATTGCGACCGAGACGCGCTCGTTGCTCATCAGGCTCCCGTCCCACAGGGGCGCCTGGGCTGTCGCTGGAACGTTCACGAGCACAAGGCTACAACCCTGCGTAAGCCCGTGTCTGGGACCTGGGTCGGCCCTCCAACATCCAACGATCCAAGCTTTGGTGTTTGCTAACGATTCCGTGTGCGCCGCACAGCGCGCTCGACGCGATCCGCCGCGCCGCCAGTCGGCTCGTGCTCCCAAATGCGAATGACTTTCCATCCTTCGTCTTGAAGCTTCGAGTCTGTCGCCGCATCACGTCGGCGCACCCGGTCGATCTTCTCGCGCCACCAGTCAGTGTTGGATTTGGGAATCGAGCCGTGCTCTGGACATCCGTGCCAGAAGCATCCATCGACGTAGACAGCAACCTTCGCCGGACCGAAGAGGACATCGATGCGATGGCGGGGCAAGAACGGCAGCGGAGCGTCAACTCGGAAGCGGAGACCGCGCCGGTGTAGCTCGGAGCGCAGCCGTAGCTCCGGGCCGGTGTCTCGTCGAGGGACCTGCTGCATCCGCCGAGTGACTTCTGGCGAGGAGGGCCGAGGAAGTCCGTGAGATGCCATCGACCAGCCTGTATAGCGTCTCGCCATGGCAGCGATCAGCAACACGGAGTCGGGAGAACGAGCGGAGCAGTTCGTGATCGACCACGTCCGCTGCCCTTCTTGCGAAGCCCGATTGGAGCGATATGGG
This sequence comes from Thermoleophilaceae bacterium, assembly GCA_035630455.1. Taxonomy (GTDB): domain Bacteria; phylum Actinomycetota; class Thermoleophilia; order Solirubrobacterales; family Thermoleophilaceae; genus JAAYBF01. The sequence goes on from DASQKP010000027.1 coordinate 31,149, forward strand.
GCGAACAGGCCCCTCCGGGACGTGCTCTGTAGCCGTTGCGACTTTCAGGCGCAGGTCAAGAGCATCCGCGTGCCGGCGCGAAACCGCATCCGTGGCGCCGGCCCGCGCATGAAGGGCTTGAAGGACTCGGGAGGAATGGTCCCACCCCATTTCTTCGTCTGGGAGTGGGACGCGGTCGCTCGCACAGCTGCGGCAGTTGACTTCGTGCCGTTCTTGCCCTGGAGCGCGCTTGACTTCCGGGTCCTACCCCAGACGATGGCGCGGATCGCCGATCGTGGTCGAATCCGGGTTGAGTACCGAGGCGTGCTCGGCCTGCCACGGGTTCCCGTCTATAGACGGGGCTAGGGCGTGTGGTGGTTCACGAAGTCGACCAGTCGCTGGGGGTCATGGCCCCAGAAGATGAAGTAGCCCTCGTCTTGGAACCGGGCGAGGGTGCCTAGGTCGTAGTTGCCGTCGAGCATGATCGCGATCACGACGCTCGCAGAGCCGAATTTCTCTCGCCAGCGCGCGGCTTTGCCCTCGACCTCGCGCGAGACACGCTTCCAGCCGTTCTTCTGGCCGCTGTTGACTTTGCACTCGATCGGCATGAGCAGCCCGTCGGGAAGGCGAACCGGGACGTCGCATTTCATGCCGTGGAGGACGCACTCCGACGTGAAGGTTCCCTTGTCGAGGTGGTCGATCATCTCGATGTGGCCGGTCTTCCGCTTCGGGGGCCGCTCGACCTCTGTGAGATCGGCTTCGGCGGCGAGAACTCGCCGCACCTCGGCCTCCTGCTCCTTGGACGCTCCTCCACGGCGCTCTGTCCGGAAGCGCTCGACGGCGAGCAGTTTGGCGGTGCCGTTGATGGCGGCCTGTCGCTCCTTTGGGGTGGGCCCCCGGTTCTCGTCTAGCCAGGGGAAGAGGAGCCGGTCGGCTAGTTCTCGGGCCGTGTCGCATACAGCAGGGGCCACCGCTCTGACGACCTTGGCGTTGGGCGTCGGCGTGAACGGCCAGCCGGTGACGGTCCGGAAGTCCTCCTCGGAGATCGGCGGGCCTGCCGCATAGCGCAAGGCACGCACGATGCCCGGGTTGGCGGCGATGATTTCGGGCCGAAGATCGGTCAGGTCGCTGGTCAGACGTAGCGCTTCGGCAAGCTCCTTCTGTGCCTCGGCGAGCTTGGGCCCGTAGGCCGCCGGGACGTCCTTCCGGACTCGTTTGACGAAGAGCGCTGTCGCTCGCGCGATGTCCGCCTTGAGCTCCTCGTCGCTGAACCTGAACTCTCGTATGGGGTCCACGAAGCCGGAGTGTTACAGAACACGCCCCACTTTGTCCGTCAACGGAGCTTGCTCAGGCGGCGACGGGCTGCGGCGACTTTCGACGTCGGAGCGAGCCGTTGACTCGGTGCTCGGCCTTCGTGTAGCGGATGCGGCGGGTAAAGCTCGCCGGCCAGGGCCGAGATTCGGGTCGCGTGCCTCGCGCGAGCGGCCCTTCTTGAAGGCTCGTGGCGATCTCGGCACCGAGCGCGGACGCAAGATGCAGAGGCACGGCGTTGCCGACTTGGCGAAAGCGGCTGGTGGCGGCGCCGGTAAACCCCCAGCCGGGTGGAAAGCCCTGCAGCCGAGCGCACTCCTGCCAGGTCAGGCGACGATGCCGCCCGTCTGGCATGCGCAGCCAGTCGGGAGTCGATGCGGCCCGGATCGTCCGGGCTGGCTGGTCCCAGTCGGCGATGAAGCCGTCCTGGCGATAGCCCCAATGCCCACCGGGACGGTTGTTCTCAACAGAACCGCCGACCCGGATTCCGCTGCCCGGAGAGACCTGCGCGAGCTTTTCCTCCATGGCGTCGGTCGCCCAGACGACGTCCCCCTCCCCCTTGACCGGAAGGCCCTGGAGCGCCTCTCGGATGGAAATCCAAGGCTGAAGCAGACTCTCTTGTCCGGCTCCGTCCTTCGAGTGGGTCGGCGCGGGAGGGAAGTTAGGCAGGGCGTGCCGCCGGGAACCCACCATCACCAGACGAACGCGGCGCTGAGGCGCTCCGTAGTCGGCGGCGTTGACGAGCGCGAAGCTGCACGCATAGCCCGCGCGCTCGAACTCGTCCTGCACGAGCGCCAGGACACCTCCGACGCGTCCGTCGATGTCTCGCGCGGTGACGAGGCCTTGCACGTTCTCGAACAGCACGAACTCCGGTCGCAAAGCGCGAGCTGTCCGGACGAAGTCCTTGAAGAGGCGTCCGCGTGCGTCCTCGACTCCGCGCTGCTTCCCCGCACTGCTGAAGCTCTGACACGGAGGGCCGCCCGCAAGGAGGGCGGGCCGCTCGTCCGACCCCCAGAGCTGACTAAGGTCAGCTTTGGTCAATCTCGTGAGGTCCGCCTCGCAGATCGTCGCGTGCTGAAGGAATCGACGACCACGCGTGCCCTTGACCGGCACCTTCGCCGCCTGAGTCGCCTTGAGCGTCGCGATGGCGTCGGCGTCGTTGTCTATCGCCAAGCGGGTCTTAAAGCCGGCTTGCTCGAGTCCTGCGTCGAGTCCGCCCGCACCCGCAAACAGGCTTACCAAAGTCATCGGGGGCTTCATGGGACGAGACTGTCGATACGTGCGCGGCGGAACCGCGTTCTCCGTCAACGGACGCGGGTCTCGATCCCGCGACGCCCATCCATCGTCGGAGTGCTTGACGGACGCTCGTCTAGGCAGCGCACACGGTCCGGACTGCATGAATTCACACCTCCAAGTGTCACACCCCGACGGCCCGGTGCCGCACGAGAGCGCCTAGCAGATATGCTATCAGCTGCCCAGCCCCCGGGCGTTGGCGCGTCGCCCGGGGCCACCTATGTGCGCTTGCCGCCAGCGACGCTAGGTGGACTGCAGACCCATTTAAAGGGGCAGTTCCCCGCAAGCTGTTGCCCTCTTGGTTGCCCACTCGCCCGATCTTCGCCAACGGGCATACCCCCAGAAAGACGAAAACCCCGCGATTTGCAGGGTCTTCGTGAGGTGCGCCCGAGAGGATTCGAACCTCTGACCTTCGGTTCCGTAGACCGACGCTCTATCCAGCTGAGCTACGGGCGCAAGCGGCCCTGGAGGGGCCGGCAGGCCATTCTAGGCGGATCGGGCGGGAGGCGTGGATGGGCCTAACCTGGGGGTCCCCTAGGAAAGGCATGAGATGAAGTGGAATCAGCTGGCGGACAAGGCGAAGAAGGTGGTCGACGGACGTGGCGGCACCGACGGGCTGAAGCGCGACGCGGAGAAGCTGCGTGAGATCGCGACGGGCCATGGCACCGCCAAGGAGAAGGCGCAGCGGGCGGCCGACCATCTGAAGCAGCAGCCCGGCGATCGGCCCGAGACGCCGACGGCCGACCGGCCCGAGCAGCAGGACCGCCCGGCGGGCTAGATCTCGAGGTCGTCGCGGGCGGAGCGGACGCGGGCAATCGCCTCGTCCGGCGACAGCCCGAGGCCCAGCAGCAGATCGGTGGCGGTCGCCCGGACCTGGCCGACGATCATGTTGACCGAGAGGTTGCCGGTCTGCTCGAGCGCGGCGGTCGCCTGGGCCGCCGCACGCAGCGCCGCCCCCACCGCCGGCGAGTCGGGCTTGGGATCGGCGAGGTGGCGATCGAGCGCGCGCGTGGCGGCGGCGAGGTCGCGGATCGCGTCGGTGATCAGCTCGGGGACGTGCTCGTGGAGGTCGATCGCCCGGACCGCGGTACGCGCGAGCGAGCGGGTGTTGCGGACCGCGAGGTCGATCGAGTTCGAGGCGGCGGCAAGGCGCTCGACCTGCCCGCGCGAGCCGCGGCGCGTCGGCGCGATCTGGGTCGTCTCGCGGCCGGCGCCCACAGCCGTCTGAAGCTCGCGCACCGCGGGATCGAGCGCGCGGGCGCGATCGAGCGCCTCGCGCGCCGCCTCGATGTCGGCCGCCGCCAGCGCGTCGGCGATGTCGACCAGCGTTCCGGACAGCCGGCGCAGCAGCGGCTCGATCCGCCTCAGCACCAGCCGCACGGGATGGACCGGCACGATCGCGTTGGCCACGAGCGCGACGCCGCAGCCGATCAGCGCGTCGATGAACCGCTCGCCGGAGAACGACCCCTGCGGCATCTGCAGCGTCGTGACGAGCACGGCCGAGATCGCCGCCTGGTTGACGAGCAGCACACCCCCGCCGGCCAGCACGGCGACGGCCATCGCGAGCGAGATCACCACGACGAGCTGCCACGTTCCCGTCCCGGTCGCGATCACGATCAGGTCCGCCACGCCGATTCCGAGCGCGACCCCCAGCGCCAGCTCCCAGGCCCGCGCGCCACGCCGGTCGACCGCAAGCCCCAGCGTCAGGACCGCCGCGATCGGAGCGAAGAACGGCTGCTCGCCGTCGAGCAGCTCGGCCGCAATGAACCATGCGACGCCCGCCGCGACCGCCGCCAGCAGGATGCGCGGCGCAGCCGCGCGCAGGGCGCCGGCTCGTGCCCGCAGGATCGGCTGGAGGTCAGAGCGCTTCAGGGCGCTGATTCTGACCTGAGGTCCGGCTAGTGGCCGCGGTGCTTCTGAATCTCGCGCCAGCCGCGCCGGGCTGCCGCCGCGCCGATCCGCCGGCTACGCGGGTGCAGCGCCGCGAGGGTGATCCAGCCACCGGGGAGCATCCGCGCCCCGCGCTTGGCCGCACGGGCTTTGAGCATCGATTTCAACATGACTCTCGGGCTACCCGGCGAACGACCCATCGAACCACGAACGGCGCCAGGATCACCAGCGACAGCAGCCGCAGTGTCTGGACCGCGACCACGAACGTCGTGTCCGCCCCCGCTCCGAACGCCACCGCGAGCACCGCGTAGAGCCCGCCCGGCGTCGTGGCCAGGTAGGACTCGAGCAGGCTCGCCGACGTCGTCGCGGTCAGCCCGAGCGCGAACAGGAACGAGCCCGCCATCAGCGCCAGGATCGCGACGATCACCGGACCCAGCAGCCGGCCCATCGAGCGCAGCGTGTCGGCCGTGAAGCGCAGGCCGACCTCCAGCCCGATCAGCGCGAACGCGAGCTCGCGCGCGAGCGGCGGCACGTCGAGCGCATCGGGCTCGGCGAGCGTGATCGCGCCCGCCAGCAGCAGCGGGCCGAGCAGCGTCGCCGCCGGCAGCTTGGTCAGCCGTCCCGCCCAGGCACCGACGACAGCCACCCCGATCGTCAGCAGCCAGTCGCTCGCCCCCGCGAGCAGCGGCCCGTCGTCGGGTCCACCACCGCTCCCCGCCGCCGGGAACCCCGGCCCCACGACGACCGGGATCGACAGCACCACCACCAGCACGCGCAGGTACTGCATGAACGCCACGAGTCGCGCGTCGGCGCCGAGCTCGTCGGCCATCGCCACGATCCCCGATGCCCCGCCGGCGACCATCCCCAGCGCGCCGGTCGGCGCATCCAGCTCGGTCGACCGCGTCAGCACCAGCCCGGCGCCGATGCTCAGCACCAGCGTCCCGACGCTCACCACCGCGACCGGCAGCCAGTCGTCGGCGAGCGCCGACAGCGACGACGACTCGACATAGGTGCCGAGCATCACGCCGAGCACCGCCTGCGCGGAGATGAACGCCGGCCGCGGTATCGCCGCACGGCTGCTCGGCCGCAGCAGCGCCACCGCCAGGCCCACCAGCAGGGCGATGAATATCGTCACCGCGCCGGCAGCAGCTCCGGCCGGCGCAGCCGCAACAGCCCGAAGGCCGCCACGGTCGCGGAGTCGGCGATCGTCCCGTCGACGATCATCTCCTCCACGCGCGCGAGCGGGAACCGCCCGACGCGCAATCCCTCCTCCTCCGGCTCGAGCGCCTGCTCGCCCTGGGTCAAGTCGGTCGCGAGCCAGACGTCGAACGGCTGGCCGGTGATCCCGTAGGCGAAGAACAGCCGGCCCAGCTTCTCCATCGACCCGGCGCGCATGCCCGTCTCCTCGGCCAGCTCGCCGCGCGCGAGCTGCTCAGGATCGGGCGCGTCCTTGCCCTCCCACGCCCCCTGCGGCAGCTCCCAGAAGCGGGCGCCGACCGGGTGGCGAAACTGCTCGACGAGCACCGCCTCGTCGCCGTCGATCGCGATCACCGCCGTCGCCGGCGCCTTGTCGACGACCGCGTACAGCCCCTCCGACCCGTCCGCCCGCACGAACACGTCCTCGCGCAACCGCATCCACTTGTTCTCGTAGACGGTGCGCGAGAACGTCACGCGTGGTGCGGGCGGAACGTCCCCCACCCGATCAGGCGCTCACCACGCGATAGCGCCGCACCGCGAGCGGGGCGAAGATCGCGATCAGGACGACGCACCAGACGAACGACATCCAGACGTCGGAGTGCGCGGGGGTCGAGAGCCAGAGGTGACGGACCGCGTCGACGACCGTGGTGATCGGGTTGACCTCGGCGAACTGCTTCAGCCCGTCCGGCATCGAGTCCACCGGCACGAACGCCGACGAGGCGAACGTCAGCGGGAAGATCGCCGTGAAGCCGATCGAGTTCGCGGTCTCCGGGGAGGACGAGAACAGCCCGACCAGCGCGAAGATCCACGAAAACGCGTAGCCGAAGAACAGCAGCAGCGCGATGCCGAGCAGGATCTTCCCGATGTCGGAGTCGAAGCTGAAGCCGGAGACGAAGCCGACGGCCAGCAGCACGACGAGCGACAGCAGGTTGAGCGGGATGTCGGAGAGCGTCCGCCCGGCGAGCACCGCGGAGCGCGCCATCGGCAGCGACCGGAAGCGGTCGATCAGCCCCTTCTGCACATCCTCCGACAGCCCCAGCGCGGTCACGAACCCGCCGAAGGCGATCGACTGGACGATGATCCCCGGCATCAGGAAGTCGACGTAGTCGAAGCCGGGCGTGACGATCGCCCCGCCGAAGACGAACACGAACAGCAGCACGAACATCACCGGCTGGACCGTGTAGGCGATCAGCAGGTCCGGCTGACGCGGGATCCGCTTCAGGTTGCGGGTGGCCAGGACCATCGTGTCCGAAGCCGCCATCGCGAGCGCGCTCATGCGCCTACCTCCTCGGCCGCCGCGGCGGCCGTCTCGTCACTCTCGGAGCCGTCCTCGGCGCTGTGGCCGGTGAGGGAGATGAACACGTCGTCGAGCGTCGGACGCCGCAGGGCGATGTCCTGGATGCCGACGTTCTCCTCGTCGAGCCGCCGCACCGCCTCGGCGATCGAGCGGCCGCCGCGCTTGCGGACCGACGCGCGGACCCAGCCGTCGTCGGCGACCGGCGGATCGTCGGAGACGAAGGCGAGCGCGGAGATCGCCCGCTGGACGTCGGCGCCCTGCTCGAGCTGGACCTCGAGTCGCTCGCCGCCGACGCGGTCCTTGAGCTCGTCGGCCGTCCCCTCGGCGATCACGTGGCCGTGGTCGATGACGACGATCCGGTCGGCGAGCCGGTCGGCCTCGTCGAGGTACTGGGTCGTCAGCAGCACGGTCGTCCCGGCGGCGGTCATCCCCTCGATCGTCTCCCACATCGAGAGCCGGCCACGCGGGTCGAGGCCGGTCGTCGGCTCGTCGAGGAACAGCACCGGCGGACGGGCGACCAGCGCCGCCGCGAGGTCGAGCCGGCGCCGCATGCCACCCGAATAGGTCTTCGCCGGGCGCTTCGCGGCATCGACGAGGTCGAACTGCTCCAGCAGCTCGTCGGCGCGCGTGCGCGAGGCCTCGCGGCCGAGGTGGTAGAGCCGCCCGACCATCTCCAGGTTCTCCCTGCCGGTCAGGTTCTCGTCGACCGCCGCGTACTGGCCGGCGAGGCCGATCCGCGAGCGCAGCTGCACCGCGTCGTCGACGACGTCGAGACCGGCGACCGTCGCACGGCCGGAGTCGGGGCGCAGCAGCGTGGTGAGGATGCGCACCGCGGTGGTCTTGCCGGCGCCGTTGGGGCCCAGAACGCCGAGCACCGTGCCCTCCTCGGCGGCGAAGTTCAGGCCACCCAGCGCCTGCGTCTCACCGAATGACTTGTGTAGATCCTCAGCAAGGATCGCGGGGGTACTCAATCCAATCCCATCTACTCGAATGCGAACCGAACACCGTATAGACCGGCCCGGAGAGCAGAACTGATCGGTCGGGAAGATCAGGCGGCGAGCTGGCCCACGCCGGGCGCGGCGACGATCGGCTCCGGCACGATCGGCCAGGCCCCCTCGATCCGCTCGACGCTGCCGTTGCTGCGCAGGTACTCCTGGAACGACGCGGCCTGCTCGGCCGCCCAGGCGACCTGATGGCCGTGCAGCTGGCGCAGCTCGAGCGCGCTCAGCTCGACGCTCGCCTGCCCGAGTCGCCAGGCGACGCGCGCGGCGGCGAGCGCGTCGGCGTTCGCGGCATGCGCCTCCTCGGCGGTCAGCGGCACGCGGTAGTGCGCGCAGACCGCGGTCAGCGTCCGCTTGCCCTTGCGGAAGCGGTCGAACTGCTTGTCGAGCACGTGCGGGTCGACGACCAGCATCCCGTCCTCGCCACCGACGCGGTCGACGAGCGGGACGACGCCGTGGCGGCGCGCCTCGCGGTCCAGCATCGTCAGGTCGAAGCGGGCGTTGAACGCGATCACCGGCACGCCGCCGAGGATCTGCTCGGCCAGCAGCGTCGTGATCTCCTCGACCGCCTCGGCCGGCGGCCGGCCCTCGGCGCGCGCCTGCTCGGTGGCGATCCCGTGCACGGCGGTCGCGCCGGCCGGGATCTCGACGCCGGGGTCGATCAGCCAGTCGTGGCTGACCGTCGCCAGTCCGCCGCCGACGAGGCTCACGGCCGCGGTCACGATCCGATCCGACGCCGGGTGAACCCCTGTCGTCTCGACGTCGAACGCGGCCAGACGGCCCTCGTGCCAACCCATGCGCCGGAAGGTAGGGCCGCCCTCGGACGGCAAAACCCCCGCAAATCGCAGGAGACTGAGACAAATGCCGCAAGAGGCCTACAATCTGGCCCCCTGGAGAGGTGGCCGAGTGGCTGAAGGCACTCGCCTGCTAAGCGAGTAGGGGGCGAAAGCTCTCTCGCGGGTTCGAATCCCGCCCTCTCCGCTCCTGAGCAGCGCGTCTCGCGAGCGGAAGCGACAGAATGGCCGCGATGAAGATCTTCGTAGCGGTCGTGATCGGCGTGGTCGTGCTCGGCGCGGTGACGCAGCTGGTTATCCCGGGCTTCGTCGAGCGCAAGATCGAGTCGAACCTCGAGGAGCGCAGCGACGGCGGCGAGGCCGTCGCCGACGTGAAGGCGTTCCCGGCGGTGCGGCTGCTCTGGGGCTCCGGCGACAAGCTGGAGGTCCGCGGCCGTGGGCTCGAGATCGACCTCGCGAAGCGGACCGACGACCCGCTCGGCCAGATCGACGGCTTCGACGAGGTCGACATCGACCTGACCGACCTGACCGCCGGGCCGGTCGACGTCCAGGCGTTCTCGCTGGTCAAGAACGAGGACGACACCTCCTACTACCTGCGCATGGACGCCGAGACCACGCCGACCTCGCTCGCGGAGTCGGTCGGCGGCACGCTCGGCGGCGATCTCGGCAGCGCGATCGCCGCCGCGGCGTCGGACGTGCTGCTCGGCGAGGGGGCGGTCAACGTGCCGATCGCCGTCGAGGCCCAGGTCAGCCGCGGCGACGGCGGGACGCTCGACGTCGACGCCGCCGAGGCCTCGGTCGCCGGCGTTCCGACTGGACCGTTCGCCGAGGCGATGGTCCAGGCCGTGCTCGAGAACCTCTAGCTCAGGCCGCCAGGGCACCCTCCCCAGCGGAGGCGCGCAGCCGGGTCGGTCGTACGGCGACGCGCCGGGGCTAGCTGGAGCGAGATCCGGCGAGCACCGCAGCCTCAGCATCGAGCAGCCTCTGCTTGCGCTCGACGCCCCCGGTGTAGCCGCCCAGCCCGCCGCCGGTGGCGACCACGCGGTGGCACGGGACGACGATCGGGACCGGGTTCGACCCGAGCCCGTTGCCTGCGGCGCGGACCGCCTTGACGTTGCCGGCCCGCTCGGCGATCTCGCGGTAGCTGACCGTCTGGCCGTAGCCGACCTCGGCGGTGGCGCGCAGGATCGCCTCGAAGAAGCCGCCGTGGACGAGCCGCCAGTCGACCGGCTGGTCGAAGTCGCGCCGCCGTCCCTCGAAGTACTCGTCGAGCTCCCGGCGGATCGGGTCGATCCGCGCCGGCAGCTCGAGCACGCGCGGGGAGACCTCCCGCGCGAGGCGGTCGAGGACGTCCTCCACCATCAGCTCGGGGTAGGCGAGCAACACCAGCCCCCGGTCGGTCGCCGCGACGGTCAGCGGGCCGAACGGCGAGTCGGCCTGCCCGTAGGCGACGTCGGCCAGCCCCTCGCGCGCGGCACGCGCGGCGAGCTCGTCGAGCGCGCTCTGGGACGGCCCGCCATGACGCGCCTCGCGGACGGCGTCGCGCAGCTGCCGGTCGACCTCGTTCATCGCGCCAGCTCCTCTCTGAGTCGCTTGAGCCCCTCGTGGACGTTGCGGCGCGCCGCGTCCTGGGAGCAGTCGAGCGCCGTACCGACCTCGGCATATTCGAGGTCGGCGACGCTGCGCAGGAAGACCGCCATCCGCTGCTTCTCCGGCAGGGCGCGGACCCTCGCCCAGAGCCGCGGCTCGCCGTCGAACGGCTCGCCGGCCGGGACGGGGATCTCCGGCAGGCTCTCCGCCGGCGCCGGCCGGCGGCCGGCGGCCCGGTGGGAGTCGATCGCCTTGCGCTGGGCGATCTTCAGCAGCCAGCCGCGCAGGTTGGAGCCGTCGCGCAGCTCGGGATAGGCGCGCAGCGCGGCGATCCACACCTCCTGGAAGCAGTCGTCGGCGTCGACCGGTCCGACGGAGGCCACCAGGAAGCGGTGGACGACCGCGCCATGGCTATCGATCAGGACCTGGAACGGCGGCAGGCTCACGCCTATTCAACGCTTGGCGGGCTTGCTCTGTGAGGTCGGCTTCGGCGCCGGCGGCGCCGACTCCTCGATGAAGACGGGCGTGCCGAGCGGGATGCTGTCCATCAGCCAGCGCGCATCCTCGGGGTCGGTCCGCATGCAGCCGAGGCTGACGGCCTGGCCGAGGCCGCTGGTGTCGTTGGTCGCGTGGATCGCGAGTCGGTCGCCGCCCGGCCAACCCTCGGGAAGCTTGGTCTGGTGGCCGGTCAGCGCGACGACGCAGCAGCCGTAGGGCGAGCCGGGGTCGGTGACGCTGAGCTTGTCGGTGACGGCGAACCGCCCGGTCGGGGTCGGGTGGTCCTCGCGGCCGATCCCGATCTGGAACGTCTTGACCGTCTCGCCGTCGCGCTCGACCTCGAGCTTGCGAGTGCGAAGGTCCGCCTTGATCGCCCAGCCGACGCTGCTGAGCCGGTCGACGTCGCTGTCCTGAACCCAGCCCACCTCGCCGTTCTCGAGCTCCGGCGCGAGCACCGCTAGCCAGTCGCCCCGGCGCTCGACGATGCTGAGCACCCGCGGCGAGCTCCACTCGGTGCGCGCCGCGATCTTCGCCACCGGCTCGCCGAGCGGCGCGTCGAACAGCGTGACGGGCTGTTCGACGATTGCGATCGGGTAGCGGTAGGAGAGCTCCGGAGGCTCCGGCTCGGACGGGAAGGGCTCGCCGAGCTCCTCCTCCTTGGGCTCGAACGGACGGGTCCCGGTGGCCTCGCTGCTGGCCGAGCTCGAACCGCCGCCGTCGCCGAGCACGATCACCGAGCCGAGCCCGATCGCGATCAATGCTCCGATCAGGGCCGCGATCGCAAAGGACCAGCGGCGCCCATCGGCGCCGGACGGCGGCGGCGCCGCGGCGCCTGCCGCAACGGGCCGCCCGCGACGGTCGAGCATCCCGAGCACGGGCTCCTTGCGCTCGGCGTCGCCGTCGACCGGCGGGACTGACGCCGCCGGCCGGGCCGGCGCGGCGGGCACGGGATCGGACTGAGCAGGGGGGGACGGTGCGGCAGGAGACGCGGAAGGCGCGACACCGCGGTCGTGAAGCGGCTCCGCGCCGGGAACGTCGGTCCAGGTCGCGTGGTCGAGCAGCGCCGTCAGCACCTGGCCGAGGTCGGTTCCGCGCTGGACGCCGAGATCGTCGGCGAGCCGCTCGACCGCCGCGGCACGCATCCGGGCGACCTCACTCGGCCCGCAGTCGAAGACGGCGGCGAGGTCACTGTCCGGGACGTGTCGGCGCAGCGAGTAGTCGAGGACCTCGCGGTCGCGCGGATCGAGGCGCGCGAGCGCCTCGGAGAGCTGTCTACGGTCGATCATCGGTCTGGGGCCGGCGCCGGCCCGGCAATGGGACGGGCCACGGACCCGCGCCCCAGAGTAACCATGGATTCAGCGGAATCGCCAATCCCGGTCAGGTTGGCGCCCTCAATGGAGCTGGCGGTCCGCGAGAAACAGCAGCGCGGCCTTGACGCGCTTGCTGACGTCCTGCTCGTAGGCGAGGTTGAGCTTCATGAAGATCGAGTGGATGTGCTTCTCGACGGCGCGCTTGGTCAGGACCAGCGACTCGGCGATCGCCGTGTTGCTCTTGCCCTGAGCGATCTCGGCGAGCACCTCCGCCTCGCGCGCGGTCAGCTCCGCGAGCGGCGACTGCGCCGCCTGGGTGCGCGCCGCGACCAGCACCTCGACGACCTTCGGGTCGATCACCGATCCGCCGGCCGCGACCGCGTCGACCGCGGCGACCAGCTGGAGGCGGTCGTGGATGCGCTCCTTGAGCAGGTAGGCGCGGCCGGCCGAGCCGGACTCGAGCAGCGCGAGCACGTAGCCGGGATCGTCGTGCGCGCTGAGCACCACGACGCCGACGCCAGGATGCGTCTCGCGCAGCTTCGCGGCGGCGCGAATGCCCTCGTCGGTGCAGGTCGGCGGCATCCTGATGTCGGTGACCACGGCGTCGGGCCGCTCGGACTCGACCGCGGCGAGCAGCCCGTCGAGGTCCTCGCAGGCCGCGACGATCTCGATCCGCTCATGCGCCGCGAGAATCTCGCGCAATCCCTCGCGCACTATGTAGTTGTCCTCCGCGAGCACGACGCGAATCACCGGCAAAGCATATTCGGGGCTAAGTTCCCCTTGTGACAAACCGCATCGCCCGCGGAGACGCGTGGACCATCGCTGCCTTCGGCTGCCTGTTCACCGCCGGCGCCGTGCTGATCTCGCTGACCGGCGGAATGCCGGACTCGGCCGGGCTCGCCGAGCGCTACGCGCTGATCGTCGGCGTGCCGATCGCCGTCGGCCTCTATGCCTGGCGCGACGGCCGCCACGCGCGCTTCGGCCGGCTGCTGGTGCTCACCGGGTTCGGCTGGTTCCTGCCGTCGCTCTCGGCGTCGAGCAACGACGTGCTCTACAGCGTCGGCCGGATCGCCGGATGGACGGTCGAGGTCGCGTTGATCTACCTCGTTCTGGCGTTCCCGTCGGGACGCTTGCAGAACCGGATCGACCGCGGCCTCCTCCTGGCCATCGTCGCGATCGTCGGCCTCCTCTACATGCCGACGGTCCTGATCGACCAGGCGTTCCCGCAGCCGTCGCCGTGGGCGAGCTGCGTCCCGCCGGACTGTCCGGGCAACGCGTTCATGGTCGCGAGCAGCGAGCCGGGGATCCTCGAGGACGCGATCGTCCCGCTGCGCGAGCTGCTGGTGATCCTGCTGATGGCGGCGGTCGCCGTCCGGCTCGGACAGCGCGTGGCGCGCGCGACGCCGCTGATGCGCCGCACGCTGAGCCCGGTGCTGGCGATGGCGATGGTCCGCGTCGGGACCTTCGGCGCGGCGATCGCCGCGCGGCGCGCCGACGCGGACGAGACCGTCACCGACGTCCTGATCTGGGTGATCCTGCTCGGACTGCCGGCGATGTCGATCGCGTTCCTGATCGGGCTCGTGCGGTGGCGGCTGTTCACGGCCGACGCGCTGCTGCGACTGGCGGTGGGAATCCGCCACGACCCGCATCCCGCGGAGCTGCGCGAGCTGATCGCCAAGGCGCTGGGCGATCCCTCGGTCGAGCTGGCCTACCGCGACCCAGGCGTGCCGACCGGCTGGGTCGACGGCGACGGCGAGCCGATCCCCGCGCCGCGCGACGCGCCGGGGCGCTGCTGCACGGCGATCGTCGCCGACGGACGGCCCGTCGCGGCCATCCTCCACGACGACGTGCTGGCCGATCAGCGCTCGTTCGTCCAGACGGTCGGCGCCTACGCGCTGACCTGGGAGGACAACCACCGCCTCGCGGCGCGCGTCGACGAGTCGCTGCGCGAGCTGCGCGAGTCTCGCGCGCGGATCCTCGCCGCCGCCGACGACGAGCGGCGGAGGATCGAGCGCGACCTCCACGACGGCGGCCAGCAGCGGCTCGTCGCGCTGCGCATCCGGCTCGAGCTGGCCGACGAGACGATGCGCGAGAGCCCGGCGCGCGCCCGCCGCATGCTCCAGCAGCTCGGGACCGAAGTCGACGCGGCGCTCGACGAGCTGCGCTCGCTGGCCGCCGGCGTCTACCCGTCGCTGCTCGCCGACCGCGGCCTGACCGACGCGCTGCGCAGCGCCGCGTTGCGCTCGCCGGTCCCCGTCTCCGTCGCGGTCAACGGCGACGACCGCTACGGCCAGGACGTCGAGGCCGCGGTCTACTTCTGCTGCCTGGAGGCGCTCCAGAACGTCGCCAAGCACGCGCCCGAAGCGCGCGCGGTGGCGATCTCACTGGAGCGCAACGGCGATCTGCGCTTCTCCGTGAGCGACGACGGGCCCGGCTTCGATGCCGAGATCGCCGGCAACGGCCTGGTCAACATGCGCGACCGCGTCGCCGCCGTCGGCGGCACGCTCGAGATCAGGACGGCCCCGGGCGACGGCACCGAGATCGTCGGCCACGTGCCGGTCCCCGAGTAGCTACGCCGCGGTTCCGTGGCGAGCCCACAGCTCGCGCAGCATCGCTGGGCCGAAGCGCTGCTTGCCGATCAGCTCCGCCGCGCCCGAGGTCTCGGCGGCCTCGCCGATGCTCTCGCGGTCGTCGACCGAGATCAGCACGACGACGACCTCAGGGTGCTCGCCGGCGATCCGGCGGGCGGCCTCGATCCCGCCGATCCCCGGCATCCGCACGTCGAGCAGGACGAGGTCGGGGTGGACGCGATCGACCGCCTCGATCGCCTCCTCCCCCGACTGCGCCTCCCCGGCCCAGCGAAAGCCGGGCGTCGCCCGCACCACGTCACGGGCGACGCCGAGGAAGAACGGCTGGTCGTCGACCGCGATCACGGCGACGGCGCTCACCTCATGCCGTCGTCGTCTGCCGGCCTCCGTAGGCGACGAGGCCGTAGATGATCAGGATGTCGATCGCGAAGATCGCCAGCGACCAGAACGGGTAGCCGGGAATCGTCAACAGCGCGCCGATCGCGCTGACGCTCGCGGTGATGATCCCGATCCAGCGCCCGTACTCGCCACCGGCCCAGATCGAGAACCCGGCGAACAGCTGCAGCACGCCGATCACCAGGATGATCCAACCCCAGGTGTTGAGGTCGCTGAGGATGAACTTCTCGTCCTCGATGAAGAACTTCGAGCCGTCGATCGCGGCGATGCCGTAGATGATGTTCAGCGTCGCGACGATCAACACCATGATCCCGGCGAACATCAGCCAGCCGGCGCCCCGAATGTCATTGTCCATCGTGTAGCTCCTCTCGTAGTCGGAGGTCAAGCTAGACCCGCCGCCGAGACGCGGCGATGGTGTGCGCACTAGTCCTCGGGGGGCGGTTGCACGCCTGGATGACGCGGGCGCATGCGATTGAAGCCGTCCCCGGCGGACTGTTGAATGACCGAGTGGAGTCCTCCTCGCCGCAACCCCCCGCTGACGAGCCCACGTCGAGCGGACGCGGTCACCGCGGCATCGCGCTCGCGCTGATCTTCGTCGCGTCGCTGCTCACGTTCCTGGCACTGCCGGCGATCTGGCTCGACCGCCAAGCGCTGAACACCGACAACTGGACCGAGACGAGCAGCGAGCTGCTCGAGAACGAGGCCGTCCGCGCCCAGATCGCCGACTACCTCGTCGACCAGATCTACGCGAACGTAGACGTCCAAGCCGAGCTGGCGAAGGTGCTGCCGCCACGCGCCGAGCCGCTCGCCGGGTTCGCCGCCGGCGGTCTTCAGCAGGTCGCCGACGACGGCGTTCGCAACCTGCTCGGCCGGCCCGTCCCCCAGCAGGCGTGGGAGAACGCCAACCGTCGTGCGCATGAGCTGCTGATGCGGGTCATCGACGGCGACGGCGAGGTGGTCTCGACCACCGGCGGCGTCGTCACGCTCGACCTCAAGTCGCTGCTGACCCAGACCGCCGACCGCTTCGGCGTCGGCGGGCGGGTCGCCGATAAGCTGCCGGCGTCGGCCGGCGAGATCGTGCTCCTCGAGTCCGACCAGCTCGCGACGGCACAGGACGTCGCCAACGTGCTCGACGCCGCGGGGGCGGTGCTTGTGGTGCTGGCCCTGTTGCTGTTCGCGCTTGCGATCTTCCTCGCCAAGGGCTGGCGACGCGAGGCCCTGCGCGCTTGCGGCTTCGGGCTGCTCGCAGCCGGCGTCGCCGGGCTGGTGGCGCGCTCGGTCGCGGGCGACTACGTCGTCGACGCGCTCGCGACGACCGAGGCCGTCCGCCCGGCCGTCGAGGCGACCTGGACGATCGGGACCTCGCTGCTGGTCGAGGTCGCGACGGCAACCGTCTTCTACGGCGTGGCGATCGTCCTCGTCGCCTGGCTCGCCGGCCCGACGCGGCTGGCGACCGGCGTCCGCCGGCTGAAGGCCCCCTTCCTGCGCGAGCCGCGCTACGCCTGGGGCGGCCTCGCGGTGATCGTCCTGCTGCTGATCGCCTGGGGCCCGACACCCGCGACCCGCAGCCTAGTGCCGATGCTCTTCCTGATCGCCCTGCTCGCGCTCGGCGTCGAGGCGCTCCGCCGCCAGACCGCCCGCGAGTTCCCCAATGTGACGATCGACGACTCGGTCAACACGGTGCGCGGCTGGTGGGGCTCCGCCCGCGGCCAGCTCGGTCGCGACTCGTCGTAGCTGACAAGCTGCGGCGCATGCGCGAGGTCGAGATCCGGGGCGAGATGATCCGGTTGGGGCAGTTCCTGAAGTTCTCGGGGATCGCCGACTCGGGCGCCGAGGCGCGAGCGCTGCTCGACGAGCAGACCGTGACAGTCAACGGCGAGCCGGAGGCGCGCCGTGGCCGCCAGCTGCACCGCGGCGACCTGATCGAAGTCGGCGAGCACGCAGTGCGCGTCGCCTGACTGCCGCTGCGGCTACGGAGCTTCGACCGCGGTCTTGATCCGGTTGGCGAAGGCGTCGGCGTCCTTGCGCGCGGCGCGCAAAGCCAGCGGCGCGATCAGCTTGCCTAGGCCATGGCCGCGGTCGTTCTCGCCGTTGGCTACGAAACCGAACACCGCCTCGATCGGCCGGTCGATAACGACGGTCGCCTCAAATCGTCCAGCCATGATTCCTCCTCGTCAGTGGCCGTGCACGACGATCATGGCACGGCGGCTTCGGCGGCGGGCGATCCCGCCTCGGCCGCTCTGGCCCGCGCGACATCGGCGCTGATCCGGACGATCGCCGACGTCATCGGGGCGGCGAGAATCAGTCCGACAGCGCCGAACACCGCGCCACCGGCGATCGTCACGACGAGCACCGCCAGCGGGTGGATGCCGAGCGCGGCGCCGTAGGCGAACGGCTGGACGAGCTGCTGCAGGATGCCGTTGGCGAGCAGCTGGACGATCGCCATCGCGGCGGCCTCCTCGGGACCACCGCCGCCGAGGGCGATCAGGACCGCGAAGATCCCCGCGCTCCAGGCCCCGATGTACGGGATGAAGCCGCCGATGAACGTCACCGCGACGATCGTCCCGATCAGCGGAACGCCGATGATCAGCGCACCGATCGCCACCACCACCGAGCTGTATGCGGCGACGATCGTAACCCCGACGAAGTAGCCGCGCAGCGACTGGACGATCCGCCGGGTGGCGGTCTCGGCGACGGGCAACGGGAGCGGCAGGTGGTGCTCGACCCAGCCGCGAATCCTCGGGCCGTCCATCAGCAGGAAGAACAGGCTGAGCGTCGTCAGGGCGAGGAAGAAGACCAGCGACGTCAGGCCCTCGATCCCCTTCGCCACGCCGTCCAACAGCCCCCTGAAGACGTCGCTGCCGCTCGCGCCAGCCTCCTGGGTGCTCTGCGAGGCTTGGCTCGGATCGATGCCGAGGTCGTTGAGCCAGCCGGCGATCGTGCTCTGGGCGTCCTTGAGGTGGCTGCCGACCGAGCCCGCCTCGCCTGCGATGCCGCCGATGATCAGCACCGTCATGAAGATCCCGATCGCGACGATCGTCAGGAGCAGCAGCACGGCGCCGATGGCGCGCGGGACGCCGTGGCCGTTCAGCCAGCGCACGATTGGTGAGCCGACCGCGGCGACGATCCCGGCCGTGATCAGCGGCATCACGATCGTGCTCGCCAGCGACAGCAGCCAGACGAGCCCGAGCAGGAGGACGATCACCCCTGTGATCAGCCAAGACATCATGCCGATGCTGCGCAGCCAATCCGGCAGCGCGAAGACTCCGGAGAGCTGGGCGGCGTCGAACTCGACCACCTGCTCGTCGGGCTGGCCCTCCTTGCCCTCCCTGCGGTGCATCCGCCCGCGGATCACAGCGCCACCGCCGCGTCGAGCGCGGTCGGCTCGTTGAGCTCGCGTCGCCAGCGCTTCAGGACGTGGTGGACCGCGGCCGCCCCGATCAGCGGCTCCTCAGGCACGCGCAACCGCCCGGGGTGCAGGATGAACGGCTGCGTCTGGGGCCCGCCCAGTCCGCCGTGGAAGGAGATCAGCTCCTCGAAGGCGCAGCCTTCCTCGAGGTCGGGGTCGTAGAAGCTGCCGACCGCGATGTCCGGAACGTGGGCGAAGCCGTCGGTCCGCCGCAGGTGGTCGGCGGCGTGGGGCGAGAAGTCCATCAGCGGATCATCGCCTTCGACCCGGTCGCCATCGAGGTAGCGGGTGCCGTGCCCACCGAGGACGAGGGCGCCGTCGCTCTCGGAGCGCACCAATAGCCAGCCGACGTGCGGGTGCTCGCACAGCGCCGGGATCAGCTGCGGGTGGCGCGCTTCGATCTCCTCGAGCGTCAGTCGTCGCTGCTCCTCCATCAGGTAGATCAAGCCGAGGTTGCCAGAGCCGAGGACGACCGCTTGGCGGCCGGATACGTCATGGCGGTCCGGCTTCTTCTTCCGCCGACCGGTGGCCTCCTCGACCGCACGGCCGACCGCGCCGGCCTGCTCGTCGCCGTCGGCTATCGCAGTCACGCCCGCGCCCGACGACAGCGACCGCTCGACGAGATCCTCGAGCCCGTAGCCGTTGCGCTGCAGGAAGGTGGCGCCCTGGGTCTGGCCGTGGTCGGAGAGGACGACGATCTCGTAGGGGCGCGGCGCGTGGCGACGCGCCCGTTCGATCCGCGCGAACTGCTGGTCGAGCTTGCGCAGCGCCTCGAGCGTGTCGGCGCGCTCGAGGCCGGAGTGGTGGGCGACCTCGTCGTAGCTGGCGAAGGTCGCGTAGATCGCGGGGCGACCGCGCATCATGTCGGTCAGCACACCGAAGACGACCAGGTCGCGCACCATCACGCACATCGCCGCGCGCATCAGCGGGTAGATGCCGCCGCGGTGGCCGCGCGGGCGGACGTCGCGCCGCCGGGCGCGGGCGGCGGCACTCAGCTCGAGCACGATCTCCCAGACGAACAGCACGAGCGCGCGCGTGACGTTGAAGCCGTTGGCGAGGAAGGCGCGGTAGCCGGGGTTGGCGCGCTTCTCGGCGTCGGTGCGGCTGACGGTGAGGATGGTCTCCTCGGCGTCGCCGGAGAGCAGGTTGCCGCGGCTCGCGCCGCCGTTGGCCAGCAGCCCGTCCCCGGTCGAGTGGCGCGCCTCGATCTCCGCGCAGTCCGAAGGCGAGGAGCACTCGATCAGCCGGCCGTTCTCCTTCTCGACCCAGCGGAAGGCCGGGATGTCGTCGTTCGAGCCGAGCAGCAGCGCCGCCTGGCTGGCGCCGGTCTGCGACGAGAGGTCGGTCTCCCACTCGGCCAGCCGGTAGCCGTGGTCGGCGATCCAGGTCGCCATCGTCGGCGCGCTGCCGTCGCTGAGCGCGCGCCGCAGCACCGGCAGCGCCAGCCCGTCGATCTCGAGGAAGACGATCCCCGCGGCGTCGGTCGTCTCGACCGGGCCGAGCCGGCGGGCGATCCGCCGCGTGACGCGCAGCGCGTACTCGTCGTCGTCGTTGGTGCCGAGCACGACCTGCAGGACGATGCTCGCGACCGCCATCACCAGCGCGGCCAGCAGGGCGTCGCCGAACGAGTCGACGCGGATGTCGCCGGACAGCAGGTCGGCGGCGAGCAGCAGCGCCGCGGCGTCGGCGAACAGGACCAGCAGGAAGCCGAGCAGCAGCGTGAACGGCAGCCGCAGCGCGGCCAGCAGCGGCGGCAGGACCGCGTTGACGATCCCGATCACGAGCACCACCAGCAGCGCCGCCAGCGCCCCGTTCAACTCGACCCCTGGGACCACCCAGGCGGCGAAGCCGAGCGCGAGCGCGCCGACGATCCAGGCGAGCAGCAGCCGCCCCGGCCGCAGCTTCGGCGCGACCGGCTCCCAGCGCAGCTGCTGTCCGTAGGTCACCGAGCGCACGCTCAGATGCCCTGCTCGGCGACGACGGTCCCGGCCGCGACGGCGTCGGCCAGCGCCTGGTGGTCGCGTTCGTTCTGGTCCGCATAAGTGGTCGCAAAGCGGACGAGCGCCTTGTCGAACGAGCGGCCGGAGCCGAGGTAGGCGGCGATCGCGAGACGGTCCCCGCTGCGCGCGTGGGCGCGCGCGAGCGACCAGCCGCAGCTGCGCCCGTAGGCGGCGAAGCCGCTGTCGGTCATCGCCATCAGGTCTCCGGACAGCTTGCCGTCCCAGAGCTGGCGGATGTAGTAGTCGTGCGGCTTGCCGTCGAGACTCGTGACGGTGTCCCAGCCGAGGAAGATGTCGCTGGCGGCCTGCATCAGCCGCTGGCCCTCGACGACGCGCTGGCCGTGGCGCGCGTAGGCGCTCTCGCCGACGTATGGCTCGAGCACCGAGGCGACCGCCTCCTTCGCCTGGAGCACGAGCGGGTCGTTGCCGTCGCGACCCTCCAGCAGGATCACCCAGGCGCGCGTGCCGACGCTGCCGACCCCGACGACCTTGCGCGCGAGGTGGACGTAGCGGTAGCTCTCGAGCAGGTGGCGACGGTCGTCCGCCAGGCTGTTGGCGTAGCTGTGGACCAGCTCGCCGATGCGCTCGGTCTCGTCGTGGGCCGCGTCGGGCGGCAACAGCTCCTCGATCGGCACCAGCAGCGGCGGCTCGCTGACGAAGCGCAGCCGACCGCCGACGCGGCGGGTCAACTTGGTCAGCGCACGCAGGCTGTTCTTGCGCTCGGCCTTGGCGACCTTGCGCTGGACGCGTGCCGCGTCGGCCTGCTCGACGTCGGCGCCGTAGCGGTCCTGGAGACCCTGCAGGTCCATCCGGGCGTACCAGACCTCGAGGTTGCCCTCCTCGGCGAACATCCGCATCGCGGTGCGGTACTCCTGCACGGTCGCCTGGACCGCCGCCGCCCGCCGCTCGGGCGACTGGCCTCGGTCGCGGCCGGCGATCTCGACGCTGGCGGCCATCCGCTTGACGTCCCACTCCCACGGCCCGGGCAGCGTCTCGTCGAAGTCGTTGAGGTCGAACACCATCCGCCGGTCGGGCGCCGCGAAGCCGCCGAAGTTGGCGATGTGGGCGTCGCCGCAGAGTTGCACCGTCAGCCCGGTCGTCGCGGTCGCGGCGAGGTCAGCGGCCATCACCGCCGCGGCGCCGCGGAAGAAGGCGAACGGCGAGGCGAGCATCCGGCCGTAACGGATCGGCACCAGTTCGGGCACGCGCGTGGCCGCCTGCCCGACGAGCACCTCGACCGCGTCCGGGCGGTCGGCCGCCGCCTGCCAGTCGCCGTGGCCGGAGCGCGGCGTCTCCGCGCGCGCGGCGCGCCCCTTGTCCGCCGGTGCAACGGTGTCGCGCTCCGCCATAGGCGTACTCAACCGCATCGGGTGGGGACGAACCGCGGCGGCCATCCCTCCACGAGCCCGATCGCCGCAGCCCGCTCGACCGCGCCGGCGCGCGAAGAGACGCCGAGCTTGCGGTAGACGGCGTGGGCCTGCGTCTTGACCGTGTTGGTCGAGACGTGCAGCCGCGCGGCGATCTGGCCGAGCGTGAGGTAGCTGGGGAGGAAGCGCAGCACGCGCAGCTCGGCGAGCGTCAGCTCGTCGGCGTCGTCGAGGGCGCTGGCGGCAAAGTCGTCGGCCTGGCCCCAGGCGGCATCGATCGCCTCGCGCAGCGCCAGTGCGTCGGGCAGCGCGTTCGCCGCCTCCCCCGCGCCGTCGAGCAGATCGCGCGCGGCCGCGGTCTGGCCGCGGGTCAGCAGCGCGCCGGCCAGCTCGACCGCCGTCTCGGCGACGCGCCGCAGGAGCACGTCGTCGTGGGTCACCAGGCGCAGGCTGGGCGGACCTTGTTGCGTGGCGGCGAGCACTACGCCCACAGACTTCCGTCGCGCCCCCTTGGATTCAAGGGGGCGAGCCTGTGTAAGCGGTGGTGTGCGCACCACCTCGAGCGTGCGCCGCCTCGCTGCGCTGCGGCGCGCGTTACTGCGCTCCAGACGCCTCGCGCTCTCGCGCCCGCTCGCGAGCGTTCGCCTTCTCGTCGAGCGTCATCGTCCCGGGATGCCCGTCGCCGGGCCAGGGCGCGAGCACGAGCAGCAACCGCGCGTCAGCGGTCGCCCGCACCTCGTGCCGCTCGTGGGGCCCGAACTCCGCGACGAGTCCCGAGCCGCCGCTGGCGCTGTCCGCGCCGGCATCGATCTCCACCTCGCCCTCGAGCACGATCAGCCACGCCCGCTCGTGCACCTCGTGATCGCTCAGGCTCTCTCCGGCGGGCAGGACGAGCGCGATCACCCGCGCCGCCTCCTCCGAGGACAGTATCTCCGGCTTGTGCGAATCGACCCCCAGCTCCCGCGTGTCCCAAGTCTTCATGGTCGGTCCCTACCCGGGTCGCCGATCTCACAATCCCGAGCCGGGGGGCGTTGTCGGGGGATGGACCGCCAAGAGCTTCACTTCCCGTCGGGCGCCGACTCCTGCGCCGCATGGCTGTACCCGCCTAGCGGCGCTGACGCCGCGACTCCGGTCGTCGTCATGGCCCACGGCCTGTCCGGCACCCGCCGCGACCGGCTCGGCCCGTTCGCCGAGCGCTTCGCGGCGGCGGGCTTCGCCGCGCTCGTCTTCGACCACCGCGGCTTCGGCGACAGCGGCGGCGAGCCGGACCTGTTCGTCCCGCGCCGCCAGCTCGAGGACTGGCGCGCCGCGATCGCCTGCGCCCGCTCGCTGCCGGGCGTCGACCCGGCCCGAGTCGTCACGTTCGGCTCGTCGATGGGCGGCGGCAACGCGCTCGCCGCTGCCGCCGAGGACCCGGGCGTCGCCGCCGCGATCAGCCAGGTCCCGTTCCTCGACCTCCCGCGCCAGTCGCACCGCTCCTCCCCGCGAGTCAAGGCCCGGATGCTGCTCGCCGCCGTCCTCGGCAGGCACCTGCCCGCCGTCGGCCAGCCCGACGAGCCCGCCTTCATCAACGCCCCCGACAGCGAGACCGGCTGGCGCCAGGTCGTGGCCGCCGGCGAGGACTCCCGCTGGCGCAACCGCGTCTCCGCCCGCTGGCTGCTCGGCCGCCCCTACCGCCCGGCCCGCCACGCGGCGACCCTCCACTGCCCCTGGCTCGTCTGCGTCGGCGAGGCAGACCAAGTCGCCGCCCCCGGCCCAGCCATCAAAGCCGCCCGGGCCGCGCCCCGAGGCGAGCTCCACACCTACCCCGGCGTCGACCACTTCGACATCTACGACGGCCCAACCCAGGACACCATCGTCACCGACCAGATCGCCTTCCTCCACCGCCACCTCGGCGGCGACTAGGCCGACTCGTGGGACCGCAGCAGCGAGAGAGGATCGACGTCGATCCTGGCGGCGATCTTCTCGACCGACTTCAGCGTCAGATTGCGCTCGCCGCGCTCCAGACCACCCATGTACGTGCGGTGAACGCCGACGATATCGGCGAATGCCTCCTGACTCAGGCCCTTGGAGGCGCGATAGGCGCGCAGATTGCGGCCCACGACACGCTGGAGATCGCCTTCCACGACCCGGCACGCTGCCGGTTCGCTACTTGACGGTCTACAGACTTATAAGTAGCATCCTGTTCCTATCTTGCCGGGGCGGGCATGCGCCGGCATGCGATCACGCGGGGCGCTTCTCCCTCCACTTCCCTCCCCGGAGCGGAAGAAGCGCCCCGATCACCTATGACCGAGCGGGGTTGAAGACCATCGGATCGAAGCTGCACAGAAGGAGCCGGCGGCTAACCGGATCGGTCGGAGTCGGATTGGTCGCCGCGATTGCCTTGGTGCTTGCGGGCGCTGGAGCGACTGCCGAGCGTTCGCTTACGCGCTCACACCACCAGCCCCCGAGGACGTGCCGCCGCTTGAAGCAGGTGCCCAGGAGTGCGTCCGGAGCAGTCTGGTCGAGAACTACGCCTCGGTGGACCTGACGTCGAGAAACGCGGACGCCTGGACCTCGAAAGGGCCGGGGGCCAGTAAGCGGCGCCCGGGCCGGAAGCTGTGGCTGACCCTCAGCGATCACGCCGGCAACCCTGGTCATTGGGATATGAGCTGCGTTGGCTACCTCGATGCCTCGCCGACCACCACGATTTGGCTGGAGCGGCGTAAGAAGGGATCGAAGAAGCCTCGCAAGATTCGCTCCGACGTCAAGACGGTTGAAACACCGATCGACTTGCTGCGGACAGACATCTTCAATCGGAGCGTCACACTCAAGCTCAACTACCAGCCGGTCCTGAGCCGCGACGATTGGGTCCTGAAGACCAAGGAGTGCGCAGACCCGATCGGCGGCGAGATCAAATGCCGAACTAGGACTTGGAAGTTCAGGCGGATCATGTCGCTGGGGCCGGTCACCTAAGCGTGATCTTCCAGCGGAGGGGGCGGGATTCGAACCCGCGGTGGACTTGCGCCCACTCCGGTTTTCAAGACCGGTGCATTCAACCGCTCTGCCACCCCTCCTGGGGTGGTGCATCCTAACTCCAGACAAGGTGGTACCCGGTGGTACACTGCAAGCGTGCCGACCCGTCATCACCGTATCCAGGTCACCGAGGATCCCGAGTTGACCAGCGCGCTACGCACCGCCGCACCGCACCTCCCGAGCGGGCTACCCCGCTCCCAGCAAATTCGTGAGCTGGCGATCGTCGGGGCACAGAGCCTCGCCAGCGCCCCGCACGGCGAGCCCGAGCGGCGCGCACTGCTCGACTCGTTGGCCGAGACCTTCGACGATCCGGCCGCCGCAGGCGTCGACTGGGACGTCCTGCGCGAGAGCAAGCAGCTTGCCTGGCCCGCCCCCTAGCGAGACCGCCTGGGGCGACCTTCCGCTGGTCGTCGACACCTCGGCCTTCTCCCGCGCCCATCACCCCGACGTCCGCGAGGACTGGAAGCGCGCGCTGCGTGCCGACCGCCTTCGGATCTCGCCCGCCGTGCGACTGGAGATCCTCTTCAGCGCACGCGACGGCGACAGCTTCGACACCCTCGCCGAGCAGCTCTCCGCCCTCCGCCCCGCCCCGCTGTCGATCTCGGTCCTGCACGCCGCCGAGGAAGCCATGGGCACACTCGCCCATCGCTCCGCCGGCACGCACCGCATCCCGATCGTCGACTACCTGCTCGCAGCCGCCGCCCAAGAGGCCGGCGCCGCGGTCATCCACTACGACCACGACTACGACACTCTCGCCCAAGTCATGGCCTTCGAATCAGTCTGGCTCGCCCCGCCCGGCACGCTTCCCTGATCGCCGGTGATGTCGGTTAGGCTCGTCCGATGCCCAATGCGAACGATGAGCTGATCCAGCGGTTCTACGCGGCGTTCGACCGCAAGGACGGCGACGCGATGGCCGCCTGCTACACGGCGGACGCGCGCTTCGACGACCCGGTCTTCCCCGGCCTCACCGGCAACGAGCCGGGCGACATGTGGCGGATGCTCACCTCGCGCGCGGCCGACCTGAAGATCGAGCTACGCGAGCATGAGGCCGACGACTCGACCGGCAGCGCGCACTGGATCGCGACCTACACGTTCACCCAGACCGGGCGGAAGGTGGTCAACGACGTTCGGGCGACGTTCCGTTTCCGCGACGGGCTGATCGCCGAGCACAAGGACGACTTCGACTTCCACAAGTGGTCGAAGCAGGCGCTCGGCACGCCGGGCCTACTGCTCGGCTGGACGCCGATCCTGCGCAACGCGACGCGCAAGAAGGCGCGCGCCGGGCTCGACGAGTTCGCCGCCGCCTGAGGCGATTCGGAAGCTTGGCCCCACCTGAGTGGGGTCAACCTTCCATTCTCAGGTCGGCATCTTGCCGCGGCCCTTGCGGCCCGCGGCGGCGCTCTTGTTCGTCGCCTTGCGCGACGACGAGAACGGCTTGCGCGCCCACTCGCCCAGCTTGCCGGGCAACGAGCCGCCGGCCCGCTCGCCGACACCGAGCGTCTTGCTGACGCCGCGCTGCGGGTGCTGAGACAGGCGCGGGGCCAGGAAGGCCAGGACCAGCAGGATTACGCAGACGACAGCAACTGCGGCAATGAGCATTCGAGTCCTCCTTCGGGGGGTGCGCTCCCTCTGAGCTACCCGCCGAAGGAGCGCCGCAAACTGGGCCGGGCGACTAGGAGATGGCCGGCTCGAGCCGCGACGGGGCGCCGAACCGGCCCAGGACCGCCGGCAGCTCGATGCTGCCGTCGGCCTGCTGGCCGTTCTCGACCAGGGCGATGATCGTGCGTCCGACCGCGACGGCGGTGCCGTTGAGCGTGTGGAGATGGCGCGGGCCCTCGTGGCTCCGATAGCGCGCGTCGAGACGGCGGGCCTGGTAGTCGGTCGTGTTCGAGCACGAGGTCAGCTCGCGGTAGCGCTCCTGCCCCGGCAGCCAAGCCTCGATGTCGAACTTCTTCGCGGCCGAGGCGCCGAGATCGTCGACGGCGATGTTCACGACGCGGTACGGGATCCCCAGCGCGACCATGATCTCCTCCTCGATCGCCAGCAGCCGCTCGTGCTCGTCGGCGGACTCCTCCGGCCGCACGAACGCGAACATCTCGACCTTGTCGAACTGGTGGACGCGGAAGATCCCGCGCGTGTCGCGGCCGGCGGCGCCGGCCTCGCGGCGGAAGCAGGTCGAGAAGCCGGCGTAGCGGGCCGGGACGTCGGCGTCCTCGAGGATCTCGCCCATGTGAAGCGCGGCGAGCGGAACCTCTGAGGTGCCGGTCAGGTAGAGGTCGTCCTCGGGGACGCGGTAGATCTGGTCCTCGGTGTCGGGCAGGAAGCCCGTGCCGTAGAGCGCCTCCTCGCGGACAAGCACCGGCGGCGCGACCGGGACGAACCCCTTCTCGTCGAGCAGGCCGAGCGCCCAGCGCACCAGCGCCAGCTCCACGAAGACCAGATCGCCCTTGAGGTAGGCGAAGCGCGAGCCCGAGACGCGCGCCCCGGCCTCGAGATCGACGAGGTCGCCGAGCAGCTCCAGGTGGTCCCGGCCCGAGGCGCCGGCCTCGCCGACCTCGCGCAGCACCGTGTCGGAGTCGGCAGCCGCGGGATCCGGCAGGTTCGGCAGCGAGGTCAGCGCCGGCTCCAGCTCCTCCTCGGCCGCCTTCAGCTCCGCGTCGAGCTCCTTCTGGCGCTCGCCGACGGCCTTGACCGCCGCGATCGCCTCGGAGGCGTCGCCGCCTCCGCGCTGCAGCTCGCCGATCTGCTTGCTCGCCGCGTTCTTCTCGGCGCGCAGCCCCTCGAGCTCCGGCAGGATCGCCCGCCGCCGCTCGTCGAGCTCCAACACCCGCGCCAGCCGCTCGTCGGAACCGTCGCCGCGGCGCGCGAGCGCCGCGCGTGCCGCCTCAGGATCGGTCCGGATCGACTTTAGATCCAGCACCGAGAGGGGCCTACTGAGTCTGCTCGCCCTCGGACTGCACGTCGGTGCCCTCGCCGGCGTCCGCGCCGGAGTACTTGGCGAGGAAGTCCGCGACCTTCTCGGCGTCCTCGCCCATGACGATGTTCGCCGGCATGATCGCGCCGGAGAAGCCGCCGTTGCGGATCGCGTACAGCGCGTCCTCCTTGTTGACCTTGCGGACGTTGAAGTTCGGTCCGTTGGTCCGCTCGCCGCCGGCGAGCTGCCCCTCCGGCTTCGAGCCGAAGGAGTTGGCGCGCTTGAAGGTGTGGCAGCCGGAGCAGCGCTCGTTGAAGAGCACGGCGCCCTCGCGGTTGGCCTCGTTGACGTCGATCTCGCCCTGGGCGCATCCCGAGACGCCCAGAAGGGCGGCGACGGCGACTGCGTAGAGGCCTCGGCGGGCGCGAATGCGAGTGGTGGGGCGCGTCACGGCGGGCGCATAGTATCCGCCGCCCCATGTCGATGCCCTTCGGACGGACCCTCTGCCTCGTCGGCGCGCTACTCGGACTGGCCGGATGCGGGGGTTCGAACGAGCCGCCAGACCTGCCGGCGACGGTCTCCGCGGGGCAGCCGCTGACGGTCGACGCCAAGGAGTACGTGTTCAATCCGAACCGCGTGACGATCAAGGGCGCACCCACCGAGGGAGCCCGCCAGCGGATCGAGCTCGACAACACCGGAACGCTTGCGCACAACATCGAGATTCTCGACGGCAACAGGATCGTGGACCGCCTGCGCAGCTTCCCGGCCGGCCAGGAGCGCGCGCTGACCGTCGACCTTCCGCCCGGCGACTACCGCTTCATCTGCACCGTGGCGGACCACGACGAGAAGGGCATGCACGGAACCCTGAAGGTCCGCTAGGACCGGACCTCAACCAAGCGACTTCGAGAAGCGCATCAGACTGCCGTCGCCGGTCGAGCTGATGTGGACCTCGTCCATCATCAGTTTCACCAGCTCCAGGCCGCGCCCGCTCTCGTCGTCGATCGTCGCGCGGTTCATCGGGGCGACGAAGGTGCCGCTGTCGCGCACTTCGAAGACCAGCGAGCCGTCGGCCTCGAAGGCGGCTATTCCGATCTGGTCGCCGCGCCCCTTCGAGCCGTGCTGGATCGCGTTGGCGACGACCTCGCTGACCGCCAGCTTGACCTGGTAGCAGTCGGTCTCGTCCAACCCAGCCTGGCTGGCGGCGCGGTGCGCCCACTCACGCGCCTCGCCGAGGCGCTCGGGATCGGCGTCGATCGTCATCGATTGCTCCTCGGACACGAGAACAGGCGGTGGTGGGCCAAGCTTTCCCATTGTTCTAGCTAACGAACCATCGGGCCGAGAGTTACGCAGCGCCGAGATTTGCTCAGGAACCGGTCTGGTATGCGCGCAGAGCCAGCGTCAGGATCATCAGGACGCCGATCGTCATCACGCCCATCTCGGCGAGCGCGACCTTGCGCGCGATCGCGATCTGCTCCGAGCGATCGATGCCGTCGACGTCGACGTCCTCGAGCTCGCGCTGCGCGACGCCGACGCGCATTCCCTCGCTGAACAGGGTGATCGCGAGGGGTGCGAACCCGTACACGGCATGCAGGCCGTCGGGCGCGCGCAGGCCCTGGGCCAGAAGGCCGAATCCGATCACTGCCTGGACCACGACAGCCGCCTGGGCGACGCGCAGCAGGTACCAGAACCAGACCGACGGATCGTTACGAAGCCAGGCCACGGCGCCCCACACACCGGCGACCCCATTGGTCGCCAGCACCGCTATCCCGACCACCATGTGTACTTCGCTCAGTTAGCTGCCTTTCGCACTATGTAGCAACTCCGCACAAACCTCGTTATACATCCGTGCCCCAGTGCTTAGCGCCTACCTCCCCGCCCTCGTCTTCCTCGCCCTCGGAATCACCGTCGGCGTCGTCTTCACGCTCGCCAACAACGTGCTGGGTCCGCGGCGGCCGAACAAGACCAAGAGCGAGCCCTACGAGTGTGGCCTGCCGTCGGACGTCCAGAAGAGCTTCCGCTTCGGAATCAGCTTCTACCTGATCGCGATGCTGTTCATCCTGTTCGACATCGAGGTCGTCTTCCTCTACCCGATCGCCGTCCAGCTCGAGGCGGTCGGACTCTTCGCGCTCGTCGAGACGGCGATCTTCATCGCGCTGCTGTTCGTCGCCTTCGGGTACGTCTGGCGGAGAGGAGCGCTCGAGTGGAAATAACGCGCACCAAGGTCGATCCAATCGAGTCGCCCGAGGCGTTCAGGGCGAAGCAGCTCAGCGCACAGCAGATGCTGCGCGGCGATCTCGACGGCCGCGCGCTCGAGGAGTACGTCGAGGAGCGCGTGATGCTGACGACGCTCGAGAAGGCCCAGAACTGGGCGCGTCGCAACGCCTGCTGGCCGCTCGGCTTCGGCCTCGCCTGCTGCGCGATCGAGATGATCACCGTGATCGGATCGCCGCGCAACGACATCTCGCGCTTCGGCGCCGAGGTCGTCCGCGCCTCCCCGCGCCAGGCCGACATGATCATCCTGTCCGGCCGCGTGTCGATCAAGATGGCGCCGGTCATCCGCCGCATCTACGACCAGATGCTGGAGCCGAAGTGGGTGATCGCGATGGGCGCCTGCTCGTCGAGCGCCGGCATGTTCAACAACTACGCGGTCGTCGCCGGGGCAGACAAGTTCCTGCCGGTCGACGTCTACATCCCTGGCTGCCCGCCACGGCCGGAGGCTCTGATGTACGGGATCAACAAGCTGCAGGACAAGATCACGCAGGACCCATCGCTCGGCTGGCGCGAGCGGTACCAGGCGGAGGGAACCGAGGAGAGCAGTGCCTGACGCAGCGGGGCTCGAGCTGATCGCCCAGCGCGTCCGCGCCGCCGTCGCCGACGAGGCGGTGCTCGGCACCCACTACGCCCACGAGCAGGCGATGCTCGAGGTGGCCCCCGCGCACGTGCGCGGCGTGCTGACCTACCTGCGCGACGAGGACGAGGAGCCGTACGAGTTCCTCGCCAGCCTGCACGGCGTCGACTACCTGCCCGAGCAGCCGCGGCTCGGCGTCCACTACCAGTTGCTCTCCCGCGCGCGGGTCGAGCGGCTCGGCGTAAAGACGCGCGTCACGGTCGAGGCCCCGGTCGTGCCGAGCGTCGTCGACCTCTTCCCGACCGCGAACCATCAGGAGCGCGAGGTCTACGACATGTTCGGCGTGCTGTTCGACGGCCACCCGGACCCGCGCCGGATCCTGATGCCCGAGGACTACGAGGGCTATCCGCAGCGGCGCGACTTCCCGATCGGCGGCGAGCCGGTCCTGTTCACGCACAACGAGCACAAGCTCCCCCGCTGGTATGACTGAAGAGCCCGACCAACCGTCGATGCCCGACCCGCTGGCGGCCCCCTACCGCGAGCGCGAGAAGTCGGTCACGCTGGAGCGCGTCGCCCACGGCACTGCCGCCGAGACGGCCGAGCTGGAGCCGGAGACCGAGCTCTTCACGCTCAACCTCGGCCCGCACCACCCGGCGACGCACGGCGTGCTGCGCCTGCTCTGCACGCTCGAGGGCGAGACCGTCCGCGAGGTCAAGCCGATCATCGGCTACGTCCACACCGGCATCGAGAAGTCGATGGAGACCCAGCAGTACTGGAAGGCGATCACGTTCGTCGAGCGGATGGACTACCTCGCCTACTTCGCGAACGCGATGGCGTACTGCAACACCGTCGAGACGCTGCTCGAGGAGGAGGTGCCGAAGCGCGCCCAGTACCTGCGCGTGATCCACCTCGAGCTGAACCGGATCGCCAGCCACCTGTTCTGGCTCGGCACCTCGGCGCTCGACATCGGCGCGATCACGATGCTCTGGTGGGGCCTGCGCGAGCGCGACCACGTGCTCGACCTGTTCGAGATGTCGACCGGCCAGCGGATGCACACGCGCTACTTCCAGGTCGGCGGCGTGATCGACGACATCCCGCCCGGCTGGGAGCAGAAGTGCCGCGAGTTCCTGGCGCTGTTTCCGGCGCGGATCGACCAGTACGAGGCGCTGCTCGACAAGAACGAGATCTGGCTGCAGCGGATGAAGAACGTCGGTGCTGTGCCGAAGGAGCGGCTGGTCGAGCTGGGCGTCACCGGGCCGCTGCTGCGCGCCTCCGGCGACCCGTGGGACCTGCGCAAGGCCGATCCCTACTCCTCCTACGACGACTTCGACTTCAAGATCCCGGTCGGGACGATCGGCGACTGCTACGACCGCTACCGCGTCCGGATGGCCGAGATGCGCGAGTCGTGCAAGATCATCGAGCAGGCGCTCGACGGCCTGCCGGAGGGTCCGTTCATCACGACCAACCGCAAGGTCGCGCTGCCGCCGCGCCACGAGCTGGCGACGTCGATGGAGGCGCTGATCCACCACTTCAAGCTCGTCACCGAGGGCTTCCGCGTCCCGGCCGGCGAGGCCTACAAGGCGGTCGAGTCCCCTCGTGGCGAGCTCGGTTGCTACATCCTCGCCGACGGCTCGTCGAAGCCGGCGCGCGTCCACGTCCGCGACCCCAGCTTCGTCAACCTGCAGGCGCTCGCCGAGATGAGCGAGGGCGGCCTGCTCGCCGACATGATCGCCAACGTCGCGATGCTCGACCCGATCCTCGGAGGGATCGACCGGTGAGCGCGCACGTCACGGGCAACGGACGGACCGACCGGCGACTGAAGCCGCTGGGTTGGGACGCGGCCGTCGATCTCGAGAAGCCACCCGCGTCGGTCCCCGAAGCCTCGGAGACCGAGGTCCCGGCTGAGCTGCGCGCGCGGATCGAGGCGCTGATGGCGCGCTATCCGGACCGCCGCTCGGCCGCGCTGCCGGCACTCGACGCCGCCCAGCGCGTCCACGGCTGGTGCTCGCCTGAGGCGATCGGCCAGGTCGCCGCCGTGATGCGCGTCACGCCCGCGTACCTCTCCTCGGTAGCGACCTTCTACGACATGCTGCGCACCGAGCCGCTCGGCCGCCGCTACGTGTATGTCTGCACGAGCGTCGCCTGCTGCCTGCGCGACGCCAAGACCGTCCACGACGCGATCGCCGACGAGGCCGAGCGCCAGGGGCTCGAGGACTGCGACATCCGCGAGTTCGAGTGCCTCGGCGCGTGCGACATGGCGCCGATGGCCTCGGTCGACGGACGCTACGTCGGGCCGCTGGAGACCTCCGACGCCGCCGAGCTGGTCGCGGCGATCAAGGAGAACCGCGACGTGCTGCCCGGACGGGGACTGGGGGACAGGTGACCGACACGCTCGAGACCAAGGTCCTGACGGCCAACCTCGACGTCGAGAACCTCCACGAGATCGAGGTCTACGAGCAACAGGGCGGCTACCGCTCGGCGCGCAAGGCGGCGCTCGAGCTGGCGCCCGAGCAGGTCGTCGAGGAGCTCGAGGCCTCCGGCCTGCGCGGCCGCGGCGGCGCCGGCTTCTCGATGGGCAAGAAGGCGAGCTTCATCCCCAAGGGGACGATGGACAAGTACCTCTGCTGCAACGCCGACGAGTCCGAGCCCGGCACCTTCAAGGACCGCCTGCTGATGCAGCGCAACCCGCACCTGCTGGTCGAGGGCTGCATCATCGGCGCGATCGCCGCCGGCGCCAACCGCGCGTTCATCTTCATCCGCGGCGAGTACTCGCTGCAGGCCGACATCCTCGACGCCGCCGTCGAGCAGGCCTACGCCAAGGGCTACCTCGGCAAGGGAGTCTTCGGCTCCCAGACCCAGGTCGAGCTGGTCGTCCACCGCGGCGAGGGCGCCTACATCTGCGGCGAGGAGTCGGCGCTGCTCGACGCGCTCGAGGGCAAGCGCGGCAACCCGCGCCTGAAGCCGCCGTTCCCGGCCAACCAGGGCCTCTACCAGGGCCCGACGCTGATCAACAACGTCGAGACGCTCTGCAACACGCCGATCATCCTCGAGAAGGGCGCCGACTGGTACCGCCAGTACGGCGTCGGGAACTCGACCGGCACCAAGATGGTCTCGGTCTCCGGCAACGTCCAGCGGCCGGGCAACTACGAGATCGAGTTGGGGATCACCGCGCGCGAGATCGTCTACGGACTTGCCGGCGGACCGCCCGAGGGACGCGAGATCAAGTGCTGGTTCCCGGGCGGCTCGTCCGCGCCGGTGCTGCTGCCCGAGGATCTCGACCGTCCCTACACGTTCGAGGACATGGCCGAGGCGGGCTCGATGCTCGGCTCCGGCGCGATCATCGTCGTCGACGACTCGATCCCGATCGTCTCGGTCGCGCTACGCCTGGCCGGGTTCTACCGCCACGAGTCGTGCGGCAAGTGCGTGCCGTGCCGCGAGGGCACGAACTGGACCGTGAAGATGCTCGAGCGGATCGATCGCGGCGAGGCGACGCCGATGGACATCGAGATCGTCGCCGGCGTCCAGGAGAACATCATCGGCAACTGCCTCTGCGTGCTCGGCGACTCGATGGCCATGCCGATCGGGTCGATGATCAAGCACTTCCGGCCGGAGTTCGAGCGCCACATCGAGCAGGCGCGCGAGCGCGCCGACCGCGCCGCCGCCGTCGGCGAGTTCTCGGCCGTCGAGCTCGCGCAGAGCGCCCACGCGGGACCCGGAGTCGGCTGATGGCGCGCCCCGCGATCAAGCAGATCACCTTCGAGATCGACGGCCGCCAGGTGACCGCGCCGGAGGGCACGATGCTCGTCGACGCGGCCAAGCACGGCGACGTCGAGATCCCCTACTTCTGCTACGAGCCGAAGCTCGGCGCGCCGGTCGGCGCCTGCCGGATGTGCCTGGTCGAGATCGAGGGCATCCCGAAGCTCCAGACCTCCTGCTCGACGCCGGTCAAGGACGGCATGGTCGTCCACACCACGACCGACCGCGTCAAGCACGCCCAGAACGCGGTCGTCGAGTTCCTGCTCGTCAACCATCCGCTCGACTGCCCCGTCTGCGACAAGGGCGGCGAGTGCCCGCTGCAGGACATCTCCTACGGCTGGGGCGCCGGCAAGTCGCGGATGATCGAGCCGAAGCGCCACTTCAAGAAGCCGCTCGAGGTCTCGCCGCTCGTCGCGATCGACCGCGAGCGCTGCATCCTCTGCTATCGCTGCGTCCGCTTCTCGCAGGAGATCGCCGAGGACTACCAGCTGGTCTTCCTCGAGCGCGGCGACCACACCTTCGTCGGCACCCACGACGGCCGCCCCTACGTCGCGCCGTTCAGCGGCAACATCATCGAGCTGTGCCCGGTCGGGGCGCTGACCTCGACCGCCTACCGCTTCCGCGCGCGTCCGTGGGACGTCGAGGAGGCAGGATCGGTCTGCATCGGCTGCGCCAGCCAGTGCAACGTCAGCTACACGGTCCGCGACGACGACAAGGTGCTGCGCGTGCTCGCGCGCGACAACGACGAGGTCGACGACGGCTGGGTCTGCGACAAGGGTCGCTTCGGCTACGAGTCGTTCCACTCGCCGGACCGCGTGCTCGCGCCGAGGGTCCGCGACGGCGGCGTGCTGCGCGAGGTGTCGTGGGAGCGCGCGCTCGGCGAGGCCGCCAAGGCGCTGACCCGCGGCGGCGAGAAGACCGCCGCGCTGGCCGGCGGCGCGGTCACCAACGAGGAGGGCCTGCTGCTGGCCCGCCTGCTGCGCGACGGACTCGGCTCGCCGCACCTCGACTCCCGCGCGACCGGCGCCTTCGACCCCTGCCAGGCGCGCGTGCTGGCGCGGCCGGAGCTGACCGCCCGGGTCTCCGACATCGACTACGCCGACGCCATCCTGGTCGTCGAGCTCGAGCCGGTCGACGAGGCGCCCGTCCTCGACCTGCGGATCCGCAAGGCGCGCCGCCGTCATGGCGCCAGCGTGATCACCTTGACCAGCCGCCCGAGCTCGCTCGACGATCCCGGCTCAGAGCTGGGCGCCGACCCCGGCGGCGACGTCGCCGTTCGGTTCGCGCCCGGCGCCGCCGAGGCCGCCCTTGCCGCACTCGCCGCCGCCCTCGGATCGCCTCGAATCGGCAGTGCCGATGGTGAACCCCGACTTTCGGCGAATATTTCGCCGAAAGTCGGGGTTCACCCGTCTGTGGTTGCGGACCTCGCGGCGAAGGCAGGCGCCGATCCCGCCGCGATCGAGGCTGCCGCCGCGGCGCTGCGCGAGGCCCGCTTCGGTGGAGACGCCGACGAGCGCAAGCACGGCGACGTTGTCGTCATGTGGGGCGAGCGAACGACGGTCGGCAAGCGCGGAGCCGCGGCAGTCGATGCGCTACTTGCGGTGACCGGCGCGCTGGAGATCGGCGAGCGGCCCGAGTCCGGCCTGATCGAGATCGGTTCCCGCGCCAATGGCCGCGGGCTCCGCGAGGTTGGCGT
The DNA here is from genome assembly GCA_035630455.1 of Thermoleophilaceae bacterium. Lineage (GTDB taxonomy): Bacteria > Actinomycetota > Thermoleophilia > Solirubrobacterales > Thermoleophilaceae > JAAYBF01. The sequence continues at coordinate 67,298 of DASQKP010000027.1, forward strand.
TGCGCCGAAGCTGGCCGCCGGTCTCGCCGACTCGTCCGCCCCGGGACTATCCGCCGCCGAGATCGGTCCCGCGCTCGCCGCGGGCGAGCTCTCCACATTGCTGCTCGTGGCCGCCGACCCGCAGACCGAGCTGTCCGACCGGCCGACCTGGGAGCGCGCCTACGACCGCGCCGAGGCAGTCGTCGCCTTCTCCGACTTCATAACGCCCGGCCTCGCCGAGCACGCGACCGTCGTCTTCCCAAGCGAGTCGAACGCGGAGAAGGAGGGGACGCTCACCCATCCCGACGGCCGCCTCCAGCGGGTCCGCCAGGCGGTTCCGCACGCCGGCGCGGTGCGCCCGGTGTGGGCCGTGCTCGCCGAGCTCTGCGCGCGTGCCGGCAAGCCGCTGAGCGCCCCGTCGTCGAACGGCTCCGGGCCCTCGCTATCGCTGCCCGACGTGACGGCCGCCGTCACCGACGCCGTGCCCTTCTACGCCGGAATCACGCTCGACGAGATCGGCGGGCGCGGAGTGCGATGGCAGGACCGTGACGCAGCCTCCGCGGCACCCGAGGCAGAGCTGCCGAGCGGGCCCCTCGAGAGTCCGCCCGACCTCCCGACCGGCCTGCAGCTCGGCGCCGCCCCCGCCCTCTTCGCCTCGCCCGCCGTCGAGCATTCGCCCTCCCTGCGCTTCCTCGCGCCGCGCCAGCGCGCCGAGCTGTCGCCCGACGATGCGCAGCGGCTCGGCATCGCACCCGGCGAGGACGTCGAGGTCTCCAGCGGCGACCGCGTCGTGCGCGCGACCGCCGCGATCCGCGCCGCGATCCGACCCGGCAGCGTCTTCCTGACCCAGGGCCTGGGCGCCGAGGGCGCCGAGGCGCTGACCAACGGCGCGCCGCGCACCGTCGAGGTCCGCTCGGCGCCACCGCTGATCCACCAGGTCGGCGAGGACAAGCAGCCGCAGCCCGTCGCGGCCGGAGAGACGGGCGGGTCGGCCGCGACCGGCGCTCCCGGTGGCCCGGACACGCCCGGAGCCGGCGGCTCCGATGCCCCGGGCGACCCGAGCGAGGTCGTCCCCGAGCCCGGCGAGGCCGCGCGGGAGGCGCACCCGGCGCGCGAGGGCGATCGCGCCAGCGACGCCGGGCCCACCGAGGACTATCCGTCATGACCGTGGAGTCGACGCTGGTCCAGATCGTCAAGGCGATCGTGATCTTCGCGTTCATCTTGCAGGTCGTTCCGCTGATCCTGCTGCTCGAGCGCAAGCTGCTCGGCCGCTTCCAGGCCCGCTACGGCCCGAACCGCGTCGGCTTCCGCGGGCTCGGCCAGCCGCTCGCCGACGTTCTGAAGCTGCTCTCGAAGGAGCGCTTCACCCCTGAGACGGCGGTGCCTTGGATGATGGCGCTCGCCCCGGTGATCTCGATCACCACGGCGGTCGCGACGCTCGCGATCATCCCGTTCGGCCCGCAGGGCGCCTGGGGCGGCGACCTCGGCCTCTACGGCATCGACGTCCCGATCGGGCTGCTCTACTTCTTCGCCTTCGGCTCGCTCGCCTTCTACGCGCTGGTGCTCGGCGGCTGGGCGTCGGGCTCGAAGTACTCGTTCCTCGGCGCGATGCGCTCCGCCGCCCAGCTGATCTCCTACGAGGTCGCGATCGGCCTGTCGCTGCTCGGCGTCGCGATGATGGCCGGCTCGCTGTCGTTCGTCGACATCGTCGAGGCGCAGGGTGCCGACGGCAAGGGGATCTGGTTCATCGTGCCGCAGTTCGTCGGCTTCCTCGTCTTCATGGTCGCGGGGTTCGCCGAGACCGCGCGCGCCCCGTTCGACCTCCCGGAGGCCGACGCCGAGATCGTCGCCGGCTACAACACCGAGTACGGCGGCATGCGCTTCGGCTCGTTCTTCATGGCCGAGTACATCGAGGTGATCATCATCGCCGGCGTCGCGACCGCCTGCTTCTTCGGCGGCTGGCACGGACCGGGCCCGATCGCGCTCGCGCCGCTCTGGGTGCTGTTGAAGATGTTCGCCTTCGTGATCCTCTTCATCTGGATCCGTGCGACCCTTCCGCGGCTGCGCTACGACCAGCTGATGTCGTTCGGCTGGAAGGTGCTGCTGCCGCTGGCGACAGTCAACGCCCTCGTCACCGCAATCGTCCTGGTGGTCTGACCTACTTCATGAGCTACGAGCTGACAGACGACGTCATCGAGGTCCAGCGCGGCCCGGAGCCCGGCGGCATGGGCGGCGCCTACCGCACCTTCGGCGCGACGCTGCGCGGCATGCGCACGACGCTCGCGCGACTGGCCGAGAAGCCCGTCACGATCGAGTACCCCGAGGAGAAGACGCCGGTCTATCCGCGCTTCCGCGGCCGCCACAAGCTGCACAAGTTCGAGGACTCAGGGCTCGAGAAGTGCGTCGGCTGCTCGCTCTGCGTCGCCGCCTGCCCGGCCGAGTGCATCCGCGTCGTCGCCGACGAGAACACGCCCGAGCATCAGGTGTCGGCCGGCGAGCGCTACGCGGCGGTCTACGAGATCAACATGAGCCGCTGCATCTTCTGCGGCTACTGCGAGATCGCCTGCCCGTTCGACGCGATCACGATGGGCAACGACTACGAGCTGGCCGACTACGAGCGCTCCGACCTGATCTTCACCAAGGAGATGCTGCTGGCGGAGCCGATCGAGCGGACGCCTCTGAGGCGCGAGGGGGAGTAGGACCGCCTTGTTCTTCGAGCAGCTCCTGTTCTTCATCGCGGGTGGCGGCGCGATCGCGGGTGCGGTCGGCGTCGTGCTGCTGCGCAACCCGTTCTTCAGCGTGCTTGCGCTCGTCGCGCACCTGATCTCGCTGGCGGTGCTCTTCCTGCTGCTGACCGCGGCCTTCCTCGCCGCCGCTCAGGTCGTCGTCTACGCCGGCGCCGTGATGGTGCTCTACGTCTTCGTCGTCGCCTACGTCGGCGGCAGCGACGACGAGCTGCGGCCCGAGACCGCCGGCCCGCTCGCGGCGATCGGCCCGATCTTCGCCGCCGCGCTGCTGATCGAGCTGGTCATCGCGGTCGTCGGCTCCGGCCTCTCGCTGCTCGACAGCACCGGCGCCAAGGTCGGCGACGACTTCGGCTCGCCTGCCGCGATCGGCGACGCGCTGCTGACCAAGTTCCTGCTGCCGTTCGAGGCGGCCTCGTTCCTGCTGCTGATCGCCGCCGTCGGCGCGGTCGTTCTCGCGCGCAAGCGGCGCGGCCTGCATGAGCCCGCAGACGCGATCTCGGTCGCCGACGTGCTGCGCTCAGAGCCGCCGGCCGGAAGCCAGAAGGAGGCGATCGGCTAGTGGACATCTCCTGGTTCATCGTCCTGTCGGCGTTCATCTTCTGCATCGGCGCGGCCGGCGTGATGACGCGCCGCAGCCCGCTGGTGATCCTGCTCTGCCTCGAGCTGATGCTCAACGCGGGCAACCTCGCGCTGATCGCCTTCTCGCGGATGGTCGGCAACGTCGAGGGGCAGATCTTCGCGCTGATCGTGATGGTCGTCGCGGCCTGTGAGGTCGTGATCGGCCTCGGGATCATCGTCGCGATGTACCGCCGGAAACTCCCGATCGACGTCGATGACATGGCGGAGTTGCGCGGATGAGCGCCACTTCATGGGGGTGGCTGGTGCTGGCGTTCCCGCTCGCGGGGATGCTGGTGATCGCGCTCGGCTGGAAGGTGCTGCCCGACCGCGTCGCCGGCTGGATCGGCAGCGCGGCGATCGGCGGTGCGTTCGCCTCAGCGATCGCGATGCTGATCGACCTGCAAGACCAGCCGGAGGAGGCGCGCTCGCTGGTCGACTCGGCCTGGACCTACGCGAGCACCGCCGGCTTCAGCGTCGACATGTCGATCCTGGTCGACCCGCTGTCGGTGATGATGTGCCTGATCGTCTCAGGCGTGTCGTTCCTGATCCACGTCTACTCGGTCGCCTACATGGAGTCGGACCGCTCCTACAAGCGGTTCTTCGCCTACCTCAACTTCTTCGTCTTCTCGATGCTGCTGCTCGTCCTGGCGGCGAACTTCGTGCTGCTGATCGTCGGCTGGGCGTTCGTCGGCGCGGCGTCCTACCTGCTGATCTCGTTCTGGTACCGCCGGACGACGGCGACCAAGGCCGGCATCAAGGCGTTCGTGATCAACGTGATCGGCGACGTCGGCCTGGTGATCGGCGCGTTCCTGCTGTTCGACGCGACCGGCGCGCTCGACTACGCCGGCGTGTTCGCCGACGTCGGCACCGCCTTCAGCCACAACGACGGCCAGCTCGTCGCCGCCTGCCTGCTGCTGCTCGTAGGCGCGTTCGCGAAGTCGGCCCAGCTGCCACTGCACACCTGGCTGCCGGACGCGATGGAGGGCCCGACGCCGGTCTCCTCGCTGATCCACGCGGCGACGATGGTCACCGCCGGCGTCTACCTGATCGCGCGCATGCACCCGCTGTTCGAGCAGGCGCCGGCCGCCGCCGACATCAGCGCCGTGATCGGCACGCTGACGCTGTTCGTTGCCGCGTCGATCGCGCTGGTGATGACCGACCTCAAGCGGGCGATCGCCTACTCGACGATGTCGCAGATCGGCTACATGATCCTCGGCGTCTCGGTCTTCGCCTACAGCGCCGGGATGTTCCACCTGATGACGCACGCCTTCTTCAAGGCGCTGCTGTTCATGGGCGCCGGCTCGGTGATCGCGGCGATGGCCAACGAGCAGTCGCTCGACAAGATGGGCGGCTTCCGCAAGGCGATGCCGTTCACGTACGCGACCTTCACCGCCGGCGCGCTGGCGCTGGCCGGCTTCCCGCTGACCTCGGGCTTCTTCTCGAAGGACGAGATCCTCGCCTACACGATCAACCGCGGCGACTGGTTCGTAGCGCTGGCGGTCGTCGGCTACATCACCGCGTTCCTGACCGCGATCTACGCCTTCCGGCTGGTCTTCCGGGTCTTCCACGGCGAGCCGTCCGAGCAGGCGCGCGAGCTGGAGGGCGGCCACCTCGCCCACGCCGAGCCGTTCAACCCCGCGACCGGAGAGGCGGAGGACACCGAGGCCGGCTTCCCCGGCCCGGAGCACCACATCGCCGAGCGCGAGGGCGCGATGAAGGCCGCGATGGGACCGCTGGCGCTGCTGGCGATCTTCGCCGGCTTCGTCCAGATCCCGGGCGTGACCGACGTGATCGAGAAGTTCCTCGAGCCGACGTTCGCCGGCTCGCACTACGTCCACGATCACCCGAGCGACTCCGCCGAGTACATGGGGATGGCGGTCGGCGCGCTGATCTCGATCGCCGGCATCCTGGTCGCGGCGCGGATCTACCTCTGGCGTCCCGGGACCTCGGCGAAGCTGCAGGAGCGCTTCGCGCCGCTGCACACGCTGCTGTCGAACAAGTGGTACTTCGACGAGGCCTACGACCTCGGCGTCGTGCGGCCGATGACCGCTCTCGGCCGCTTCGGCCGCACGGTGATCGAGAGCTCGTTCGTCCAGGGCTTCCTGGTCGGCGGCACGGTCGGCATCGTCCGCGCCGGCAGCTCGTTCGCCCGCTCGATCCAGACCGGCGAGCTGCGCGCCTACGCCGCCGTGCTGCTGCTCGGCCTGAGCGCGATCGTCCTCTACTTCCTGATCGTGGCGAGCTGATCGCGTGCTGACGATCCACCTGACAATCGTCGTCTTCCTGCCGGTGGTCGCCGCGCTGATCGGCGCGCTGCTGCCAGAGCGGATCGGCCGCTGGGTCGTCGTCGCCGGCAGCGTCGCGGTGCTCGGCTACGCGATTGCGATGATCGCCGACTTCGGCGCCGGCACGACGGGCATGCACTACGTCACCGACGCCGAGTGGATCCCCGAGCTCGGAATCCGCTACCAGCTCGGCGTCGACGGGCTCAACCTCTTCCTGGTCGCGCTGACCGCGCTGCTCTGGGTCGCCGCGATGGTCTGGTCGGCCGTCCGCGAGACCGAGCGCCAGAAGCTGTTCCTCTTCCACATGGCGCTCGCCGAGACGGCGGTGCTCGGCGCGTTCCTCGCCCAGGACCTGGCGCTGTTCGTCCTCTTCTTCGACCTGATGCTGGTGCCGTTCTACTTCCTGATCGGCGGCTGGGGCCAGGGCGACCGCGTCGCCGCGACGACGAAGTTCGTCATCTACACGCTCGTCGGCTCGCTGCTGATGCTCGCCGGCGCGGTCGCACTCGGCGTGCTGACCGCTTCGCACTCCGGCAACGACCTGAGCTTCTCGATCGCCGAGCTGGCCGCCAACCCGCTGCCCGAGGGCTCGCAGCAGTGGATCTTCCTGCTGTTCGCGCTCGCCTTCCTCGTCAAGGCGCCGGCGTTCCCGTTCCACGGCTGGGTCGTCGACACCTACCGCGCCACGCCGATCCCGGTGCTCGTCTGCCTGTCGGCGGTGCTGTCGAAGGTCGGCGTCTACGCCTTCTTGCGGATCGTGCTGCCGACGATGCCCGACGCCTCGGTCCACTTCCAGGACCTGATCCTGGTGATCGCCGTCTTCTCGATCCTCTACGGCTCGGTGCTCGCCTTCTCGCAGGACGAGCCGCGGCTGGTGCTCGCCTACTCCTCGATCGCCCAGCTCGGCTTCATCACGCTGGGCATCTTCGCGATCGACGACCTCGGCTCCCAGGGTGCCGTGATGCAGATGGTCAACCACGGCCTGGTGGTCGGCGCGCTGCTGTTCGTGATCGCCGTGTTCACCGTCCGCGCCGGCGGCTCGCCGACGCTCGCCCAGATGGGCGGCATCGCGCTGCGCGCACCCGTGCTTGCGGCGCTCTTCCTGATCGTCACGTTCGCGACGCTGGCGATGCCAGGCTCGCCGAACTTCGTCGGCGAGATCCTGATCCTCTTCGGGGCGCTCGAGGACAAGATCGTCTTCGGCCTGATCGCCAGCCTCGGCGTCGTGCTGGCGGCCGTCTACGCGATCCGCCTGTTCCAGAAGTCGATGCACAACCGCGTCGGCCCTGGTGTCGGGGGCAGTGACCTGTCCGCGCTCGACTTCGGCCTGATCGCCCCGATCGCAGCCGTGATCGTCGCGCTGGGTGTCTACCCGCAGCTGATCCTGGAGCGCACGGAGGATGCGACGACGGCGCAGGTCGCAGCGGCCGCGAAGCTGACCGAGGACGGGACTCCCAGCCGCGCGGACCAGCAGCGAGAGCCGACGGGTGAGCCCGGCGGTGACGGCCACGGAAGCGCCGAGCCGCGCCAGACCGTCACCAGCGTCGGCACCGACGGCCACTCGACCGTGACGGAGACGCCATGATCGACGTGCTCGCAGCCGTCAAGGCGCCGGAGATCGACTACCTCGGCCTCGCGCCGCTGTTCGCCGTGATCGGCGGCGCGATCGTCGTGCTGATCGCCGGCCTGTTCCCGGGCCGCTACGTCCAGCGCTCGCTGGTGCCGCAGCTGGCGGCCGCCGCGCTGGTCGTAGCGATCATCTTCTCGGTCGCGAACTGGGAGCCGGGCGTCGTCAAGCCGATCGTCTCCGGCGCGCTGTCGATCGACACGCTCGCGCTGTTCATGTCGCTGCTCTTCTACGTCGCCGGGCTGGCGGCGATCGCGCTGTCGCTGCGTTCCGAGGCCGTCCAGGAGGCGGGCGCCGGCGAGTACTACGCGCTGATGCTCGGCTCGATCGCCGGCATGGTGCTGCTGGCGGGCGCCGAGAACCTGGTCACGCTGTTCGTCGGCCTCGAGCTGCTGTCGATCCCGCTCTACGTACTGTGCGCCTCGTCGGTCCGCGACCGCAAGTCGCTGGAGTCGGGGCTCAAGTACCTGGTCGTCGGCTCGGTCGGCTCGGCGACGCTGCTCTACGGACTCGCGTTCGTCTACGGAGCCACCGGCAGCACCGACCTCAGCGCGATCGGATCGGCGATCGGCGACAGCGCCTCCGCCGGCGACCCGCTGCTGCTGACCGGCGTCGCGCTCGCCACCGTCGGCCTCGCGTTCAAGGCGTCCGTCGCGCCGTTCCACCAGTGGACGCCCGACGTCTACCAGGGAGCCCCCACGCCGGTCACCGCCTTCATGGCCGTCGCGACCAAGGCCGCGGCGTTCGCGATCGTCCTACGGCTATTCGGCGGCACGCTGCTCGACCTCCAGGACGACTGGGCGCCGGCACTCGCCGCGCTCGCCACCGCGACGATCCTGATCGGCAACGCCGGCGCGGTCGTCCAGCGCTCGCTGAAGCGGCTGCTCGGCTGGTCCGGCGTCGCCCAGGCCGGCTACATGCTCGCCGGCGTCGTCGTCGGCACCCAGCTCGGCCTCCAGGCGACAGTCTTCTACCTCGCGGCCTACCTCGTTATGAACGTCGCCGCCTTCGCCGTCGTGATCGCCCGCGAGCGGGTGTCGGAGCACGGCGACGACATCGAGTCGCTGCGCGATCTCTCGCGCGCCGCCCCGCTGCTGGCCTGGCCGATGACGATCGCGATGCTCGGCCTCGCCGGCTTCCCCGCCACGGCAGGATTCATCGGAAAGTTCTATTTGATCGACGCCTCCGTGGCCGGCGACTACGCCTGGCTCGGGATCGTGATCGTCATCGGCTCGATGATCTCGCTCGCCTACTACCTCCGCGTCGTCGCGATCATGTGGATGGACCGCATCGACGTCACCCTCCCGACCACGCCCCCACGCACCGTCAAGCCCATCCGCGGCTGGTCCCCAGAGGGCGATCCCCGCGCCACTCCCGAGATAACCGCGGTCGCCATCCTCGCGGCCGCCGCCACGATCTTCGTCGGCATCTTCCCCTCACCCCTCTTCGACGTAGTCAAGGACGTCGGCACCTCCCTCGCGTCGCTGCTCTAACAGCGACTGCGGCAGGGTCGTCCGACTCCTGTCGCGCTTCCGTCACCCGCGCGTCCCCACGCGTCAGTCGCGCGTCGGGACGGTGGCGGAATGCCCCGAATCAGCAGCTTCCACGGAATCGTGATCCGGATGTTCTTCGAGGATCACCAGCCTCCCCACTTCCATGTGGACTACGCGGAACACGCCGCAGTCGTGGCCATCGACACGCTCGCCGTAGTCAGGGGATCCATTCCACGTCGGCAGGCGCGACTCGTACGACGCTGGGCCGCCTTGCACAGAGCAGAGCTGCTCGCCAACTGGGAGCGGGCTCGGGGCGACGGGCAGCTTGCGCCCATTGCCCCACTTCCCTAGCATATAGTCCATGTACGAGCTAGTTCGCGCAACAGCAGTCGAAGTTGTCGGTGACCATCGTCTGCGCGTGGAGTTCGCGAATGGCGCCCAAGGCGAGGTCGACTTCTCTCGGCATCGCTGGACCGGTGTGTTCGCTCCCCTCAAGGATCCCGACTACTTTGCCCGGGTCTACTTGGATCTCGGAGCTGTCACCTGGCCGAACGAGGCCGACATCGCGCCGGAGACCCTTTACCACTGGGCCACGACCGGTACGGGACCCGACGACCGCCCGGGTCAGGCGGAGCCGGCGTAGACCGCTCACTGGACGGGCAGTAGGTTCCTCGCAAGGGAATCGAGGCGGAGTGGAGGACGTATGAACCTGGCGAGCATCCTGGTCGCGGCGGTGGAGCGGAGCGCGGAGAAGGTGGCGTTCAAGCTCGACGACGTTGAGCTGACCTACCACGCGCTGGACGAGGGCAGCGCGCGGGTGGCGGGGATGCTGAAGGCGGCTGGGGTCGAGCCTGGGGACCGGGTCGGAATCATGCTGCCGAACGTGCCGTACTTCCCGGTGGCCTACTACGGGGTGCTGCGGATGGGCGCCGTCGTGGTGCCGATGAACGTGCTGCTGAAAGGGCGCGAGGTCAAGTACTACCTCGAGGATCCGGGGGCGAAGGCGCTGATCGCCTGGCATGGGTTCGAGGAGGCGGCGCGCGAGGGGGCGGACGGGCTCGACGTCGAGACCTTCATCGTCACGCCCGGCGAGTTCGAGCAGCAGCTTGGCGAGGCCGAGCCGGCGCGCGAGACCGTCGACCGTGACGAGAGCGACACCGCGGTGATCCTCTACACGTCGGGCACGACGGGGAGCCCGAAGGGCGCCGAGCTGACGCACGCGAACATGCTGACCAACTGCCAGGTCGCGACCGACTCGGTGATCTGCGTGACCGAGGACGACCGGCTGCTCGGCGCGCTGCCGCTGTTCCACTCCTTCGGCCAGACCTGCGGGATGAACGTATCGATCAACGCGCGCGCGACGGTGTCGCTGATCCCGCGCTTCGACCCGGTCAAGGCGCTGGAGATCCTCGAGCGCGACAGGATCACGATCTTCGAGGGCGTCCCGACGATGTACAACGCGCTGCTCGCCGTTCCGGACCGCGACCGCTACGACACCTCGTCGCTGCGCGTCTGCGTGTCGGGTGGCGCCTCGCTGCCGGTCGAGACCCTGCGCAGCTTCGACGAGGCGTTCGGCTGCAAGATCCTCGAGGGCTACGGCCTTTCGGAGACCTCGCCCGTCGCCTCGTTCAACCACCCGCACAAGGAGCGCAAGGCCGGCTCGATCGGAACGCCGATCGAGGGCGTCGAGATGAAGGCGATCGACGACGACGGCAACGAGGTCGCGCAGGGCGAGCCGGGCGAGGTCGCGATCCGCGGCCACAACGTGATGAAGGGCTACTGGCAGCGGCCCGAGGCGACCGCGGAGGCGATCGACGACGACGGCTGGTTCAAGTCCGGCGATATCGCCACCGTCGACGAGGAGGGGTACTTCTTCATCGTCGACCGCAAGAAGGACCTGATCATCCGCGGCGGCTACAACGTCTACCCGCGCGAGATCGAGGAGGTCCTGTACGGCCACCCGGCGGTGCTCGAGGTCGCCGTGCTCGCGGTCCCGCACGACGAGCTGGGCGAGGAGGTCGGCGCGGCCGTCGTGCTCAACGAGGGCGCCGAGGCGACCGCCGACGAGATTCGCGAGTACTGCAAGCGCGAGGTCGCGGCCTACAAGTACCCGCGCCACGTCTGGTTCCTCGACGAGCTGCCGAAGGGCCCGACCGGCAAGATCCTCAAGCGCGAGATCGAGACGCCGAGGGGCGCCGAGACCAGCTAGTCGAACTCGATCACGCTGCGGATGCCGTCCTGGGCCTCCATCAGCTCGAAGCCGCGGTTGACCTCGTCGAGCGTCAGGTGGTGTGAGATCAGCGGGTCGACGTCGATCTCGCCGTTGAGGTAGCGCTCGACGAGCTGCGGCACCTGGTCACGGCCCTTGACGCCGCCGAACGACGAGCCGGCGACGCGGCGGCCGGTGATCAGGAAGCGCGGCACGATGTCGAGCGTCTCGCCCTTGCCGGCGACCCCGGCGACCGTGCACAGCCCCCAGCCCATCCGCGCCGCCTCGACTGCCTGGCGCATCACCGCGACGTTGCCGGTCGCCTCGAAGGTGTAGTCGGCGCCGAAGCCGCCGGTCGACTCGACGATCTGCTCGACGGTGTCGGGTCCGCCGATCATCGTCTCGGTCGCCCCCTGGCCGCGCGCCAGCGCGAGCCGCTCCTCGGACAGGTCGACGCAGACGATCCGCTCGGCGCCCTGCAGCCGGCAGCCGGCGACCGCGCCGAGGCCGACCAGCCCGGCGCCGAAGACGACGCAGGTAGAGCCCGGCTCGACCGCCGCGGTGTTCATCGCCGCGCCGAGCCCCGTCGACAGCCCGCAGGCGAACACGCAGGCGCGATCCGGCGGCGCCTCCGGGCTGATTACCGCGAGCGCGATCTCCGGCATCACCGTGTACTCGGCGAACGTCGAGGTGCCCATGAAGTGGCGGATCGGCTCGCCGCCGGGCCGCGCCAGCCGCACGCTGCCGTCGGGCAGGTGGCCCTTGTTCTGCTCCTCGCGAATCGCCATGCAGAGATTGGTCCGCGGGTCGACGCAGTGCACGCACTCGCCGCACTGCGGCGAGAACAGCGTCACGACACGATCTCCCTCCTTCACCAGCGTCACGTCCTCGCCGACCCGCTCGACGATCCCCGCCCCCTCGTGGCCGAGCACCGCCGGCGCATAGCCGGACGGGTCTGCGCCGGAGGCCGTGTACATGTCGGTGTGGCAGACCCCGCACGCCTCCAGCCGCACCAGCACCTCGCCGGCGCGCGGCTCCTCCAGCTCCACCTCCTGCACCGCCAGAGGCTGGCCGAACTGCTCGAGCACCGCCGCACGCATCCGCATCGTCCGATCCTAACCCGCCCACTCCGATGCATTCGAAAGGGGCCGGCTGGGTAGGCAAAGGGGATGCCGAATCTGGTCCTCGGCCCGCTACTGCGTTACGTCGGTGACACCTGTGCGGTGGTCTGGGTCGAGACCGATAGCGCATGCGAAGTCGCCGTCCTCGGGACCACGACGAGGACCTTCACCGTCGCCGGCCACCACTACGCCGTGGTGCGGGCCGAGGGGCTGGAGCCGGCGAAGCGCTACGAGTACGAGGTCGAGCTGGACGGCGAGCAGGTCTGGCCGCTCGCCGACTCGCCGTTCCCGCCGTCGAGCTTCAGGGCGCGACCCAAGCCGCCGCCGCTGCGGGTCTCGTTCGGCTCCTGCCGCGTCGGCGCGCCGCACGAGGACCCCTACACACGGTCGAAGGACGACCACGAGCACGGCCGCGAGCTCGACCCGCTGCGCGCGCTGGCGCTGCGGATGACCCATCAGGACCCGGACGACTGGCCCGATCTCCTGCTGCTGCTCGGCGACCAGGTCTACGCCGACGAGGTGTCGCCCAAGACGCGCGAGTTCGTCGAGCAGCGCCGCGACATCACCAAGGAGCCCGGACCGATCGCGCTCGACTTCGAGGAGTACACCCGCCTCTACCGCGAGACGTGGAGCGACCCGACGATCCGCTGGCTGCTGTCGACGGTCTCCAGCGCGATGATCTTCGACGACCACGACGTCCATGACGACTGGAACATCTCGGCCGCCTGGCTCGAGCGGATGCGCGCGACCGGCTGGTGGGAGGAGCACATCGTCGGGGCGATCATGTCGTACTGGATCTACCAGCACGCGGGCAACCTCAGCCCCGAGGAGCAGGACCGCGACGGGCTGCTGCGGCGCTGCCATGAGGCCGGCGACGCGGAGTCGCTGCTGCGCGAGTTCGCCCACCACTCGGCGCACACCACCGACGGCGTCCGCTGGAGCTACCACCGCGACCTCGACGGCACGCGCCTGCTGGTGATCGACTCCCGCGCCGGCCGCTGCCTCCAGGAGGACGCCCGCTCGATGCTCGACGAGGAGGAGTGGCAGTGGGTGTCGGACTGTCTCGACGGCGACTTCGAGCACGTGCTGATCGCCAGCTCGCTGCCGTGGCTGCTGGCGCCCGGGATGCACTACCTCGAGGCCTGGAGCGAGGCCGTCTGCGGCGGCGCCTGGGGGCCGCTCGCGGCGCGCGGCGGCGAGCGCATCCGCCAGGCGCTCGACCTCGAGCACTGGGCGGCCTTCGGCGAGTCGTTCGAGCGGCTGGCCGAGCTCCAGCGCCAGGTCGGCGCGGGCGAGCGCGGCAAGCCACCGGCCTCGATCGTCACCCTCTCCGGCGACGTCCACCACGCCTACCTGAGCGAGGTCGCGTTCCGGGAGGGGTCGGGCGTGCAGAGCGCCGTCTACCAGGCGGTCTGCTCGCCGCTGCGCAACCCGCTCAACAAGCGCGAGCGCTACGCGATGCGCTTCGCGGCCTCGCGGGCGGCGCACGCGCTCACCCGGGCGGTCGCCCGCACGGCCGGGGTCCGCGATCCGTCGGTCCACTGGCGCGCGCTCGACGACAGCCCCTGGTTCGACAACCAGGTCGCCTCGCTGAAGATCGAGGGGCGCGACAACACGATGCGGCTCGACAAGGCCGTTCCGGGGCCGACGGACCGCGAGCCGGGGCTCGAGCGGGTGCTGTCGCGATCGCTCACCTGAGCCGCGCGTCGGGACCGCTCCGCCGATTCGTCCGGTCTCGCGCGTAGGGTCGCCAGCCCGTGCACGAGACCGCTCCGACCGTCCACCTGATCGCCCGCCCGCAGCTCGACCTCGACGGCATGCGCAGCTACCTCGAGGACGTCGGCGGCGAGTCGTGGCTGGAGCGCCGGCTCGGCGAGGAGGAGCAGGCCAGCCCGGGCGAAATGCTGGTCGAGTTCGGCGGCCGCGCCTGCTACCGCAGCTGGGAGCCGGGGCTGAACCCGAACGTCACGCGTGTGCGGACCGACCGCATGGAGTACTTCGCGAACATCCTGCGCAGCGCCCACGGCTCGGTGCTCGAGCACGCCAACTACTCGTTCGCCCTGCGCAACGTCTCGCGCGTCTTCACCCACGAGCTGGTCCGCCACCGTGCCGGCTCGGCGTTCAGCCAGGAGAGCCTGCGCTACGTGCGGCTGACCGAGATCGGCTTCCGCGTGCCGCCGGCGCTCGAGCCGGTCCGCGACCAGGTCATTTCGATCGTCGAGCAGCTCGAGGAGTTCCAGGTCAGCGCCGCCAGCGAGCTGGGCATCGACGAGGAGGGCGTCCCCTTCCACGTCAAGAAGGAGGTCACCTCCGCCCTGCGCCGGCTCGCGCCGATCGGGCTCAGCACCGACATCATGTGGACCGCCAACGCGCGCACGCTCCGGCATGTGATCGAGATGCGCACGGCCGAGGGAGCAGAGGAGGAGCTGCGACTCGTCTTCGACCAGGTCGCCCGCATCATGCAGGCCGAGGCGCCCGGCCTGTTCCAGGACTTCGCCCAGCAGGACGACGGCTCCTGGGCGCCTGAGTACCGCAAGGTCTGAACGCCCGCACCCGCACCGCACCCTCACCGAGCGAAGGATCCTTATGCCTATACGCATAAGGATCCTTCGCTCGACGTTTTGAGGGGGGCGCTTCGACGGCCAGGCGCCCTCTATGGCGATGGCGCGAAGAGCGATCCGCGGAGAGTTCTCCGCCGAGGCATGGCGGCTGGGTGGAGCGCCAGCACGGCGTCATAGCGCGTGCGCAGCTGCTCGAGCTCGGCCTGCGCTCCGATTCGATCGCGCACCGAGTCGGGGCCGGGCGTCTGCATCCGGTCGCCCAAGGCATCTACGCGGCCGGCCGTCCCGACCTGTCGAGGAACGGGCGCTGGTTCGCCGCCCTGCTCAGCTGCGGTCCCTCGGCTGTTCTCAGCCATCGCAGCGCCGCTGCGCTGTGGGGAGTCCACCCGAACGACCTGGCCTCCACCGAGGTGACCGTGGCTACGACCGTGCGCCGGCGCCGCCCTGGAGTCGTCGTGCACTGTCGAGTCCTGGAGGCCGACGAGCGAACCAGCCGGGATGGCGTGCCGGTGACGACAGTCGAGCGGACGCTGCTCGACCTCGCCACTCGGGTGAGCGGGACGGTGCTGGAGCGCGCGATCAACGAGGCCGACAAGCTCGACCTGGTCGACCCCGACGCGCTGCGCGCCGCCCTCGACCGCTACTCCGGGCGCCCCGGCGTCGCCGCACTCCGCACGATCCTCGACCGCCACGCCTTCCGCCTGACCGACTCCGAGCTCGAGCGACGGTTCCTCGCGCTCGTCCGGCGCAGCGGCCTGTCCCTGCCCGACACGGGTACGCGCCTGAACGGCTTCCGGGTCGACTTCCACTGGCCCGGCCTCGGCCTCGTCGTCGAGACGGATGGTTTGCGCTATCACTGCACGGCCGCCCAGCAGATGCGCGACCGGCTGCGCGACCAGGCCCATACCGCGGCCGGGCTCACCGCGCTCCGCTTCACCCATTTCCAGGTCCGCTACGAGCCACGTTACGTCCAAGCGACGCTCATCACGGTCGCACGACGGCTCGACCAGAGGCCGGACGAAGGATCCTTATGTTCATAGGCATAAGGATCGTTCGCTGGACCGGGAGACGGCGGAGGCAAGCGGGCGGTGGCCGAGGGTCCGCGCAGTGCGGTAGCGTCGGCGGCGCCGTGAACGCCGAGCTGCTCCGCGACCGTCGTGTCGCCCCTTCGATTCTCGCCTCGGACTTCGCGCGGCTGGGCGAGCAGGTGGCGACGGTGATGGACGCGGGCGCGCGGGTGATCCATGTCGACGTGATGGATGGGCATTTCGTGCCGCCGATCTCGATCGGACCGCTGATCGTGGATGCGCTGCGCGAGCAAGTCCACGGCGCCGGCGGGGTGCTCGATGTGCATCTGATGATCGAGCGTCCCGAGCGCCATGTGGCCGACTTCGTCTCGGCCGGGGCCGACTCGATCAGCGTCCACTTCGAGGCGACGCCGAACATCCACTACGCGCTGCACGCGATTCGCGAGGCCGGCGCCAACGCCGGGCTGGCGCTCAACCCCGGCACGCCCGTCAGCGCCGTCGATGCGCTCGCCGGTGCCTACGACCTGCTGCTCTGCATGACCGTCAACCCCGGCTGGGGCGGACAGCCCTACATCCCCGCGTCAGGCGCGAAGATCGCCGCGCTCCGCGAGCGGATCCCGGAGGGGACGCCGATCGAGGTCGACGGCGGCATCGACGCCAACACCGCCCGACCGGCCGCCGCCGCCGGCGCAACGCTCTTCGTCGCCGGCTCGTCGGTCTTCGGCAAGCCGGACCCGGCCGCCGCCTACCGCGCCGTCGCGGACGCGGCCGGCGCGGTCTGACCGGCGTTGTGAAGCCAGCCACCGCCGAGGTGGCCAAGTCCGCAACGGTCGGAGGCCGTCATGGCCTTGTGGCGCTGACCACCGCATAGGTGGTCGACACCGCAAGGGTCCGCCGCTAGCGCCGTTTCTTCTTGCGCTTGCGCGGGGAGCGCGTGCGGGTCGGCTCGTCACCCGCACCGTTGCCGTTCGTCGGAGTCGGCTCGGCCTGAGCCTGCTCCGCCTCGGCCTGCTCGATCGCGCGGCGCTGACCGGGCGACAGCCACTCCTCGGCCACGCCGGTCTCCCAGGTCGGCCCGCGGCCGCCGGGCCACCAGCCGAGGATGACCAGCCCGACCGCGATCAGCCAGAAGAGCCGGATCACGTCGGTCCCGAGCGGGAAGAGCATTCCGAGCACGTAGAGCGCTCCGACGACGATCCCGAGAATCCCGAGGAACTTCGTCAGCAGCCCGACGCGCATCGCGTTCTGGGCGATCATGATCGTCGCGAACGCCAGCGCCAGCGCCCCGGAGAGGCCAAGCGACTGGATCAGCACCGGCCGGTCGGCGACGAGATCGTCGGCGCGCGTCTCGGCCTGAGGGCCGCTCGCTAGGAACTCGCCGGCGCGGTCGACCAGGTTGAGCTGAACGAGGACGGCGGCCACCGCGAGCAGTATCGGGCCGACGATCGCCAGCACCAAGGCGACCTTCTGCAGCTCGGGCCTGCGGGCCTTCGTCGCGTTGAAGAGGTACCAGAGGACCACCGCCAGCAGCAGGCTGCCGATCCCGCTCAGCACGGCGCCGGTGGTGAAGACGCTGCTCTGCTCGTCGACCGTCCGCAGCAGCTCACGCGTGTTGTCGGCGGCCGGCGTCGTGTCGATCGACGAGCTGACGTACAGGCTCGCAGCGACCGTGAAGCCGACCGACAGGAACGCCGTCGCGGCAACCGGCTTCGCCCAGCGGGACTCCCAGTCGAGCTGCTCTTTCACGGACACGGCCGGGGATGCTCTCACGCGGACGCCCAAGGGCGCCGGACGGCTAGTTGTCGCCGAGCCGGTAGACGCGCCGGCCGAGGCCGAGCAGCAGGCTGCGCGGGGTGAGCTGACCGCCGACCGCGCCCGCCTTGTTGATCAGTCCGGGGATCACGACGCCCTTGCCGCGCTCCAGCCCCTTGACGCCGGCCTCAGCAACGTCGGCGGAGTCGACCCACGCAAACCCTGGCATCACCGACTCCAGCTTCACCCCACCCACCTCGGCGAACTCCGTATCGACCGGGCCGGGGCAGAGCGCCGTCGCCGTCACGCCCGTCCCGTGCAGGTCGGCCGTCAGCGCCTGGGTGAAGGTGAGCACGAACGCCTTGCTGGCGCTGTAGGTCGCCTGCGTCGGCAGCGGCTGAAACCCCGCGGTCGAGGCCACGTTGAGCACCGCGCCGGCGCCGGCATCCACCATCTTCGGCACGAACTCGCCGCAGAGCGACACCACGACCTCGCAGTTGAGCCGCACCAGCTCGGCCTCGCGCTCGCCGTCGAGCCGCTGGAACAGGCCCGCGGAGCCGAAGCCGGCGTTGTTGATCAGGACGTCGACGCGCAGCCCGAGCTCCTCGATCGCCCTCAGCATCGTCTTGCGGCCGCTCTTGGCCTGGAGGTCGACGGCGACCACCTCGGCGCGCACCTGGTGGGCGTCCACGAGCTCCTTCGCCAGCTCGGCGAGCCGTTCCTCACGACGGGCTACCAGGACGACGTTGTGCCCGCGCTTGGCGAGCGAGCGGGCGATGTCGGCGCCGATGCCCGACGACGCGCCGGTGACGAGTGCGGTGGAGTCCTTCGATGGGTCTGGAATGGCCATCCGCAGAGCCTAACCGGGCTGCCCGGCCTGGGCCCCTAGAATCGAACCCATGTCATCAGAGGATCCATTCGGCGGACTGTTCGGCGACCCCGACGAGCTGCGGCGGCGCATGGCCGAGATGGCCGAGCAGATGCAGGGCGCGCAGAAGGTCGCCTGGGCCGACAACGCGATCAAGCTCGCCGTCGACATGACCGTCGCCGGCATCGACCGGATCAACCTCCAGGGCAACGCCGAGCAGCAGGCCGACGAGGTCCGCACGGCGATGACGCGGATCTTCCCCGAGGCCGTCGCGCTCATCAGAGAGGCAAGAGAGGGCTTGGGAACCTGACGCAGTCAGGTTGAGTTCTCTGTAGCCCTATCCTCGCGGCCGCGGGCGATGACCTCCTTGAAGCTGCGCAGGCGGAAGATGAAGGCGAGGGCGCCGAAGCCGACGCCGAAGACGAACACGGCGATCGCGATCTGCTGACCGACCGAGTAGGCCGCGACGGTCGCGGCCGGCGCGGTTCCGGCGAACACCTTGACCAATAGCGCCTGGGCGACGCCGGCGCCCTGGGGCGTGAACGGCACCGCGGCGGCGACGGCGTTGACGCCGAGCACCAACAGCACGTTGTTGACCGAGCCGCCGACGTTGAACGCCTCGAGCAGGAACCAGAACGCGGTGAAGCGGAACAGCCAGCCGATGAACTGGATCGCGAACACCTCGCGGAAGTAGCGCTCGCGGTCGAAGACGATCGTCAGGCCCTGGCGGACGCGCTCCCAGAACGCGCGCACGCGGACCGAGAAGTAGGCGAAGGAGAACAGGACCGCGATCGCCACCGCCGTGATCAGGAAGAGCGTGAAGCGCGGGTGGGCGGCGAGGTAGGAGAGGTCGAAGGCATTGAGGTTGGCGAAGTCGGGCGGCTTCGGGAAGACGCCCTGGGTGAACGCGAACAGCAGGATCAGGCTGCCCATCGCCACGTCGAAGCCCATCTCCACGACGAAGCTCGACGCGACCGCCGGATAGCTCGAGTTCGGGATCGCGGTCTTGGTCAGGAACAGCCGCACGACGTCGCCACCGCGCGCCGGGACGACCGCGTTGAACCCGTAGCCGGCGAAGTAGGCGCCCCAGATGTCGCGGAAGGCGATCGGCTCGGTCGGGTAGGCGGCGCGCAGGATGTTGAACGAGGCGCGCGCGCGGAACGTCAGGTAGATCCCGAACGCGAGCAGCGCGATCAGCAGCGGCACCGGCCGCACGTCGGCCAGTCCCTGGAGGAACTGGTCGACCGCGTCGAAGAACGAGCGGAACGAGTCGCCGAGGGTCGCGGAGGGCGCCATTCCACGAGGAGACTACGAGGCGACGTCAGAGCTCGACGTGGGTGTCCGGATCGCCGCCAAGGCGGTTCTCGCGGTCGAGCTCCGCGAGCGACGCGAGCTCCGCTTCGCTCAGCTCGAAGTCGAAGACGTCGATGTTCTGCGCGATACGCTCCGGGTCAGCGGACTTCGGGATCGCGACGAGGCCGAGCTGGACGTGCCAGCGAAGGACGACCTGGGCCGGCGTCTTGTCGTGCGCCTCGCCGATCTCGGCGAGCTTCGGGTGACCGAGCAGACCGCGCCCCAGCGGCCGCCACGCCTCGATCGCCACCCCGTGCTCGGCGTGCCAGGCGCGGACGTCGGCCTGGGCGAAGTCGGGGTGCAGCTCGATCTGGTTGACCGCTGGCCAGACGCCGGTCTCCGCGACGATCCGCTCGATCTGCGCCGGCGTGAAGTTCGACACGCCGATCGACCGCGCGAGGCCCTGCTCGCGCAGCTGGACGAACGCGCGCCAGGTGTCGACGAAGCGGTCGATCGTCGGCAGCGGCCAGTGGATCAGGTAGAGGTCGACGTACTCCAGGCCGAGCCGCTGCCGGCTCTGCTCGAAGCCGGCGAGCGCCTCCTCGTAGCCGTGGTCGGCGCCCGGCAGCTTGGTCGTGACGACGATCTCCTCGCGCGGCACGCCGGAGTCGGCAACCGCTCGCCCGACACCGACCTCGTTGTCGTAGCGCGCGGCGCTGTCGATCAGGCGGTAGCCGCGCTCGAGCGCCGTGCCGACGGCGGCGTAGGCCTCGTCGTCGTCGAGCGGCCAGGTGCCGAATCCCAGTTGGGGGATCGTCCTCCCGTCGAACAGCTCGATCGTCGGCGCCAATGCCACAGGGGCTTCCTTCCCACTCTCGCCCGGATCGACGCGTAGTGTGCGCACCGTGAGCTGGGGATCCCGCTTCCGCGTCCGCGAGTGGCTCGACCGCAGCTGGATCGTCGTCCCAGCGCTCTACATCGTCGCGGCGCTGGCGCTCGGGAAGCTGATCCCGTCGTTGGAGAGCGGCGACGCCGGCCCGTTCGGACTGAGCCTCGACCGCGACAGCGCGCGCTCGATCCTCGAGGCGGTCGCGGGCGGGATGATCGCCTTCACCGGCCTGGTCGTGTCGGTCGCGGTCGTCGTCGTCCAGTTCGGCGCCAGCCAGTACACGCCCCGGCTCGTGCTGCGCTTCCGTCGCGACACGGTCGTCAAGAACGCGCTCGGGATCTTCATCGCGCCGGCGATCTACGCGCTCGTCTCGCTGGTCGACGTCGGCGACGGCGACGTGCCGAACCTGACCGTCGCGGTCGCGGTGCTGCTGCTCGTCAGCGCCGTGCTCGCGTTCTTCACGCTCGTCGCGCGGCTGCTCGACCTGCTGCGGCCGCGCCGCCTCTACGACCAGCTGCGCGAGGGCTGCGAGCGGGCGATCGACCAGGTCTACCCCCGTCCCTTCGACGACGCCGCGGCGGATCCGGCGACGGCGCTGGCGCCGCCGGGTGACGCGATCTCCTTCCACGGCCGCAGCGGCGTGCTGTCAGCACTCGACCGGGTGGCGCTCGTCGAGCTGGCGAGGGCGTCCGGGACGACGGTCGAGGTGCTGCTCCCCGTCGGCAGCTACGTCCACCACGGCGCCCCGCTCTTCCGGCTGCGCGGCGACACATCGGCCGAGCCGCCGCACTGGGCACTGGAGCGCGCCGCGATCGTCGCCGAGGAGCGGACGCTGACCCAGGACCCGGCGTTCGCGATCCGCGCGATCGTCGACATCGCGATCCGCGCGCTGTCGCCGGCGGTCAACGACCCGACGACCGCCGTCCAGGGCCTCGACGTGCTCGAGGCGATCCTCCAGCTGCTCGCCCGGCGCGATCTCGGCGCCGGGCTGGTCGACGACGGCGACGGCACGCCGCGCCTCCTCTACCCGGCCCCCGACTGGCCCGACCTGCTCGGCCTCGCGCTGACCGAGATCCGCTTCTACGGCGCCAACTCGCACCAGGTCGCGCGCCGGATGCGAGCGCTGCTGGCCGAGCTCTTCGCCGCCGTCCCGCCCGGGCGACGGCCGGCGATCGAGGCCCAGGTCGCGCTACTCGACGCGGCGGTGGTTCGCGCCCATCCCGATCCCGGCGAGCGGGCGCTGGCGCTGACCGCCGACCACATGGGGCTTGGCGGCCACCCGCCCCGCTGAGCGGCGGCGGCGCCTTCAGGCCGGCTGGACGAGCAGCAGCGCGCGGGCCGGGCGCGCCCCGGCGGCCTCGACCTGTCGGGGCACGTCGGCGGGAAAGGACGCGTAGTCGCCCGCGACCAGCTCGCTGACGCGCTCGACCGGCCCGGCGATCAACTTCCCTCGCAGGACGTAGAGCAGCGTCCGCGAGCCCGGCGCCTGCGGCGCGAGCTGCTCGACGTGCCCCGCCGGCAGGTTGAGCTCGAGCGCCTCGAGCGCGCCGCCGCCGCCGAGCGCCGGGCCCTCGAGCGTCCGCCGGATCTCGCCGCCGTCGGCCGGCCGCCCGCCGCGGACGATGCGGATCGGCGCGAGCTCCGGCCGCTCGAGCAGCTCGCCGAGCGACACGCGCAACGCGCCCGCGAGCGCCGCGAGCGTCTCGACGGTCGGGTTGCCGGCGCCGCGCTCGATCCCCGACAGCGTCGCCTTGCTGATCCCGGTGGCGCGCGCCAGCTCGGACAGCGACAGGTGGGCGGCGACACGCAGGCGGCGGAGATTCGCGGCGAGATCGGCTATCGTACTGGACGAATCGTTCATTATCCTGAACATACAGGAGAGTCATGACGCCATCGGCCACCTTCTACCTCGACGTCGGATCGCCGTTCGCCTACCTGGCGGCGGAGCGCATCGACACCCTCTTCCCGGCGGACGCGGTCGACTGGCAGCCGGTGTCGCTCGGCGCGCTGTTCAAGGCCAACGGGCGCTCGTCGTGGGCGCTTGCGGGCCCGAAGCGACGGCGGGACGGGATGGCGGAGGTCGAGCGGCGCGCCGCCGAACGCGGCCTGCCGCCGGTCCGCTGGCCCGATCCGTGGCCCGGCAACTACCTGATGGCGATGCGCGCCGCCACCTACGCCGACCAGCTCGGGCGCGGCCGCGACTTCCTCGTCCAGGCGCTGCGCGACGGCTTCCGGCACGGCCGCGACCTCAGCATCGCGGCGCACGTGCTCGAGTCGGCCGAGCAGATCGGCCTCGACCCGCTCGACGTCGAGCGCGCAACGGCGGACCCCGACGTCAAGCTCGCGCTCCGCGATGCGACAGCCGCCGCCCACGAGCTCGGCGTCTTCGGCGTGCCGACGGTCGCCGTAGCGGGCGATCTCTTCTGGGGCGATGACCGGCTCGAGGACGCTGCCCGCGCGTAGGTCCCACTCGGCTCCGAGACTCGTTACGCCCCGGCCGCGAGGCGCAGGTCGGCGACCAGCGGGGCGTGGTCGGACAGGCCGGCGTCGCGGTGGTCGTGGAGGTACCCGCAGCTCAGCGGCTCGAACTCGCGCGAGGCGACCAGATGGTCGAGCCGGTAGCCACCGCGGCGGCGCGGGGTAGACCCAGCTGCTCTCCTGCCGCTCGTAGCCGTGGAGGTCGCGAAACAAGTCCCTGATGCCCTGGCCCTCGAGTCCGCGCAGCAACGCCAGCTCGGCGCGCTCCCAGCGCTCGCCCCGATCGGCGCGCAGGCGGCCGCGCGCATCGCGGGCGAAGCTCCATGTCTCCCCCTCCGGCAGCTCGCGGCGCGGCGTGTTGAGATCGCCCGCGACCAGCTGCGGCAGCTCGCGCCCCCGCGCCAGAGCGTCGCCCAGCGCGCGGTGGGTGCGCAGCTTCACCTCGTCCGGCTTCTGCGAGATCGGCGAGTGCAGGTTGTGCAGCTCGAACGGGGGCTCGGTCTCGACCCGCACCGACAGCAGCCGCTCGGCCCACGGCGGGTGCGCGACCGCGATCTCGGCGAGTGGCCAACGGGCAGCGGTCAACACGACCAGCCGCCGCCCCTCGGGCGGCGGCTCGCCGGGAATCCAGTCGTCGAGCGAGCTGCGCACGTGAGTCAACCCACCGTCGCGCAACGCCGTGCGCCAGGCCGGCGCCGTCGTCGGCGTCACCTCCTGCAGGCAGACGACGTCGGCGCCGGCGGCCGCTACGGCGGTGGTCTGGGCGGCCAGCCGCGCGACGCGGCCGGCGACGTTCCACGACAGAACGCGCAGCTCGGCCACGGCCGCGCCGACCGCGGCCGCGCTAGCTCCTAGCCTCGTCCGTCGCGAGACTGAGGCAGGACTCGCGCACCGCCTCGATGTGGCCGCGCTGGACGCCGACGGCCCACTCGGCCAGCTCCGTGACCGACCGGTCGCCGAGCGTCTCGCCCATCTTCTTGACGATCTCCCAGTGGCCGAGCTCGCCCGCCTCGGCCATCGTGAGGAACTCGAAGCCGTCGAGCGCCTCGTCCTCGCCCGCGAGGTAGGTCTGCATCATCTCCTTGGCCTCGCTCTTGGTCTCGGCGCCCTTCTCGCGGATCGCCGTCTTCTTGCCGTCGAGCGAGTCGAGCAGCTCGTCGGTGCGGCGCTCGGTCTCGGCGGCCTCGTCGGACATCCGCGAGAGGCGGTCCTGGAACTCGTCCGCGCCCTCCATCTTGGCCACGCGCGAGGTCGCGTCCTGGGCGGCCTGCGCCAGTCCCAGCACCTCGCCGAGCTTCTCGTCCAGCGGTGTCAACTCCGCCATCTGGTCCCCTTTCGCTGGTTGATCCCAGCCGATGGGTTCCCCGGCTCCGCGGTCGAGAAACCCTACGTCCGGCTGCCGATTCCGGTGACCAGCTCCTTGACGCGCAGCGGACCGCCGGTGGCCCGGGCGAGCGGCGGCGTGGGGAACTCCGCGCCCTCGCGAATCCCGTCGAGCAGCTCCAGCAGCGCCTCGTCCGCGCCGCGCGTCGGCTCCCAGCCGAGCTCGCGGCGCGCGCGGGCTGTGTCCATCACAGGCACCGCGCGGGCCATGTCGACCCAGCCGGGCTCGGTCGGCTGTAGGTGCAGGCGCCAGGAGACGTCGGCGAGCGCGCGCAGCACCTCGCCGCGGAAGGGAACCGGCTTGGCGCCGAGAACCGCCCCGAGCCGGCGCGGGTCGAGCACCGGCTCGGCGGCGATGTTGAACGGCCCGCGCGCGTCGCCCGTCGCGGCGAGCCGGTAGGCCTCGCCGACGTCGCTGGAGTGCACGGCCTGGAAGACGAGCCGGTCGACGTCCGGGACGAGCGGGATCAGCGACGGCCGCACGAGCAGGCTCGGCAGCAGCGGTCCGACGAACAGCCGCCGGATCTCCGAGGCCGCGCCGCGCTTGAAGATCAACGCCGGCCGCAGGCGGACGACGCGTACCTCGGGTGCCTCCAGCTCGAACAGGTCGAGTCGCCGCTCGACCTCGGCCTTCTGACGAGCGTAGTACGCGCTCGGAATGCCCTCCGTCGGCCAGCTCTCGTCGACCCGGCGATCCTTCGGACCCGGCGAGTAGGCGCCGACCGACGACGCGTAGACGAGCGATCCGACGCCGGCCGCCGCGACCGCCCGGAACACCCGCGCGCTGCCTTCGACGTTGACCGCCTCGAGCACGTCGAGATCGCGGCCCGGCTGAATCAGCCAGGCGAGGTGGATCACGCAGTCGGCGCCCTCGAAGATCGGCTCGAGAGCGTCGACCGCGACGTCGGCGGCCCGCCACGACGTCTTCGGCAGCGTCAGATCCGGCAGCCGGCGCGCGACGCCGACGATCGAGTCGACCGCGGGGTCGCGCGCCAGCGCGTCGAGCACGCTGGTGCCGACGTTGCCGGTGGCGCCTGTTACGACTACTCGCATGGCGGCTCGGAGGTGACGAGCCCTACGACATCGCGTCCTTGACCTTGCCGACGACTCCCTTGCCGTCGTTGGCGACCTCGCCGGTCGGCTCGTCGGAGAGGCCGGCGGCCTGGCGCAGCCGCTTGGCGATCTCGGCGATCTCCTCGGGCGCGTAGTCGGGCGCGAAGACCCCCTCCTGCGCCGGCAGGTCGAACGCCGGGAACCCCTCCGGAGGCTCATCGACGACCTGCAGCTCGTCGCCGGTCTCGGGGTGCGGGCCGTTGAAGACCGCCGCCAGCTCGAGGTAGTCGCTCGGCGAGAAGCGGTAGAGCTTGGTGTGCTCGCCCTTTGCGATGTGCGGCTGGCACTCCGGGATCTTGTCGGTCGGGATCCGCGGCGAGGGGAACATCTTCATCAGGTCGGCGCCGGTCAGCCGCTCGACCGCACGCGCATAGGCGACCTGGTGGACGCCGCCGCGAACCAGCAGGTAGCCGGTCAAGGCTCGCGCCGCCGGGTGGTCGACCATCTCGTAGACCTTCAGCTTGCCGTTGCGCGCGCCTGTCTCGAGGAAGAAGTTGTGCGTCAGGTCCTCGATCAGGTCGCCGGTGGAGGTGACGTAGTCGCCGTTCCACGGCTTGCCGTTGGAGTCCTGGACCAGCGTCCCGGCGCCACCAGCGACGAAGTGCTGCGGATTGAGGACGTCATTGGGGTCCGGGAGGGCGCCCTTCTCAGCCGCGCCCGTGAGCATCGTGTTGATCGTCGTCGAGACCAGCTCGATGTGGCCGAACTCCTCGGCCGCGATATTCGACACCAGGTCGAAGAACGGCCGCGCGCCCTGACGGGCGCGGAAGTTGAATGACTGGAACGTGTAGTTCATGAAGGTCGACATCTCGCCGAACTTGCCGCCGAGCAGCTCTTGGACGACGGCCGCGCCAGCCGGATCGGGGTCCGACGGCGGTGGAATCTCTGCCTGGATGCGGTCGATGCGCAGGATCATGGGGTCCCTCCAAGGGATCGGGCGAAGGTGTGTCGAGACGTGCTTGCCCGATACGAGATCGGCAAACATCGATGGCGAGATCGGACCCGCTACCGCTCAGGCGGCCGCGGCGTGAAGGTCGTCGAGCGCCCGTCGCAACAGCCGCGAGACGTGCATCTGCGAGATTCCCATCCGCCCCGCGATCTCCGACTGGGTGAGGTCCTCGAAGAAGCGCAGCTCGACGATCTTGCGCTCGCGCGTCGGCAGCCGCTGGAACGCCGGCTCGACCGCGGCGCCGACTTCGACGAACTCGAAATGGGGGTCGGGCGCGCCGATCGTGTCGCCGAGCACCCTCACCTCGGACGTGTCGTTGGTCGTCGGCGCGTCCAGGGAGGCGGGCGTGTAGGCGCGTCCCGCCTCGAGTGCATGCAGGACGTCCTCGACCGCCATGTCCGTCGCGTCCGCGACGTCGCGGACGTCCGGAGTCCGGCCGAGCTCGGTCGCCAGCTCCTCGAACGCGGTCGTGACGCGCAGCAGATTCTCCTGGACCGAGCGCGAGACGTGCGTGCCCCAGCCCTTGTCGCGGAAGTGGCGGCGCAGCTCGCCGAGAATCGTCGGGACCGCGAAACGGACGAGCGGGCCGCGGCTCGGCTCGTAGCGGTCAACGGCCTTGACGAGTCCGAGATAGGCGACCTGCTCGAGATCGTCCTGGCTCTGGCCCGAGTTGCGGTAGCGGTGGGCGAGTCGCCGCGCGAGCGGCAGCATGCTGACGATCAGTTCCTCGCGTTCCGAGGAAGGACCGAGGTTGGTCGGGCGTGACATTGCGCTTCCCTTGCTAGAGCTGCGGCATTGGGCGGTCCCAAGTAACCCCTCCGGAGTCGCCTAGTCCTGCGCTGGCCTGGACTACGGCACTTCACGAGACTGCAAGGTTCTGCATTCCGCGAACTGCCTCATGGAACTTCTACCCAGCTTGCGCCGGTTCTATCCGTGCGGACGCTCGACCGGCTTGCGCTCGAGCGCGTGGACGGCGGGCCCCTCCAGGACTCTCCCGTCCGGCGCGAAGCGCGAGCCGTGGCAGGGGCAGTCCCACGACCGCTCGGCGCTGTTCCAGTTGACCTGGCAGCCGAGGTGGGTGCAGCGCGGGGAGACGGCGACCAGCGCCCCCTCGTCGTCGCGATAGGCCGCGACTTTCTCGCCGTCGTGCCGGACGATGTCGCCCTCGCCGGGCTGGAGGCTCTCGATCGAGCGCCCGCCTGGCTTCGAGAGCCGGTCACCGACGAAGCGGGCGCCGACCTGGGCGTTCTCCTCGACGAGCTTGATCGCCGACGCGCGCAGCGTCTTGCGCCAGGGATCCCACAGGTCGGCGGCGGCGCTCTCGCGCCCCGCGATCAGATCGGCGAGCGCGTGGGCGGCCGCGGTGCCGCCGCTGAGCCCCCACTTGGCGAAGCCGGTCGCCATCAGCACGCGGTCCGAGCGCGGTGTGAGGCGGCCGACGTACGGCATCCCGTCGAGCGTCGTGCCGTCCTGGCTCGACCAGCGGTAGGCGACCGACTGGACGTCCCAGTGCTCGCGAGCGAACCGCTCCAGCGCCTCGTAGCGCTGCTCGGTGTCGCCACCGGTCCCCGTCTTGTGGCCCTCGCCGCCGACCATCAGCAGCTCCTCCCCGCTGTCGAGCGGGATCGCCCGGATCGAACGGGTCGGCTGGTCGCCGCTGATGTGCATCCCCTCCGGTGGCGCGCCGGCGATCCGGCAGGCGACCGCGTAGGACCGCTGCGGGGAGACGCGGGCGAAGGAGAGCGAGCGGTCGAGGAACGGGTAGTGGGTGGCGACCACCGCTTGGGCGGCGTCGATCCGGCCGCCGGGCGTCTTGACGGCGACTCGGTCCTGGTCGGCGTCGACCTCGGCCGCGTGCGAGCGCTCGTAGGTCTCGGCCCCGCCCGCGACCAGCCGCTCGGCGATGGCGAGCAGATACTTGCGCGGGTGGAACTCGGCCTGGTCGTCGAAGCGGACCGCCGCGGCGACGGGATACGGCAGCGGCGTCTCCTCGACGAAGCTGGCCGGCAGGCCCGCCGCGACCGCGGCGCGGACCTCGTCCTCGATCTGGCCCCGTTTCGAATCCGAGCTGACGTAGGCGTAGGAAGGCTGGCGGCGGAAGTCGCAGTCGATCGCGTCGCGCTCGACGCGCTCGGCGATCCACGCCAGCGCCGCCTCGTTCGCCTGGCCGTAGACGCGCGCCGCGTCGGCGCCGTGCTTCGACGTCAGCTCGGCGTACTTCAGGCCGTGCTGCGAGGAGACCTTGGCCGTCGTGTAGCCGCTGACGCCGCGGGCGACGCGCCCGGCCTCGACGAGCACGACCTCGGCGCCCGACTCGCGCAGCAGCAGCGCGGTCGTCAGGCCGACGATGCCGCCGCCGATGACGACGACGTCGGCGCTCACCGAGCGCCCCAGCCGCGGCAGCTCCGGCTGCGGCGGGCCGGCGTCGATCCAGACCGACTCGCGGATCGTCTCCGCGACGCTCACGCGCCCGATCCGTTCTGGCGCTGCGCCAGCTCCTCGAGCCGCATCAGCGACTCCGCGTTGCGCCCGACCGTCAGCAGCTGGACGAGCGGGTTGAACGCGAGCAGCGAGGTCAGGCCGTCCGGGTTCTCGGTCATCCGGACGAGCGTGCCGCCGTTGAGGCCCGTCATCTCGAGCGTGACCTGAGCTGTCCCGAGCGGGCGGCCCTTGGCGCGCAGCCGGATCATTCGCGGCCGCTCGGCCTCGAGCGCGACGGTGTGGTCCTGGACCTCGAACGGCCCGAAGCCGATCGTGTGGTGGAACTTCGAGCCGGGCGCGGGCCACTCCGGCTCGGCGTCGCGGATCTCCTTCGAGCCGACGACCCAGTAGCCGTAGCCCTCCGGATCGGCCAGCGCGTCCCAGACCGCCTCGGGCGGGACCGGCATGAAGCGCTCGTTCGTGGCCACGCAAGGAGCGCTACCCCTGTCGGGTCAGGCGAAACCGCTTCGACCACGGCGCGCCGGGTATACGACCGACGTGCCCGCGGACTTCGACGCGATCGCGATCGGCGCCGGCCACAACGGCCTCGTCGCGGCAAGCATGCTCGCCGAGCGCGGCTGGAGCGTTCTCGTGCTCGAGGCCGAGGACGCGCCCGGCGGAGCGGTCAAGAGCGGCGAGATCACCGAGCCGGGATTCACGAGCGACCTGTTCAGCGCCTTCTATCCGCTTGCCGCGGCGTCGCCGGCGATCCGCGCGCTGGGGCTCGAGCGCCACGGCCTGCACTGGCGGCGCTCGCCGCTCGCGGTCGCCCATCCGCAGCCCGACGGGCGGTGTGCGGCCATCTCCCTCGACATCGACGAGACGGTCATGCTGCTCGAGCGCTTCGCGCCGGGCGACGGCGAGGCGTGGCGAGATCTGTACGCGTATTGGGAACGGGCGGGCGGGCCCTTCATCGACGCGCTGCTGCGTCCCTTCCCGCCGGTGCGCGGCGCCGCTCGACTGGCCACGGCGCTCGGCCCGCGCGGGCTGGTGCGCTTCGGCCGCTTCGCCCTGCTCCCGGTTCGCCGGCTCGCCGAGGAGCGCTTCGACGGCGACGGCGGCGCCTGGCTGCTGGCCGGCAACGCCCTGCACGCCGACCTCACCCCCGACTCCGCCGGCGGCGGCCTGTTCGGCTGGGTGCTCTGCGGCCTCGCCCAGCAGTACGGCTTCCCGGTGCCGGAGGGCGGCGCCGGGAGGCTGACAGCGGCGCTCGTCGATCGGCTGCGCGCGCACGGCGGACGGCTGGAGTGCGGCCGGCGGATCGAGCGTGTGCTCGTCCAGGGCGGCCGGGCGGTCGGCGTCCGGACCGTCGGCGGCGAGGAGATCGGGGCGGGACGTGCGGTCCTCGCCGGCGCCGGAGCGCCCGCGCTCTTCCGCGACCTGGTCGGCGAGCAGCACCTGCCGCGCGACTTCGTCGACGACCTCGGCTCGTTCCAGTACGACAACTCGACGATCAAGGTCGACTGGTCGCTCGACGCGCCGATTCCGTGGATCGCCGAGGCGGCGCGGCGGGCCGGGACGATCCACGTCGCCGACGGGATGAACGACCTGACGCGCTCGACCGCGGAGCTGTCGCGCGGGCTGATCCCCGACCGGCCGTTCCTCGTGATGGGCCAGTACTCGATGGTCGACCCCACTCGCCAGCCCAGTGGCCGCGAGACGGCGTGGGCGTACACGCACGTGCCGCAACGCGTCAAGGGCGACGCCGGCGGCGAGCTGACCGGCAGCTGGGACGAGCGCGAGACGGAGCTGTTCGTCGCCCGGATCGAGGCCGAGATCGAGCGCCGCGCGCCGGGATTCGGCAATTTGATCCGCGCGCGTCACGTCTTCACGCCACAACGGCTGGAGGCCGCGAACTCCAACCTCGTCGGCGGCGCGATCAACTCGGGGACCGCCCAGATCCATCAGCAGGTCGTCTTCCGCCCCGTATCCGGGATGGCGCGAGCCGAGACGCCGATCGCGGGGCTGTTCCTCTCGGGGTCGTCGGCGCATCCGGGCGGCGGCGTCCACGGGGCGGCCGGCGCAAACGCGGCGCGGGCCGCTCTTGCCGCGAACGTCCGCGGGCGAATCTCCCGCCTAGCCTCGCGGCGGCGCTAGGCGGCCGCGCCGATGCCGCTGCTCGCGCCGGTCACCAGCGCCGTGCTCCCGGCCAGCCGCCTCACGCCGCCGCGGCGTCGACGGCCGGCTTGCGCCCCTGGATCACGACGATCTCCTCCTCGCGGGCCCCCGGCGGCAGCAACCCACGCTGCTCGAGCGTGGCGCGGCGCTCGCTCAGCAGACGCCCGAGCGGGCCCCGCGAACGGAGGACGACCTCGGCGACGAGACCGCCGCGCGTGAGCATCGCGAGCGTGCGATCCGCGTCGCAGACACTCGAATGCACGACCAGGACGGCACCGCCGGGTCGCAGCCGAGCCGGGGCCTGCGCGCAGATCCGGTCCAGCAGCGCGCGGCCGTCGCGGCCGGCGTCCCAGGCTCGCGCGGCCCCCCGGGTCGGAAGCTCGTCGTCGGCGGCCGGGACGTAGGGCGGATTGCTGACGATCAGGTCGAAGCGGTCGCCGTCGAGCGGGGCGAGCAGGTCGCCGCGACGGGCGCGGACCGACACCCCGTTCAGGCGCGCGTTGACCCAGGCCGTCAGCACGGCCCGCCGCGAGACGTCGACGGCGGTCACATCGTCCGCCCCGGCGCGGGCCGCGGCGATCGCGAGCACGCCGCTGCCGGTGCAGATGTCAGCCACCGACGCCCCGGGCACGACCGCCTTCTTCAAGTACTCGGCCAGCAGCAGGCTGTCGCTGTGCGGGCGGAAGACGCCGGGCGGTGTCACGAGTCGCATGAGCCCCTGATTTCCCCGCAGCCAGCCCGCGAAACGAGGTTTCCACCGCCACGAGTCGGGCATTGGACGCGGATGGACACCGACCGGCTCACCGAGACCTTCGAGACGGTCGAGCCGTTCACCGTCGGGCTCGAGGAGGAGGTCATGCTGCTCGATCCCGACACGCTGGACCTCGCCGACCGCGCGCCCGCCCTGCTCAGGCGCTTCGGCAACGAGCCGTCGCCCTTCAAGCTGGAGCTCCCGGCCAGCCAGATCGAGCTCGTGACGCCGCCCTGCCGCTCGACTCCGGAGGCCATCGCCGAGCTGGGGGCGGCGCGCGACGAGCTGCTGGTGGCGGCCGCGGGGCTGGTGCGGCCGGCCGCGGCCGGCGTGCATCCGTTCGCGTCCGCCGAGGGCGCCCTGAATCGCGGCGTTCGCTACGAGCGGGCGGCGGCCGAGTACGGCTGGGCGGCGCGACGCCAGCTCGTCTGCGCACTGCAGGTTCACGTGGCGGTCGGCGGCGCCGAGCGCAGCCTCGCCGTCTACAACGCCCTGCGCGAGGAGCTGCCCGCGCTGGCGGCGCTGGCGGCGAACGCCCCGTGGCACGGCGGTCAGGACACGGGCCTGGCCTCGGTGCGACCGCTGATCTCAGGACTGCTGCCGCGCCAGGGCGTGCCTCCGGCGCTGGCGAGCTGGGCCGAATTCGCCGCGGCCATGCGCTGGGGCGCGACCGCGGGGTCGATTCCCGAGCCCGGGTTCTGGTGGTGGGAGCTGCGGCCGCACCCGCGCTTCGGCACGCTCGAGCTGCGCGTGCCCGATGCTCAGACGACGCTCGCCGACGCGGCGGCGATCGCCGCGGTCGCGCACGCGCTGGTCGTCGAGCTGGCCGAGCGCCACGACGGTGGTGACCTCGGCCCCCCAGCGCCCAGCTGGCGGATCGCCGAGAACCGCTGGTCGGCCTGCCGTCACGGCATGGACGGCACCCTCGCCGACCTCGACAGCGGCGAGCCGATGGCGACCCGCGAACACGTCGACGCATTGCTCGATCGGCTCGAGCCGGTCGCCGAGCGGATCGGCGGGGCCGAGCCGCTGGCCGAGGCGAGCCGGTTGGCGCGCCGCAACGGCGCCGAGCTTCAGCGCGCCGTGGCGCGCGACGGCGGACCGCTCGAGCTGGCCCGCTGGCTCGCCGACCGCTTCGCCCACGGGCTCGGCGCGCCGCGCCGGGGTTTCACGTCGCGTGGGCGGGTAACGGAGGGCGTATGAGAACGCTCCCGGCGCCACGCGGACCGATCACAGAGTCGCTGTTCGAGATGCTGCGGGGCGATCCGGGGGGCTGTGCCGAGGCGACCGAGATCGTGCGCCCGCCCGCTCCGCTCGACGACGAGGATCTGCAGCTCGCTCTCTACTGCTGCTACGAGCTCCACTACGGCGGCCTGCCTGGCATCGACGATCGCTGGGAGTGGGACCCAGGCCTGCTCGAGCTGCGCGGCGGTCTCGAGGAGCTCTTCGAGCAGGCGCTGCTCGAGCAGATCGGCCCGCCCGCGGACACCGCCGCGCCCGAGGAAATGGACCTCGCGCTGCGCGCCATAGCCGACGCCGACGACGCTCCGTCGCTGTCGAAGTTCGTCGAGCACCACGCGACCGTCGAGCAGGTCCACGAGTTCCTGATCCACCGCTCCGCCTACCAGCTCAAGGAGGCCGACCCGCACTCCTGGGCGCTGCCGCGCCTCAGCGGGCCGCCGAAGGCGGCGCTCGTCGAGATTCAGACCGACGAGTACGGCGGCGGTCGGCCGGAGCGGATCCACGCGACGATGTTCGCCCGCTCGATGGAGGCGCTCGGCCTCGACTCCGAGCCCGGCGCGTATCTCGACGCGATCCCCGGGGTGACGCTCGCCACCGTCAACCTGATGTCGTTCCTCGGCCTGCACCGCCGCTGGCGCGGGGCGATCGTCGGCCACCTCGCGCTGTTCGAGATGACGTCTTCGATCCCCAACCGCCGCTACGCCAACGGCCTGCGGCGGCTCGGCTTCGGCCAGCAGGCGACGGCGTTCTTCGACGAGCACGTCGAGGCAGACGCGGTCCACGAGCAGGTCGCGGCGGTCGACCTCGCCGGCGGCCTCGCCCGTCAGGACCCGCGGCTCGGACCAGACATCCTCTGGGGCGCCCGCGCCCTGGCCACGCTCGACGCGCGCTGGGCGCTCGCCGTCCACGACGCCTGGCGGCACGAGCGCGCGTCGCTACTCGCGCCGGACGTCAGCCTCGCTGGTAGCCCTGAAGCCGCTTAGCTTGTGCGTGCCGTCGCAGAACGGCTTGATCCGCGACTTGCCGCAGCGGCATAGCGCGATCGTCTCGCGCCCTACCTCGATCTCGCGGCCCTGGGTGTCCTGCAGCCGCACCGGCCCGCGGATCAGCAGCGGACCGTCGCGGTAGGGAGTGATCGTGGCGATGTCGCGGTCGTCGCCCATCAGACGCGGGCCCCGCGCAGCGCCGGCAGGACCTGCTCGCCGTAGATCTCGAGCGCGCGCTCGGGCGCCGCGCCGGAGGCGTTCTGGATGCAGACGATCGTCGCGCCGAGCTGCTCGATCTCGCGGATTCGGTCGGCATGGACCGCCGGGTCGGAGCTGAGGATGTAGGCCTCACGGAAGTCGTCGTCGGAGACCTGCCGCTCCGCGTGCTCGTACATGGCGCGCGGGTCGTGCCAGTCGTCGGTGAAGAACTCCGGGGGCTGGGCGCCCTTCCAGACGCGCGCTCCCTCGAAGGCGGCCTCGTCGTCCTCGGCCCACGACATGCCGGTCTGCAGGACGATCTCGCCGGGCGGCTTGCCAGCGTCGTCGCAGGCGGAGCGGTAGGCGTCGATCAGCCCCGGCGCCTGCTCGGGATCGGCGAGCGTCCAGAGGCCGTCGCCGTGGCGCGCGGCCACGCCCGCCGCGTCCGGCCCGAAGGCGGAGACGTAGATCGGCGGACGCTGCTCGCCGCGCGTGTGTAGATAGGCGCCCTTGGTGCGGTAGAAGCGACCGTCGTGGTCGACCCGCTCGCCGTCGAGCAGGCGGCCGACGATCTCCAGCGCCTCGTCCATCCGCGCGACCTGCTCACCGGTCGACGGCCAGTCCATCCCGCACGGCGTCTCGTTCAGCGACTCCCCGGAGCCGATGCCCAGGAAGGCGCGGCCGGGGAACATCGACTCCAGCGAGGCGAAGGCCTGCGCCACCACGGCGGGGTGGTAGCGGTGCACCGGCGCGGTGACCCCTGTACCCAGCGGCATGCGCTCGGTGGCCTGCCCGACGGCACCCAGGACCGTCCAGGCCTGCGCGCTCTCGCCCGGCTCCCACCAGGGCTGGAAGTGGTCGGACAGGCAGGTCCCGTCGAATCCCCACCGCTCGGTCTCCACGGCCTGCTTGACCAGGTCGGCGGGCGGGAACTGCTCTGTTGCGAGTTGGGTCCAGTAGCGCACGGTCATATGGCCTCCAGCGTCTCGGCGCCTATCTCGCCGGCTGAGCGGCATCCCGCGAGCCCCATGGTCAGGTCGAAGTCGGCTTGGAAGTTCTCGAGGACCTCGCGGACACCGCGCTCGCCGGCGATGGCAAGGG
>DASQKP010000028.1:0-23479 GCA_035630455.1 Thermoleophilaceae bacterium
TCGTCGCGGCGCAGCACCAGCACCGTCACGTTGACGATCGCGAACACGCCCAGCAACAGCAGCACGGTCGTATCGGCGAGGTCGCTGATGTCGCCCGTCGAGATCAGCACGGCCGCGATCAGCGTCGTGAAGGCGATCGCGATGTGCGGCGTGCGGCGTTGGCTGAGCACGCGCGAGAAGACCGCCGGGACGACGTCGCGGCGCGCCATCCCGTAGACCAGCCGCGACGCCATGATCATGTTGATCAGCGCGCCATTGGCCACCGCGAGCAGGGCGATGAAGGCGAACAGCTTGAGCGGGATGTCGAGCGGCCCCTCCTTGACCACCTCGAGCAACGGCCCGCTCGAGTCGCTGAGCTGGCCGGTCGGGACGACCATCGACGCGGTCATCGTGACGAGCAGGTAGATGACGCCGGCGATCGCCAGCCCGCCGAAGAGGGCGCGGGGGAACGCCCGCGCGGGGTCGCGCGTCTCCTCGGCGACGTTGACCGAGTCCTCGAAGCCGATCAGCGCGTAGAACGCCAGCGAGGCGCCGCCGATGATCGCCACGAAGACGCTCTCCCCCTCCTTGAACTCGAAGTTGCGGCCGAAGTCGGCGCTGCCGTCACCGAGCGCCGCGATGCCAACGGCGACGATCAGCAGCAGGCCGACCACCTCGACGCAGGTCAGCAGCACGTTGACCTTGACCGACTCGGCGATGCCGCGCAGGTTGACCGCCGCCACCACCAGGATGAAGCCGAGCGCGGCGGCGACCAGCGGCACGTCGACGAACTGCTCGAGGTAGTCGCCCGCGAAGGCGCGCGAGAGCGTGCTCGCCGAGGCGATGCCCGAGCACATGACCGCGAAGCCGACGATGAACGTGAAGAAGGACGCCTTGTAGGCGCGATCCACGTAGAGCGCGGAGCCTGCCGCCTGCGGATACTTGGTCACCAGCTCGGCATAGGCGAACGCCGTCAGCACCGCCAGCACCAGCGCGGCCGTGAACGCGGTCCAGATCGCGCCTCCTACCTCCGCGCCGACCGCGCCCACCAAGGCGTAGATCCCGGCACCAAGGACATCGCCGACGACGAAGATCAAGAGCATCCGCGTCGAGATCACCCGCCGCAGCGGCGTATCCGTTGACGGATGTTGCTCCTGAGTCGATTGCACGCTTCCCGGGTACCCCTGTTGGAGCGGAATCAGTCCCGGGATGCAAACTTACTAATCGTAAGCTATACTTTCCGTTCATCCGATTGGAGCGGAGCGACGATATGAAAGGAACCATCACGGCAGAGCGCACAAGCACCCCAGACATCACCACCGACTCGATTCAGCAGTTCATGAACGAGGCGGCGCGTCATCCCCTGCTCACAGCCGACGAGGAGGTCGAGCTCTCCCAGCGCATCGAGCGCGGCGACCTGGCGGCCAAGGAGCGGATGATCAACGCGAACCTCCGTCTCGTCATCTCCATCGCACGCAAGTACCAGGGCCAGGGACTGCCGCTCGGCGACCTGATCCAGGAGGGCATGCTCGGCCTGATCCGCGCGGTCGAGAAGTTCGACTGGCGCAAGGGCTTCAAGTTCTCGACCTACGGCACCCTCTGGATCCGCCAGGCGATCGGCCGCGGGCTCGCCAACTCGAGCCGCACCGTCCGCCTGCCCGTCCACATCGCGAGCCAGGCGCGCAAGATCCGCGACGCGGAGCGTGAGCTGGCGGCGAAGCTGGAGCGCGACCCGACCCCGGACGAGCTGTCTGACCTCGTCGGCATGACGCCGCGCGAGATCGAGGACATCCGCGCAGCAGACCGGACGCCGACCAGCCTCGACCGCGGCGTCGGCGACTCCGAGGAGACCGCGCTTGGCGATCTGATCGCCGACGACGCGGCGACGCCCGACCAGGAAGTCCAGCAGGAGCAGGGCGACAGCACCGTCCGTCAGGTGGTCGGCGGCCTGCCGAGCCCCGAGCGCGACGTGCTCACCCTGCGCTACGGCCTCGGCGGCACCGAGGCGGTCGCACTGCGCGAGACCGGGCGCCGGCTCGGCCTCTCCGCCGAGCGCGTCCGCCAGATCGAGGACCGCGCCCTGCGCAAGCTCGCCGACGACGGCGAGCTCGCGGCCCTGAGAGACGCCGCCTAGCCCTCGACGGCCAGAAATGTCTCGCAGCGAGCGATCTCGCGGCGTAGGCGGTTCTGCTCCTCGCTGCCCGCCTCGGCGGCAGCGAGGCCGTCCTGGGCCTCTTTGAGGCGGGACTCCAGCGCGGCGCGGTCGAGGTCCTCGGGCCTGATCGCGTCCTCGACGATCAGCAGCGCCGAGTTGTCGACGACCTGGAGGTAGCCCTCGCCCTGCGCGAAGCGGACCGACTCGGCGTTGGGCGCGTTCTCGGAGCCGCTCTCGTAGAGCTTCAGCTCCGTTGGCTCCAGCATCGCCATCAGCGGCGCGTGGTTGGCCAGGATGCCGATCGACCCGACCGTGGTGCGGGTCGAGATCATCTCGACCTCGCCCTCCCAGGCCTTGCCCTCGGGTGTGAGGACCTCGACGGGGAACGTAGTGCGCGCCATGCGCCTTTAGCCGTCCTTCTTGGCGGCCTCGAGCACGTCCTCGATCGTGCCCTTGAGCAGGAAGGCGCGCTCCGGGACGTCGTCGTGCTGGCCGTCGACGATCTCCTTGAACGAGCGGACCGTCTCCTCGATCGGCACGTACTGGCCGGGGGTGCCGGTGAAGGCCTCCGCGACGAAGAACGGCTGCGACAGGAAGCGCTCGACCTTGCGCGCGCGCTGGACGACGACCTTGTCCTCGTCCGACAGCTCGTCGATGCCGAGGATCGCGATGATGTCCTGGAGCTCCTTGTAGCGCTGCAGGATCTCCTGGACGCGCGTCGCGACCTCGTAGTGCTCGTTGCCGACGACATCCGGCTTGAGGATCGTCGAGGTCGAGTCGAGCGGGTCGACCGCCGGGTAGATGCCCTTCTCCGAGATCGAGCGCGAAAGCACGGTCGTCGCGTTGAGATGGGCGAACACCGAGGCCGGAGCCGGGTCGGTGAGGTCGTCGGCGGGGACGTAGATCGCCTGCACCGAGGTCACCGAGCCCTGACGGGTCGAGGTGATCCGCTCCTGGAGCTGGCCCATCTCGGTCTCGAGCGTCGGCTGGTAGCCGACCTGCGACGGCATGCGGCCTAGCAGCGCCGACACCTCGGAGCCCGCCTGGACGAAGCGGAAGATGTTGTCGACGAACAGCAGCACGTCCTGGCCGCCCTGGTCGCGGAAGTACTCCGCCATCGTCAGGCCGGACAGCGCGACGCGCATGCGTGCTCCGGGCGGCTCGTTCATCTGGCCGAAGACCAGCATCGTCTTGTCGATGACGCCCGACTCGGTCATCTCGCGCCAGAGGTCGTTGCCCTCGCGCGAGCGCTCGCCGACGCCGCAGAACGCGGACAGGCCGCCGTGCTCCTTGGCGAGGTTGTTGATCAGCTCCTGGATCAGAACGGTCTTGCCGACGCCGGCGCCGCCGAACAGGCCGACCTTGCCGCCCTTGGCGTACGGCGCGAGCAGGTCGACGACCTTGATGCCGGTCTCAAAGATCTCGCGCGTCGGGGTCAGGTTCTCGACGTTCGGCGCCTTGCGGTGAATCGGCCAGCGCTCGTCGTACTCGACCTCGCCGGCGCCGTCGATCGGCTCGCCGAGCAGGTTGAAGATGCGGCCGAGCGTGCCCTTGCCGACCGGCACCGTGATCGGCGCGCCGGTGTCGCGCACCTCGGTGCCGCGGGAGAGGCCGTCGGTCGCGTCCATCGCGACCGCGCGGACGCGGTCGTCGCCCAGATGCTGCTGCACCTCGCAGACGAGCGTCGTCGGCTCGCCGCCGGCCTCGGCCGGCGGCATCGTGATCTCGATCGCGTTGTAGATCTCGGGCAGGTCCTCGGGGAAGACCGCCTCGATGACGACGCCGGTGATCTGCTCGACCTTGCCGGCCTTGACG
Source organism: Thermoleophilaceae bacterium (assembly GCA_035630455.1). Taxonomy (GTDB): domain Bacteria; phylum Actinomycetota; class Thermoleophilia; order Solirubrobacterales; family Thermoleophilaceae; genus JAAYBF01. The sequence continues at coordinate 3,950 of DASQKP010000028.1, forward strand.
CCCTCGCTCTGCGTTGCTGTTGCTGCCTCCACTGGGTTCTCCTTGCCTATCTAAGTCTCTAAGTCTTTGAAAATTGCGTGATCGGCGCTACGTCAGGCCCTCGGCCCCGGCGACGACCTCCATGATCTCCTGCGTGATCTCCGCCTGGCGCTGGCGGTTCATCTCGAGGGTGAGGTCGTCGATCATGTCGCTGGCGTTCTCCTGCGCGTTGCGCATCGCCGTCATGCGGGCGCCGTGCTCGGAGGCGGTGGACTCCAGCAGCGCCCGGAAAATGCTGATCTCGATGTAGTCCGGCACCAACCGCTGGAGGATCTCCTCCGGCTCCGGCTCGTACAGCCAGGAGGTGCTGGCGCTCTTCTCCTCCGCCGCGACCTCCTCCTCGGTCTCACCCTCGTCGGAGGTCAGGTCCTCGATCGCCTGCAGCGGCAGCAGCACGTCGTTGGTGACGGTCTGCGTGAGCGGCGAGACGTAGCCGTTGTAGATGACCTCGACGCGGTCGACCTTGCCGTCGACGTAGGCCGCGGCCAGGTCGCCGGCGATGTCGCGCGCATCGGCGAACGCCGGGCGGTCGGTGAAGCCCTCGTAGGAGCCCGTGACCTCGCGGCCGCGGAAGCGCAGCGAGCCGACGCCGCGGCGGCCGGAGGCGTACCAGACGGCCTCCTTGCCCTCGTCGGCGAGCTCCTGCGCGCGGCGGTTGCCGGCGCGCACGATCTGCGAGTTGAAGGCGCCGGCCAGGCCGCGATCGCCGGTGACGAGCAGCAGCCCGACACGCTCGACGGAGTCGTGCTCCTCGAGCAGCGGCATGTTCGGGATGTTCTCGACAGCCTCGGCGGTCCGTCGCGTCATCCGCCGGATCGCCCCCGCATACGGACGCAGCGCCTCGATGCGCTGCTCGGCGCGGCGCAGGCGCGCGGCGGCGACCATCTCCATGGCGCGGGTGATCTTCTGGATGTTCCGCACCGACGAGATGCGGTTCTTGACGTCCTTCTGAGAGGCCATGGGCTATGCGGCGGCGGGCGCCTCAGCCTCCTCGACGGTACGGCCCGGAGCCTGACGCTCGTCCTCGGACATGATCCGGTCGGACTCGCCCTCCTCGAGCGGGTTGCCCTCGGCGTCGAAGTCGGGACCGAAGTCGTCGATCGCCTCGGCGATCGCGTCACCGAGCTTCTTCTCGATCTCGTCGGACCAGTCGCCCTCGTTGAGGGTGCTCATCAGATCCGAGTTCTCGGAGTGCAACCGCTGCAGCAGCGTGTCGTGGAACTCCGACACGCGGTCGACCTTGATCCGGTCGAGGAATCCGCCGGTGCCGGAGTAGATCGCGGCGACCTGGTCGGCCGGCTTCCACGGCTTCAGCTCACCCTGGTTGAGCGTCTCGACGAGCCGCTCGCCACGAGACAGCGTCGCCTGCGTAGAGGCGTCGAGCTCCGAGCCGAACTGTGCGAAGGCCTCGAGCTCGCGGTATTGGGAGAGCTCGATGCGCAGCTTGCCGGCGACCTTCTTCATCGCCTTCGGCTGGGCGTTGCCGCCGACGCGCGAGACGGAGATGCCGACGTTGATCGCCGGGCGGACGCCGGAGCGGAACAGATCGCCCTCGAGGAAGATCTGGCCGTCGGTGATCGAGATCACGTTGGTCGGGATGTAGGCCGAGACGTCGGAGGCCTGGGTCTCGATGATCGGCAGGGCCGTCATCGAGCCGCCGCCGAGCTCGTCGTTGAGCTTGACCGCACGCTCCAGCAGGCGGGAGTGCAGGTAGAAGACGTCACCCGGGTACGCCTCGCGGCCCGGCGGGCGGCGCAGCAGCAGCGACATCTGCCGGTAGGCGAAGGCGTGCTTGGTGAGGTCGTCGTAGATGCAGAGCGCGTGGCCGCCCTTGTAGAGGAAGTACTCGCCCATCGCGGCACCCGCGTAGGGGGCCATGTACTTGATCGGCGCGGCCTCGTCGGCGGGCGCGGCGACGATGATCGTGTTCTCCATCGCGTTGTGCTCGCGCAGCGTCTCGGCGACCTGGACGACGGTCGAGAGGCGCTGGCCGATCGCGACGTAGATCGAGATGACGCCGTTGTCGCGGTTGTTGATGATCGTGTCGATCGCGATCTGGGTCTTGCCCGTCTGGCGATCGCCGATGATCAGCTCGCGCTGGCCGCGGCCGATGGCGATCATCGAGTCGATCGCCTTGACGCCGGTCTGCATCGGCTCCTCGACCGGCTGACGCTGGACGACGCCGGGGGCCTTGAACTCGGCCGGGCGCGTCTCGGTCGTGTTGATGTCGCCCTTGCCGTCGAGCGGGTTGCCGAGCGGGTCGACGATCCGGCCGAGCAGCGCCTCGCCGACGGGAATCTCGAGCAGCTTGCCCGTCCGCTTGACGGTGTCGCCCTCCTCGATCTTGTCCCAGTCGCCGAACAGCACGGCGCCGACGTTGTCGGACTCGAGGTTCAGCGCCAGGCCGGTGACGTCGTGGGGCAGCTCGAGCATCTCGAGCGACATGCAGTTCTCGAGCCCGTGGACGCGCGCGATGCCGTCGGCGATCGAGAGCACGGTGCCGACCTCGGACAGGTCGCCCCCGCCGTCGTCGAGTCCCTCGATGCGGCTCTTCAGGATGCTGGTGATCTCGTCTGGCTTGATCTGCATAGGTCTTGGGGGCCTTTCTAAGCCGCCTTTGCGACTTGCTTTCTAAGTCTCTCGAGCCGGTTGCGCACGCTGGCGTCCAGCACCATGTTGCCTACCCGGAGCACGAGACCGCCGAGAACGTCGGGATCGACGTTGCTCGACAGATCGACGCGCTCGCCGGTCTGCTCCTCGATTCGCTTGCCGATGCCCTCGACCAGCTGGGAGTCGAGCTCCACGGCACTGGTCACCGAGACCGGCAGCAGCTTGTTCTCGCGCCGCCAGAGGCGGTCGAGCTCGTCGCGCATCCGGAACGCCACCGGCATCCGGTGACGCTCCGCAAGCAGCTCGAGAAAGCGGACGAAGTTCGGATCCGCGTCCTGCACCAGGGTCCCGATCCCGTCCTTCTTCTCCTGCGAGGAGAAGTAGGGCGAGAAGAAGAAGACCTGGAGGTCACGGCTGTCGCCGAGCGCGTCGGCGAACTGCCCGAGCTCGTCGTGCACGCGATCGAGGACGCCCTGCTCCTTGGCGACCTCGAACAGCGCGCGGCTGTAGACCTCGGCGATCTCCTCCATGGCCTAGGAGCGCCCCTCCGAGCCGGCGAGCGACGAGAAGTCGACCTCGCTGAGCGCCTCCTCGATCAGGCGGCGGTGATCGTCGCCGTCGAGTGACTTGCGGGTCACCTTCTCGGTCGCGATCACGGTCAGGTCGGCGACCTCCTTGCGGATGTCGTCGAGCGCGAGCTGCTTGGCGGCCTCGATCTCCTTGATCGTGGCGGCACGCTGCTCCTCGCCGTACTCCTTCGCGGCCGACTTCGCCTCCTCCAACGTGGAGTCGGCGGCCTTGCGCGAACGCGTGACGATGTCCTCGGCCTGCTCGCGCGCCTCCTTCAGACGGGCGCGGTACTCCTCCAGCAGCTCCTCGGCCTCCTCCTTGGTGCGGACGGCGGCGTTGAGGGACTCGTCGATCGTCGCGGCGCGCTTGTCGAGCGCCTCGCCGATCGCCGGGAATGCGAACTTCTTCAGGATGAGCATCGAGACGCCGAACGCGATCAGCGTCCAGAGCATCAGCCCGACGTTGGGCGATACCAGGAAGCTGCCGCCCTCCTCCTCGGCACCGGCCTCGGTGGCCGCGAGGACGAGCGTCGCGATGTCTGTAAAGGCGTCCACGATCGCCGGCCTAGAGGAAGAAGGCGATCAGGCCGAAGATGAAGGTGTAGAAGGCGACCGCCTCGGTCAGCGCGAAGCCGAGCCAGCGGATCGACTGCAGCTCGTCCTTCATCTCGGGCTGGCGGGCGACAGACTCGATCTCCTTGCCGAAGATGAAGCCGATGCCAATGCCGGCGCCGATCGAGCCGAGCCCGGCACCGACGCCGAGCGCGATGGCCTTTCCGGCGTCCGTAATGGCCTGAGCGTCAGCCGATTGGGCGAGTGGGAGCAGCAAGTCCACTTGTCCTCCTTAGTGGTGTTCGGCGGTTGCGTCGCCGAGGTAGATGGATGAAAGGATCGCGAAGATGAAGGCCTGAAGCGTGGCGACCAGGCCGATCTCGAACAGGAAGAACGGGATCGCCATGCCCAGCGTGAAGACGCCGAGCGCTGAGATCCCGAGCAGGACTACGAGGCCGCCTGCCATGAACAGGATCAGCAGATGGCCGGCGAGGATGTTGGCGAACAGTCGTACCGACAGCGAGATGATTCGCACGACGTCGGAGATCACCTCGATCACGAACAGCGGGATCGCCCCAACACCGGTGATCCCGGGCGGGACGAAGCCCTTCATGAAGCCAACGAAGCCCTTCACGCGGATTCCCTCGACGTGGTAGGCGACCCAGACGACAAGCGTTAGCGCCAGCGGGATCGACAGGTTCGCCGTCGCGGCGTAGATCGCCAGCGACGGGACCTCGAAGCCCAAGATCTCGACCGGGTGCTCGGTGTTCGTCGGCAGCGGCAGGTAGCCGAGCATGTTCGAGAACCAGATGAAGAAGAAGAGCGTCGCGATGAACGCGAACCATTTGCTCGCCATCGGCTGGCTCATATTCTGGCCCGTGATGTTCTTGCGCGTCATGTCGTAGGCGACCTCGACGGCCGTCTGGACGCGATTCGGCCGGTCCTTCATGCGGCGTGCGATGTAGACCATCGAGGCGGTCGTCGCGATCGCCGCGAGGAAGAGGTAGAAGACGGCCTTGTTGATGCTCATGTCGAGCCCGCCGATGTGGATCTCGATCCACGGGTTGAGGCGGAACTCCTCTTGCGGCTGGAAGGCGTCGTTGCGGCCGTCGCTGCCGAACAGCACGCCGAGCAGGACGGCGATCGCGAACCAGACGCCGATGCCGATCAGGACCTTGGTGCGAGTCTTCATCGCTGTGCTCCAGTGGGAGGCGCCGACGTCATCTGGACGCCGAGCGCGATGCTGAACAGAACCGCGGCGAGCAGCGCCGCCGGCAGCCCCGCGTCACGATCGATGATCCCCACTACGGCTACCGCGGAGGTCACCAGCGCAAGCCGGACCATCATCGACAGCGAGATCGCCTTCATCACCGCGCTGCGGTCGCCCGTCGCGAGCGCACGCCGCTTGACGGTCGCGACGATCCAGCGCTGAGCGACCCACACGACCGCCACGACCGCCCAGCCGATCAGCGGCAGTCCCGCAATCAGGAATAGCGGCAGGGCCAGTGCAAGCACCAGCAGGTCCAGAGTGCGGAGCAGGGTGAGGAGAAAACCAGCCTCTCCCGACCCCTCGGGGGTTGCGACAGCATGAGCGGTCAAGGGGCGCGAGACTCTATAGGAATGGCTTGCTGAAGCGCTTTGTGGCGAAAATCACACTACGCGCAGGATGGCATCTACCACCCGTTCGTCGAACTGACGGCCGGCCCCGCGGCGCAGCTCCTCCGAGGCGGCGACCGGGTCGAGCGGCTGCCGGTAGGGCCGGTCGGCCGTCATCGCCTCATAGGCGTCGGCAACGGCCAGGATCGATGCCTCGAGCGGAACCTCGTCCGCGGCGAGCCCCTCCGGGTAGCCCTTGCCATCCGGTCGCTCGTGGTGGGCGAGGATCCATTTACCGATGTCGCCGAACTCGGTCGTGTCGAGCATCCGCGCCCCGACTGCAGGATGGGAGTGCATCCACCCCCACTCGTCGTCGTTCAGCGGACCGCGCTTGCTGAGCAGCTCGTCGGGGACGCCGACGCGGCCGACGTCATGCAGGATGCCGGCGATTCGAACGCGCTCGACGGCGTCCGGCGGCAGCCCGAGCTCGCGGGCGATCAACTCGGAGTAGCGGCCGACCCGCTGACAGTGCGTCGCGCTGCCGGAGTCGCGCACGTCGAGCGCCTCCGCGAGGTTGAGCAGCGTCGCCAGCTCGACGTGGGAGTCGTCGCGGCTGCGCGGCGCGCGCGCGAGGATGCCCGGCACCTCGGCGCTCGAGATCACGGCCCGGTTGCGACCGAGGCGCTTGGCGGCATAGAGCGCTTGGTCGGCAGCCTGGAGCAGCACCTCTCCGGTCTGTCCGTGGATCGGGAAGCTGACGACGCCGAAGCTGGCCGTCAGCTCCCCGGCGCCGGCGGGCTCGAAGGTTTGCTCGATCTCCACCCGCAGCCGCTCGGCGAGCACGTACGCACCGTGCTCGTCGGTGTCCGGCGCCAGCACGGCGAACTCCTCGCCGCCGATGCGCGCCGCGATGTCCCAGCTGCGCTTGGTGGAACGGATCGTCGTCCCGATGCGGCGCAGGACCGCGTCGCCGGCGGCGTGGCCGAAGCGATCGTTGATGTCCTTGAACCGGTCGAGGTCTCCGACGATCACGCTCAGGCCACGATCGGCACGGCGGGCGCGCTCCAGCTCGACGTCGAAGGTCTCCTCGAATCCCCGCCGGTTGAACAGTCCGGTCAGCGGGTCGCTGCGGGCCGCGTCGGTGAGGTTCGAGATCAGTCCGGTCAGCCGATCGCGGATCACCGCCACCACCAGTCCGGCGACCGTCAGGGTGCCGATCGTCGCGATCCAGTCCGTGACCGGAACGTAGTCGAGGTCGCGGGTCCCCAGCTCGACGCCGAACATCGCGGCCAGCACCGCCATGTGGACCAGCGCCGAAGGCAGCGAGAAGAAGTAGAACGCGTAGATCGTCACCCAGAGGTAGGGCAGCGGACCGTACGGCGCCTGGTCGCCCCAGCTGTAGATCGCCAGCGTCGCGAGCGCGGTCGATGCGACCGTGCCGGCATGGAACGCCCAGAGCGGAATGCGGTCGAACCCGACCAGCGCGGTCACGGCGAGCAGCGCCGCGCCCAGTGCCACGCACAGCAGGCCCAGGTCGTCCTGCCCGGGCCCCTGCGGCGGCAGGAAGGCGAGCAGGACGATCAGAACCCCGGCAAACGCGAACCAGAACGCGGCGCGCGCCATCGCTGCCCGGCTCCCGGGCACGGTCGTTCCTGCGTCGATAGAAGTCTTCCAACCGAGGCGCTGGCGAAGAGACGAATCCATGTCCTGCTCTGTTCTCCCGCAGCAGCCTGCCCCGACGGCGAGCCTGCTGCCCGCGGGGCGTTTGCAAGTCTGCGCCCAATATAGGTCCGCCTGCCGATATGCGCCAATACTGCGGCGCGTGTGGATCAGCCGTGACCTCCGACTCTCCCGTCGTCCGCGTGGATTCCATCTGATCACCGCCGACTTGCTCGACGCGCTACCCGAGCTGAGCCAGCTGGCAACCGGGCTGCTGCACGTCCAGATCCTCCACACGTCGGCGTCGCTGACGCTCAACGAGAACGCCAGCCCCGACGTCCGCGACGACTTCGAGTCCTGGTTCGACCGCGCGGTGCCCGAGAACGCCCCCTACTGGCGCCACACGCTCGAGGGGTCCGACGACATGCCCGCCCACATCAAGGCGTCGCTGCTCGGTCCGTCGCTCACCGTCGCCGTCCGCGACGGCCGTCCCGTGCTCGGCACCTGGCAGGGCGTCTACCTCTGCGAGCACCGCGACCACGGCGGTCCGCGTTCGCTCGTTCTGACGCTCTGGGGCGAATAACACTTCAATCCTTTCGCTATGCGAACATACGTTCGCATGCGATGGGATCAGCTAAGCGCCGAGGAGGAGGCGACCAGACAGCTGCCGGGCTACCGCGAGCCGGCAACCGTCCGCACCTTCGACGCCCCCGAGGCGATGGACATCCGCTTCTACGAGGTCCGCTCGAAGTCCGTCCTCAACAAGGTCCCAAGAGCCTCGCGGATGCCCTTTCGCTGGACCGTCAACCCGTACAGAGGCTGTACTCATGCCTGCGTGTATTGCGCCGACGGCGGTACGCCGATACTCATGGGAGACGGTCGGACTCGCTCGCTGGCAGAGATACAAGTCGGCGATTCGATCTACGGAACCGTGATGTCCGGGCGCTACCGACGCTACGTGCGAACCGAGGTGCTGGCACATTGGACTACGTTCAAGCCCGCCTACCGTGTCCTGTTGGCCGACGGCACCGAGCTCGTAACGAGCGGCGACCACCGCTTCTTGACCGAGCGCGGCTGGAAGCACGTCGTCGGTGTGGGCCAGGGAGCCCGTCGACGACCCTTTCTGACAACCGGCAACGAGCTCAGGGGCACCGGACAGTTCTCGGCGCAGCCGCAGGAGACTGAAGCATTTCGCCGGGGCTATCTCTGCGGCATGATTCGCGGCGACGGCCACCTGGGCTCTTACGTCTACCACCGGCGTGGACGAAGATCAGCACAGATCCATGGCTTCAGGCTCGCGCTCGTAGATCCTGAGGCCCTCGAAAGAACCCGGCGCTATCTCGAGTTCGGAGGCGTTCCGACGACCTGGCGATGCTTCGCACCCAAAACGGGCAAGCGCCGAGAGATCAGCGCAATCGGCACGCAGCGACGTGATCTCGTGGATCGCGTGCATGGCCTGATCGCATGGCCAAGCCGGTCCTGTGACGAGTGGTGCTTGGGCTTCCTCTCAGGCATCTTCGACGCCGAGGGCTCGTGCGACAAGCAGGCGCTGCGTATCGCCAACACCGACCCCATCCTCCTGGCTTGTACCCACGATTGCCTCGATCGCTTCGGCTTCGATGTCACCAGGGACCTAACGAGGCGAAGCAACGGACTGGAATACGTCCGTATCCGCGGAGGATTGAGGGAACGGTTGCGGTTCCTTCATATGACCGATCCCGCCATCTCACGGAAACGCGACATCGAGGGGATGGCGCTCAAGAGCGACAGCGACCTTCAAGTGCTGGCCGTCGAGCCATTGGCTGAACCGCAGCAGATGTTCGACATCACCACGGGTACCGGAGACTTCATCGCGAACGGAGTCGTCAGCCACAACTGCTTCGCCCGGCCGACCCACAAGTACCTGGACCTCTCGCCGAGCCGTGACTTCGAGCGCGAGATCGTGGTCAAGGTCAATGCTCCCGAGGCGTTGCGCGCGCAGCTGTCACGGCCGTCGTGGAACCGCGAGCACGTCGCGCTCGGGACGAACACCGATCCCTACCAGTGGGTCGAGGGTCGCTACCGGCTGATGCCGGGCATCTGGGAGGCGCTGCGCGACAGCGGCTCGCCTTGCTCGGTGCTGACGAAGTCGCCGCTGTTGCTGCGTGACGTGGATCTGCTGAAGGAGCTGGCCGACCGAGTCGGCTTCACGGCGAGCCTGTCGGTGCCGACGCTCGACGAGCGCGCGTGGCGGGCGAGCGAGCCGCACACCCCTCACCCGCGTGCCCGACTGGAGGCGGTCGCGGAGCTCAACCGCGTCGGCGTGCCGACCGGCGTCCTGATCGCGCCGCTGATGCCGGGCGTCAACGACTCCCCGGAGCAGGTCGAGCGGATCCTCGAGTGGGCCGGGGAGGCGGGCGCGACGAGCGTCGGCGGGCTCTGCCTGCATCTGCGGGGCGAGGTGCGCGGCATCTTCCTCGACTGGCTGCGCGGCTACCGGCCGGATCTCCTGCCACGCTACGAGGAGCTGTATGCCGGGGGCGCCTACGCCCCGAAGGCCGAGCGGGAACGGATTGCGCGACTCGCCCAGGTGCCCGGTAGGAGCAACTGGCGCAAGGCGTTTCGTGGCCGTGGCGCGTCTCCGCCGGCGGAGACGCCGAGCGCGCCAGAGCAACCGTCGCTCTTCTAGCTACTGATTCAACGCCTCGAACTCGCCTGTCTCGACCTCGCGCTCGATCTCGTGCTCGATCTCGGCGTCGCTGAGGCGCGAGTCGCGGCGCAGCTGGCGCTCGCGGAAGCGGCGGAACTTGAGGATCTCGAGCACGAACACCAGATAGACGCTGGCGGCGAGCGCGACGACGCCGAAGACGGCCAGCAGCGCGACCCAACCGGCGTTGAAGCTGCCGCCGTCGTCCGAGTAGGGAATGAAGCGCATCGCGAGCGCCAGGGCGGCGAGCGAGAGGGTCCAGGCGTAGAGGTAGAGCACGGTCCGCCGCTGCGAGAAGCCGATCGCGGCGAAGCGGTGGTGGAAGTGCCAGGTGTCCGCCGAGTACACGGGCCGCCGGTACTTGATCCGCTTGGCGACGACGAACGTGGCGTCGGCGGCCGGAACGGCGAGGATCACCAGCGGGAAGAAGAGCGCCACGACGGCCGCCGTCTTCAGCACGCCCTGGATCGCCACGCAGGCGAGCAGCAGGCCGAGCAGGTTGGAGCCGGAGTCGCCCATGAAGACCGACGCGGGATGGAAGTTGTGGCGCAGGAAGCCCGCCGCCGCGCCGGCGGTCGCCGCGGCCAGGATCGCTGGGTCGACACGGTCGAGCGAGAGCGCGATCACGGCGAACGTCGCCGCCGCGATCGTGCAGACGCCGGCGGCGAGCCCGTCGACGCCGTCGGTGAAGTTGACGACGTTCATCACGGCGACGATCCCGACCAGCGTCAGCGGGTAGCCCCAGGCCCCGAGGTCGAGCGGATCGACGAACGGCAGCGTGATGTTCTCGACGCGGACGTCGCAGGCGACCGGGATCGCCGCGGCCGCGAACTGGCCGAGCAGCTTGACGACCGGGTTGAGCCCGCCCGGCTTGGCGTCGTCGACCGCCCCGACGAACGCGATCATCACCGCGCCGGCGAGGATTCCGCGCATCTCGTGCGTGCCTGGCAGGAACAGGAGACCCGCGACCAGGACGCCCGCCAGGATCGCCAGCCCGCCAAGGCGCGGCATCGGCGAGTCATGCAGGTCGCGCTCGCGCGGTAGCGCCACGGCGCCGACCTTCCGGGCCAGTCGCGCGGTCTGCGGCGTCAGCAGCAACGCCACCGCCGCCGCGACGAGGAACGCCCAGAGCGCGTCGAGGTCGTTCATCTGAGCGGCAGCCTACTGGCGGCCGTGGTCAGGCTTGCGGCAATACCCAGAATGCGATGACCGCGTACTGGAGCGCGGCGGCGATGATCACGAGCGCGTGGAAGACCTCGTGGTAGCCGAAGACCGCCGGCAGCGGGTCGGGGCGGCGCAGCGCGTAGGTGACGGCGCCGAGCGTGTAGAGGATGCCGCCAGTGGCGACGAGGATCGACGCTGTCACCCCGACCTGACCGATCAGGTCCGGCGTCACCGCGACCGCGACCCAGCCGAGCCCGACGTAGATCACGGCGGCGAGCCACTTCGGCGCGTCGATCCAGAGCAGCTTCAGCAGGATGCCCCCCACGGCTCCGCTCCAGATGACCGCCAGCACTACGTCGGCCAATGAGCCGTGCAGGACGAGCAGCGCGAACGGCGTGTAGGTGCCCGCGATCAGCAGGAAGATCGCCGAGTGGTCGAGGCGGCGCATCCAGCGCCGCGCCCCGTCGGTGCGCCATGTGACGCGGTGGTAGAGCGCGCTGGTGCCGAACAGCAGCGTGACGCAGGCGGCGTAGATCGCCGCCGCCAGTGTCGCCTTGCCCGACGGCGCGGTGATGACGAGCGGGATGCCCAGCGCGAGCGAGATGAAGAACGCCCACTGGTGCGACACCCCGCGCAGCCGCGGCCGATTGCGGATCGCCTGCTCGATGTCCCGCTTGGCCTGGTCGAGATCGAGCCTGGGTGCCGTCTCGGTCATGGATCTCAGGCTAGACCGTCAGGGATCGATCTGCCAGCCCAAGCGCAGGCGCGCAGCCGGATCGGTCCCACAACCGCCCTCAGCGGCTAGCTGGGGCGAGTTCCGGCGAGCACCGCAGCAGAGATATCTGGGTAGAGCGGGAAGCGCTCGGCCAGGATGCGCGTGCGCTCGGACAGCTCGGCGCGGACGGACTCGTCGAAGTCCCCGGTCAGTGCCGTCGCGACGATCTTGCCGATCTCGCGGAAGTCGTCGACCTGGAGGCCGCGCGTCGCGAGCGCCGGCGTCCCGATCCGCAGGCCCGACGAGACCGCCGGCGGCCGCGGGTCGTTGGGCACGCTGTTGCGATTGACGGTGATGCCGATCGCGTGCAGCCGGTCCTCGCCCTGCTGGCCGTCGAGCTCGGAGTCGCGCAGGTCGACGAGCACGAGGTGGACGTCGGTGCCTCCGGTGAGGACGTCGACTCCGGCGGCGCTGAGCTCCTCTGCGATCGCGGCCGCGCCAGCGCGGGTCCGTCGCTGGCGCTCCCGGAACAGCTCCGACTGGGCGATCTTCATCGCCACGGCCTTGGCCGCGATCACGTGCATCAGCGGGCCGCCCTGCTGGCCTGGGAAGACGGCCGAGTCGATCTTCTTGGCGAGCTTCTCCGTGGAGAGGATCATTCCCGAGCGGGGCCCGCCGAGCGTCTTGTGGACCGTCGTGGTCACGACGTCGGCGTGCGGCACCGGGCTGGGGTGCTCGCCGGCCGCGACGAGGCCGGCGAAATGCGCCATGTCGACCATCAGGTAGGCGCCGACCGAGTCGGCGATGTCGCGGAAGCGGGCGAAGTCGAGCTGGCGCGGGTAGGCCGACCAGCCGGCGAGGATCAGCTTCGGGCGAAACTCCTGCGCGAGCCGCTCGAGCACGTCCATGTCGACGCGCGAGTCCTTCTCCGAGACGCCGTAGGCGACGATCTCGTAGAGCCGGCCGGAGAAGTTGATCTTCATCCCGTGGGTCAGGTGACCGCCGTGGTCGAGCTTCATCCCGAGGATCCGGTCGCCGGCCTGCAGCATCGCGTGGAAGGCGGCGGCGTTGGCCTGCGCGCCGGCGTGCGGCTGAACGTTGACGTGCTCGGCTCCGAACAGCTCCTTGGCGCGAGCGATCGCAAGTTCCTCAGCGACGTCGACGTATTCGCAGCCGCCGTAGTAGCGCTTGCCCGGATAGCCCTCGGCGTACTTGTTCGTCAAGACCGAGCCCTGGCAGTCGAGGATCGCCTGCGGCACGAAGTTCTCGGAGGCGATCATCTCGAGCGTCGTCTCCTGGCGACGGAGCTCGTCGTCGAGTACCCGGGCGATCTCGGGATCGACCTCGGAAACGGGCTTGGCAAAGTAGTCGGAGCTCAAATCGGTCACGCCGGCCACGGTACCAGCGGCGTCGCGCCGGCCACCCCCAGCGAGTCCCGAAGGCCGCTCTTCACTCACTCGTCGACAGCCGCTTGGCGAGTTCCTCCGCGGGGACCGCCCCTTCGCGCAGGACCTCGTAGTCGCCGCTGTCCTCGTAGCGCGAGAGATCGACCACCGTCGAGGCGACGCCCGGGAGTTCACCGCCATCGAGGACGAGGTCTGCCGCAGCGCGAATCGCCGCGGGCACATCGCCGAGCCGTCGCGGATCCGGCTCGCCATGAAGGTTGGCACTCGACTGCAGCACGGGACGTGAGACAGTCGCCAGCGCAGCGAGCGAGGCGGGCAGATCGGGCACGCGAATCCCGAGCCGATCGAGCCCATCGCCGCAGGCAAGCGGGAAGCGGAGGGCCGGGTTCGGCAATACGAGCGTCACAGGACCGGGCAGCAGACATTCGACGGCGGCGCGCGTGGCCGCGCCTAGATCGCCAAGCGTCGCCAGCGCGGCGCCGAGGGAGAAGAACATGACGCCGCTCGGCTGGGCGGGGTCGCGTCGCTTGAGCTCGTTGAGGCGGCGGATCGCGGTCGCGTCCTCCGGGTCGACGGCGAGGCCGTAGACGGTATCCGCCGGGAAGATCGCCACGTCGCCACCGGCGATGCAACGCTCGAACGCCTCGGCATCGCTCGCCGTCAGGACCGGCGGCTCCATATCGCCCGTCACCTGACGCCCCTGAAGCGGCACGGCCGGAGTGGCCGCGTCATCGCGCCCTCCCCACCGTCACCCGCTCGTGGCCGGCGAGGTCACGGAGCGTGTTCGCGCCGTCGAGCAGCTCTCGCACGGCCCGACCTTGCACGGAGCCGTGCTCCAGTGCCAGGCGCAGACCGCTCGGCGCCTGCGCGACGAGGGCGCGGATGGCGTTGAGGCCGTCGGGACCTGAGGTCAGGGCCCCGCGCGGCTCATAGCGGGTGATCTCCGGCGCGAGGCCGGCCCACTCGTCGTCACGAACGTACGGCAGGTTGGCGACGACGAGGTCGTAGTCGCCGGGCGGTAGGCCGTCCGCGACAAAGGGATCCAGCGGCAGGCCGAGGCGAACGGCGTTGGCCTTCGCGGCGGCGACCGCGTCGGCGGAGATGTCGGACGCGGTCACGCGCAGGTCGGGCCGCTCGTCGAGCAGCGCCAGCGCGATCGCACCGCTGCCCGTCCCCACCTCGTGCACCCATGCTCCCGCAGGTAGCTCGAGCGCGATCTCGACCAATAGCTCGGTCTCCGGCCGCGGGATCAGAACGCGCCGATCGACAGCCAGCTCGATCCGCCGGAAGCCGCGGGAGCCGAGGATGTAGGCGACCGGCTCGCGCATGACGCGGCGGCGAATCCGCTCGCCGATCGTGCGCGCCGCGCCCGGCGGAACCGGCAGGTCTCGATCGGCGACCAATGCACCGCGATCGACACCGAGCGCGTCGGCGATCAGCACCTCGGCGTCGAGCCGCGGCGTGTCACAGCCGGCCGCGGTGAGCGCGTCGACCGCCGCGCCGACCGCGTCACGCGCCGTCATCGACGCCGCGGGCATCAGCTCTCGACGAGCGAGCTGGCCTCGAGCCGCTGGCGCTTCTCCTCGCCCTCGAGCGCCGCGGTGAAGTCGTCGAGCTCGCCGGCGAGGACGCGCTGCACCTCGCCCTTCGTCAGCTTGACGCGGTGGTCGGTGACTCGGTCCTGCGGGAAGTTGTAGGTGCGGATCTTCTCGGAGCGCTCGCCCGTGCCGACCTGCGAGCGCCGGCTCTCCGCCAGCTCGGCCTGCTGGGCGGCCAGCTCGCGCTCGTAGAGGCGCGCACGCAGCACCCGCATCGCCCGCTCGCGGTTCTGCAGCTGCGACTTTTCGTCCTGCATCGACACGACGACGCCGGTCGGCTTGTGGGTGATCCGCACGGCGGAGTCGGTCGTGTTGACCGACTGCCCACCGGGACCTGAGGAGCGGTAGACGTCGATCTGAAGGTCGCTCTGGTCGATCTGGACCTCGACGTCCTCGACCTCGGGCAGCACCGCGACGGTCGCCGTCGAGGTGTGAATCCGACCCTGGGACTCGGTCTCGGGCACCCGCTGCACGCGGTGGGTGCCGCCCTCGTGCTTGAACACGCTGTAGGCGCCCGTGCCCTTGATCGCGAAGGTGTAGTCGCCGTCGGCGACGTTCATCGCCTCCGGCGCGAACCCGAGCCGCTCGGCGTAGCGGGTCAGCATTCGATAGAGGTCGCCGGCGAACAGGCCGGCCTCCTCCCCACCGGTGCCGCCGCGGATCTCGACGATCACGTTCTTGTCGTCGTTGGGGTCCGGCTCGACCATCGCCAGCCGGATCTCCTCGTCGAGCGCGCTCAGCCGCTCGTCCGCGGCTTCGAGCATCGCGCGGATCTCCTGGTCCTCGCCGTCCTCGGACAGCATCTCGCGCGCCCCCGCGGCGTCCGACGAAGCCGTCCGCCACTCCTTCGCCAGCTCAGCCGCCGGCTCGAGAGCGCTGTACGCCCGCCCGACCTCGGCGTAGCGCTCGCGGTCCCCGATCACCTCGGGGTCCGACATCTGCTCCGAGAGCTCCGCGAAGCGGCTCTCTATCTGCTCGACAAGCTTCTGGATCACAGAGGAAGGGTACGGCGTCGCTACGCCCCCACCTCCATCACGACGCGCTCGGCGTCGGTGACCTCGGCTGGGTTCTCGAACTGGAGGACGGCCTCGAGGGCGGCGATCGCGACAGCTAGCTGGGCGAGCTCGGGCTCGCGGGTGGTCAGCAGCTGGAGCTTGAGGCCGGGCCACATCAGGATGCGCGCCCAGCGCTTGGTGCGGTTGCGGCCGAACCACTTGATGACCTCGAAGGCGAGGCCGGCGACGATCGGGATGCCGACGACGCGCGAGATCAGCAGCCATTGCCAGTCGAGCTTGCCGAGCGGGGCGAAGACGAAGATGGCGACGATCATCACGATCAGCAGGAAGCTCGTGCCGCAGCGAGGGTGCAGGCGCGAGAAGCGCTGCGCGTTCTCCGGCGTCAGGTCTAGCCCGGCCTCGTAGCAGGAGATCGTCTTGTGCTCGGCGCCGTGGTACTGGAACACGCGCTGGAGGTCGCGCATCCGCGAGACCAGCCAGAGGTAGAGCAGGAAGACCGCGATCCGTACGAGCTTCTCGATCACGACGAAGAGGAACGAGCTCGGGATCGAGTCCTTGAAGACGTTCGTCGCGAACGCGGGCAGCAGGAAGAACAGCCCGACCGCGAACAGCAGCGCGAAGGCGATCGTTCCCGCCCAGGTGGCGCCGCCGATCTCCTGATCCTCGCCCTGCTCGTCGGGCGGAAGCTGGGCGTTGGCGGAGATGCCGAGCGCCTTGAAGCCGATCTTCAGCGACTCGTAGAGCGCGACCATCCCCCGCAGCACCGGCAGTCGCGCCCAGCGGTGGGTCTTGGCGTAGGAGACGAGCGGCTCCGTTACGACCTCGATCTCACCCGCCGCGCCCTCGGTGGCGTTCAGGCCTCCCGTCTCGAGCTGCTCTGGCGTCGGCTTGCGAATCGCCACCGCCCACGTCGAGACGCCGCGCATCATCACGCCCTCGAGCACCGCCTGTCCCCCAACCGGGAGGTCCCGTGGCGCCTCCAGTCGAGGCTGGGAGTCGGTGCTCATCCGGCGGATCGTAACGGCCGACGTGTGCGTCTCAGCGCGCGCCTAGAGAACTGCTGAGCAGGGCGTGCGGATCGCGTTGTCGCGCTCGCTGAGCTCGCGCACGCGCTGGCTCGGATCGATCATCGCTCTGACCTCGCCACCGCATCTCGGCCCGACGAAACGGACGACCCTGCGCTCGCCCGGCTTCAGCCGGCGCAGCACACGGGTGTCGATCTCGGCCCCGTCGACCAGCAGCCTGACCTCGACGTCGGTGGCGGTCGCATAGCCGGTGTTGCCGACTTTGACCGCGTAGCGCAGCGTCTCCGCGGTCGGACCGGGCCTGGCCGAGACCGAGTCGCGGATCTTCAGGTTCGGCAACTTGCCGGGCTGATGGCAGACCGGCGACCTGCTCGATTCGCGGCGCACGGCTGAGCCATCCTGAGCGAGCCAGCGGAACTGAACGACGGCGCGATAGGAAGTGCCCTTCTGCATGGCGACGACGCGCTGTCTGTAGGCGAATTTCGCCACGCCTGTACGAGCCTCGTGCCAGACACCGATGCCGGGGGCCTTGACCCCGGTCCAGGCGCTGCTGCCGACCTTCTCGCCGAGCGCGAAGCGCATCTGCATGCGCAGCCCGTCTCCGACCTGCTTCATCTGGCCGCGGAACACCGCCTGGCGGTCCTTCGCCTGCTTCCCGCGCAGGCACTCGACCAGGTCGACCGAGACGTTGGCGCTCGTCCGAGCTGCCGCACTCGCCCCGCTTGGCGCGTCAAGCATCAGCAACGCCAGAACGGCGAAGGTCGTCGCGACGATCGGGAAGCGGCTGCTCACTGGCCCATGAACAGCCTGGGCGAAGCTGAGTTGCGGTCGAGCCGGAGCTCAGGCAGCGCCGGCACGGCCGCGTGCCTGACGGCGGCGGAAGCGCTCGACGCGGCCGCCGGTGTCGATCAGCTTCTGCTTGCCCGTGTAGAACGGGTGGCAGTTCGAGCAGACCTCGACGTGGAGGTCGGGCTTGGTCGATCGAGTAGTGAAGTCGTTGCCGCAGGTGCAGCGAACGTGAGCCTCGACGTAATTGGGATGAATGTCGGTCTTCATGAGCGGCCAACCAGTCTAGCGGGGTGCCGTCGCAGTGCGCCGCCCGGCGAACCAGTCACGCATCCGGACCCACCAGGTCCGCGGTCGCGCGAAGCGGGCCGGTGGCGGCTGCTTGGCACGTACGAGCGCGATCCAGTCGTCGAGCGGCAGATCGCCCGCGATCAGGCGCGAGAGCGCAGAGGTCACGGGCGCGTCGAGCCCGGCGCGCTCGATCGCTCGCGCCAGCAACCGCACCGTCTCGAGCGCCTCCACTGTCTGGCCGAGCCGCGCCG
This sequence comes from Thermoleophilaceae bacterium, assembly GCA_035630455.1. Lineage (GTDB taxonomy): Bacteria > Actinomycetota > Thermoleophilia > Solirubrobacterales > Thermoleophilaceae > JAAYBF01. The sequence continues at coordinate 21,913 of DASQKP010000028.1, forward strand.
GGATCTCGGCGGCCGGCGTGCCGGCGGCCAGCAGCTCACCGGCACTGCGGTTGCGCGAGGTCGGGGCGAGCGTCGTGGCGACGAGATCGCCGGTACCGCCGCGACCGACGAACGTGCGCGCCGACCCGCCCCAGAGCTCGGCCAGCGACAACACCTCGAGGAAGATGTCGGCCGCCGCCATGCCGGCCGCGTTGAGCCCCTGTGACTGGGTCGCGCCGACCGCGACGGCAGCGGCGTTCTTCGCCACGCCGGCGAGCTCGACTCCAACCGGGTCGTTCGACGCCTCGCAGACGACGCCGGCGCGCTGGAACAACTCCGACACCCGCATCGCGAGCTCCTCGGAATGGGATGCACAGACCAGCCCAGCGCCAGCCTCGACCATCTCGCGCGCGTGGGCCGGACCGCCGACGCAGGCCGTCCGCTCGGCGCCGAAGGCGCGCTCCAGCGCCGTCGTCGGTGGCGTGCCGTCCGGCGGCACCAGACCCTTCGCAAGCGAGACCATCCCCGCCTGCGGCGAGACCCCGAGCCGCTCGATCTCGGCGATCGCCTCGCCCAGGCCCTTCGACGGGACCGCCAGGAAGACGAGATCGGGGCGCCTGAACTGGTCGTCGCGAGCCCCGAAGGCGCGCACCTTCAACGCCGCCGGCAGCTCCACCCCCGGCAGGTAGCGCTTGTTCTCGCGTGCCTCGATCAGCGCGCGCGCTTGCTCCTCGGTACGACAGAGCAGCGTCGTGCGCACGCCCGCCCGCTCGATCAGGAGCGCGACGGCGGTGCCGAACGAGCCCGCTCCGACGACCGACGCGCGTCGAACCTGCGAACTCGGCTGGCGGCGACCCGAAGCGATAGCCGGACGCTATCGACCGTCAGGTGTTCTGGTAGAGCGGACCGTCTCCGCCCTCTGGGGTGGTGAGCCGGCCGCCCTTGGCAGTGATCGCCCCGCACTGGACGCAGTTCGTGTAGTTGACGATCACGTCGACGTTGCCCTCCTCGGGCGCATCGTCGGGAATCTCGTACACGCCCGCCGGGCACATCCACTTCCATGTCTCGGCGACCTCGCGCGGTACGTCGGTCTGGACGCGGATGTGGTTCGGCGCATCGTCGCGCGTCGCGTTGCCGGTGATGAAGACGCTCGAGAGCTTGTCGAACGTGTACTTGCCGTCCGGCTTCGGATAGCGCTCGGCGGTGTCGCCGACGAACATCTCCCGGGCGTCGTTGCGGTGCCACGGCCAGCGCCCACCCGGGAGCCGGCCCTTGGTGGCGATCGCGAGGTTGACGATCGGGCCGCCCTGGACGAAGCCCTTCTGGAACGGCTGACGCGTGTTGCGCACCCGGTAGAGCTCCTGGCCGACCGTCGAGGTCTCGATCGCCTCCTCGTAGGCCGAGAAGTCGCCCGACCCGCGCTTGAGCGACGCGTAGATCGCCTCCGCCGCGAGGTGGCCCGAGCGGATCGAGTGGTGCACGCTCTTGAGGGCGACCGTGTCGACCATTCCGCCCGAGTCGCCGGCGAGAAGGGCGCCCGGCATGGTCAGCTTTGGCATGGACCAGTAGCCGCCGCCCGGCAGCGCCT
>DASQKP010000029.1:0-14152 GCA_035630455.1 Thermoleophilaceae bacterium
GCACTCGCGCGGACGCGGAGGCCTTTGCCGCTCGGGCGCCGGTCGAGGTCCGCATCCTCGACCGGGACGAATAGGCGCAGCACACGCACCGGCGCCTCGAAGACGCCCGCGCTCCGGCCTATACTGCCGCCGGTTTGCAGAGTTCGCGCGCCCTCCGTTCCCTTGCCTGGGGCGCCGTCGCCGTCGGCGTGGCGGCACCTCTGGTGCGCCGCAGGCTGCGGCTGCGGGTTCCCGTGGTCACCGCGCTCAGCTTCCAGGCGCCGGTGGCCCTGGCTCTGGCCACGCCTCGGACGAGGCTGCGCGACGCCGGCATCTACGCGCTTCAGATGTGGGCCTACTACGCCCACTACGACATGCCCGATGACGATCCCGACGCGCTGCTGCGGCGAACCCGTGTCGACTATCCGATTCGCGTGGACCGGCTGATCGGCGCTGGCGAGCTGCCGAACGCGCGCCTGCAGCGTGCGCTCGGGCGTCCTGGAGAGGTGCGCCCACACGACCTGGCGCTGTCGATGGTCCACTGGGCGTGGTTCGTTGTCCCGCACGGGACCGTCGCCTTCCTGCTGTTGCGTCACCACGACCGGTTCGTGCGCGGCGCCGCGATGACCGCCGCGACGTTCGACCTGGGCCTGATCGCCTACTGGGCGATCCCGACCGCACCGCCCTGGTACGCGGCCGAGAGCGGACGGACCGCGCCGCTGCGGCGGATCATGGTCGAGTCCGGCGAGCGCTTCTGGGGCCGTCTCTGGCGACCGCTCTACGATGGGTTGGAGGGCAATCCCTTCGCCGCCATGCCGTCACTTCACTTTGGAACATCGGTAATGGCCGCCCGGGTGCTGTCCGAGGTCGGCAGGGGGCCGGGCGCACTGGGTTGGGCCTACGCGCTGACACTGGGCTTCGGCCTGGTGTATCTCGGCGAGCACTATGTCGTCGACCTGGTCGCCGGCTTCGCGCTGTCCGAGGTCGTCCGCCGCGGGACGCCTGTGGCGGCGCCGGCCATGCTGCGCGCCGCACGGGCGATCCAGCGACTGGAGCCCGGAGCGGCCTGATGGCGGTACGTGCCGAGGACGAAGAGGACGTCTTCGAGGAGGACCACGAGGAGGACGAGCGCGTATCGGGGATGGGGGCGATGCTGCTCGACCGGCGCCGCCTGACGTTCGGTGTGCTGCTGGTCCTGGCGCTGATCGCGGCGATCTATGTGCTGTTCCCGCGGATCGTCGGTCTTGACGGCGAGTTGGCAAGAATCAGCCACGCCGACTGGTACTGGGTCGTGATCGCCGTTGCGTTCAACGTCGCGGCCTTCGGCTCCTACGTCGCGTTGTTCCGTGGCGTGCTCGGCGGCAGTGCGTCGGCGGGCGTGCGCAAGCGCCTCGATGCCAACGCCAGCTACCAGATCACGATGGCCGGTTTGGCGGCGACGCGGATCTTCTCGGCCGCCGGTGTCGGCGGGATCGTCCTGACCTACTGGGCGTTGCGCAAGGCCGGCATGCCGCGCCGGCGCTCGGCCTGCCGGATGGTCGCCTTCCTGGTGCTGATGTACTCCGTCTACGGGTTCGCGCTGATCGTCTTCGGCGTGCTGTTGCGGACTGGCGTGCTGCCTGGCGACGCGCCGGTCGCCGGGACGATCGTTCCGGCCGGGCTTGCGGCGGGGGCGATGTTGATCGCAGGACTGATCGCCTTGATCCCGGACGATCTCGAGCGGCGCCTGTCGAGCTTCAAGGGCAAGGGCAGGCTGGCACGCGGCGCGGCCAAGCTGGCGCCGGTCCCCGCGACCGCGGCGACCGGCATCCGCACCGCGGTCGACTACGTCCGCCATCCACGCCAGGGAGCGCTCGCGATCGGCGGCGCAATCGGCTTCTGGGCGGCGAACATCGGCGTGCTGTGGGCGAGCTTCGAGGCTTTTGGCGGCGACGTCCCGTTCGGCGTCTTGGTGCAGGGGTTCTTCGTCGGGATGGCCGCCAACCTGATCCCGTCGCCGGCGGGTGGCGTCGGTTCGGTCGACGCGGGGATGATCGGCGCCTTCGTGCTGTTCGGCATTCCCGCTGGCATCGTCTTCCCGGCTGTGCTCACATACCGGGTGATCGCGTTCTGGTTGCCGATCCCGCCGGGGGTCGTCGCCTTCTTCCAGCTGCGCCGTACGGTGGCCAGGTGGGAGAGCGAGCGGCAGAGCTATACTTCAGAAAGTAAAGTAACGGCGGAGGCTACATGAGCGCAGAGAATTCCGGGAAGCGAATCGAGGACGTGATCATCGTCGGCAGCGGTCCTGCCGGCTACACGGCTGCGCTCTACACGGCCCGCGCCGACCTCGAGCCGCTGGTGATCGAGGGCTTCCAGTGGGGCGGTCTGCTCCAGCAGACGACCGACGTCGAGAACTATCCCGGCTACCCCGAGGGCGTCATGGGGCCGGAGATGATGCAGCAGTTCCGCACCCAGGCCGAGCGCTTCGGGACGCGCTTCATCACCGACGACGCGACCCGGCTCGAGCTGTCCGACGGCGGCATCCAGCGCGCCTGGGTCGGCGACGAGGAGTACCGCGCGCGCAGCGTGGTGCTCGCGATGGGCGCCGACCCTCGCAAGCTCGGCGTTCCCGGCGAGGAGGAGCTCTCCTCGCGGGGGGTCTCCTACTGCGCCACCTGCGACGCGGCCTTCTTCCGCGGCAAGCGCACGATCATCGTCGGCGGTGGCGACACCGCGATGGAGGAGGCGACCTTCCTCGCGAAGTTCGCGGCCGACGTCAAGGTCGTCCACCGTCGCGACGAGTTCCGCGCCTCGGCGATCATGCTCGACCGGGCGCGCGAGACCGAGAACATCGAGCTCGTGACGCCGTTCGCCATCGAGCGCTTCGAGGCCGGCGAGAACGGATCGCTGGGACGCGCGGTCCTGTCGAACACCGAGGGCGGCGAGGACCGTACGCTCGAGGTCGACGGCGCGTTCATCGCGATCGGCCACCAGCCGAACTCGCAGCTCGTCGCGGATCAGGTCGAGGTCGACGAGAACGGCTACGTCAAGGTCGAGGGCCGCTCGAGCCGCACCAAGCTCGGTGGCGTCTTTGCCGCGGGCGATCTGATCGACCACACCTACCGCCAGGCGATCACCGCCGCCGGCTCGGGTTGCGCCGCGGCGCTCGACGCGGAGTCGTACCTGCGCGACACCCCGATCGACCCGGAGGCTCACTGGGAGCCGGACCCGGACAAGATCGAGGCCGCGGCCGACCGGATCGCCGCCGGCTAGCTGAGCTGGTCGGGGCGCAGCGCGGCCCAGGCGGCGTCGGCCAACGCGGGCGTCGCGTCGGTGAGACGCGTCTCGGCAATGGTCGCGGGCCCGTCGATGACGGCCCTTGCGTACTCCTGCGACGGGCCGAACCAGATCGAGCAGAGCAGCGGCAATGGAAGGTCACGAATCTCGCCCGCGCTCATCCGAGGGCGATACCAAGTCTCGAGGTCCGCGAAAAGGCGCCGGTTGAGCGCGGCGATCTCCGTCTCGCTCGCCGCCGTGACCTCGGTCTCGCGGCGGCGGAGCATGAACCCGGCGCGGTCGCGGTTGGTGTCCGTCCACTCGAGGTGGTGCGCCACGCCGGCCCGGACGGCCCGCTCCGCGTCCGGCTCGCGCACGCCGATAGCGCCGACCAGACCGCGCTGGAAGTCGCTCAGCGACTCGACGTAGAGGGCTCCGGCAATCCCCTCCTTGCTGCCGAAGTGGTGGTAGATCGCCCCGACGCTGACCTCGGACTGCATCCTGATGTCCTCGATCGTCGTCGCGCTGTAGCCCTGGAGCGTGAACAGCCTCAGCGCGGTCTCCAGGACCTTCTCTGCCTGTGTCACGGCGCGAACTCTAGAACTTGGCCAGTCAGCCAGTTGCGGGAGTAAGCTGCGGCCGGTGACCTACGACTACGACTGGCTCGTCATCGGCTCGGGGTTCGGCGGCAGCGTCTCGGCGCTGCGCCTGGCTGAGAAGGGCTACTCGGTGGGAGTGCTGGAGAGCGGCCGCCGCTATGCGGACGACGAGCTACCGCGGTCCACGTGGGACCTGCGGCGCTACTTCTGGAACCCGCGCTTCGGGCTGCGCGGGATCTTCCGCCTGACGACCTTCAAGGACGTCACGGTCGTCTCCGGCAGCGGGGTCGGCGGCGGCAGCCTCGGCTTCGCGAACACGCTCTACGTGCCGCCCGGCCGCTTCTTCGAGGACCCGCAGTGGAGCGGGCTCGGCGACTGGAAGGCCGAGCTGGCGCCGCACTACGACGAGGCGCAGCGGATGCTCGGCGTCGTCGACTACGACCAGGACGACGTCGCCGGCGACCTGCTGCGCGAGCTCGGCGAGGAGCTCGGCGTCAGCGACACCTACCGCCGCGCCCGCGTCGGCGTCTTCTTCGGCGCGCCCGGCGAGACGGTGCCCGACCCCTACTTCGGCGGCGAGGGCCCGGACCGCACCGGCTGCACGCGCTGCGGGCGCTGCATGGTCGGCTGCCCCCAGGGGTCCAAGAACACGCTCGTCAAGAACTACCTCTGGTTCGCCGAGCGGCGCGGCGTCGACGTCAAGGCTGAGCGCGAGGTCGTCGACATCCAACCGCTCGGCGCCGCCGACGGCTCGGAGGGCTACTTCGTCGTGACCGAGCGCCCGGGCGCGCGCAGGCGCCGTGACCGCCAGGTCCACACCGCCCGCGGCGTCGTCCTCGCCGCCGGCCCGCTCGGCACGAACACGCTGCTCGCGAACTGCCGCCACAGCGGGTCGCTGCCGGAGCTGTCGCCGCGGCTCGGCGAGCTCGTGCGGACCAACAGCGAGGCGATTCTTGCGGTGACCGCGCCCGACGACGGCGTCGACTACAGCCGGCGAGTCGCGATCACGTCGAGCATCTACCCGGACCCCGACACGCACATCGAGACCGTCGTCTACGGCCGCGCGGGCGGGTCGATGAAGCTGCTCAACACGCTGCTGGTGGGCGACGGCACGCGCGCGACGCGGCCGCTGAAGCTGCTCGCGCAGCTGATCCGCCACCCGCTGCGCTTCCTAAAGCTGATGACCGCGCCCGGCTGGTCGCAGCGGACGATCATCCTGCTGGTGATGCAAACGCTCGACAATGCGATCGCGCTGCGTCCGCGGCGGACCCGCGACGGCCGCGTCCGGCTCCAGACCGAGCAGGACCCCGAGAAGCCGATCCCGACCTTCATCCCGGTCGCCAACAAGGCGGCCGAGTGGTTCGCCGAGCGGACCGGGGGCGTCGCGCAGAGCTCGTTGGCCGAGGCGATGCTGAACATCCCGACGACGGCCCACATCCTCGGCGGCGCTGTGATCGGGGCGGATCCGGACAGCGGCGTCGTCGACCGCGACCAGCGCGTCTTCGGCTACGAGAACCTGTTCGTCTGCGACGGTTCCGCGGTTCCGGCCAATCCCGGCGTCAACCCGAGCCTGACGATCACCGCGCTGGCCGAGCACGCGATGAGCAGCATCCCGCCGCGGTCAGCGCCGGCAGGTGCGGACGATCTTGTCGTAGGTCGCGCGGCGACCGTCGACGGCGGTGGCGCGGGCGCGCAGCGTCAGCCGGCGGCCACGCGGTAGAGCGCGGCGCGACACGCGGACGCTGAACGGGGCACGGCGCGTTCCGCGCAGCTTGCGCATGCCGCGGTAGTAGTCGACGCGGATCAGCTTGTCGAGGTCGGAGCCCGCGACGCCGAGGCGGAGGTCGTGGTCGACGCACTTGGCCGCTGGTCGGGCACGGCGCTCGCCGCGCCGTTTCAGGTTCGGCTTCTCCTGTCGCACCGTCAGCCTCAGCTTCGGCCGGCTGGCCGCGCAGGCGCGTGCGCCGCGACAGCGCTGCAACTTGTTCAGCCGCTTCGCGAGCGCGCCGCGGATCGCGGCGTAGGAATCGAGGTCCTCGAGATTGCGTAGCTGGTAGGGGTCCTTGCGCAGGTCGTAGAGCTCGTACTCGCCGGTCGTCTTGTGGTCGATCCAGACGTAGCGCTCGTTGCGCAGCGCGCGGAACATCGGCACGCCGTTGGCCCCGACGCCGTTCTCCAACACGATCTCGCGGCCACGCTCGCGGCGCGGGTCCTTCATCACCCCGAACAGCGAGCTGCCGTCCATCAGCCGCCGCGCTCGCGCGTCGGCGGCGTCGACGATCGTCGGCGCCCAGTCGATGTTCGACACCAGCTGGCCGATCTCGCGGCCGCGCGGCACGCCCGGACCGCGCATGATCAGCGGGATTCGCGCCGCCTCCTCGTAGGGCAGGATCTTCTCCGAGGCGATCCGGTGCTCGCCATGGAAGAAGCCGTTGTCGGAGGTGTAGATCAGCAGCGTGTCGTCGAGCTCACCGCTGCGCTCGAGCGCGTTCAGGACCGCGCCGACGGCGTCGTCGACCGACAGCAGCGACTCCAGCTCCTGCTGGTAGTTCTCCTGGATCGCCGCGACCCACTCCGGCGACAGCCGCGGGCGGTCGGCGACGATCTGCGGCTTGGTCGTCACGTCGGCCTCGTCGAAGCTCGGCGGGCGGGGGAGCGGCGTGCCGGCGAACGCGTCGCGGTGGCGCGGGGCCGGGTAAGGGGTGGGGAGCAGCGGTGGGTCGTCGGGCTCGATCGGGAAGCCGCTGTGCGGGGCCGGGAACGTCAGCGACAGGAAGAAGGGCTGGTTCGACGGGGCCGCCTGGTCGATCAGCTCGGCCGCGCGGCGGCCGAAGAAGTCGGTCTGGTGCTCGCCGGGACCGTCCGGCCCCGGACGGTTGAAGATCTGCCCGTTCTCGTTCGTCTGCCAGCGCTCGTAGTTGAAGACCTGGTCGCCGACGGCGGAGACCCAGTCAGTCCAGCCGGGCGGGACCTCTGTGATGTCGGGGTTCTGGACGCCGTAGCCGTTGAGGTAGCGGCCGACGTGCATCGTCCGGTAGCCGGCGCCCTGCAGCCAGAGCGGCAGCGAGTTCGAGTTGTCGAAGCGCGTGTAGCCGCCGAACGGACCGGCGTTGTGGATCACGCCGTGGTTGTGCGAGTACTGCCCGGAGAGGTAGGTGGCGCGCGACGGGCAGCAGAGCGGATAGCTGGAGATGGTCTGGGTGAACGTCGTGCCCTGGCCCTGGATCAGGCTGACGTTGCGCTGGACCGACGTCGAGGAGACCGTCTGGTCGTCGGTCATGATGAAGACGATGTTCGGCTTCGCCTGCGCGGCGGCCGGAGCCAGCAGCGCCAGCGCGAGCAGCGCCGGCAGCGCCCGAAGAGCTCGGCTACAGGAACGCATGGCCCTCGCCGCGGTAGGTCGGAACCTCGTCGACCAGCTCGCCGCCCTCGAACAGGTGCAGCGTGTCGAAGCGCTCGCAGAGCTCGCCGGCCTTGGCATGGCGCAGGTAGACGTTGTCGCCGACGCGCAGCGAGCGGGCGGCGGGGCCCTTGACCGGCGTCTGGACCTCGCCGGCTCCCTCCAGTCCGTCGAGCGACAGCCCAGCGGGCAGGTACGGCTGCGGCAGTCGGTCCTTGCCGGGCGCTCCGGATGCGATGTAGCCGCCGCCGAGCAGCGTGACCGTGTCCTCGCGCGGGCGCCGCACGACCGGCAGGGCGAACATCGCCGCCGGCGCCTGCTCGAAGGCGGAGTAGCGGTCGAACAGCGTCGAGGCGTAGAAGCCCGAGCCGGCGGTCACCTCGGTGACGGCCTCCTCGGTCGCCGTCGTGTGGAGGCTGCCGGTGCCGCCGCCGTTGACCAGCCCGACCGGGACGACGGCGTTGACCGCCGCGACGATCGCGGCCCGGCGCTCGGCGATCTCGGCGACCGAGGCGCGCTGCAGCGCCCGGATCGCCGGTCCCTGGAGCGGCTTGCCGAGCGGGCGGTCGCCGACACCGGCGATGTGGCCCTCGTAGCCCATCAGCCCGGCCAGCTCGAGTTGCGGGCGACGGTCGATCTCGCGCGCCAGCGCCGCGGCCTGCTCGGGCGTGCGGATCGGCGACCGCTTCGGTCCGATCGTCGCGAGTCCGCCCGGCAGGCGGTAGCCGGTGTCGAACTCCACGCAAAGCCGCAGCGGCGCGGCCGGATCGGGCGCGGTGTGGGCGATCCATTCGAGCTGCTCGACCGAGTCGACCATCACGATCGGCCCGTCGGCGCCGTCGATCCGCGCCAGCTCGCGCAGGGAGGCGCGATCGGCGGTCGGATAGGCGAGCAGCAGATCGCCGAATCCCTGCCCGCGCAGCCAGAGCGTCTCGGCAAGCGTGAACGTCATGAGACCCCTGAACCCGGCGTCACGGGCAAGGATGCGGTTCAGCAGCTCACGGCAGCGGACCGACTTGCTCGCCACGCGGATCGGCTTGCCGTCCGCGCGGGCGAGCATCGACGCCGCGTTCAGCCACATGGCGTCGAGGTCGACGAGCGCGAACGGGGCGTCGAGCCCCGCACACGCCCGCTCATAGGCCTCTAGGTCAGCCACCAACCGGCTTCACGCGGAAGCCGAAGTTCGCGGCGCCACGACGGAAGGTCGCGGTCTGGGGATCGAGCACCCAGGGACGGGGCAGGATGCCCGAGTAGTCGTTGTCGAGGAAGTTCGTGAACAGGTTCGACGCGCGGCCGCAGCTGGGTCCGGTCAGCGACAGCAGCGTGATCGTGTACTGGCCCTTCGACAGGCGCAGAGCGCCGATGCGATCGTTGTGGAGCACGCGGAAGGTGCCCGGGCAGAGCTTGCCGTAGCCCGGGTGACGACCGCCTCCGCCTCCGCCGCTCGGGTTAGCGACCCGCACGACGCTGAAGCCGACGCCGCTGTTGCCGCGCGTGAACGATGCGGCGGCCGCGTTCAGCTTCCAGGGGCGGGGCAGAACGCCGTCCCAGTCCTCGAGGAAGCGGCCGAACCAGTCGGTCGAAGCGGCGCACGACAGGCCGCCGCGCACGGTCACCTGGTAGTGGCCGGCCTGAAGCTTCAGCTTGCCGATGGTGTCGTCGTGCAGCACGTGGAAGGTCGCCGGGCAGATGTTCGGCGACTGTGCCGCGGCCGGCGCTGCCGGGATGAGCACAGCAAGCGATAGGAGGCCAGTTGTAATCAGGGAACGGCGAAGGGATGGACGCATTCCAGCAAGGTACAGGTACGGTTCAGGTGTGGGCAACCCAGACAGCTTTGGTGCTCGCGCGACCCTCCAGGTCGGCGGCACGACACATGAGATCTTCCGCCTCGACGCGCTGCAGTCGCGCTTCGACGTCGCCCGGCTGCCGTACTCGCTGAAGATCCTGCTCGAGAACCTGCTGCGCAACGAGGACGGCGAGTCCGTCACGCGGCAGGACATCGAGAACGTCGCGACATGGGTCGCGACCGACGAGCCGTCGAAGGAGATCGCGTACTCGCCGAGCCGCGTCCTGATGCAGGACTTCACCGGCGTCCCGGCGATCGTCGACCTTGCGGCGATGCGCGACGCGATGGAGACCCTCGGCGGCGATCCGACCCGGATCAACCCGCTCGTCCCGGTCGAGCTGGTGATCGACCACTCGATCCAGGTCGACAGCTTTGCCGAGCGGCTCGCCTTCCAGAAGAACGCCGAGCGCGAGTATGAGCGCAACCACGAGCGCTACGCCTTCCTGCGCTGGGGGCAGGGCGCTTTCGACAACTTCGCGGTGGTGCCGCCGAACACCGGCATCTGTCACCAGGTCAACCTCGAGTACCTGTCGCGCGTCGTGACGGCCCGCGACGGCCAGGCATTTCCCGACACGCTCGTCGGGACCGACTCGCACACGACGATGGTCAACGGCCTCGGCGTGCTCGGCTGGGGCGTCGGCGGCATCGAGGCCGAGGCGGCGATGCTCGGCCAGCCAGTGTCGATGCTGCTGCCGCAGGTCGTCGGCTTCCGGCTCGACGGCGAGCTGCCCGAGGGCGCGACGGCGACCGACCTCGTGCTGACCGTCACCGAGCTGCTGCGCGAGCACGGCGTCGTCGGCCGCTTCGTCGAGTTCTACGGGCCGGGACTGCCGAACCTCCCGCTCGCCGACCGCGCGACGATCGGCAACATGTCGCCGGAGTTCGGCTCGACCTGCGCGATCTTCCCGGTCGACGCCGAGACGCTGCTCTACCTGGAGTTCACCGGCCGGCCGGCCGAGCAGATCGAGCTCGTCGAGGCCTACGCGCGCGAGCAGGGCATGTTCCACGAGCCGGGCAGCGAGGACGCCGTCTACTCCGACACGCTCGGTTTGGACCTCAGCACGGTGGAGCCGAGCCTCGCCGGCCCGAAGCGGCCGCAGGACCGGATCGCGCTGTCGGCCGCCGCGACCGACTTTCTCGCCGAGCTGAGCGACGCCGAGAACGGCAAGGAGCTCGACAACGGCGGAAACGGCTCGCGGCTGTCGTTCCCGGCCAGCGATCCGTCGGCCAATCAGCCGGGCGACCACGGCGGCGACGATCATGGCCAACCCGCTCACGCGCACGGCGTGGTGGCCGAGGCGCCGGCCAAGCGCTCGGCTTCGGTCACCCTGGGCGGCGAGAGCTTCGACATCGAGGACGGCGCGGTCGTGATCGCCGCGATCACCAGCTGCACCAACACCTCCAACCCCTCGGTGATGGTCGGCGCCGGCCTGCTTGCCCAGAAGGCCGTCGAGCGCGGCCTGACGCGCAAGCCGTGGGTCAAGACGAGCCTCGCGCCGGGATCGAAGGTCGTCACCGAGTACCTCGACCGCGGGGGGCTGACCGAGCCGCTCGAGCAGCTCGGCTTCAGCCTCGTCGGCTACGGCTGCACCACGTGCATCGGCAACTCCGGCCCGCTGCCGGAGGAGGTCTCGGCGGCGATCGAGGCCGAGGACCTGACCGTCTGCTCGGTGCTGTCGGGCAACCGCAACTTCGAGGGCAGGATCCACCCCGAGGTGAAGATGAACTACCTCGCGTCGCCGCCGCTCTGCGTCGCCTACGCGCTCGCCGGGCGGATGGATCTCGACCTGCTGACCGAGCCGCTCGGCGAGGACAAGGACGGCGGGCCGGTCTACCTGCGCGACATCTGGCCCACGCAGGCCGCGGTCAACGCGGCGGTCGAGCACGCGGTGCAGTCCGACATGTACCGCAAGAGCTACGGCGAGGTCTACGAGGGAGACGAGCACTGGCGCGCGCTCGAGACGCCGGAGGGCGACCGCTACGCCTGGGACGACGGCTCGACCTACGTCAAGCGGCCGCCCTACTTCGAGGGTATGCCGGCCGACGCGCCCGAGGGCTTCGAGGACATCCGCGGCGCGCGCATCCTGGCGCTGCTCGGCGACAGCGTCACGACCGACCACATCTCACCGGCCGGCGCGATCAAGCGCGACGGCCCCGCCGGCAGGTACCTGATCGAGCACGGGGTCGAGCAGCGCGAGTTCAACTCCTACGGCTCGCGGCGCGGCAACCACGAGGTGATGATGCGCGGCACCTTCGCCAACGTGCGGCTGCGCAACCAGCTCGCGCCCGGCACCGAGGGCGGCATCACCGTCAAGGACGGCGAGCAGACGACGATCTACGACGCGGCGATGGAGTACCAGTCCGAGGGCGTGCCGCTCGGCGTGCTCGCCGGCAAGGAGTACGGCTCCGGCTCGTCGCGCGACTGGGCCGCCAAGGGGCCGCGCCTACAGGGAATCCGCTTTGCGATCGCCGAGAGCTACGAGCGGATCCACCGCTCGAACCTCGTCGGAATGGGCATCCTGCCGTTGCAGTTCCCCGACGGCGAGTCGGTCGAGTCGCTCGGCCTGACCGGCTTCGAGAGCTTCGACCTGGCGCCGCTCGAGGAGGGCGCCAAGACGCTTCAAGTCACCGCGACGCCGGAGTCGGGCGAGCCGGTCGTATTCGATGCTCGCGTGAGGATCGACACGCCGAACGAGTGGCTCTACTACCGCAACGGCGGCATTCTCCACTTCGTTCTGCGGCAGCTCCGCGACCGGTAGCTCCGGCTAGCTGAAGCGCTTCGCGAGGGCGCGCAGCGCACGGACATGGATCGGTAGCTCCCGGGGTCGCCACTCGACGCCGGCCAGCTCCGCCTCGGCTTGGTCGAAGGCGTCCTCGATCAAAGCGTCGTGGAGCCAGCGGAAGCAGAGCGGCCAGCCGAGGCGCAGCCAGCTCTTCGGGTGTCCTTCGAGCGTGTGACGCAACAGGGTCCCGCTGTCCGGAGCGGGGAGGACCTCGCAGCGGTGCTCGCCGTCGAGCGGGAACTTCGCCGTGAAGGCGAACGCGACCATCCTTCCCGGCTCATAGCGCGCGACCTCGTAGCGGACTGGGCCCTGGCCGCCGTCCGAGCCGATCGCCAGGCCGCAGTCCAACCGCATCGGCGGCCAGCGGCGCTTTGGCCACAACCGGTCGCCGGGGGACGACAGCGAGTCGACCAGTGCGCCGACCGCGTCTCCGTCGGCGTCGAGAACCCGCTCGTGCACGTTGCTGATCATGCGACTCCAATGACTAGAATAATGTTCTAGAACAATATTCTAAATTGATCGCGGGGGAGCAGTCTAGACTCGGTCGATGGACGAGTTTGCCTGGTTGACGGCCGGCTTCCTGATCGGCGGCATCCTGCTGCTGCTGGCGCTCGGCAAGTGGTATCCGGGCTCCGGGGCCGATCAGGTCGACTGGAAGCCGACCCGCTCGATCGAGCAGGAGGTCGAGCTCGAGCTCGACGACGTCGCGCAGATGCTCGAGGCCAACAATGCCCGTCGGCGCGCTTCGGGTAGGCCGGAGCTGACCGAGGACGCCCTGCGCGACGAGCTGGCCGCGGAGGAGGAGCAGCGCCTGCGGGCCTCGCCCGACAGCTTCTAACCGGCGACGGTCGCGGCGGCGCCGTCGTCGTCGGTCTCGTGCGGCTGGAGGTCGACCAAGAACTGGTCTGCGAGTGCCTCGACCAGCCCGGGCAGCCGCCCCTCGGCGCGAGCCAGCGCGAGCTGGCGCTTGGCGCCGTTGCTCACGGCCATCGTCTCGATCAGCGCCAGCTCCGTCTCGCAGCCGAGCTCCGCCGCGTGGGGGGCGCAGGCGGCGAGCAAACGGTCGAGCTGCTCGCGGACCGGCGTCCGCTGCTCGCGCGCCGGATCGATCAGACGGGCGTCCATGCCGTCGCGGGCGGCGATGAACCGGTTCCCCTCGAGCGCCTCCTGAGCGCCGACCAGCGTCGCCTCGACGTAGCCCTCCTCGACCTCCAGCCGGGCGATGCACTGGACCAGCGCGGCGAGCGCGGCGGACTCGCTGGCGGTCGTCTGCGCGTCGAGCACCCGCACCTCGACGGTCCCGAAGCGCGGCTGCGGACGGACGTCCCACCAGAGGAACGTCGGCTCCGGGAACGCGTCGCAGCGGATCAGCAGGTCGACTGCGCCGACCCAGTCCTCGTAGTCGCGGAAGGCGCGCGGGATCCCGACGCGCGGGAACGCCTGGAACAGCGGCGTGCGCGCCGAGGCGAGGCCGGTGTCGCGGCCTTGCCAGAACGGCGAGTTGACCGACAGCGCCAGCAGCAGCGGCAGATGGACGCGCATCCGGTTGAACAGGCGGACGCCCTCGGCCGGCCCGCGGACCCCGACGTGGATGTGCAGCCCGAAGGTCGGCTCGCGGCGCGCGAGCTCGCGCATCGAGCCGTAGACCGCCTCGTAGCGCGCGCCGCTCGAGACGACCGTCTCGTGCCAGACCGTCGAGGGGTGGGTGCCCGAGCTGGCCGCGCGTAGGCCGAGCGCCGCGAGCTCGCGGTCGAGCTGGCCGCGCAACGTCCGCAGCTCCTCATGGATGCCGCCGGCGGTCTGGTGAATCCCGGTGCCCAGCTCGAGCGCCGAAGTGTGCGTCTCGCGCGTGACGTGACCGTCCATCGAATCCGGCAGGCGCGGCAGCACGCGGTCGATCTGCTGCGCGAGCGACCAGTCGTGCGGATTGAGCAGCATCACCTCCTCCTCCGCGCCGAGGGTGTACTCGTTGCCGCCCTGCCAGACGGCCCATTCGGGAAGCTGGCTTCGCATCACGCCGCACGCACCCGGACGTCCTGGGACTCGAAGCGCGTCGCCGCGTCGACGAGGCCACGGAACAGGTTCGCGTGCTCTCGCCGCGCGACGAGGCTCTCGGCGTGCCACTGGACCCCCACGGTGAATTCGCGCGCCGGCGCCTCGACTCCCTCGATCACCCCGTCGGGCGACCAGGCGACGGCGCGCAGCCCGCGGCCCAGCCTGTGCACGCCCTGGTGGTGAAACGAGTTGACGCGCGCCTTCCTGCGCCGCATGAGCGAGTAGAGCTTGGACG
>DASQKP010000030.1:0-54798 GCA_035630455.1 Thermoleophilaceae bacterium
CGCGGCCGTCCAGGTCAACCTGACCGCCGTCATGCACCTGACCAAGCTGCTGCTGCCCGGGATGCTGAAGCGCGGCAGCGGGAAGGTCGTCAACAACGCCAGCATCTCCGGCTACGCGTACTTCCCGGCCGCGACGACCTATGCGGCCTCCAAGGCCGGCGTCGTCGCGCTCTCGGAGTCGCTGCGGCGCGAGCTCAAGGGCACCGGCGTCGGCGTCCTGCACGTCGTGACCCCGGGCGTGAACACCGACATGCTCGACGCGACCGACGAGGTCTACGGCAAGCACGTCGACACCTCGGGCTGGGACCGCCAGCCGCCGGCGGAGTGGGCCGCGAAGATCGTCGAGGCGATCGAGCGCGACAAGACGATTCTCGGGCCGGGCGGGAAGACCGCGATCGCCAAGCTGGCGTCGCGCGGGCCGGGCTTCCTCGTCGACGGCATCGCCGCGCGGATGTTCAGCCGGACGCCGCGTAGCTAGCGCCCTCGACGGCGTCGCCGGTCCAGCCGGGCTTGGCGAGCAGCAGCTGCACGTCGCCGATCCGTCGCTCGGCGAAGCCGGCCTCGACGTAGGCGAGGTAGAGCCGCCACATGCGGCGGAACGGCTCGTCGTAGCCCAGCTCGGCGGCGCGGCCGGCGTTGCGCTCGAACGCCTCGCGCCAGCGGGCGATCGTCGTCACGTAGTGGTCGGTGATGTCGTCGAGCCAGACCGGTCGCAGATCGGTGTGCTCGTCGACGTTGTGCTGGATCACCGGCAGCGATGGCAGGCAGCCACCGGGGAAGACGTGCGTGTTGGCGAAGCTGCGCGACGCCTTCTCGACCTCGTAGGCCGAGTCGTCGATCGTGATCGCCTGCAGCAGCATCGCCCCGTGAGGCTCGAGCAGCTCCGAGCAGCGGCGAAAGAACGTCGCGAAGTACTGCCAGCCGACCGCCTCGATCATCTCGACCGAGACGAGCTTGTCGTAGCTACCGCCGAGGTCGCGGTAGTCCTCGAGCAGCACCGTGACGCTGTCCGTCAGCCCGGCGGCGCGGACCCGCTCGACGGCCAGGTCGTGCTGGTCCTTGGAGATCGTCGTCGTGGTGACCCGCGCGCCGTACTCGCGCGCGGCGTGGATCGCCAGCGCCCCCCAGCCGGTCCCGATCTCCAGCAGGCGCTCGCCCGGGCGCAGGTCGAGCGCGCGGCAGATGCGATCGAGCTTCGCGGTCTGGGCGTCGGCGAGGCTCGCGTCGGGCGACTCGAAGTATGCGCACGAATAGACCATCGCGGGGTCGAGGAACAGCTCGAAGAGACCGTTGCCGAGGTCGTAGTGGGCGGCTATGTTCCGGCGGGAGCCCCAGCGGTCATTGCGGGGGACCGTTCGCGCCAGCCGCTGGGCGCCGTGCAGCAGCGGATGCCAGCGCTGGCGCAGGCGATCGAGCGGTCCCATGCTGCGGGCCGTGATCCGGAACAGCGCCACCAGATCGTCGACCTCCCACTCGCCCGCCATGTAGGTGTCGGCCAGGCCGGTCGAGCCGCGGAAGGCGTGGCGGTAGACCGCGGGGTCGCGGACGGTCACCGTCGCGTGGAGCGCGGCGGCAGGCGGCCCGAAGCCGAAGCGCCGGCCGTCGGCGTCGAGGACCTCGATGCGGCCGCCTTCGAGCCGCGACAGCAGGCGGAACAGCGCGCGCCGGGCGATCATCGGGCCCGCTCCGGATGGCGGTGGTACGGCGCGCCGCGCAGCTTCAGCCGCAGCGCGTTCCAGTAGATCAGGACCAGCACGCGCAGCGACGTCGCCGGGAAGCGGGCGAGCGAGCGGCTCAGCGCGCCGCGCGTCAACGCGCGGCGGTGCAACGAGAGCGTCGCGTCGAAGACGTGCTCGCCGTCCGCGCCGGTCTCGTCGATGTGCACCAGCAGCCGCTCGCCCGGCTCGCTGACGCGCCAGTCGTAGTGGCCGTCCATCCCGATGAACGGCGAGACGTGAAAGGCCTTGTCGACGCTGTCGCGCATGACCGCCCCGCCGTCGGGCGCCCGGTCGAGCACGTAGGCGTGGCTCTCGCCCCACGGGGTGTTGGTCACGTACGCGACGACCGCCTCCACGTGCTCGTCGGCCTGGCCGAAGCAGTAGTAGAAGCTGACCGGGTTGAAGGCATGGCCGAGCGTGCGCAGCGTCGTCAACAGGCGGATCGGCCCGGTGGGCTGGGTCCCCGTCCGCGCGGCGACCAGCTCGCGCACGCAGTCGGCGAGCGGCCGATTGGCGGGGCCGAGATGGTCGGAGCGCTTGAATCGAGCGAGCGCCGGCCGGTGCGCCGAGTAGAGCGGGTGCACGTCGAGCACGCCAGGCAGCTCGTCGAGGTCGAGGTAGAGCATCGCGTGGCGGTAGGTGAACGCGTGCTCGACCGGCGTGTGACGGCGGTGGCGGATCGAGCCGTCGTAGATCGCGGAGGTCACGCGGCTAGCTCCTCATCCGGCTCGGGCGTCGGCAGCGATGTGACGCCCGCCCCCATCCGCTCGATCGCGCGATCCGCGCTGAGCAGCCCGTCCTCGTGGAAGCCCCAGCCCCAGTAGGCGCCGCAGTAGTGGGTGCGGTCGACGCCGGAGATCTCGACGTGGCGGCGCTGGGCCACCACTCCCTCGGGGGTGAAGACGGGGTGCGAGTAGTCGATCGCTTCGATCACCTTCTCCGGGTCGATCCGGTCGCTGCGGTTCAGCGTGACACAGAAGTCGGTGTCGCTCCGCAGCGATTGGAGGTTGTTCATCCAGTAGGTCAGTCGCGTCCCACCGGGAGCCCCGTCGAGGTGGTAGTTCCAGCTTGCGCGTGCCGTCCGGCGGCGGGGCAGCAGCGCGGAGTCGGTGTGCAGCACCGCCTCGTTGCGCTGGTAGGGGATCGCGCCGAGGATCTCCCGCTCGGCCGGCGAGGGATCGGTGAGCATCGCGAGCGCCTGGTCGGAGTGCGTCGCTATCACGACCTCGTCGTAGTGCTCGACGCCGCAGCCGTCGGCGGCCACCTCGACGTAGCCGAGGTGGCGGGTGACCGCGCGCACCGGCGCCGACGTCCGGATGCGATCGGCGAACGGCCAGGTCAGCCGCTCGACGTAGCGCTCGGAGCCGCCCGTGACCGTGCGCCAGCGGGGCCGGTCGCGAAAGCCGAGCATCCCGTGGTTGGCGAGGAAGCTGGCGAGGAAGCCCGCCGGGAACGACCACAGCTGCTCCGGCTGCGCCGACCAGACCGCCGAGGCCTGCGGCACGATCAGCCGCTCGACGAACCACTCCGAGTAGCCGCCGTCGGCGAGCAGGTCGCGCAGCGACGGGCCGCCGTCGATCGCGCCAGTTGCCAGCGCGGACACTTCGCGGTTGAAGCGCAGCAGGTCGCGAATCATCCGCAGGAAGCGCGGGTTCGCGAGGTGCGAGCGCTGGGCGAACACTCCGCGCGGGGTGCCCGAGTACTCGAACGAGCCGGCGTCGTCGGAGACCGAGAAGCTCATCCGCGACGGCTGAGTCGCGACTCCGAGCTCGGCCATCAGCGCCTCGAAGCCCGGGTAGTTGCGGTCGTTGTGGACGATGAAGCCGGTGTCGATCTCGTGCGTCTCGTCGGCGAGGTCGACGCGCACCGTGTGGACGTGCCCGCCAATGCGTGGCGCGGCCTCGTAGACCGTGATCTCGTGATCGCGGTGGAGGCGGTGAGCCGCCGTTAGCCCCGCGATCCCGGTCCCGACGATCGCGATCCTCATCGGTCGAGGGCCACGTACAGCAGCAATCCGGCGACGGCGGCGCCTCCTCCGAGCGCGACGGTGCCCCAGCGGGCGTTGGCGGGCAGGGCGCCGGACGGCGTGGCGAGCGCGATCGTCACGTCCGCCAGGTCGCAGGCGGCCGCCGCCAGGACCCAGCGCCGCAGCTGGGCGTTGTCGTCGAGCGCGGTCAGGGCGCCGGCCGACAGCGCGACGTCGCGCGCGCCCAGGCCGCGGATCGCCACCTGCGCGGCCGGGCGCTCGGCGACTTCGCCCAGCCAGCCGGCGGCGACCCGGCTTGGCGCGACGATCAGTCCGGCGCCGAAGGCCAGCCGTCCGAGGGCGACGAGCGCGGTCAACTTGGTTGGAGTAGTCATCGCGTCACTGATACGTACTAGGTACCCAAATCGGATGACAGGGTGGGATAGATTGCCAAGACCCGGGGTACCGTCATGAGGAGAGAGTGTTGGACGCCAACCGCTTGAAGTCGCTGCCGCTGTTCGAGTCCGTCTCCGACGACGAGCTGGAGCGGATCGCGCCGTTCGTCAGCGAGGTGTCGGTGTCCGACGGCAAGCACCTCGTCGACGAGGGCGACTACGCCTACACCTTCATGGCGATCGAGGAGGGATCTGCCGAGGTCCGGCGCGGCGACGAGGTCGTGGCCGAGCTCGGAGCGGGCGACTTCTTCGGCGAGGTCGGCCTGCTCGACACCGAGAAGCGGACCGCCACGGTCGTCGCGACCTCGCCGACGCGTCTGGTCACGCTCGATCGCTGGGACATGAAGCGGCTCGAGAAGTCGGTCCCGTCCGCCGTCGAGCAGATCCGAGCAGCCGCCGCCGAGCGGCTGCCCGGCGCCTAGGCGGTAGAGCCGTGGCCGGCCGGATCGTCGTCTTCGGAGCGACCGGCTACACCGGCCGCCTGACAGCGGAGGCGCTGGTCGAGCGCGGGCATCGCCCCGTCCTGGCGGGACGCGACGGGCCACGGCTGGAGGCGCTTGCCGCGGAGCTGGGCGGCGGCCTCGAGACCGCCGTCGCGGACGTCGACCGCCCGGAGACCGTCGCCGCTCTGGTCGAGCAGGGCGACGCGCTGATCGCCACCGTCGGACCGTTCGCCAAGTGGGGCGACGCCGCGGCCGAGGCGGCGATCGCCAAGCGCGCCCACTACCTCGACTCGACCGGCGAGCCGCCGTTCATCCGGCGCGTCTTCGAGCACTACGGTCCGCTGGCCGAGGCCGCCGGCATCGGCATGGTCACCGCCTTCGGCTACGACTGGGTGCCGGGCAACCTGGCGGCGGGGCTGGCGCTGCGCGACGCCGGCGAGGAGGCTGTCCGCGTCGACACCGGCTACTTCGTCACCGGGGCGACTGGCGCGGGCAGCTTCAGCGGCGGCACCAAGGCGTCCGTCGCCGGCGTGGCGACCGAGCCTGCTTTCGCCTTCCGGGGCGGCGCGCTGCAGACCGTCCGCAGCGCGGACCGGTATCGCAGCTTCGCGCTGCGTGGTCGCGAGCTGGCGGCCGTCACCGTCGGATCGTCGGAGCACTACGGCCTGCCGCAGGCCTACCCGCGCCTGACCGAGGTCAACTCCTACCTCGGCTGGTTCGGGTCGCTGTCACGGCCGATGCAGGCGTTCTCGCTGGTCGGCGGCGGAGCGATGAAGATCCCCGGCGCGCGCACGCTGACCAACAGGCTCGCCGAGCGGTTCGTGCGCGGCTCGACCGGGGGCCCGGGCCGCGAGCAGCGCGCCCGCTCCGGCTCCTACATAACCGCGGAGGCCTACAACGTCGGTGGCGCCAAGTTGGCCGAGGTCCACCTGACCGGCGTCGACCCCTACACCTTCACCGCCGGCATCCTCGCCTGGGGCGGCCGGCGCGCGGCGACGGACGGCATGCTCGCGAGCGGCGCGCTGGGCCCCCTCGGCGCCTTCGGCCTCGACGAGCTCGAGGCCGGCTGCCGCGAGGCCGGGTTGACCAGAGCCGACTAGCGCCTGAACTTTCCGAAGCGACGCTTGGAGCGGACACGCTCCTCGCGGGCGTCGGCCTCGCTGGCGGTTGGCTGGCGAACCCTTGCGAGCGCGCGCTCGGCCAGCTCCCCGTGGACCGAGCGGGTGCGTCCCTCGCGGCGCTTCCAGTCGCCGCCGGGATCGAGGTCCCAGGCGAACGTGTCGTCGGCGAGGCAGCGCTCGATGACGTCCTCGATGTCGGCGCGCAGCGCGGTGTCCTTGACCGGGATGAGCAACTCGACGCGCGTGTCGAGGTTGCGCGGCATCAGGTCGGCCGACCCGACGTAGCAGCGGCGCTCCTCGCCGCTCTGGAACCCGTACACGCGCGAGTGCTCGAGGAAGCGACCGACGACCGACACGACGCGGATGTTCTCGCTGACCCCCGGGATTCCGGGGACCAGGCAGCAGATGCCGCGGATGTTGAGGTCGATTCGGACGCCGGCCCGCGAGGCCTCGTAGAGCGCGCGGATGCAGCGGCGGTCGACGAGCGAGTTCATCTTCATGGCGATCCGGGTCTGCTCGCCGGCCTCTTGGGCGTCGATCGTGCGGCGGATCTCGTCGAGCAGGCCGTCGCGCATCCGCTCAGGCGCCACCAGCGCGGTCCGGTAGCCGGGCGGGCGGGCGGCCCCGGTGAGCGTGTTGAACAGCTCGGCGACGTCCGCGGTCACGTCGCGGTCGCAGGTGAAGAGGCCGAAGTCCTCGTAGAGGCGCGCGGTGCCGCGGTGGTAGTTGCCGGTGCCGACGTGGACGTAGTGGCGCACGCCGTCGCCCTCGCGGCGCACGATCAACAGCGCCTTGGCGTGCGTCTTGAGGCCCGGCAGGCCGTGGACGACGTGGGCGCCGGCCTCCTCGAGCGATCGCGCCCAGCCGATGTTGCGCCGCTCGTCGAAGCGCGCCTTCAGCTCGACGAGGCAGACCGCCTGCTTGCCGCGCTCGGCCGCCTTGATCAGCATCGGGACGAGCGCCGAGTCGTCCGAGGTGCGGTACACGGTCATCTTGATCGCGAGCACGTCGGGGTCGTCGACCGCCTGCTCGACGAACCGCTCGACGCTGGCCGCGAACGAGTCGTACGGGTGGTGGACGAGCAGGTCGCCGGCGCGCATCGCGGCGAAGACGTCGGGCTTGCCGTCGTGGGTCGAGAAGGCGCCGGCGGCGACCGGCGTCCACGGCTCTTCGCGGATGGCGTTGAAGCCGTCGAGCCCGTGGATCTGCCAGAGGTCGGCCAGGTCGAGCATGCCGGCCGTGTCGACGACCTGGCGCCCCTCGATCTCGGTCTGCTCGATCAGGAAGGAGCGCATGTCGGGATCCATGTCGGCGTCGACCTCGAGCTGGACCACCTCGCCGAAGCGCCGGCGGCGCAGCTCGGTCTCGACGGCGCGGACGAGGTCGTCGGCCTCGTCGGACACCGTGAAGTCGGCGTCGCGGACGACGCGGAAGGCGGCGTGACTGCGCACCTCCATCCCCGGGAAGAGGCTGTCGAGGTGGCGGGCGATCACCGCCTCCAGCGGTACGAATGTGCCCTCTCCGATGTCGATCAGCCGCGGCAGCACCTCCTTCGGCACCTTCACGCGGGCGAACAGCTCGTCGCCGTTGACCGGGTCGGTCAGCCAGACGCCGAGGCTCAGCGAGAGGTTCGAGATGTACGGGAACGGCCGGCCGGGTCCGACCGCCAGCGGCGTCAGCACCGGGAACACCTGCTCCTCGAAGATCTTGTCGAGCGTGCGCAGCTCGGCGGCGTCGCAGTCGGCCGGGGCGATCACGCGGATGCCGTGCTCGGCGAGCGCCGGGCGCAGCTGCTCCCACTGGCGGGAGTGGCGCGCCCCGAGCGCGCGGACGCGCTCGACGATCCGATCGATCGTCTCCGACGGCGACAGCCCGTCGGCCTTGCGCGCGTCGATGCCGGCGTCGACCTGGTCGTGCAGGCCGGCGAGCCGGATCATCGTGAACTCGTCGAGGTTCGACGTGTAGATCGCGAGGAACTTGACGCGCTCGAGCAGCGGCGTCCGCTCGTCCTCGGCGAGCTCCAGCACCCGTCTGTTGAAGTCGAGCCACGACAGCTCGCGGTTCGCGTACAGCTCGGTCGAGTCGAGCGACGGCGGGGAGGGCGGTGCCGCGGCCTGCGGTGTGGTGGAGGTCTCCATCAGGGGCTTCTCTCGATTGTCACAGGCCACACGGCCTCTGTGTGAATATCTTTGCGGTCGATGATCTGGCTACTGCGACACGCCCATGCCGAGCCCGGATCGCCCGACGCCGAGCGGCCCCTGAGCGCGCGCGGCGAGCAGCAGGCGCGTGTCGCCGGTCGGGCGCTGAAGGTCCTGGGCGTGGAGCTCGATGCCTGCCTGACGAGCCCCAAGGTCCGTGCCCGCGAGACCGCCCGGCTGGCCTGCGAGCCGCTCGGGGTCGAGCCGTGGGAGGAGCGCGCGTTGCGCGGCGGGCCGTTCGATCCGACCGACGTCGCCGCCGGCCATGGCGAGTCGGTGCTGCTGGTCGGGCACGACCCCGACTTCTCGATGGCCGTCCACGACGCGACCGGCGCCCAGGTGCGGCTGCCGAAGAGCGGCCTGGCTGCGATCGACCGCGGCGAGCTCAAGCTGCTACTCCGCCCGCACGAGCTGGAGCTGCTGGCGCAGCTCGACTGACCCGGCGGCTGCCCGCCATCAGCTGTGCTTGACGGCGATGCCCTCGAGCACGTGCGCGACGCGGTCGCAGGCGTCGACCGCCTGCTCGAGCCGGTCGATGACGTCCTTCCAGCGGATCACGACCATCGGGTCGATTCCGCCGGCGAACAGCGCGACCAGCGCCTGGCGGCTGATCCGGTCGCCCTCCTCCTCGAGCGCCTTGATCTCGTCGCGCAGCCCGGGCTCGCCGGGCCAGCCGCGCATCAGCCGGTCGAGCTTGCCGGTGGCCGCGGCGAGGTTGGTGCCGCCTGCCGCGAACAGCGCCTCGAACTTGCTGCGGTTCGGCGCGCTGGCGAAGAGCGGCAGGCCCATCAGCTGCCGCCTTGGGTCAGCTCGGGGTGGGAGGCGTCCTCGAACTCGCGGAACAGCCCGGTCACCACGAAGGCGGTCTGCTCGCCGATGTCGACGGCGTTGTCGCCGATTCGCTCGAGGCAGCGGGCGATCAACATCATGTGCATCGCCCACTCGCGCTGGTCGGCGTCGTCGCCGATCTCGAGCGCGCGGCGGAAGCACTCGCGGTTGAGGACGTCGATCTCGTCGTCCTGGCGGACGAGGTCCTGGGCGAGCGCCGCGTCGCGCCGCTGGAAGGCGAGCTTGCACTGCTGGACCAGCGAGCGCGCGAGGTCGCCCATCCGCGCGATCTTCGCCAGCAGTTCGTCGTCGGCCGGCGGCTCATGGCCGGCGAGCGGGACGAGCTTGGCCATGTTCACGCACTGGTCGCCCATCCGCTCGACGTGCTTGATCACGTGCAGCAGCGCCGCGACGAGGCGCAGGTCGCCGGCCACCGGCGCCTGCAGCGCGAGCAGCGACAGGATGCCCTGGTGGACCTCGAGGTAGCGGCCGTCGATCCGGTCGTCGTCGGCGATCACCATGCTCGCCAGCTCGACGTCCCTGTGTAGGACGACCTCGATCGCGCGGTCGAGCGCTTGGCAGACGAAGTCGAGCCCACCGAGCGCCTGGTGCTCGAGCTGGGTGAGCTCGTCCTGGAACTGCTGTCTGGTCGTCTCTGGCATCGCGCTAACCGACCTTGCCGGTGACGTAGGCCTCGGTGCGCTCGTCGTTGGGGTTGGTGAAGATCGTCTGGGTCTCGTCGAACTCGACCATCCGGCCGGTGCGGTGGCCGTCCTCCTCGAGCTGCACGGTGAAGAAGGCGGTCATGTCCGAGACGCGCGCCGCCTGCTGCATGTTGTGCGTGACGATCACGATCGAGTAGCGCTCGCGCAGCTCGAGCATCAGGTCCTCGATCTTCCCGGTCGAGATCGGGTCGAGCGCCGAGCACGGCTCGTCCATCAGGATCACGTCGGGGTCGGTGGCGAGCGTGCGGGCGATGCAGAGCCGCTGCTGCTGGCCGCCCGACATGCCGAAGGCGTTGGTCTTGAGCCGGTCCTTGACCTCGTCCCAGAGCGCGCCGCGGCGCAGCGCGCGCTCGACGATCTCGTCCATGTCGCCCTTCATGCCGAGCACGCGCGGGCCGAAGGCGATGTTGTCGTAGATCGACTTCGGGAACGGGTTGGGCTTCTGGAAGACCATCCCGATCCGCTTGCGCACCTCGACCGGGTCGACGGTCGAGCCGTAGAGGTCCTGGCCGTGGTAGTTGATCGTGCCGGCCACTGTCGCGCCGGGCACGAGATCGTTCATCCGGTTGAGGCAGCGCAGCAGCGTGCTCTTGCCGCAGCCCGACGGGCCGATCAGCGCGGTGATCTCCTTCATCGCGACGTCGAAGCCGATGTCGCGCACGGCAACCTTGCCGCTGTAGGCGACCTCGACGCCGGAAAGCTCGAAGATCGGCTCGCGCGCCTTCGCGGGACGGCTGCGCTTGCCCTCCAGCGTCGCGCTCCCGACGTCGAGTGACGTCTCGGCCGGGCCGCGGGGGACCGAGCGCTCGGGCGAGCGGTCGTCCTCCTGCTGACGGTGCGGGTCGGTCATCTGCTCAGCCACCTTTGGTCACCTACCACTTCTGCTCGAATCGATTGCGCAGCCAGATCGCGATGGCGTTCATGCCGAGCAGCAGCACCATCAGGACGATGATCGCTCCGGCAGCGAGCGATGCGTAGTCGTTGACTGCGTTGGAAGGGCGCGAGATCCAGTCGAAGATCATGATTGGCAGCGCCGTGAAAGCCGATTGGAGGGCGGGGTCGAAGGCGACGAACGTCGCCGCGCCGACCATGATCAGTGGGGCGGTCTCGCCGATCGCCCGTGAGAGCGACAGGATCACGCCCGTTGAGATGCCCGGGATCGCCGCCGGCAGCACCTGACGCCAGATGGTCTGCCACTGGGTCGCACCGAGCGCCATCGAGCCCTCGCGGATCGACGGCGGCACCGCGCGGATCGCCTCGCGGCCGGCGATGATCACGACCGGCAGGACCAGCAGTCCGAGCGTCAGTCCGCCGGCAAGGATGATCGAGCCCATTCCGAACGGGCCACGAACCAGGAACGCGAGGCCGAGGATGCCGTAGACGATCGAGGGAACGGCCGCGAGGTTCTGGATGTTGACCTCGATCGCGCGGTTGTACCAGCGCGTCTCGTCGGCGTACTCCTCGAGGTAGATCGCCGTCGCGACGCCGACCGGGATGATGAAGGCCGCGCAGACGGCCATCAGCCAGAGGGTTCCCAGCAGCGCGGCGCGGACACCCGCGTTGTCGGCCACCGTCGACCCGTACTTGGTGATGAAGTCGAGGCTCAGTCGGCTGACGCCGTCTGCCGCGACGTCGATCAGCAGCGTCGCGAGCAGCGCAAACGACAGACCGATGCACCCGATCAGCAGCCACTTGAACGCGCTGCCCTCAACCTTGGTGCGGCGTGACGCCTGGCCGACGACGGGCGCCTCGGCCGCCTCCTCGAATGCTTGCGCGGTAACGGGCTGGTGGCTCACTCGTACACCTGCCTGTACTTGCGCACGAAGCGGATCGAGATCAGGTTCAGGACCAGGGTGATCACGAACAGCAGCATCCCGACCGCGAAGATCGTCTTGTACTGGACGCTGCCGGTCGCAACGTCGCCCTTGCCGATCGCGGCGATGTAGGAGGTCATCGTGTACATCGGCTCGCGCGGGTCGGCGGAGATGACGGCGATCTGGCCGGCGGCGACGAGCACGATCATCGTCTCGCCGATCGCCCGCGACGCGCCGAGCACGACCGACGCGACGATTCCCGACAGCGCTGCAGGGAAGACGACGCGCAGTGAGGTCTGCAGCCGGTTGGCGCCGAGACCGAAGGCGCCCTCGCGCAGCGAAGCCGGCACCGCCGACATCGCGTCCTCGGCGATCGATGCGATCGTCGGCATGACCATGAAGCCCATGACGATTCCGGCCGACAGCGCGTTGAACACGCTGATGTCCATGTGAAGGATGTCTGTGAGGAACGTCGGCGTGAAGAAGGTCAGCGCGAAGTAGCCGAAGACGATCGTCGGCACGCCCGCGAGCGTCTCGAGGATCGGCTTGACCGTCTTGCGGACGCGTGGGCGGGCGTACTCGCTGAGGTAGATCGCCGAACCGAGGCCGAGCGGGATGGCGACGGCGAGGCAGATACCGGTGATCAAGAGGGTCCCGCTGACCAGCGGCAGCACGCCGAAGCTCTGCGGCTTGATGATCGGCGACCACTCGGTGCCAAAGAGGAACTCGCCGACGCCGACCTCTCGGAAGAAGGTGACCGTCTCGCCAGCGAGCGAGAGCACGATGCCGGTAGTGGTGAGGACCGAGATCAGCGCGGCGAGCAGCAGCAGCGCCTTGATCAGATCCTCGTGCCAGCGACGACGCGCCACCCCGAGAGCCGGGGTGGCGCGCGTCGTGGTGGTGGCGGAGGCCTCCATCGGTGGTCTTTCAGGAGGCCGCTAGGTCGGCTACTTGCCGGCCTTCGCCTCCGCCTCCTTCAGCTGCTGCTTGGCCTTGTCGACCTGAGCGGCGGTCAGCGGCACGATCTGCGCCGCGGTCGCGATCTCCTCGGCGTTGTCGACCGTGTACTCCATGAAGCCCTTGACCTGAGGCTTGGAGCCGAGCGCCTGCTCGCTGGGATACATGAAGATCGGCCGGGACAGCGGCTTGTAGCTGCCGTCCTGGATCGTCTCCAGGCTCGGCTTGACGCAGCCGTCGCCACCGTCGACCGCGACCAGGTTCAGCTTGTCCTGGTTCTGCTCGTAGTAGGAGAAGCCGAAGTAGGCGAGGCCGCCTTCGTCGCCCGAGACGCCCTGGACGAGGATGTTGTCGTCCTCCGACGGCTGGTACTCCTTGCGGCTGACGCCCTCCTCACCGTTGATCTCGTCGGTGAAGAAGTCGAAGGTGCCGGAGTCGGTGCCCGGTCCGTAGAGCGAGACCTCGACGTCGGGGAGCTTCGGGTCGAGCTGGCTGTAGTTGGCGATCTTCGAGCCGGTGTTCCACAGCTCCTTCAGCTGCGCGACCGTGAGGCAGTCGATCTTCAGGTCCTTGTTGGTCACGACGGCGATGCCGTCGTTGGCGACCGTGATCTCCTGGTAGGTGATGCCGTTGCGCTTGCAGATCGGAGCCTCCTCGTCATCCTTGATCGGACGCGAGGCGTCGGAGATGTCGGTCTCGCCGGCGCAGAACTTCTCGAAGCCGCCGCCGGTACCCGAGGTGCCGACCGAGATCTGGACGTCTGGGTTCTCACCCTGGAACTGCTCGGCGGCGGTCTGCGCGAACGGGCCGACCGTGCTCGAGCCGTCGATCTTGACCGCGCCGGAGAGGTCGCCCCCGCCGCTGCCACCTGAGGCGCTGCTGTCGCTGCTGTCGTCGCCGCAGGCCGCGACGCCGAATGCCAGCACGCCCGCCGAGGCGAGTGCGAGCCACTTGCTCATGGATGTTCTCCTTGTTGGTTTCACAACTGAAGCGACGGTCGCATGGCTTGGTAGCCAGTCTGTTATGGACTTGTCTCTGGGATGTGAAGACGATGTAAACGAGCCTTCACATGCCGATTCGTCGCGTATGCTGGCTTCATGCAGCTCGCCATCCTGGACACGGACTCCGGGTTCGTGCAGGTTTTGATCAACCGCGCCGACAGCTTGGGCTGGCAGTGCCGCCGTTTCGAGGCGCCGCCGCCGGCCGAGGAGTTCGCCGCGATGCGCGTCAACGCACTCGTCGTCGACCTGGCACTGCTCGGGCCGGGCGCCTGGGACTACCTCCAGGACGTGGCGACCGTGGCGCCCGGGCTGGGGATCGTGGTCGCCACCGGCCGCTCGAGCGTCGCCCAGCGGGTGCGCGGATTGCGGATGGGCGCCGACGACTGGATCACCAAGCCGTGCCACCCCGAGGAGGCGCTCGCGCGCGTGGAAGCGGTCGTGCGGCGCCGCAAGCAGGCGTCGAGCCGAATCGACCAAGCGCCGGTCGTCGCCGCTGAGCTGGAGATCCGCGCCGACCAGTTCCAGGCCTTCGCCAGCGGTCGCAGCTGCGACCTGACGCGGCGCGAGTTCGAGGTTCTGCAGCTGCTCGCCGGCGTCGAGGGCAAGGTCCTTCAGCGCGAGGAGATCTACCAGCAGGTCTGGGGCTACTCGATGGCCCACGGCGATCGCTCGGTCGACGTCTTCGTGCGCAAGCTGCGCCAGAAGCTCGAGTCCGGGTCGCCCCGCTGGCGCTACATCCACACCCACTTCGGCGTCGGATATCGATTCGATCCGGAGCTCCGCGAGGACGCCGCCCCGATCGAGGTTTCCGACGCCGGGACCGCTCCGCCCGCTACGGTCGATCCTGCAGCGCTCCTTCGCTAGCGCTCGCGGTCCCGTAGATCTCCCGAAGGGGTACTCGGATGTCGAAGGCAGGACGTTGGGGGTTGGTCGCGCTTGCGGCGGCGGTCGTGGTGGCCGCCTTCCTGATCGCGCGGCCGGGTGACGACGACGGCGACAGCGGCAACCAGGCGGCGAGCACGACGACCGCGACCGAGACTTCGCCGACCGCTACGGCGCCGTCGGCGCCGAAGCCGCCGCCGGATGGGCCCTCTGCGACCGTGATCGAGCTGACGGGCTTCGAGCCGGCGGGTGGCGTCGTCGACGTCGACGCGACGAAGGGCGATCCGGTGCGGATCGTCGTGCACTCCGACGTCGCCGACGAGATCCACATCCACGGCTATGACATCTCTCGCGACGCGGCGCCCGGCAAGCCGGCGCGCTTCCAGTTCGACGCGACGATCGAGGGCGTCTTCGAGATCGAGAGCCACGAGGCGGAGCACGCCGGGAAGGACGCGCTGATCGCGCGGCTGGTGGTGGAGCCGTCTTGATCGAGATCGCTCACGGGATCGTAGGTCGCTCAGACCTGCCGATCCCGGAGTGGCTGTTCGGCTGGGCCGCGGCGGTCGTGCTCGTCGTGTCCTTCGTCGCGCTCGCGGTCCTGTGGCCGGAGCCGAAGCTGTCGCGGGCGTCATTCCGGCCGCTGCCGGGCCTCACGCGCGTCTTGCACAGCCGGCCGGTCGACTTGCTCTGCGGCCTGGTCGGCGTCTTCCTGCTCGTGGTGACCGTCTACTCGGGCTTCGAGGGCTCGCAGACCTCGACGGCCAACTTCGCGCCGACCTTCGTCTACGTGATCTTCTGGCTCGGCCTGGTCGGGCTGAGCGTGCTGTTCGGCAACGTCTTCAAGGCGTTCAACCCGTGGCGGGCATGCGGCCGCGCTGTCTCCTGGATCGCTCGTACGGCCGCGCGGGCGCCGATGCCGGCGCCGCTCTCCTACCCCGAGCGGCTCGGCCACTGGCCCGCGGCGGCTGGGATCTTCCTGTTCGCGGCGCTCGAGCTGGCGGTCTCGGACGGCGACGCGCCGCGGACGGTCGCGATCGCCGCGCTCGTCTACTCGGTCGGGCAGTTCGTCGGGATGGCGCTCTACGGCGTCGAGGAGTGGAGCGATCGCGGCGACGGCTTCAGCGTCTACTTCGCGCTGTTCGCCCGGATCTCGCCGTGGAGCACGCGCGACGGCGTCGTCGGCCTGAGGCCTCCGCTCGCGAGCCTCGCCGACTTCCGTCCGCTCGCCGGCACGGTGCCGCTGCTCGCGGTGATGATCGGCAGCGTCACCTTCGACGGCGCCGCCGAGGCGCCGATCTGGACCGGCATCGCGCCGGACATCTCGGACTTCTTCCAGAGCATCGGACTGTCGCCGGAGAAGGCGCTCGAGCTGACCTTCCTGATCGGCCTGATCGCTGCGATCGCGATCGTCTACGGCTTCTACATGCTCGGCGTGCGCGGCGCGCAGAGCGTCGGCGGCGGCTTCTCGACGGGTGAGCTGTCGCGCGCGTTCATCGCGTCGCTGGTGCCGATCGCGTTCGCCTACGTCGCCGCCCACTACTTCACGCTGCTGCTCTACCAGGGCCAGGCGATCCTGACGCTGTCGAGCAACCCGTTCGGCTTCCTCGCCTCGAACCCCCTCGGCGAGGCGGGGACCGACATCTTCGGCACCGCCGATCGCTCGATCGACTACGGCGTGATCGGCGCCACCAGCGCCTGGTACTGGATGGTCGGCTTCGTCGTTCTCGGCCACGTCGCCGCGCTGACGCTCGCCCACGACAAGGCGCTGACGATCTACTCCGACGTCAAGCTCGCCGTCCGCTCCCAGTACTGGATGCTCGCCGTGATGGTCGGCTTCACCAGCCTCGCGCTCTGGCTGCTGTCGCAGGCGAACCAGTAGCCGCACCCCCGGGCGAAGCGCTCGGCGGGTGCGCACGAGGTTCTCCCCGCGTAGCCTGGAGGGGCCGTGATCCTCCTCGCCCATGCGGGCCACTGGCTCGTCAACGCCGCCTACTTCGTCCCGGTCGTCGGGTTCCTCGGCTGGCTGGGCTGGACCGAGCTGCGCAACCGGCGCTCCGGCTAGAGTGGCCGCATGGCCAACTTGACCCGCAGGCAGAAGGAGAAGCGCGCCTACACGCTGGCGCTCGTCGGCGGCGGCGCCGGAGTAGCGACCGTCGTCCTTGCGGTGCTGGCGATCGTCGGCGTCACGAGTTTCGGACTGGTCATCCTCACCGCCCTGATCGCGGCCGCTGCGATCTTCGGCTTCCGCCGCACCGTCGGTACCTAGCCGACTGATCAGCGGCATGGCCGACGGGGGGACAGGGGACGAAGCTGTAGGCACACCGCCGTTGGCCTTTCTCCTGGCGGCGGCGATGTTCGTGTTCGTGATCGACACGTCGCTGATGAACGTGTCGATCTATGCGGTGGTCCGCGACCTCGACACGACGGTGAGCGGAGTGCAGGCGGCGGTGGCGATCGAGGCGCTGGTGTCCGCGGCGTTCATCCTGATCGGGAGCAAGCTCGGCGACCTCTACGGCCGCAAGCGCGCCTACGTCGCCGGCCTCGCCCTCTACTCGCTCGGCGCGCTCGCGATGGTGTTCGGCCAGGGCCTGGCCGCGATCATCGTCTTCTGGGCCGTCGTCGGCGGTCTGGGCGCCTCGCTCTACCTGCCGGCGATGCAGTCGCTGATCCACGGCAACTTCGAGGGCAAGATGCAGGCCAAGGTCTACGCCCTGGTCGGGGCGTCGGCGGCGATCGCCGCGGCCATCGGGCCCCTTCTGGGCGGCTTCTTGACGACGCTCCTGTCGTGGCGCGTCGGGTTCCTGCTCGAGGCGGTCGTCATCGCGGTCGTCCTTGCCGGCAGCGGGCAGATCCGCGACGTCGCCTACACCGGCGATCGCTCCGTCGACTGGATCGGCGCCGTGCTGTCCGTCCTCGGCATGGGCGGGCTCGTCCTCGGCGTCCTGGTCTGGCAGGAGGGAGGTGAGTCGGTGGCGGCGCTGATCGGCCTCGGCGTGGCCTCCTTGGCTGCCTTCGCGTACTGGGTCGTTCGTCGCAAGCGACAGGGGAAGGCGGCCCTGCTCGACCCCTCGCTGTTCGCCTCCAAGCTGTTCAGCTTCGGGATCGCCCAGGGCGTCCTCCAGCAGATCGCCCTCGGCGGGTTGCTGATCGCGTTGCCGATCTACCTGCAGCTGGTGCTCGGGTACAACGCGCTGGAGGCGGGCCTGTCGCTGGCCCCGCTCTCGCTGACGATGTTCGGGGTGGCGCTCCTGGCCGGCAGGCGGGCCGGCAAGCGGCGGCCGCGCAGCATCATCCGGGCCGGGTTCGCGGCGCTCGTCGCCGCGCTGCTGATCCTGATCCCGCTCGTCCCGAGCGCCACCAGCGGCTGGTACCTGGCGATACCGCTGGTCCTCGCCGGCGCCGGGCTCGGCATGCTCGTCTCTCAACTCAACAACTACACGCTGGCTCCGATCTCCGAGGAGCGCGTCGGCGAGGCGGCCGGTGTCAACTCGTCGACCGGCTCGTTCGGCCTGTCGTTCGGGCTCGCCTTCGCGGGCGCGGTGATGCTCGCCACGCTGTCGATCGCCTTCACCGACATGGCGAAGTCCAGCGACGTCCTGCCGCCCGCCGAGCAGCAGCAGGTCGCCGACGTGCTGGAGGACGATGCGCAGGTGATGAGCGACGCGCAGCTCGAGGAGCTGCTCGATGGTCAGCCGGAGGAGATCCAGGACGAGATCCTCGGCATCAACACCGACGCGCGCCACCTCGCACTCCAAATCGCGCTGCTCGTCTCGCTGATCGCGGCGCTGATCGGCCTCCTGAACGCCTTCCGGATGATGCGCCTGCCGGACCCCACGACCCCGACCTAGGGGGGCAGATGTCAGCGTCTGGGTTCCTTAGCCTCCATGCAACGAGCTATGCCCTACATGGTGCCCTACACTGCTGGGATGCGCAAGACCAGCGTCTACCTGAGCGATGAGCTGGCCGACCGTCTTGCGCGACTGGCGCAGGCGTCGGGCAGCTCCCAAGCGGAGGTTCTGCGCGCGGCGATCGCGGCCTACCAGCTCCCCTCCGCGGCAGATCGGGCGTTTGCCCTCGATGGTTGCGTCTCCGGCGACGGTAGCTCGGTGGCAGACATCGACGAGGACGAGCTGCTGCGCGGGTTCGGCGCGTGACGCTGATCGTCGATGCGGCGCCATTGGTTGCGCTCGCGGACGCCTCCGATCTGATGCACGACCGTGTGAGGTCCATCCTGACCTCCGAGCCTGGACCGCTCGTGATTCCTGCTCCCGTCACCGCCGAGGTTGACTACCTGCTTGGTGCTCGGCATGGCCCGATTGCCCGTCGCCGGTTCCTCGCGGACTTGGCGGCCGGGCGCTTCACGGTCGGCTGTCTCGAGGGCGAGGACTACGCGGCCGTTGCCGAGATCGATCTCAGGTACTCCGATCTGGAGCTCGGCCTCGCCGACTGCTCGCTGGTCGTGCTGGCCGATCGGCACGCGACCGATCGCGTCCTGAGCTTCGACGAACGGCATCTGAGAGCGGTGGCTCCGATCGGAGGCGGGGCTTTCACGATCCTTCCGGCGGATGCCGCCGGCTCGTAGTCTCCGACTCTCGTGACCCCTCTGCGCAAGCTTCGCCGCGAGTCGATGGGGTTCGCGATCGGCTCGCTGTGCTTCGCGCTTGGCTCGCTGCCGGGCTACGGGCGGCTGGTCGGGGAGGGGGCGGACAACGTCACCTACTTCGTCGGGTCGCTGTTCTTCACGACGGCGGCGTTCATCCAGCTGCGGCTGAGCGGCGGTTGGCGACGCGGCGCCTGGAAGTCGCGTGCGGACTGGGACGACTGGTGGGCGGCGGCGATCCAGTTCGTCGGGACGCTCTGCTTCAACGTCAGCACCGGCGCCGCGCTGATCGACCACCTCAGCGCCGAGCAGGCGCACGACCACGTCTGGCGCCCGGACGCGTACGGGTCGGTCTGCTTCCTGCTGTCGAGCGCGCTGGCGATCCAGGCGACGACGCACCGCGAGGGCCTCTGGGATCCCGAGGCGCGCAACTGGTGGAGCACCTGGCTCAACATGGCGGGCTCGGTCGCATTCGGCGCGTCGGCGGTCGCCGCCTACGTGGTGCCGTCGTCGGGCGAGGTCCTGAACGCCGAATGGGTCAACCTCGGCACGTTCATCGGCGCGGTCTGCTTCCTCGTCGCGGCCCTGCTGGTGCGGCCGCCGCGCTCAGCTCAGGTCGAGAACGCGGCGGTCTAGCGGGGCCCTCTGACCGGTGGCGTCGACCGCCTTGCCGGCGATCACCAGCCGTACCTCGTCCAGATCCCGGAGTGCCTTTTGGCCCTTCCGCGTCAGGACGAGCGTCACACGCTTCTTCCCTGCCGCGGAGAAACGCGTGGTCTTGATCTTGAAGACCCTGATGAGCCGTGTCGTCGCCCGGCTTCGGGTCTGCACCCTGAGCCTCGCCCTGCCTGTCAGCGTGACCCGCGCCGCCTCGTTGACTCTCGCCGCGACGACCAGCTTCCCGGTCCGGAGCAGCTTGCGCAGCGTCCTTCCCTCGCCACCGGTGAGCTGGAGCGCGAGTGGCGGCCTCGGGGTGCTCGGCGGCCCCGGATCGGTCGGGCCGTCGGGGGGCGGATCGCCCGGAGGCGGGTCGGTGATCGGGATCGGCGGCGCCGGCTTCACCGTCAGCGTGAAGCTCTGCACTGCATCCGGCGAGGTGCCGTTGGACGCCTCGAACGCGATCGGGTAGACCCCGTCGGTACCAGTCGCCGGCGTCCCCGCCAGGCTCCCCGTACCGTCGCCATTGTCGGTGAAGCTCATTCCGCTGGGCAGCTCGCCCGTCTGCGACAGCGAGGGCGTCGGCCCTCCCTTCGCCACGATCGTGAAGCTCCCGTTCGTCCCCACCTGGAAGGTCGCCGCGGCGCCGCTCGTGATCGTCGGCGCGACTGGATCCTGCCGCTCGAACGCCCCGATGTCGCAGAAGGCGGCCCCAGGCTCGGGGCGCGGCTCGCCACGCTGGTCGGTGCTGGTCGGGCACTGCGCCAACGGCACCACGTCGACCGCTGGACTCGACGGTTGGAGCGCCCGCGTCTCGGTCGGACCCCCGTTGTCCGCGAGCGTGGCCAGCAGCGGGTCCGCGGACGGGCGACTGAACCCACAGCTCGTGTCGCTCGAGGACGGCCCCTCGATGCTGTAGCTCGACGACTCGACAGGCAGGTTGCAGTTCTCCGCTCCGGTGTTCCCCGCGACGATCGTCGCCCTCGCTGTCACCTCCGCGACTTGGACGCCGAGCGGGTTGTCACCGTAGATCCCGGCGCCCTCGCCCTCCTCGCTAGCCGAGTTGCCGGAGATCGTCACGTTCGTCAAGATCGCCGAGCCGGTGGACATGATCGCGCCGCCGGAGCCGTCGCTGTTGTCGCCGCCGGTCGCGTTCGAGACCAGTGTGCTGTTCGAGACCGAGAGCGACCCCGTCGCGTAGATCGCGCCGCCCCTGCCGTCGGCGCTCGAGGCGCCGGTGCCGCTGTCCCCACCGGCCCTGTTGCCGGTGAAGGTGCTGCCCGAGATCACGTGTGGGCCCAAGCCGATCTCGAGAGCGCCTCCTAGCGCGTCCCCGCTGTTGCTGCCGGCGCCGCCATCCCCGCCGGCGCTGTTGGCCTCGAAGGTGCTGTCGGAGATGGTGAGCTGTCCGCCACCGCCGGCGACGGAGAGCGCGCCGCCGCTGGCCGCTCCGCTGTCGATGCCGCCGCCGCCGTGGCCGCCGGCGCGGTTGGCGGTGAAGGTGCTCCCCGAGATCGTCAGGGTGCCGCCGCCGTCGTCGTTGATCGCACCGCCGCTGCCCCGACCGCTGTTCAGGCCAACCCCGCCCGGCCCTCCAGCGGTGTTGGCGACGAACGTGCTGTCGGAGATCGACGTCGCCCCGGACCATGCGGACACATGGATCGCACCGCCGTTCCCGAAACCGCTGCCTTGGCCGTCACCCCCCGCCCCGCCAGAGGCGTTGCCGCTGAAGGTCATGTCGGAGATGGTCAGCGGCCCGTCGCTGGCCTGCTCGATCGCTCCACCACGGTCTGGCGCCGCGGGGCGATCGGGCGCCATGCCGTTGGCGAGCGTCAGCCCGGAGATCGACACGGCGATCGGCAGGTTGACGTCGACGAGCGTGAAGATCCGGCTGTCGTGGCCCGCGTCGATCGTGAGCTGTGACGGGCCCGGCCCTTCGATCGCCAGGCTCTTGTCGATCGCGATCTCGCCGGAGGTGAGGTCGATCGTCTCGCCGTCGAGGCTCGCGTCGAAGACGATCGTGTCGCCGTCGTCGGCGGCCGCGATCACCGCGCGCAGCGATCCCGGCCCCGCGTCGCCCGCATTCGTGACAGTAGCCGCCGTCGCCGCGCTCGCGGTGAGGCCGAGCAGGCAGGCCATGATCACCCCCGATGCGAGCGTCAGGAAGGTTCGCCGCCCCAGTGTCTCGCTGCAGATCGATGAAAACATTCAGCCTCCGACGGCGATCGTAAACGATGGCGGTTCCAGATCGCGCTACTTCCTCTTCTCCGAAGCGCGGGCGTCCCAGGTCCGCTCGATCCGGCGCATCAGCGCCGGGTAGACGATCGCGTAGCGGAAGGGTTTGATCAGCGCCATGTACCCCTGGCCGAGGCGGCCGCGCGGCTTGACGTAGACGGCCATCTGCCCCTGATAGCGGCCGCCGCCCTGGTCGGCCCAGCCGAGGTGGATCACGCCGTGCACGGTCTGGTTGGAGATCTCCGCCGCGAACTCGTCGTCGGTCCGGTAGAGCGGGGCGAACGGCAGCGAGCCCAGGCGCATTCCCGCCGCCGTCCCGCGCAGCTCGTCCGGCAGGCGCTCGGCAAGCGAGGTCTCGTGGGTACCGGGGATCGGCAGCTTGGCCGCGCGCTCGCCATCGTCGGCGGAGCCCGCGATCCGGCCGAGCCGGAAGGCCGCTCCGAGCAGGTCGCGGATCCGCCACAGGACGCGGGTCGGGAGCGAGCCCGAGCTGACCGGATCAGAGGTCGCCATCAGGTCGAGCAGGGTCTGGAAGTCACCGGCGCCGCCGTGGGCGGGCAACGCCCAGACGTCCTCGAGGATGAAGTCCGGCGTTATCTCGCCGATCCGCCAGGCGCGAGCCTCATGCACCGCGTTCGGAACTCTCACACTTCGATGATGACGGCCTCAGCGCCGACCGGCGATGACGCGTACCCAGCGGTAGGCGCCGCGCGTCAGCCCGCCGTCGGCGTCATGGGCGCGTACGGCGATTCGGTAGAGCCCGGGCCGCAGCTCGAACGAGCGGGTCAGGCGGCGCCGCACCGAGGCGGTCACGGCCCGGGTGTCGACGTTCTGCACAGCCTCGACTCGACGCAGCTTGCCGGTGTAGCGCCGGCCGGGCTTGCGCTTCGGACAGCGGCCGACCTGCTTGGCGGTGACCGCTCGGTCGACCTGTATCGCAACCGGTCCAGCCTCGGCGAGCAGCAGGCGCAGGCCGATGCGCGCCTTGCCGTCGCGGGCACGGCGGACACAGGGCCCGTCGAGGGTGAAGCGCTCGATCGCCTGGCGTGAGTCGTGCGACGGCGCCGGCGTCGGGCTCGGGGACACCGCAGTCGGGCCGGCGAACGTCACGGTTTGCGTCGCGCGCCCGCTCGGCGAGTCGTTGCAGGAGGCGGTCTGGCCGGTGAAGACGAACGCGTCGGAGCAGCCCTCGTCGTCGGTCACGGTCAGCGTCACGGTGTAGTTGCCGGGTTGGGCGTAGGTGTGGCTCGCGCTCGGCCCGCTCGTAGTCTCCGCATAGCCGTCACCGAAGTCCCAGGCATAGCTGGAGATCGTGCCGTCGGAGTCGTGCGACGCGACGGCGTCGAAGGTCGCGGTCAGCGCGTCGCCGACGCTCGCGTCGAATGCGGCGACAGGTCCCTGGTTCGGCGTGATGGCGATCACCATCGGCGCCTGTCCGGTCGGGTTCGCAAGTCCTGGCGTCCCGGTCTCGAGGTCGAGCGACGTGAAGGTGTTGTTGCCGACGTCGGTCACGTAGGCGGTGCTCCCGTCTGGCGTGATCGCCAGTCCCTCGGGAGTGACGCCGGCCGGGATCGGCGGGCCGACGGTGTCGGTCGCGGTGTCGATCGGGACGATTGCGCCGCTGTTGGAGATGCTCACGTAGGCGGTGGCGCCGTCGGGGGAGACAGCGACGCCGTAGGCCGGGCCGCCGACCGAGATCGGCGGATTGGCGGTGTTGGTGGCGGTGTCGATCGACAGGACGTCGGAGGTGTAGGGCGTGGTCAGGTAGAGCGTCGCGCCATCCGGGGTGATCGCCGCGTTATACGGCCGGCCTCCGGCCGCGATCGTCGCGGTGACGCTGTTCGTCGCGGTGTCGATCACGCTGACGTCCTGGGAGAAGATGTTGGCGACGTAGACGCTCTCGCCGTCGGGCGCGATCGCGATCCCGTGCGGCCCGTTGCCGACGGGGATCGACGGGAGGGGGGTGTTGCTCGCCGTGTCGATCGGGGTGACGTTGTTGCTGGAGCGGTTGGCCACGTAGGCGGTGGCGCCGTCCGGGGTGATCCCGATCGAGCGCGGCGTCGAGCCGGCCGGGATCGGCGTGCCGCGCGTGTTGGTCGCGGTGTCGATCGGCGTGACGCTGTCCCCGTTCTCGTCGGCGACGTATGCGGTGGATCCGTCGGGCACGATCGCGACTCCCCATGTGTTCCCGGGGAAGGGGATCGGCGCACCGACCACGCCCGTGAAGGCGTCGAAGGTCGAGACGCTGGCACCGAGCACGGTGCTCACGTAGCCGGCCCGCGGCCCCTCGGCGCTCGTGGCCGGCGCCACGCAGGCAGCCGTCGCGAGCATCGTCAGGAGGGTCAGGCCGGAGTTTCGCCGAATGCGCATGCGACGCCCATCGGCCCTGACGGATCGGTCCTCTACCGGCGCAACCCCAGTTGCACACCGGACGCGATCGGTGGGCCTGACGCGGCGCGGAATCGGGACCCGCGAGTGCTGCGCTGAGGCCCTAACCGTCGGAATTGCTCCGAGAACGACGAAGCCCGCTCTAGGAGCGGGCTTCAGCGAGACGCGAGCGACCGGACTCGAACCGGCGACCTCCGGCGTGACAGGCCGGCGCTCTAACCAACTGAGCTACGCCCGCTGGGGATCGCGAGGATAGCGGAGTCCCGCTGGTCGCCGGCTCATCCCGCCCGTCGCCAAAGCTAGTAAGGGGGTGTTCATAGTGCGTCGGAAGCGTTAGGCTCGGTCTAACGGAGGAGGTAGGTGAGGGTCACGGGCACTCCACCCGCTGACAGCAGCCACATCGATGGCGAGCGAGAGCGACGCGAGCAGCTCGAGCGCGTCGTCAGCAGCCTCGAGGCGACGACCGCGATCGCGCAGGCGCTCGTCGGCGAGACCAGCCTCGACGTCGTGCTCGACATGATCGCGTCGCGCGGGCGCGAGCTGGTCGACGGCAGCTGGTCGGCGATCATGATCGTCGACGGCGACGAACTCGAGTTGCGAGCGACCTCCGGCGACATGGAGATGCGGCCGATCGGCCATCGCTACCCGCTCGACGAGACCTTCGCGGGCGAGGTCCTGCGGGGCGGCAAACCGCGGACGGTGAGTGACCTCTCGCGCTATGCCGCGGAAGAGGACCGCACGCTCGTCAAGGATCTGGGAGCGGAGCACGCGCTGTTCGTGCCGTTGGAATTCCGTGGCCGTGGCGTCGGCGTCTTGATGGTCGCGTCCGTCCTCGACGGAGCGGAGGTCTTCGACGCCGAGCAGGAGAATCTGCTGGAGGCGTTCGCGGCGAACGCCGCGACCGCTGTCGTCACCGCCCAGTCCGTGATCAGCGATCGCCTCAGGCAGACCGCCGCGGCAGCCGAGCTGGAGCGGCGCCGCTGGGCGCGCGAGCTGCACGACGAGACGCTGCAGGAGCTGGGCGCCGTGATGATGCTGATCGACACGGCGCGCGGCAGCGCGCGGCCGCAGGCGCTCGACGAGATCCTCGACCGTGTCGCCGGCTCGCTGGAAGCGACGATCGCCGGCCTCAACCGGATGATCAGCGAGCTGCGGCCGGTGACGCTCGACGAGCTGGGCGTGGCGGCCGCGGTGCTGGCCCTGGCCAAGCGGCGACAGACGGAGGAGCTCGGGATCGCGGTCTCCGTCGATCTCGACTACGAGTCTGGGCGCCAGCCGAACCGCCTGGCGCCCGAGGTCGAGAGCGCGATCTACCGGATCGTGCAGGAGGCGCTCGCGAACGTCGTCAAGCATGCGCGGGCGACTCATGCCGAGATCGAGATCGTCGAGCGGAACGGCTCGGTCATCGTCGACGTCCAAGACGACGGGCGCGGGCTCGGCTCGTCCGACACCAGCGGCACGGGTCTCGGCCTCGCCGGCATGCGCGAGCGCATATCGCTGCTCGGCGGTCAGCTCGAGATCGGCTCCAGGCCGATGGGCGGGACCGCCGTGCATGCGACGCTGCCTGCCCTACATGTCTAGACCGGCCTAGGTCGGGGAGGCCGTGAGCAGGCCGTGGTCGAGCGCGTAGCGCACTAGCTCCGCTCGCGACGTCAGGCGGAGCTTGCCCTGGATATGGGCGCGATGGGTCTCGATCGTGCGCACGCTCAGGTAGAGCTGCTCGGCGATCTCGTTGTTGGTGTAGCCGAGCGCGATCAGCTTCAGCACCTCGGCCTCGCGCAGCGAGAGACCGCCGGGCGGCCCATCGCCGTCCCTCTCGGTCGCCATGCGCGCGCCAAGCGCCGGGTTGAGGTAGGTGCCGCCGCCGGTGGCCGTCCGGATCGCCTCGACCAGCTCGGTGCCGGCGGCATGCTTGAGCACGTAGCCGCTCGCTCCGTGCGCGAGCGCCTCGCGCGCGAAAGCCGGCTCGTCCTGCATAGTCAGCACGACGATCGACATTCCCGGCGCGAGGGCGGCGATCTCGGGTATCGCCGGCAGGCTCGGCTCGCCGGGCATGTTGAGGTCGAGCACCAGCACGTCGGGCCGGTGGCCGCGCACGACACGCTTCGCGGCACCGACGTCTTCAGCCTCGGCGACGACCTCGAAGCCGGCCTCGTCGTCGAGCAGCATGTGCAGCCCGTCCCGGACCACGGCATGGTCGTCGGCGATCGCGATTCTGAGCAGCGCTTCGTCAGACGGCGTCTCCACGTCGGTCATCCCACCGACCATAGCCCCGGCGCCAATTCGCTACATCAGGGCTTTGCCACCGCGCACTGCGGGTAACTACTGACCGGCTCGCGCGCGTTAAGTTCAGTTGGTGGACGTCTTGGTGCTGGCGCTCGCCGGAATCGCCACCGCGCT
This sequence comes from Thermoleophilaceae bacterium, assembly GCA_035630455.1. Taxonomy (GTDB): domain Bacteria; phylum Actinomycetota; class Thermoleophilia; order Solirubrobacterales; family Thermoleophilaceae; genus JAAYBF01. The sequence continues at coordinate 26,389 of DASQKP010000030.1, forward strand.
TGCGACGGGGCTCGGCGTGCTCCCGGTCTGGTGGCTCGGTGAGTCGGCGGACCGACTTCGCCCCGCCCTGTGGGGCGTGACGATCGGCGTGATGGGCGTGGCGTCGGTCGTCGGGCTGTTGGAGCCGGCGCTCGACACGGGGTCGAGCACCGCTGTGCTCGCCGGGGTCGCGACGGGTGTCGCGTTCCTGTCGGTGTCGCGCCGCCGCCTCGATCGGCGACCGGCGACGGTTGCGGGGCTCAGCGGCCCCGGTGTCCGGCGCAGCGTGCTGGTCTTCGGCGTGCTGCTGGTGCACAGCCTGCCGGAGGGCCTGGCGATCGGCACGGCGTACGCATCTGACACGGCCGGCTTGAGCGTGTTCGTGATTCTCGCGATCGGGCTCCAGAACATCCCCGAGGGCACGAGTGTCGCGATACCCATGGACGCGGCCGGCTTCAGCCGGTCGCGTCAGTTCTGGGCGGCGGTGGCGACAAGCGCGCCGCAGCCGGTCGGCGCCCTGATCGCGTACGGCCTGGTCGAGCAGGTCGACGCGCTGCTGCCGTTCTCGTTCGCCTTCGCGGCGGGCGCGATGCTGGCGCTGGTCGTGGTCGAGCTGGCGCCGCAGGCATTCGCGCGCGGCGGAAGAGCGCTCGCGCTCACCGGGACGCTCGCCGGAGGGGCGCTGATGGTCGCGCTCGCGCTGCTGGTCGGCGTCTAGGGCTTCCCCAGGTAGTCGTTGAGCTCTTCGGCGGCGACCTTGGCGCCGGACGGCCAGAGCGGCTCGTCGGAGACCTCGGACTGAAAGCTGTCGCCGCCGATCAGCCTGGCGCTCATGTAGAGCGGCGCGCCGCCGGTCAGGAGCATCCCGCGGATCTCCGGCTGGAAGGGCTTGGCCTCGACGTCGGCGCCGGCCAGGAAGGCGATCGAGGCGGCGGCCGTGTCGGCCTGCTCGGATCCGAGGCCGCCGTGCTTGACCGGGAAGCTCGTCGCGTCGCCAGCGGCGAAGACGCGGCCGCCGGTGCCGGGGACCTCGCAGTGCGCGTCGACGGGAATGAAACCGTCGGCGCCCGTGCCGGGCAGACCGCGAATCGCCGGGCCGGAGATCGCGGGCAGCGCGACGATCCGGTCGGCCTCGAGCTCCAGCGACCCGAGGCGCAAGGACCTCGGACCGGTCACCTCGGCGACGGTCGACGGGTGGACGGAGATTCCGGCCGCGTCGAGCAGCCTCGCGACGGCGTCGCTGACGTCCGGCCCGAAGACCGCCAACGGGGCTTCGTCGGGGGTGGCGAGGGCCAGCTCGACGTCGGTCATCCCCATGCTCTTCGCGCGTTCGGCCGTCATCAGCGCAAGCTCGTAGAGCGGCAGCTGATGGACCGGCCCGGGCGGCGCGATGAACGCGACACGCTTGGTGTAGCCGCCCTCGATGTCCTCGACGAGGCCGCTCAGCAGCGCGTCCGCCTCGGCGTCGCGGAAGGTCGTCACGTGCTCGAAGGCGGGTGTGAGGCGGGCGCCGACGGCGATCAGCAGCGCGTCGTATCGGAGTTCGCCGCCGCCGCCGGCGTGCGCCACCTGGCCGTCGGGGTCGATCCAGGACAGCGTGTCCTCGACCCACTCGGCGCCCGTGTCGCGGACGATGTGGCGGATCGGATGGCGCTCGGCGGCGCCGAGCGCAAAGGGCTCCTTGACGCTGAGCGCGCGAAACGCGAACTCCGCGTTCGGCGCGAGCAAGGTGATCTTCACCGCGTCTCCCGCAAGGCGGCGCAGACGCAGCAGCCCCTCGATCGCCGCCACTCCTCCACCCGCGATCACGACCGAGAATCGATCCATGCAGGCAGCCTAGACGGTGCCGCTCTCTCGGCTCGGCGTAGAGTCCCCGGCATGGATTCCAGCAAGCCGGTCCTGATCGCATATGACGGCTCCGAAGGGTCGAAGGCGGCGATCGATGCCGCTGGGCGGCTGTTTCCCGACCGCCGCGCCATCGTCGTCTCGGTGTGGCACTCGGCGGGAGCCGCTGCGCCCGCGTCGCTGATCGCCATTCCGGCGGCCGTCGCCAGTCGCGCATACGAGGAGCTCGACAGCGAGTCCGAGCGCCAGGCCGCCGCTCGGGTCGCGGAGGGTGTGGCGGCGGCAGAGGCCGCCGGACTCGAAGCCAGCGGAGAGGCCGTCCTGTGCGCCGGCAAGGTCTGGGCGACGATCGTCAACGCCGCGGACGAGGCGGACGCGCAGGCGATCGTCGTCGGCTCGCGCGGGCTCTCGGCCGTCAAGTCGGCGTTGGTCGGCAGCGTGGCCAACGGGGTCCTCCACCACAGCACGCGCCCGGTAGTCGTGGCGCCCACGGCCGGCTAGGACGTGGACGTCGCGGGCTCCAGGGCGCTGATCACGGGCGCGACGGGCGCAATCGGGATCGCGATCGCGCGCCGGCTGCACGCCGCCGGCGCGACGGTGCTGATCAGCGCGCGCAAGGCCGACGTGCTCGAGCGCTTGGCCGCCGAGCTCGGTGCGCGCGTAGAGGTGCTGGTCGCCGACCTGGCCGACCGCGAGCAGGTCGCGGCGCTTCCGGGCCGGGCTAACGAGGTCGACGTGCTCGTCGCGAACGCGGCGCTGCCCGCCAGTGGCCAGATCGCCGCCTTAGAGCCCGGCGAGATCGACCGTGCGCTCGACGTCAACCTGCGCGCGCCGATCATGCTCGCGCGCGACCTCGCGCCGGCGATGGCCGAGCGCGGCCACGGTCACCTCGTCTTCGTCTCCTCGATGGCTGGCAAGGCGGCGAGCCCCGGAGGCTCGCTCTACTCGGCGACGAAGTTCGGCCTGCGCGGCTTCGCACAGGGCCTCAGCGAGGACTTCCGCAGCGCCGGTGTCGGCGTCAGCACCGTCTTCCCGGGCTTCGTCCGCGACGCCGGGATGTTCCACGACAGCGGCGCCACGCTGCCGCGCTACGTGGGGACCAAGACCCCTGACGAGGTCGCCGCCGGTGTCGCGAAAGCCATCGAGAGCGGCAAGCTCGAGGTCGAGGTGGCAGCGCTCGGCATCCGTGTCGGCACTGCGTTCGCCGGTCTTGCCCCCGCCACGGCGGCGGCGATCCAACGTCTGCTCGGCGCTCACGAAATCTCCGCGAGCATCGCGCGCGGCCAGGCCGACAAGCGCTGAGCGGTGCCCGTGATCGACGAGCGCCTGATCCGCGGGCTGCACATCGACGCCGCCGATCTCGACAGCTCCGGCTTCGAGAGCCGTGTCCATGAGGTCTTCCAGACGTCGACGGTCGCGGCCCTGGTCGGCGGGGCCTTCGACGGCGACCTCAGCTTCGCCGAGCTGGCCCGTCACGGCGACCTCGGCCTCGGCACGCTGAACGGCCTCGACGGCGAGATGATTGCTGTCGACGGCGAGTTCCTGCGCGCCGACGTCGACGGCCGGATCGGCAAGATCGACCCATCGGAGCGAACCCCCTTCGCTGTCGTGACGCGCTTCGCCCCGACGGTCTCCTTCGACGTCGACGGACCGCTCGACCACCACGCGTTCGTCAAGGAGATCAACCGCCACGCGCCGATCGGCTCGCCGTCCTGCGCGATCCGCGTCGACGGCGAGTTCGAGGTCGTCCACGCGCGCTCGGTCCCGCGCCAGCAGCCGCCCTACGGCACGCTCGCCGAGGCCGCGGCGCAGCAGCACGAGTTCGACCTCCACGACGTCACCGGCACGGTCGTCGGGTTCCGCTTCCCCGACTACGCCGAGGGCATCGAGCTGCCCGGCTTCCACCTCCACTTCGTCGACGCCGCCCGCGAGCGCGGCGGCCACGTCCTGAGCTGCCGCCCGCGCGACGTCCACGTCGAGATCGACCACGCCAGCTACCTCCACATGGAGCTGCCGCCGGGCGTGGTCCTGCCCGACGCGGCAGCCGTGGCGGCCACCGACGGCGCCGTCCTGCGCACGATCGAGGGCGGGTAGCCGGCTAGAGCTTCGGCCGCTCGGCCGAGAGGTCCGGCTTGAGCACGTCGTCCTCGAGGTCGAGCGCGACGCGGACGATCCGCGCCTGCTCCTTGCGGTGCGCGGCGGTGTAGCCCTCGCTCTGCGCGGCTCGCAGCTGGCGGCCGACGTAGTAGTAGTGCAGGTCCTCGGGCAGGATGCCGGCCATCCGGCGGCGCATGAAGGCGCGCGGGCCCATGTTGCGCGGCTCCTCCTGGACCCAGACGACGCGTTCGAGGTTCGGGTAGCTCGCCATCAGGTCCTTGAGCTGCTCCTCCGGGAAGGGGTAGAGCATCTCGACGCGCGCGACGGCGATGTGGTCGGCCGACTCGCGTTCCTCGTTGCCGACGATGTCGTAGTAGACCTTGCCCGAGCAGAGGACGAGCTTGGTGACCCCGTCGCGGTCCTTCGGCGACGCGCCGTTGCCCTCGGCCTCGCCGGCGAACAGCGGGTCGTCGATCACGCGGTGGAACTCGTCGTTGGCGAGCTCGTCGAAGCTCGAGGTCGCGGCGCCGAGCCGCAGCAGGCTCTTCGGCGTCATCACGACGAGCGGCCGCGGCTTCGAGACCAGCGCCTGGCGGCGCAGCAGGTGGAAGTACTGGGCCGGCGTCGTGCAGTTCGCTACGCGGATGTTGCCCTCGGCGCAGGCCTGCAGGAAGCGCTCGATGCGTCCGGAGGAGTGCTCTGGCCCGGAGCCCTCATAGCCGTGGGGGAGCAGCAGCGTCAGCCGTGAGGTCATGCCCCACTTCGCCAGGCCGGAGGTCATGAACTGGTCGATGATCACCTGGCCGGAGTTGACGAAGTCGCCGAACTGCGCCTCCCAGAGGACGAGCGCCTCAGGGTCCTGGATCGAGTAGCCGTACTCGAACCCGAGGCAGGCGGTCTCGGAAAGCGGGCTGTTGTGCAGCTCGAACGGCGCGGCGGCGCTCTGCAGGTGCTGCAGCGGCGTGTAGCCCTGACCCTCGGCGTCGTGGAGGACCAGATGGCGCTGGCTGAAGGTGCCGCGCTCGGAGTCCTGGCCGGTCAGGCGGACCGGAACGCCGAGCGCCAGCAGCGACGCGAAGGCGAGCGCCTCGGCGTGCGCCCAGTCGACCTTGCCGCCCGGCTCGGCGGCGTCGATGCGCTTCTTCAGGAACGGCTTCAGCTTGCGGTGGACCTCGAAGCCCTCGGGCACCTTGACGATCTGCTCGTTGAGCGACTTCAGCAGGTCGGCCGGGAGCGTCGTCTTCGGCTCACGGCTCATCGTCGTGTCGACCTCGAGCGTGCCCGTGTCGGGCGGACCGGCCATCGTGTCCTTGAGCTCGGCGTGCGCCTTCGAGACCGCCTCGTAGGCGTCGGAGGCCAGCTTGTCGGCCTGCTCGGCGTCGATCACGCCCTCCGCGACCAGCTTGTCGGCGTAGATCTTGCGCACCGTCGGGTGCGACTTGATCTTCTCGTACATCTGCGGCTGGGTGTAGGCGGGCTCGTCGGTCTCGTTGTGGCCGAAGCGGCGGTAGCCGACGAGATCGATCAGCGCGTCGCGGCCGAACTCGTTGCGGAAGCCGACGGCGAGCCGCACGGCGAACATGCAGGCCTCGACGTCGTCGGCGTTGACGTGGATGATCGGCACGTCGAAGCCCTTGGCGAGGTCCGACGCCCAGCGCGTCGAGCGCGCGTCGCTCGGATCGGTCGTGAACCCGACCTGGTTGTTGGCGATCACGTGGACCGTGCCGCCGGTCGAGTAGCCGGCGAGCGCTTGCAGGTTGAGCGTCTCCGCGACGACGCCCTGGCCGGGGAAGGCGGCGTCGCCGTGGATCAGGATCGGCACCACGAGGCTCGGGTCGTGGGTCATCTCGCGGCCGTTGCGGCTGGTCTGGTCGGCGCGTGCGCGGCCCTCGATCACCGGGTTGACGTACTCGAGGTGGCTCGGGTTCGGCGACAGCGTCACCTGGACGGACTTGCCGTCGCGCGTCTTGTACGTGCCCGACGCGCCGTAGTGGTACTTGACGTCGCCGGTCCCGCCCTCGGGCGCGGCGGTGTCGGCCGACAGCGTCTGCTCGCCCTCGAACTCGACGAGGATGTTCTCGTAGGGCTGGCCGACGGTGTGGGCGAGCACGTTGAGCCGGCCGCGGTGGGCCATGCCGAGCACCGCCTCGCGGGCGCCGCTGTCGGCGCACAGCTCGATCGTCGCGTCGAGCATCGGCACGAGCATGTCGAGACCCTCGATCGAGAACTGCTTCTTGCCGAGGAACGCCTTGTGCAGGTAGCCCTCGAGCGCCTCGACCTGCGACAGCCGTTCGAGCAGCGCGAGCTTCTGCTCGGGCGTCAGCGGGGTCCGGTGGGCGCCGGACTCGATGTTCTCGCGCAGCCAGACGCGGCGGTTGTGCCCGGCGATGTGCTCGACCTCGTAGGCGATCGTGCCGGTGTAGGTGTCGCGCAGGTGGGGGAGCGCGTCGGCGAACGTCTTGCCGGGCACCGCCACGCGCATCACCGACGACGGAATCCGCTCCATCATCTCCTGGGTCAGGTTGACCGAGGCCGGGTCGAGCGCGGGGTCGCCGCGCGGCGGCGAGCCGAGCGGATCGAGGTGCGCGGCGAGGTGGCCGTGGACGCGGTGCGCCTTGATGATCGAGGTGGCCGCCTGGACCGCCTGCATCAGCGCCTCGTCGGGGACCTCGGAGACGGCCGGGGTGGTCCCGGCGGGGACCGGGTCGGCGGACGTGACGGTCGGGCTCGGCGGGCCCGCCGTCGCCAGCGCGGCGTCGACGCCGAGGGCCGTGAAGAGCGTGTCGTAGAACCCGTCGGCGCCCTGCAGCAGCTCGTCGACGCGCTTGAGGAACTGACCCGACTCGGCGCCCTGGATGACGCGGTGGTCGTAGGTCGAGGTCATCGTCATGACCTTTTCCACGCCCAGCTCGGCGAGCTTCTGCTTGTCGGCCTGGGCGAGGCCGGGCGGATAGCCGATCGCGCCGGTCGCGACGATCGTGCCCTGGCCCGGCATCAGCCGCGGCACCGAGGCGACGGTGCCGATGCCGCCCGGATTGGTCAGCGTGATCTGCGCGCCCTGGTAGGAGTCGGGCTTGAGCGTGTTGTCGCGCGCGCCGACGACCAGCTCGTCGTAGGCGGCGACGAAGTCGGGGAACGACAGCTCGGAGGCGTCGTGGATGACCGGGACGACGAGCGAGCGGCTCCCGTCCTTGCGCTCGACGTCGACCGCCAGGCCGAGGCTGACGGCGCCCGGCGTGACGCGGTGCGGCTTGCCGTCGACGGTCGCGAACGAGTCGGCCATCACCGGCATGTCGTCGGTCGCGCGGACGATCGCCCAGGCGATCAGGTGCGTGAATGAGAGCTTCTTGCCGGCGCCCTTCAGCGTCGCCCGGCGGGAGGCGAGCGTGTCGACGGTCAGCGTGCGGAAGCTGGTTGCGGTCGGGATCGAGCGGCTCTCGTCCATGAAGCGGACGAGCGTCGCGGCCGGACCGCGAATCTGCTTCGACTCGGCCCCGTCGGGGGGCGCGGGCGCGCTCGGGGCGGCGCCACCGCCCTTGACGGCCGTGGCGGCGGCGGCGAGAACGTCGTCCTTGGTGATCCGGTCGCGCGGGCCGCTGCCCTTGACGCTGGAGATATCGACGCCGAGGTCGGCCGCCATCCGGGCGGCGACGGGCGTTGCGTTGGCGTCGCCGCTGACTGTGGGCGACGGGGCGGCCTGAGCGCCGTTCGTGGCCGCCGCGCTCGAGGCGGGGGCGGCGCCATCGGAGCCGGCATCGGCCGGTGGCGCGGCTGGCGCTGAGCCACCCTCGCCGACCTCGATCTCTCCCAGCACAGTGCCAACCGTCACCGTCTCGTCGGGCTGGACGTTGATCGCGGTCAGGACGCCGGCGGCCGGCGACGGCACCTCGGCGTCGACCTTGTCGGTCGAGATCTCGACCAGGCCCTCGTCGACCTCGACGCGGTCCCCGACCTGCTTGAGCCACTCGAGGACGACACCCTCGGTCACCGACTCGCCCATCGCGGGCATCGTGATCTGGACGGTCGTTCCGGGGGCGGCCATGGCCGTAACCCACTCTACCCAGCGCGGAGTGAAAGAGTCTCGGCGATGGCCGGAACCCGCAAACGCGAGCTGGCCCGCGCCGACCGCGTGCAGCCTGGCGTCTGGCGGCTGCGCCTGCCACTGCCCTGGCTCGGCGTCCCGCACGTCAACGCCTATGCGGTCGCGGCCGGCAGCGGCGTTGTGCTGTTCGACACCGGAATGCACGAGCCGGGCTCGTTCGCCCAGCTCGAACGGGCGCTGGACCAGGCCGGGCTCGGCATCGAGCACATCCGCCTGGTCGTCTGCACCCACGCCCACTCCGACCACTACGGGCTCGCGGCGTCGATCTGCGAGGCGGCCGGATGCGAGCTGTGGATGCATCCCGACCACGAGCACGCCACCAAGCCGCTCGCCGACCCCGAGGCGGAGCTCGAGCGACGGATCGAGGTCGCGCGCCAGAGCGGCATGCCGCTCGCCGCGCTCGAGCGCTTCGGCGAGCAGATCCGCGATCGCAATCCCGGTATCGCCGGAGTCAAGCTTCCAGACCGCGAGCTGCTGCCCGGCGTCGAGGTCGAGACCGACCTGGGCCGCTGGCAGGTAGTCGAGACTCCGGGCCACGCCCCGTCGCATGTCGTTCTCCACCAGCCCGACCGCCGCCTGCTGATCTCCGGCGACCACATCCTCGGTCGCCCCTCGCTCTTCTTCGACTTCGGCTACACCCCCGACCCCGTCGGGGAGTACCTCACCAGCCTCGAGAAGGCCCGCGCCCTCGACGTCGACCTCATCCTCGCCGGCCATGGCCGCCCTGCCCGCGACCTCGCCGGTCACATCGACGCCCACCTCGACCTCGTCGACGCCGCCCTCGACCGCATCCGCACCGCCCTCGCCGAACGGCCGCGCACCGCCTACGAGCTCGCCGGTCCCGCGATCGGCATCGCCTCCGTCCCCGACGTCGCCATCAGCTGGGCCATGTCCCTAGCCAACTCCTACCTCCGCCGCCTGGAAGTCATCGGCCAGATCGAGCGTGTCGAGGGCGCGGATCCGGCGCGGTGGCGGCTGCTCTAGCGGGCGGCGCTCCTTTCGGCGTCCTTGAGGACTGGGTTCGCGCTGAGCGGTTTCCGGGGCGCTGTGGAGAGTGCCGGACACCGCTCCACGCCGCCGTTCGGCTGGGTAGGGCGGCGAGCGGTGTCGGTGGCGGTCGGACAGGGCAGCCACTTCATGCCCGGCGGTCCTCCAGCGGCTTTCGACCAGCGTTGTGGACCTGACCACCCATACGGTGGTTAGTTCCACAACGTCTCCGGCATGGGAGTGCGTTGTGGAGCTAGCCACCTACACGGGGCTTAACTCCACAACGCCTTGGGATTGCCGCTGAGAACCACACGGTTGGGGGACGGAGCTGCCTCACGGGAACCAGCCCCGCCGCACGCCGCCCTACCCAGCCGAACAGCGGCCAGGAGCGGCTAGCCCACTCGCCACAGCGTCCCCGAAGCCGCTCAGCACGAAGGAGGTTCTCAAGGACGCCCCAAGGGAGCGCCGCTACGTCAGACCGGCGTCTTCGCCCGCGTCCAGGGCTGCGCGGCGCGGAGGGCCGCGAGGATGGCGCGCGTCGCCGGGGAGCGGTTGAGCGTGTAGAAGTGGATGCCGGGGGCGCCGCGGGAGAGCAGGTCGACGCACTGGAGGGTGGCGTAGGCGACGCCGAGGTCCTGGAGCGCCTGCGGGTCGTCCTCGCGGGCCTCGAGTTGGCGCTCGAACGGCTCGGGGATCTCCGACTTGCACAGCTCGGTGATGCGGCGGATGTTGCGCAGGTTGGTGACCGGCATGATGCCCGGGATGATCGGGACGGTTACGCCCGCCTCGCGCGCCCGGCCGACGAAGTCGAAGTAGAACTCGTTGTCGTAGAAGAGCTGGGTGATCAGGAAGCTGGCGCCGGCGTCCTGCTTCGCCTTGAGGAACTCGATGTCGGACGCGGGGCTTGCCGCCTGCGGGTGGACCTCCGGGAACGCCGCCGCGCCTACCGCGAAGCCGTAGTGCTCGTCGAGCAGCTCGATCAGCTCGGTCGAGTAGAGCAGTCCGCCCTCGGTCTGGACCCACTCGCCCTGGCCGGCCGGCGGGTCGCCGCGCAGCGCGAGCACGTTCTCGACGCCGGCCGCCTCGATCTCGTCGAGCGTCGCGCGCAGCTCCTCCTTCGTCGCTCCGACGCAGGTGAAGTGGGCCATCGCCTCGATGCCGAGGTCCTGCTTGATCCACTTGACGATGTCGATCGTCGTGTCGCGCGTCGAGCCGAGCGCGCCGTAGGTCACCGACACGAAGTCGGGCGCGTCGTTGCTCAGGACCGCCAGGGTCTCGCGCAGGTTGGACAGTCCCTCGCTGGTCTTCGGTGGGAAGAACTCGAACGAGAAGACGGGTCGCCGCTCGGCGAGAATCGCATCGATGCGCATGCGCGAAGGCTACCCGTGCACCGTGCGGCCCGGCGGCGGGATGAACGGGAGGTTCGTCGCCACCTGCTTCTGGCCGCCGGCCGTGTACTCGACGTCGACCGAGTCGTTGCGGCCGTAGCTGCCGAACAGCGCCAAGAACATCGCGGTCCAGCGCAGGAACCCGACCTTCTCCTTGACCAGCGAGCGCGAGAAGAGCAGCTCGCCGTCGCCCAGCTCGTAGTCGCGACCCTCCTCCTGCGGCACCGCGTTGACGAACACGCGCAGCGGTGGCTTCACCGCCGGGGGAAGGGGAACGCGCCAGACCTCTCTGCTCATCGCGTCCTCATGGTGCCAGCACGCGGCGCAGCGCGGCGGCGGGGGACTCTCCGTCGCGCTGCTCGACCAGCTCGCGTCGCAGGCGGCCGGTGTACGCCTCGGCTGACGCGTCGCCGCGCACGTCGATGCCGCCGCGCAGCCCGTCCGGCCCCCGGACCTCGACGCGTCCGACGACCTGCTGGACCGGCTCGAAGCGACGGACGATCCGCCCGCCGGTCGCACGCGAGTGGGCCGTCCGCTCCAGCTCCTGGGCGTGGCGGTCGACGGCGGCCAGCGCCTGGCCGAGGTCGTCGAAGCGCTCGCGCTCGACCTTCGGCCCCTTCCGCGCGGTGACCCGGTAGCCCCTCATCCCTGGGCAGCGTAGCCGCGCCCCACCTTCACATCGCTTTCACGAGCCGCCCGCCACGCGGGCTACGCTCGACTTCGATGAGCGAGGCCGAGACCCCCGCCCCGCCGGAGCCGCCGAGCGGACCGCTGAGCCCGCGCGACGCGATCGCCGACGCGGCCGTCCACGCGCCGAGTCGCGGCAACCGCCGGCTGGAGGCGCTGCTCGAAGCCGCCAACGGCGACGACCACGTCAAGGGGCTGTGGCACATGCAGCAGGTCGTCGCCGACCGGCTCGGGATGTCGGACCACTCGTGGGTCCACATCCAGGTCGTGTTGAACGTCGCGCTACGGCTGTTCCGGCTGCTGGCAAAACGCGGGGTCGAGCCGGCGCTGGTCGCCGATCACCTGATGCGCGAGCGCGACGCCGAGGTCGTGATCGCCGCCGCCTGCCTGTTCCAGGACAGCGGCATGTCGATCCACCGCACCGACCACGAGTCCTACAGCCTGTTCCTCGCCGCCGAAGCGCTGCCGCGGCTGCTCGCCGACGTCTACGCCGAGCCGGAGCGGACGGTGATCGTCGCCGAGGCCCTGCACGCGATCATCGGCCACCGCCGCCGTGGCGACCCGATGACGATCGAGGCCGGGATCGTCCGCGTCGCGGACGCGCTCGACCTCGCCCAGGGCCGTTCGCGCGTCCCGTTCGAGAACCGCCGCCCGAACATCCACTCGCTGTCGGCCGCGGCGATCGACAGCGTCGAGATCAAGGCCGGCGACGAGCGCGCCGTGACGATCGAGATCGCGATGAACAACTCGGCCGGGATCTTCCAGGTCGACGAGCTGCTCGCCACCAAGCTGCGCGGCTCGGGACTGGAGCAGCACGTCGAGGTCGTCGCGCGGATCGACGCCGAGCACGAGAAGCGCCTCGTGCCGGTGTTCAGGATCTGAATGTCGCGGGTACTCGGGGCCGCATGGCACGGCTCCGGCGTCTTCAGGTCCTGGCCTCGTGCGCGCTCCTCTGCCTCCTTGCCGCAGCCGTCAACGCGGCCGCGCAGGGCGCCAACCCGCTGACCGGCAAGCGCCAGTTCCTCGACTGCGAGCCCGGCCACATCGGCGGCGCCGCGCCCTACTCGGTCTGGCCCAGCGTCTGGAAGTACCAGCGCGCGGGCAACGCCGAGCGGGTCGCGCTGCTCGAGAAGATCGCCCACGTGCCGCAGGCGAAGTGGCTCGCCGGCGACGGCGTCCGCCCGCTGCCTGGCAGCGCGCTCTCCCGCTTCGTCGCCAACATCGTCTCGCCGCCGTGGGGCGGTCCCGATTGCGACACCCGGCTCAGCCGCCGGGGCGGCGCGACCGACCCCTACGCGGGCGACTATCCCGTCTTCGCGATCCGCATCCTCCAGCACGAGGCGTGCAACCGCCGCTACAGCGGCGGCGGGGCGTGGAACCGCGCCCGAGGCGGGCTCTACATGCCGTGGATCGAGTCGTTCGTCCGCGGGCTCGACCCGATCGGGCGACGGGCCGCGGTGATCGTCGAGCCCGACGGGTTGCCGGTCATCCCCGACTGCGTGAGCCGTCGTGGCGCCAGGCAGCGGCTCGCGCTGATGCGCGCCGTGCTGAAGCGACTCGGGCGCGAGCCCGGCCTGACGACCTACATCGACATCGGCTCGTCTTCGTGGCTACGGCGCGGATCGGCGCTGAAGCTGCTGCGCCGGTCGGGTGTCGCCCGCGTCCGCGGCTTCGCGCTCAACACGACCCACTTCAACCGCACCGCCCGCGAGCTGCGCTACGGCGACTGGCTGGCGAAGAAGCTCGGCGGCAAGCACTACGTCGTCAACACGGCCGAGAACGGCCGCGGCGCCGCCGGGGGGCCGAAGAACTTCTGCAACCCGGCCAACGCGGGGCTCGGCTCGCTGCCGACGACCCGCACGGCGTCCCCGTACGCCGACGCCTATCTCTGGCTCTCGCGCCCCGGCCTGTCGTCGAACGGCCACGGCGGCCAGAGCCAGTGTGGACGCGGGCCGGGCGGCAACGTCTTCTGGGAGACGAAGGCGTTCGGAGAGGCGTCCAAGGCGGTCTTCTCGCGCGCTCCCTGGCCGCCCGCGGCTTTGTAGCGGCTCGGGCCGCGGCAGCTCTGCAATCCCCGTGCGGCGCGTGTCCGGCTTCGGAGACGGGTACGTACCGCGTACATGTCGCTCAGATCGAAAGCCGCTTTCGTCTGCCTCACAGCGCTCGTCGCCGTCACCCTCCCCGCGGCGGCGAGCGCGGCCCCCGACGCCCCGCAGGTCGGTCAACGGCAGTGGATCGACTGCACGACGGGGCACATGCGCGGCGTGGCGCCCTACTCGGTCTGGCCGGACCTCTGGAAGGCTCGGCGCGAGGGCCGCGCGGACGATGTCGCGCTGCTCGAGCGGATCGCCCACGTCCCGCAGGCGAAGTGGCTCGCCGGCAAGAGCGTGCGGCAGGAGCCCGCGCGGATCGTCGGGAACTACGTGTCGAGCATGCTTGCCACCGAGTGGGGCGGGCCCAGCTGCCAGACCCAATACTCCGGCCGCTCTGGCGCCGGCGATCCCTACGTCGGCAGCTACCCGGTCTTCGCGATCCGCCAGCTCGAGCACGAGGGCTGCGACCGCACCTACGACGGCGGCGGCCCCTGGAACCGCGTCAGCAAGGGCGATTACCTCCCGTGGATCGAGAAGTTCATCTCCGCGCTCGCGCCGATCGACCACCGCGCGACGGTCATCGTCGAGCCCGACGGCCTGCCGGTCGTCTCGAAGTGCCTCAGCCGAAAGGCGGCCAAGCAGCGCATCGCCCTGATGCGGGCCGTCAACAAGCGGCTCGGCGGCATCCCCAACCTCGCGACCTACATCGACATCGGCTCCTCGCGCTGGCTCGACCGCCGACAGGCGACCCGCCTGCTGCGCCGTTCCGGCGTCCGCCACATCCGCGGCTTCGCGCTCAACACCACCCACTTCAACTACACCCACGAGCAGGTCGCCTACGGCGACGCGATCGCGCGCCAGCTGGGCGGCAAGCGCTACGTGGTCAACACCGCCGAGAACGGCCGCGGCGGCCTGAAGATCAAGAACCCCAACAAGAGCAACATCAAGGACCGCTTCTGCAACCCGAAGAATGCCGGCCTCGGCTCGCTGCCCACGACCCGCACGGCTTCACGGTTCGCCGACGCCTATCTCTGGATCTCCCGTCCCGGTCTCTCATCCAGCGGTCGCGGCACCAACCGCCAGTGCAGCCGCGGTCCGCTCGGCAACGTCTTCTGGCTGCCCAAGGCCCATCAGGAGGCCCGTCTCGCCACCTTCGGCGGCCAGCCTCCCTGGCCGCCGGCGCCGCTCTAGCGGCGCGCGCCCCTAGCGGTCGGCTAGCTCCACGTAGTCGGCCTGCCGCGGCCCCGTGTAGATCTGCCGCGGACGCGCGATCTTCGTCTCGTCGTCCTCCAGCATCTCCTTCCACTGGGCGAGCCAGCCGGCGGTGCGCGGGATCGCGAACATCACCGTGAACATGTCGGTCGGGATGTTCATCGCCTCGTAGATCAGGCCCGAGTAGAAGTCGACGTTCGGGAACAGCTTGCGCGAGCTGAAGTAGTCGTCGTCGAGCGCGCGCTTCTCGAGCTCGACGGCGATCTCGACCTTCTGGTTCGACACGCCAAGCACGTCGAGCACCTCGTCGACGTGCTTCTTGATGATCTTGGCGCGCGGGTCGTAGTTCTTGTAGACCCGGTGGCCGAAGCCCATCAACTTCTCCTTGCCGTCCTTGACGCCCTGGAGGAAGTCGGGGATGTTCTCGACCGTCCCGATCCGTTCGAGCATCGCCAGCACCGCCTCGTTGGCGCCGCCGTGCAGCGGCCCGTAGAGGGCCGCGATGCCGCCGGCAACCGCCGAGTAGGGGTCGACCTGCGACGAGCCGATCGAGCGCACGGCCGCCGTCGAGCAGTTCTGCTCGTGGTCGGCGTGCAGGATCCACAGCACGTCGAGCGCCCGCTCGAGCCGCGGGTCGGGCTCGTACTTCGGCTCGTTGATGCGGTAGAGCATCGAGAGGAAGTTGCCCGTGTACCAGAGGTCGTTGTCCGGATAGACGTAGGGCAGGCCGAGGTTGTGGCGGTAGGAGAAGGCGGCCAGCGTCGGCATCTTGGCGATCAGCCGGACGATCGCCATGTAGCGCTCGGTCGGGTCGTCGATGTTCTTCGCCGCTGGGTAGTAGGTCGACAGCGCGCCGACCGTCGAGAGCAGCATCGCCATCGGATGGGCGTCGTAGCGGAACGCCTCCATCGACTTCTTGATGTTCTCGTGGACGTAGGTGTGGTGGGTGATCGAGTAGACCCAGTAGTCGAGCGCCTCCTTGGTAGGCAGCTCGCCGTGGACCAGCAGGTAGGAGACCTCGAGGTAGCTCGAGCTCTCGCAGAGCCGCTCGATCGGGATGCCGCGGTGCTCGAGGATGCCGGCCTCGCCGTCGATGTAGGTGATCGAGCTGCGACAGGAGGCGGTGTTGGTGAACGCCGGGTCGTACGTCATCAACCCGAAGTCGTCCTCGCCGGTCTTCATCTGGCGGAAATCCATCGCCCTGACCGTGCCGTCGGCAATCGGGACCTCGTACGTCTGTCCGGTCCGGTTGTCGGTGACAGTCAGCGTTTCGTTGCTCACGGCCGCCAACTTAGCGATCTAGCGCCGGAAGAGCTTGCCAAGCGGGCCGCCGCCCTTGTGCGGTGGGAGCTCGGCGGCCTGGGCCGCGGTGAGCGTCAGCGTCACGCCGCGCTCGGCGGTCCGGGCGACCTCGGGGGCGTCGACGAAGACGCGGCCGCCGGCCTCGTTCTCGAAGACGATGCCGTCGAAGATCCGCTCGCGCGCGTTGTCCAGCACCTCGCGGACCGTGCCGACGACGATCTCGTCGGAGCTGTAGACCGGGACTCCGGTCGGCAGCGCCGTGTAGCTGATCGCTGTGCCGTCGTCGATCGCCACGGCTGGGTCAGCGCGGGAGGACCAGGGCGGCCTCCTCGTGGCCACCCTCCTCATGCTCCTCGCTCTCCTCGTTGAGAGCGCCGACGACGGCGGCCGAGATGGTTGCGAGCACGAGCACCGCGAAAACCGCACCGACGGCGATCTCGCTACCGCGCGAGCCCGGGAAGTCCTTGCGGACGACGCCGAGCAGCGAGACGAGCAGGGCGCAGGCAGCCGTCGCGCCGCCGATCACGTAGTAGGCCTCCATCGCGGCGAAACCTAACACGCGGGGAGGGCGCCGCGGGGATCGTGGGCCGATTGCGGCGAACATCTCGCCGAAATCGCCCGCGCGACTGGAACCGTCAGCTGGGCGCGTCGGTTCGGCGGCCGACCGCTGTAGTGCGAACGCGTGGCGGCGCGGGCAGTGGCGTCCCGGTGTGCGGGCCGCGTCGCGGAGGCCGCGACGGGCGCGGGCCGCGCGGGCGGTCGGGCCGCTTGCTGCCGCCGTCGTCCTCGTCGACGATCACCGGCCCGGGCTCCTTGGCCGCCCACCAGACCAGCCACAGCAGCGCCGCGATCGGGATCTTGAGGACAAGCGCCATCCAGATGACGGTCAGAGCCTCGTCCATCCGTCCGAGGGTACTCCGCTCGTCGCGGAGCGCAACTGCCTCTTGGGGTCAGGCGGTGGTGGGCGCTTCGAGCGCGGTGATCTGGCGGAACTGCTCGAAGCGAACGTCGATCTCGTCGCGCTCGAGGCGGGCGACGCGCTCGGTGCCGAACTCCTCGACGTTGAACGAGGCGAGCGCCGAGCCGTAGGTCATCGCGCGGCGCAGCGTGGCCTCGTCGGTCCAGTCGTCCTGGGCGGATAGGTAGCCGAGGAAGCCGCCGGCGAACGAGTCGCCGGCGCCGGTCGGGTCGATCACGGTCTCGAGCGGGAAGGCCGGCAGCGCGAAGAAGCCGTTCTCGGTGAACAGCGCCGCGCCGTACTCGCCCTGCTTGGCGACGACGACCTTCGGACCCATCTCCATCACGGCGCGAGCCGCGCGCACGAGGTTCGGCTGCTCGGTCAGCTGGCGGATCTCGGCGTCGTTGAGGAAGACGAGGTCGACGCCGGAGATCGTCTCGACGAGCGAGTCGCGCGCGATCTCGATCCAGAGGTTCATCGAGTCGAGGCCCGCCCAGCGGACGCCGCCGCACTGGCCGCGCACGCCGCGCTGCAGGTCCGGCTGGATGTTCGCCAGGAAGAGGTGGTCGGCCGCCTGCGAGGCCTCGGACAGCTTCGGCTCGAACTCGCCGAAGACGTTCAGCTGCGTGTCGTCGGTGTGGGCCTGGTTGAAGTCGTACTCGTAGTGGCCGCGCCAGAAGAAGGTGTCGCCGCCCGCGACGTGCTCGATGTCGTCGGTGTTGACGCCGCGGCCGTGCAGCACCGCGTACTCGGCGTCGCCGAAGTCGTCGCCGACCGGTCCCACGACGCGCACGTCCGTGAAGAAGCTGGCCGCGAGGGAGAAGTGGACGGCCGAGCCGCCCAGCATCTTCTCGCGCTCTCCGAATGGTGTCTTGACCGCGTCGAAGGCGATCGATCCGACTACAACAAGGCTCATAGGGTCGGCAAGGGTACTGTTGGCCGCCGATGCGCGCCGTTCAGCTCACGGAGTTCGGGGGCCCAGAGGTCCTGCAGGTCGCCGAGTTGCCGGTCCCCGAGCCGGGTCCGGGCGAGCTGCTGATCCGTGTCTCACGCGCGGGGTTGAACTTCGGCGACACCCACCAGCGTCGCAACCAGTACATCGCCAAGCACGCGCTGCCGGTGGTGCTGGGCGGTGAGGTGGCGGGGACCGTGGAGCGCGCCGCCGGCGACTTCGCGGAGGGTGAGCGCGTGATCGCGCTGCTGCGCACGGGCGGCTATGCGGAGTACGCGGTCGCGCTGGCCGCACGGACGTTCCGGATTCCGGACGGGGTCTCCGACGACGACGCGCTGGCGCTGCTGATCCAGGGGCTGACCGCCTGGCACCTTTGGCGGACCTCGGCGCACCTGGCTGATGGGGAGAGCGTCGTGGTGCATTCGGCCGCCGGTGGCGTCGGCTCGTTGCTGACGCAGCTGGCGAGGCCGATGGGGGCAGGGCGCGTGATCGCGACGGCGGGGTTGGAGGAGCGGCGCGCGGATGCGATCGCGTTGGGCGCCGACGTCGCCGTCGACCCCGACGCGGACGATCTGACCGCCGCGCTGATCGAGGCCAACGGCGGCAAGCCCGTCGACGTCGTCCTCGATGCCGCCGGCGGGACCGTCTTCGCTCAGAGTTTCGCCGCGCTAGCGCCGTTCGGGCGGATCGTCGCCTACGGCAATTCGACCCGCGAGAAGGTCTCGGTAACCAACGGAGAGCTGCTGAAGGAGAGCCGCGCGGTCATCGGCTTCTGGCTGATGCACCTGCTCGACCGCCGCGACATGCTCGAGCACCCGCTCGCCGACCTCTTCGCGCGCGCCGCGCGAGGGGAGCTGCGTCCCCGGATCGGCGGCACCTACCCGCTCGCCGACGCCGCCCGCGCCCACGAGGATCTCGAGGCGCGCCGCACCACCGGCAAGCTGACGCTCGACGCAACGGCCTAGCTGTGGCAGGGTGGTCGCCATGACCCTCCTGCGCCGCCTCGTCATCGCCTGCCTCGCCGTCGCTGCCGTTGCGGCTCCCGTCGCCCTCGCTGCGGGCAACGGGAAGTACAAGGGGAACGTCAAGGGCGACGAGTCCGCGAAGGTGACCGTCAAGGTCAAGGACAATCGCGTCACGAAGTTCGTCGCCAACGTCTACGCCTCGTGCGGCTACAGCAACCTGATCATCACGGTGGCCTATCCACCGGTCGGCAAGAAGGGCGCTTCGGCAAAGATCAAGGACGGCAAGTTCAAGGTCGTCTTCAAGGGCTCGCCGGACGTGGAGGACGACAAGCGGACGGTCAGCGGCACCTTCAACGGCAAGAAGGTCAGCGGCAAGATCAAGGTCGAGGGCCTCTGCAGCGCCGACGAGCAGTACTCGGCCAAGCGCTGACCAGACCCGAGAGGCGTCCCGGGGCCGGCGGCTGGGCCTCAGTAGTCTGATTGGCCGCATGACGACCTTCGCCGATCTCGGCCTCTCTCAAGAGGTGCTCGACGCGCTCGACCACCTCGGCTACAAGGACCCGACCCCGATCCAGCAGGAGACGATCCCGCTGCTGCTGCAGGGACGGGACGTGATCGGCCAGGCGCAGACCGGAACCGGCAAGACCGCCGCCTTCGGCCTGCCGCTGCTCGACTACCTCGATCCGTCGGATCCCTCGGTACAGGCGCTGGTGCTGACGCCGACGCGCGAGCTCTGCATCCAGGTGACCCAGGCGCTGCGCGCCTACGGCGCCAAGCGCGGCATCGAGGTCGTCGCCGTCTTCGGCGGCGCGCCGATCCGCGACCAGGCGTCGCGCCTGAAGCAGGAGGCGCAGGTCGTCGTCGGGACCGTCGGCCGCGTGATGGACATGATCCGTCGCCACTACCTCTTCCTCGACCAGACCCGTTACGTCGTGCTCGACGAGGCGGACGAGATGCTCGACCTCGGGTTCTTCGAGGACGTCGACGAGATCCTCGCCCGCTGTCCGTCCGGCCGCCAGACGGCGCTGTTCTCAGCCACGATGCCGCCGCCGATCAAGAAGCTCGCCGAGAAGCGGATGTTCGACCCGGAGACGATCAAGGTCAAGGCCGCCCAGCTGACGATCGACACCGTCGCACAGTTCCACATCGAAGTCGCCGACAAGGACAAGGCGGAGCGGCTCGGCGAGGTGCTGAAGGCCGAGCGCCCGACCCAGGCGATCATCTTCGCGCGCACGAAGATCGGCGTCGACCGGCTGGCCCGCACGCTCGACCGCCAGGGCCTGCGCGTCAAGACGCTGCACGGCAACATGAGCCAGGGCGCCCGCGACGGCGTGATGATCGCCTTCAAGGGCGGTCGTGAGAAGCTGCTGGTGGCGACCGACGTCGCGGCCCGCGGGCTCGACATCACGGGCGTGTCGCACGTCGTCAACTACGACGTGCCGAACTCGCCCGACGTCTACGTCCACCGCATCGGTCGCACCGGCCGCGCGGGGGAGACCGGCCGAGCGATCACGCTGATCACGCCGAAGCAGCACGAGGACCTCGAGGCGATCGAGCGCCACGCCAACACCGAGATCCCGGTCTGGACGGCGCCGAACGGCGGCGCGCCGGCGTCGCGTCGCCCGAAGCGGGAGGACGCGCCGAAGCCGGAGCAGGCCGAGGAGGCGCCGGCGGCCGTGGCGGACGAGCCCGCGCCGGTCGAGACGCGCACCCCGCCCGTCGCTGAGGAGAAGGACGAGGAGCCGCGCGAGGGCGACCGGCCGCGTCGCCGTCGTGGCCGTGGAGGCGGCGGACGCAAGCGCAGCGACGAGGTCGTCGTGGAGCCGGCGGCGATCGCCGCAGCGCAGCCCGCGTCGGACGAAGACGAGCGGCCGCAGACCCGCCGCCCGCGTCACACCAAGCCGCGCCCGCGCGACGGGAGCGTCGCCAAGCTGCTGATCGGCGCGGGTCGCGCGCAGGGCTTCGAGCCCGCCGACCTGGTCGGGGCGATCGTCGACAACTGTCACCTCGACGGCGAGGACGTGCGCAACGTGCGCGTGCTGGAGCGGTTCAGCTTCGTCGAGGTTCCCGCCGATCGCGCGAGCGAGGTGGTCGAGAAGGTCAACGGCAACGAGGTCCGGGGCGTCCCGCTTCGGCTGGAGGTGGCAAAGCGATGAGCAAGGCGACCCTGCACACGACGCACGGTCCGATCGAGATCGAGTTCTTCGACGACGACGCCCCGAAGACCGTCGAGAACTTCCGCAAGCTGTCCGCCGACGGCTTCTACGACGGCCTCTCGTTCCACCGCGTGATCAAGGACTTCATGATCCAGGGCGGCTGCCCCGAGGGCACCGGCACCGGCGGTCCGGGCTACACCTTCGAGGACGAGTTCAACGACCACAAGGTCAAGCGCGGCGCGCTCGCGATGGCGAACGCCGGTCCGAACACGAACGGCAGCCAATTCTTCATCGTGACGATCGGCGAGGCAGGCTGGCTCGACGGCAAGCACACCGTCTTCGGCGAGGTCGTCTCCGGCATGGACTCCGTCGACGCCATCGAGGGCGTCCCCACCGGCGCGGGCGACATGCCCAGCGAGCCGGTGATCATCGAGCGCGTCGAGCTCGCCGACGGCACGGGCTGAGCCGCGGCGGGCACTTGCCCGCTTGACGGTCGCGCACGACGCTTGCCCGTTGTAAACGCAGGTGTTTGCACTTAGGCTCACCCAGGATGACGGGTGTTAACCGCGGTCGTGTTGCTGTGCTGATGGCGTTCGCCCTCGGCTGCGCCGCCGTGGCGATTCCGGTGGCCGACGCGGGCAACGAGCCGATCGCGTCGTTCGGGCTGACATCCGGGACGCCCGCGCTCGGTGGCACTCTCAACAACCCCCGCGGCGTCGCGGTCAACGCGACCGGCGCCGGCGGCGTTGCGCCCGGCACGGTCTACGTCACGGACGCGGGCAACAACCGGATCGGTCGCTTCAGCCCCTCCGGTGACTTCGTCGGCACGTGGGGTCTCGACGTCATCCAGTCCGGCGCCGGCGGCGATACGGGCGCCGGCTTCGAGATCTGCGCTGTGGCGGCCAGCTGCAAGAGCGGAGTGCCCGCCCCGTGGGGCGGCGGGTGGTTCTCGCCGCGCGGTGTGGCCGTGAGCCAATCGACGGGCGACGTGTATGTGACGGACAGCGGCAACAACCGCGTCCAGCAGTTCACCGCCGGCGGAGGATTCGTTCGCGCCTGGGGCGCTGGCGTCGTGACCGGTGGCGCCGCTGGTACCGGGACGCTGGCCAACTCGACGACGACCATCACGGCCGTGACGACGACCAGCAGGGCGTTCGCCGTCGGCCAGGCGATCGCCGGCCCGGGTCTTCAGGCTGGGACGACGATCACTGCCGTCAGCGCCGCGAACGGCGGCACGATCACCCTGTCGAAGCCGACCACCGGGAGCGCTGCGGGCGCAGGCGTCGCGCTGACCGTAGCGGCAGGAGCCGGGAACGTCCCAACCAACGAGCAGCAGACGATCACGCTAGGCGCGAACACGACGGGCGGAACGTTCACGCTGAGCTTCTCGACGCCTGTTCCTTCCAACACCTCCGGTACTACGTCTGCTATCGCCCACGGCGCCTCGCCCGCGACAGTCCAGACCGCCCTGGAGGCGCTGTCGAACATCGGAGTCGGCGACGTCGCCGTCACCGGGGCCGCCGGTGGCCCATGGACGGTCAGCTTCCAGGGAACGCGCTTCGCCGACACCGACGTCAGCCCGATCACGGCCGACGCGGCTGGATTGACGGTCAGCTCCGGAACCGCGACCGCCGCCGTGGCGACGACCACGATCGGCGCGAGCGCGCCCGAGGCATGCACCGTCTCGGCGGAGTGCGTGGCCGGCAAGAACATGTCGGGTGGCGGACAGCTCGCGACTACGCCCGCGCTGACGCAACCGGCGGTAGCTCCGTCGGGCAACGTCTACATCCCCGACGCCGGCAACGCCCGTGTCCAGGAGTTCACCCCGAGCGGGGCCTTCGTCCGCGCCTGGGGCTGGGACGTGGTCACGCCGGGGGGCTCCGGCGACAGTGGCGGGGTCGTTCCCAGCTTTGAGATCTGCACCGTCGCGACGCAGTGCAAGGCCGGCGTCGCCGGCTCGGGCGCGGGACAGTTCGCCGCCGCCCACCCGACCGCGGTAGCCGTCGACTCGGCTGGGGCGGTGTATGCCGCCGACGGCGCCAACGCACGCGTCGAGAAGTTCGGCTCGACGGGCCAGTACCTCTCGTCGCTCGTCCCCGGGGGCTCGAACCAGCCGCCGCTGACCGGCTACAACCTTGCGGTCGATCGCTCGAACGACCATTTGCTCGTCGGCTCCAGCTTCGCTCCGTCGATGGACCGCCGGATCGAGGAGATCGACGCCGCCGGCGCCCTCCAGGACACCCATCTCGCCTCAGGCGTCACCGATATCGGCGGGATCGGCGTCGATCCTGGCAACGAGACCCTCTACGTCTCGGTGGCAGGTGGCGACAGCCGCGTCTTGATCGTGGGGCCTGTGGCGCCCCCAGACGCGGCGATCGCCCCCGTGACATCCATCGGAGCGAGAACTGCGAGGCTCAACGGAACGGTCACGCCTCCCGGTGGCGGAGCCCACACCCGTTACCGCTTCGAGTATTCGACCGATGGAGTCGACTGGACTCGCGCTCCGGCCGTCGACGTCGACGTAGGCGCCGATCCGGTCCCGGTCGCAGTTCACCAGGACGTCGCCGGGCTGCGTCCCAACACGGCGTACCAGGTTCGCTTGGTGGCGAGCACTGGTCCGGCGGCGGGAGCCGTCGACACGTCGTCGACGGTCGGCTTCACGACCGACGAGGCGCCGCCGCTCGTCGCCGACACGAACGTCTTCGAGGTCAGTGACACCGCGGCGGGTCTTCAGGCCAAGATCGATCCCGGCAATCTCGCGACCGGCTACCACTTCGAGTGGGGCGAGACGGATTCGTACGGCCGCCGGACGCCGAGCGTCGACGCGACGATCTCCGGCGGCGTGCAGACGGTCCAAAGGTCGATCTCCGGACTGGCGCCGAACACCATCTATCACTTCCGGGTGGTCGCCTCGAACGCCGCCGGTCCCACCGAGGGTCCCGACCGGGTCTTCAGCACCCTCAACGCGGCCGGGCTGCCGAACGACCGCGGCTACGAGCTGGTCTCTCCCGCTGACCTGGGGCCGCTCGCCGATGCGGGCAACGGAGGGTTCCAAGCCGCCGCCGACGGACAGAGCCTCGTCTGGCCGCTCCGGCCCGCCCTCGAGGAGCTGGCGGCCCGCGGCCCCGGCGGCTGGTCCTCCGTCCGGCTGGCCGACGGCGAGTACCGCTACTTCGCCGACGATCTGTCCTGCTCCGTGTTGACCAGTTCCGCCGCCCTAGCGCCGGGTGCTCAGCCTGCCGTCGTCGATGCGGGCGGGACCAACCTGTTCCGCCGCGACGCGGATGGCTCGCACGACGCAGTCAGCAACCTCGCGCCCACCAACCCGGCCGCCGGTGGCGGATACCGCTCGGTCGATGCGTCGGACGACTGTGGCCACGTCGTCTTCGGCGCGGACTACGAGTATCCCGGCGTCGGCGCCAGCGGTCTCTACGAATGGGACAACGGCACGCTGCGCAACGTCGGCGTCCATCCTGACGGGAGCGTCGCGACCGGCGCCACGCTCGGCGCCGCCGGCGGGCGCGACACGTGGAACGCGGTCTCCGACGACGGGGCGCGGATCTTCTTCAGCGCCCCGAGCAACGCCGGCGCCGACGCCGGCAAGCAGGCCGTGTTCGTGCGCGAGGACGGCGCGAGCACGGTCAAGGCCTCGGCGTCGCAGACGGCCACCGCGAACCGTGGAGCCAACTACCAGCTCGCCGCCGAGGACGGCTCGCGTGTCCTGTTCCTCGCCAACTACGGCTTGACCAGCTCGACCAGCGCCGGGCCGACCGACGGCAGTTGCGCGCTGGCCCCGCCGCTGCACTGCGACCTCTACGAGTACGACGTCGAGACGGGCCAGCTGACCGATCTCTCGGCCCACACCGCCGAGCCGGGCGGCGCGCGGGTGGCCGGTGTGCTGGGCGCCTCCGACGACGCGTCGCATGTTTACTTCGCCGCCCGCGGCCAGCTCGTCGCGGGCGAGGGACGGAGTGCGACCGCCAACCTGGCGGCCGGCAGCTTCAACGTCTATCTCGCCCACGGCGGGCAGCGTTCGTTCGTCGGGCTGTTGGGCGCCGCGGAGGTGACGGCGAGCTCCGGACGCAACGGCGCGCTGGTCGCGCGCGCGACCGAGCCGCTGTCGCCTTGGGCGTCGCGCGTGACCCCGGGCGGCCGCCATCTGCTGTTCCCCTCGGCGGCCGACGTGACCGGCTACGACAGCGGCGGAGTCGTCGAGGCCTACCTCTACTCGGCCGACGCCGACGAGATCGTCTGCGTCTCCTGTCGGCGCGATGGCCAGCCGTCGACCGGCGTGCCGGCCGGCGGCGACTCCTCGACCGCCCCGCTCGCGAGCGACGGCAGCACCGGCCACGGCAACCCGCTGAGTCCGCCGCGGTCGCTGAGCACGGACGGCTCGCGGGTCTACTTCGAGAAGCCGGACGTGCTCGCCTCGGGGGCGATCGGCGGGCGCGGCAACGTCTACCAGTGGGAGGACGGCCAGATCGCGCTGATCGCCGCGGGCTCGCCGCAGGGAGCGGCCGAGCGCACGCGCTTCGAGGACGCGAGCGCGAGCGGCGACGACGTGTTCCTCGCGACGCGCGACGCGCTGGTCCCCTGGGACCGTGACGGAAGCGCCGACGTCTACGCCGTGCGGGTGGGCGGCGGGCTCCCGTGCGTCAGGGACTGCGGTGGCATCGTCGAGCAGCCGCCGCTGGTCCCGCGGCTGCCTGACGTCCCCGCTCGCCGCGCGCGGTTCAGCGTCGAGCGCCTCTCGCGCGCGCAGCGGGCGCGGCTGGCCGCCGGCAAGCGGGTGGCGCTGCCGGTCAGGGTCAATCGTGCGGGCAGGGTGTCGGTGCGCGGCGTGGCTCGGATTGGCCGCGCTCGTAAGGTCGTGCTCGCCGGGACGCGGCGGGCGGCGCGCGCCGGGACGGTGCGAGTCGCGGTGCGGCTGTCGAGGGCGGGGCGCGCCCGGCTCGCCGCGGTCGGCTCACTGCGCGTGTTGCTTACCGTGAGATTCTCGGCCGTCCGCCGCGGTGTCACGCGCACGGTCGTCCTGGTGGCGCCGCTGCCACAGCGTCGTTAGGCGATCAGCTTCAGCTGCGTGTCGGCGATCTCCGCGGCGACTGCAGGGAGATCGGCCTCGCCGCGCTCGAGCGCTCCGAAGATGACCTCCTCGGCGCCGCCGACGAGCGCGCGGGCGGCGATCGGGCCGAGATCGCGGTCCGGGCGGGCCTCGGCTAGGAAGGACTCCATCATCGCGGCGAAGCGGTCCATCGTGGCGGCGCGGCGCTCGCGGCCAGCCGGTCCGGCGGCGAGCACCTCGACGACGCAAAGGCGGGCGACGTCAGGCTCCTCGGCGAGGAAGCCGAGCAGCGCGTCGAGTGCGGCGTCGAGACGCTGGGCTGGCGGCGCGAGCGCCTCGGCGTCGCAGGCTCGCTCGACGCGCGCGAAGACCTGGCGCAGCGCGTCGTCGTATGCGGCGAGAAAGCACTGCTCCTTGTTGTCGAACAGCTCGTAGAAGGTGATCCGCGAGATCCGGGCACGGTCGAGCACCTTGCGGATCGTCGCGTCCTGGTAGCCGATCTCTGCCACCACCGCGGCTAGCGCCTCGAGCACTCGCTCGCGCTGGACGCGCGTCACGAGGGCGGGATCGAGCCCGTGCGGGCCGGCTGGAAGCTTGGTGGCGGCCTGGTCCCACATCGCCTCAGAGGATGCCACGTTGGGAGGCGGTTTACAACAGTAAACGGCGTGTTATATGGCTTGGGAATCAGGCATGAAGCCGTACCTGAAGCAGCTCGGGCGGCGGTCAGCGCGCGGCGGTGGGAACTAACGGCAGCTCGCCGATCTGCTCGGCGAGGTCGCGCAGCCGCTCGGCGTCGTGGCGGGCCAGCGGCCCGTAGAGCAGCTCGAAGATGCCGCCGACCGTGGCGCGCGCGACGAGCGCGGAGCTGGGCCCGATCGGCCGCAGCTCGTCGAGCGCCGGCTGCAGCAGCTCGGCGATCCGCTCGATCAGGCCGTTGCGCACGTCGCGGCCGCTCTGGCCGGCGGCGAGGCTCTCGACCAGCACCGCGCAGGCCGCGTCGGGCTCGTCGACGCAGAAGCCGGCGAGCGACTCGATCGTCAGCGTGAGTCGTTCGCCAGCCGTCACGCCGCTCTCGAACGTCGCCGCCAGGCGGTCCTCGAGCTGCTCGGAGACCGCGCGGAACGCCGCGAGGTAGCAATCCTCCTTGTCGACATAGAGGTCGTAGAAGGTTCGCCGCGATAGGCCAGACTGGTCGAGCAGGTCGCGGATCGTGGTCCCCGCGTAGCCCTTGCGCGTGACCACCTCGGTCATCGCCTTCAGCAGGCGCTCGCGCTGAACCGCGAGCACTTCTGCCGCCGGCATCCCGTGCGGGCCGCTGACGAGCTTCCGATCGGCTTCGGGCCACATGACCGTCGATGATAGACGCATTGGTCTATGGCTTTCAAGTGCTGATTGGAATCGAGCCGCAAACCCGCTTCTAGTGAGACTAGACGTTCTATGTCTGCGGCGAGATGACGGCTGTGGCGGCGAGAGAGCGACCCGTAACCGCTCCCTGAAGCGACGGTTGTCGCTTGACAGTCGTAAACGTCATGTTTTACGTTAGTCCCAGCAGTCGGGGACCAGGGCGTTTTCCTTGCCGATCTCCGGACCCGTAGGCAGACGAGGAGAGGACCAGTACCTATGAGGCGAGTTCGCAGCCAGTTCCTGCGGTCGGTTTCCCGGCTGTCGTGTGCCGCTCGGGGCCCTCGGGTCTCGAACGGGGCTGCTTCGACGCCTTCGTTCGAAGGGACTGGTGCATCCTCTGTCGGACGCTCACGGTCGGAGTTGGCGGCGTTCGGACCCGCGCGTCGTTGCGGACCTCGCGCGATGCTCACCGTCGGCGTCGCGCTTGGGCTAGTGCTCGTCGCGGCGCCGACGGTGTCTGCCCAGGAGTGCGACAACGTCGCTGTCCGCGCCCAGCAGGGCTCGGTGGCGGCTGCGCTGCCGGATTGCATGGCGTTGGAGATGGTTTCGCCGCCGAAGAAGTTCGTGCAGGCGGCTGAGGGTGTGAGCGTGTCGGCGGATGGGTCGCGGGCGTGGTTCAGCACCAAGGGCGGGTTGGAGGGGGCGCCTGGGATGCCGGATGGATTCGCGGGCGATCCGTATGTGGCGACGCGCGGCGCGGATGGCTGGGCTGTGGTGCCTGCGTCGTTGTCTGGGGATTTCGTCAAGGGCTGGTCGTCCGGTGCGGACATCGTTCGCAGCTATAGCCCGGATTTCTCTCGGTGGGTTGGGTTTGGGGCGTCGCGTTCCCAGTTTGAGTTGGGGCAGGCTCGGGTGTTTCGGTCTGGTCTCGGGGGGGTCTTCGGTCCGTTGTCGCCTTTGTTGGTGCCGGTGGACCCCACGAACCGTTTCCAGGAGAACATTCAGCATGCGGGCTTTCAGGGTGCGTCGGCGGATCACTCGCGTGTGCTTTTCAAGCCTGGGCACCTCGACGCGAGGTATTTGGAGGGCGATCCCAGTCCGTCGGGTGGGGAGTCGCATGTGTATGTCGCCGGGCTCGGTGGGGGTGGTGGCCCGTCGGTGGAGTTGTTGGCGCGTGATGTGGATGGGAAGGTTTGGGGGGAGCGCTGCGGGGCCCGGGTAGGTGGCCAAGCCGATCCCGGTGGAGGAAACTGGAATGGCCGCGATCAGGGTGCGGTCTCG
>DASQKP010000031.1:0-90849 GCA_035630455.1 Thermoleophilaceae bacterium
GACCGAGCGACAGAGCGTCGCCAAACGGGTTTGGCGGGGCCGACTGGAAGCCGAACTCGGTCACGTAGATGCCGCGCCCGCGCGGAATGCGGCCGTGGCGCGCGGCGCGGTCGAGCAGCTTGTGGGCGCGCGAGACATAGCCCATCGCCAGCGAGTCCTTGGTGTGGCTGCGGGTGAACACCGAGCCGATCGCGTAGTTGTTGTACGGGTGCAGCGCGAGACCGGCGATCGGCAGCTTCTGGACCTTGCCGCAGCCCTGCAGGGCGCGCATCCGGCCCTTGAACGGATTGCCGTCCTCGTCGAGGCAGAGCGCTGCATAGAGCGTGTCCATCGGCGAGCTGATTGCTGCCGTCTCGCCGAACAGCACCTTGTTCCGGCTCGGCGGGTCGTACTTGGCGATCGCCCTCCAGCCGGCGAGCCAGAGCTGGCGATAGCGCGCGGCGCCGAGGTCGATGACCCCATGGCGGCTGCGCTGGAGCTGCGGCCAGACATAGTGCTCGAGGTTCGGCTCGTTCCAGAGCGACCAGAGCGCGACCAGACCGCCATAGGCGCCGTCCATGCTGGTGGCGGTCGAGCCGTAGCGCCGCACCGCCGCCTCGACGAACTGGGCGAACTGCGCGGGCGACGGCTTCCACATGCAGGACTTCCCCAGGTGCTGGTAGCCGCCGACCAGGTGCGGGCAACGCGACGGCTGCTCCGACGCCCAGAAGGGAATCGCCGGCGACAGCACCATCAGCAGCTTCAGCCCGTTGCGCCGGGCGCGATCCACGAGCGCGTCGTACATCCCCCACCGGTAGCCGCGCGAGTCGGGGTCGCCGGCGTCGAAGCCGGCAGGGCGACGGCGCGAGTTCGGGGTCGGCGCGACGGAATGCCAGCTGATGAAGACGCGAATCGCGTCGGCGCCGATCAGCTTCGCCTCGGCGACGGCAGTATCGATGTCGCGCCCGCTGCCGTGGACGAAGGTCGCGTCGTCCTGGACGATCGACATCTGGGTCGACGAGGCGGACGCCGCCGCGGGCGACAGCAGGAGCGCGGCGAGCAGTATCAGGAAGGTCGTCGACTTCACGGAGAGCTCGGCGAAGACTACGAGCCGGGGCCGCTGTCCGCGTCATCGGTCGGCCGCCCGCCGATCAGGTTGAAGAGGGTGTCCTGGGCCGAGACCATCCGCTTGTCGCGCTCGACGGCCCGACGCCACTTGCGGGTATCCGGCTTGTAGCGGCGCTTCGCCCAACGTGAGCGTGGCTTGGCGAGACGGATCGCACCGACGATCGCGACGAGCGGAATCGCCGCCCCGAGGATCCCCGTCAGCAGCTTGCCTTTGCCGATCGTGATCACGACGAAGACGAGGTTGACAGCGACGACGAGCACGATCGCCCGCACGGACTCCTGCTCGCCGCTGTCGAACGGAGCGGTGCCGACGGCCAGCATCCAGCCGATCAGCACTGCGACGATCACGGCGTCGACCGACGAGCGCCCCTCCTCGCTCCAGTAGACGTCCTCGAGGTGCAGCCAGAGCGCGAACTCGTCGAGCGTCAGCCCGCAGCCGATGCCGAACGCGACCGCCAGGATCTCGATCCACGGGCTGTCCGGCTGGAACGAGAACGTCAGGAAGCCCGTCAGCATGATCGTCAAGATGCCCCACACCAGGTGGTGGATGTGCAGGCCGCTCGACGTCTCGACGTTGCCGGGCCACCAGCTCACCTGCATCCGGATCAGACGGGCGCTGGTGCGGATGAACAGGAAGCCGCCGAGCAGCCCGGCGAGCACCAGGAAGCCGGCCCGCTGGCCCGGCTTGCCGAGAAAGTCCTGCGATACCTCGAGATCGACCTGCGCCAGCAGGGGCAGGATGTCGGCAAAGGTCGGCACGGACGGTGATTCAACAGCCTCGGTGCGATCACCTGCCGTCTCACCACGGCCGGCGCGGAGCTAGACTCGGGCGCTGATGCGGACGTAGCTCAGTTGGTAGAGCGCAAGCTTCCCAAGCTTGAGGTCGCGGGTTCGACCCCCGTCGTCCGCTTGTTCCCAGCCGCCTACCCTCCTCTTCGATGAAACGCCTCTCGCCCTTTGCCGTAGCCGCGATCGTCGGCGTCGTCGCCCTGCTGGGGCTGCTCGCCTATGGGCTGGTCGCCAGCGACCCCGACAACAGCATCGACGACGCGCTCGCGCGGGGGGACACGATCGAGGCGCCTGGGTTCGACCTCGACCGGCTCTCCGGCGAGGGGAAGCAGTCGCTTGCCGACTACCGCGGCGAGATCGTCGTGCTCAACGCATGGGCTTCGTGGTGCGACCCCTGCCGCGCGGAGTCCCCGCTGCTCGAGCGCTGGCACAAGCGGATCTCGCGCGACGGCCGCGGGACGGTGCTCGGCATCGACGCCCTCGACGTCGACGAGGACGCCCGCGCGTTCGTCCGCGAGTACGACCTGACCTATCCCATGCTGCGCGATCCAGAGGGCTCGTCGCTGCTCGACTACGGCGTCGCCGGCTACCCCGAGACCTTCGTCATCGACGAGCGCGGGAACATCGTGGCGCTGCGCCGCGGCTCGGTCGACGAGCGCTGGATGCGCGAGAACGTCGCGCCGCTGCTGGACCGCTCATGAGACTCGCGCTCCTCCTGCTGGCGACCGTCATCGCTCTGGTGGCGCCCACCGCGGCGACGGCCGCCGACTGCCCCAAGACGACGCTCGCGGCGGTCGAGGCCGAGGTGATGTGCCCGGTCTGCGGCACGCCGCTCGGCCTGGCGACCGAGGCGCCGCAAGCGAACCGCCAGCGCGCGTTCATCCAGCGGCTGGTCGAGCGCTGCCGCTCGAAGGACGAGATCAAGGAGATCCTCGTCGCCCAGTACGGCCCGGGCGTGCTGGCGCTGCCAGAGGCCGAGGGGTTCAACCTCGGGGCCTACCTGGTTCCGGCGCTGGCCGTGCTGCTTGGCGCCGGCGGCGTCGCCGTCGCCGCGCGGCGCTGGCGCGGCGGTGGCGGACGAGGCGATCCTCCCGGACCGGCCGAGGAGGCCGCCGCCGGCAAGCGGCTCGACGCCGACCTGGAGCGCTACGAGCTGTGATCGGCGCCGACACAGTCGACACGACCGTCGTCGCGGCGTTCGCGGTCGGCTTCATCTCGTTCATCTCGCCCTGCGTGCTGCCGCTGGTGCCGGGCTACCTGTCGACGATCTCAGGCGTCTCGTTCGCCGACATCCAGGCCGGCAAGTCGCGCCGCGACGTCCTGCTGCCGGCGCTGCTTTTCTGCATCTCGTTCTCGCTGATGTTCGTCGCGCTCGGGATGACGGCGACCGGGCTCGGCCAGACGCTCCAGGACCACCGCCAGCTGTTGCGCGAGATCTCGGGCGTCGTGCTGATGCTGCTCGGGGCCTTCTTCATCGCGACGCTGTTCATCAGCCGCATCAACCGCGAGTGGCGGCCGGAGGCGCTGCTCGCCCACGCCGGCACCGGGGGGCCGATCGTCGCCGGCCTGGCGTTCGCGATCGCCTGGCTGCCCTGCACCGGCCCAACGCTCGGCGCGGTCCTGACCGCCGCCTCGAACGAGTCGACAGTCACCCACGGCGGCGTCCTGCTCGCCTTCTACGCACTCGGCCTAGCCGTCCCGTTCATGCTCTGCGCGCTCGCCTTCACGCGCGTGAGCGGCTTCTTCCGCTTCTTCCGCAACCACTACACCGCGATCACGCTGATTTCCGGCGTCATCCTGATCGCAATGGGCTGGCTGCTCTACAGCAACGAGCTGACGCGCCTGAACGCCGAGGCGCTCAGCCTGATGGACGACCTCGGCATCAACATCTTCTCCGACGTGTGATCCATAGCTGCGGTACTCACAGAATCTCGCTCCCGCTAGCCCTGAAACGGTGCCGTAAGACCGATTCTGCTGCGCCCTCCGCTTAGGTCAGCGACTTACATCTCGTCCGGCGCTTCGACCCCGAGCAGGTCGAGGCAGCGGGCGATGACGCGGCGGGTCAGCTCGCAGAGGGCGAGCCGGAGGTCCTCGTCGCCGCCCTCCTCGGCGGCGCCGATCACCTTGCAGTCGCGGTAGAAGGCAGAGAACGACTGGGCGACCTCGGTCACGTAGACGGCGATTCGGTGCGGAGCCCGGCGGCCGGCCGCGACGCGGACCTCCTCCGGCAGCTCGAGCAGCTTCTTGACGAGGTCGCGCGCGCTGGGGTGCAGTTGCTCGGGGCTGGCGGCGAGGTCGCCGGCGACGGCCTCCGCGACCTGCCCGTCGGCGGCGCGGCGCAGGATGCTGGCGATCCGCGCGTGTGCGTACTGCGCGTAGTAGACGGGGTTGTCCTGGCTGCGGCTGCGCGCCAGGTCGAGGTCGACGTCGAGCGTCGTATCCGGGCCGCGCTGGACGAGGAACCAGCGGGTGGCGTCGACGCCGATGTCGTCGACGAGCTCGTCGAGCGTCACGAACTGGCCGCCGCGCTTCGACATCTGGGAGCGCTGGCCGTCCTCGAGCAGGTTGACGAGCTGCATCGTGACCTGCTCGATCCGCTCCGGGTCGCCGCCGAGCGCCTGCCAGGCGGCCTTCATCCGGAAGAGGTAGCCGTGGTGGTCGGCGCCGAGCACGTCGACGACGTGGTCGTAGCCGCGCTCGCGCTTGTCCTCGTGGTAGGCGACGTCGGCGGCGAAGTAGGTCTTCTCGCCGTTGCTGCGTTTCAGCACGCGGTCCTTGTCGTCGCCGAATTCGGTGCTGCGCAGCCAGGTCGCGCCGTCGTGCTCGTAGACGTGGCCGCGCTCGCGCAGCCGCTCGATCGCGGTGTCGACCGCGCCGCCCTCCTGCAGCGCGCGCTCGCTCGAGAAGCGGTCCATGTGGACGCGGAAGCGCGTCAGGGTCGACTCGACGGCCTCCAGCATGATCGCCACGCCCTGCTTGGCCAGCTCGTCGGCGTCCAGCTCGGCGGCGCCGTCGATCCTCGCCGCGACCTCCTTGACGTACTCGCCCTGATAGCCGTCCTCGGGCGGCTCCTCGCCGAGCGCCCGCGCCCGGATCGAGGCCGCGAAGCGCTGGACCTGGCCGCCGTAGTCGTTGACGTAGTACTCGCGGTCGACATCGCTGCCGGACAGCTCCAGCACTCGGGCGAGGGAGTCGCCGTAGGCGGCGTGCCGCGCCGCGGCGACGGTGATCGGCCCGGTCGGATTCGCGCTGACGAACTCGAGGTTGACCCGCTCGGGCGCCTCGGCGACGGTGCGGCCGAAGTCGTCGCCGTCGGCGAGCGCGGCCGTCGCGGCGCGCTTGATCCAGCGATCGGCGAGGAACACGTTGAGGAATCCCGGACCGGCGACGTCGACGCGCTCGACCGCGTCGCCCAGCTGTCCGCTCAACGCCTCCCCCAGCTGCGCCGCGATTTCCCGCGGCGACTGCTTCAGGGCCCCCGCCAGCATCATCGCCGCGTTGGTCGAATAGTCGCCCAGGTCAGCCTGCGGCGGCCGCTCCAGAGTCGGCGCTTTGGCAGGGGTCCCGCCAAGCGACTCCGCGGCTGCGATCACCGCGTCGCCGAGGTCTTTGACAGGGTCGGCCATCGAGCCCCGCAGCCTATGCGTTCGGCCGCCCTCAGATCGCCCCGGCCGCCGCCCGAACGATGCTTATGTCCATAGGCATAGGGATGCTTCGCTCAGCCTGCTCCAAGGAAGACGATTAGCTCAGTAGTGGTAGGGCTCGCCGGCGAGAATCTTGTGGCCTCGGTAGAGCTGCTCGAGCAGGACGACGCGAGCGAGCTGGTGCGGCAGCGTCATCGAGCCGAGCGACAGCTTCATGTCGACGCCCTCCAGGTCGAGCCCTCGTGGCCCGCCGATGATGAAGCAGAGGTTCATGCCGGACTGGCGGCGATCCTCGAGGAAGCGGCTGAAGCCCTCGGAGTCGTAGGTCTTGCCTCCTGCGGCGAGCAGCACCGTGAACACGCGGTCCGGGATCCGGCGCGAAACGTCCTCGTCCGCGCGGACCTCGATCAGCTCCAGCCGGGCGTGTCCGGCGAGCAGCTTCTTGTAGTGCTGAACGTCGTCGACGTAGGGCGGGCGCAGCCGCCCGACAGCCAGAACGAGAATCCTCATCGAGCCTCCACGGGGCTGCGATACTAAGGCCATGCCCGAGCCAGACGGAGAGCGCCACTTCGACATCCACGCCGATCCGGAGGTGATGGCCGGCCACTACGCGAACTTCGCGAACGTCAGCCACTCGGACTACGAGTTCACGATCACCTTCGCGCGCGTCGACCACGAGATCGAGGAGGACTCCGTTCCCGGGGTCGTCGTCTCGCGGATCAACCTCTCGCCGCGCTTCATGCGCGAGCTGATCGACGCCATGGAGGACAACTTCTCCAAGTGGCACACCCGCGAGGGCATCAAGAACCTCCCTGAGGCGCCTGACCGCTGAAGGTGACGCCGTAGCCGATCCGCTCGAGGGTGGTCGGGTGGGTGCTGAAGAGGTCGTGAAGTAGGCGCGGCGGGTCGGGGTCGCCGAGGTTGCGGGTCGCGAGACTGCGGCTCAGCTCTACGAAGGCGTCGGGCTCGCGGGTCAGCTCGAGCGCGAAGGCGTCGGCGCGGGCCTCGACCTGGCGCGAGAGGACGTTGCCAGCGCAGGCCAGGGCGAACGAGACCAGCGCGAAGGAGAGGATCACCGCGGGCATGGCGCTCGGCCCAGGCTTGCCGGGACCGTCGAGACCGCCGCGGGCGAAGCGCTCGGCCAGCCGCTGGACGAGGAAGGTGCCGGCGGGCGCGACGAGCGCGACCCAGAGCAGCCCGTGCGGGACGTCGTCGTGCTTGACGTGGCCGAGCTCGTGGGCGACGACCGAGCGGACCTGGGCCGGCGGGAAGTCGTCGATCAGATTGTCGTAGAGCACGACCCGCTTGGTGTGGCCGAGACCGCCGACGTAGGCGTTGATCGCGCTCGTGCGACGGCTGGCGTCGACGCGGTAGACCTCGCCGACGTCGACACCGGCGCGGTCGGCGAGCCGCAGCACCTCGGAGCGCAGCTCGCCGCGCGGCAGCGGCTCGAAGCGATTGAACAGCGGGTCGACGACGATCGGCTGGAGGTAGAGCATCGCCGCGGCGGCTGCGATCACCAGCCCGGCCCCGGGCGCCCACCAGTTGCGCGGGAAGCGACGGATCAGCGCCATCGCGAGCAGTCCGGCGACCGCCGCGTAGACCGCGCCGACCGCGGTCGCCTTCGCGACGTCGACCAGCCACGGCCCGAACGACTGGGTCGACAGCCCGAAGTCGACAGCGCGCTCGTGGCGCCAGATCGACAGCGGCAGCTCGACGACCGCCACGAGCACGCCGATGCCTGCCGCCACCGCCGCGGCGCCGAGCAGCGGCCGTCGCTGGGCGCCCTCGATGGCGACGCGCACGGGTCGCGGTGGCCACAGCGCGACGACCGCGACGGTGAGCCCGGCGAGCGCGGTGCCGGCGAGACCGAGGATCCGCTGCAAATCGCGGAAGTCGCTGGCGCGTTCGAGGTCGGCGGCGCTGAAGTACGCTGTCGCATTGACGGCAGCCGGCTCGATCAACCCGTCGCGAGGGCGAAGCAGCAGTGTCGCGGCGCCGGCTGCCACGACCGCCACGGCGATCGCCAGTGGCAGGCGAGTGCGATGAGCAGCCACCTTCCGGACAGTAACGATGCTCCCAGGGCGCACCCCGCGCGAATCGCGCTCCTCTCCGACGTGCACGGCAACCTGCCCGCCTTCCAGACCGTGGTCGCCGACGCCCGCGCCGCCGGCGTCGACGCGATCTGGTGCCTCGGCGACCTCGTCGGCTACGGCGCCAGCCCGGACGAGTGCGTGACGCTCGCCCAGGAGGAGTGCGACGTGGTGCTCGGCGGCAACCACGACCTCGCCGTCGTCGGGCGGATCGAGCTGTCGGACTTCTCCCCCGCCGCCGCGACGGCGGCGCGCTGGACGCGCGACCACGCCAGCCCCGACACGCTCGCCTGGCTCGAGACGCTTCAGCCGGCGCACGAGGAAGACCGGATCGGGCTCTACCACGGCAGTCCCAGCGACCCGATCTGGGAGTACGTCCTCTCGACCGAGCAGGCCGATCAGTCGTTCGACGCGATGGGGCCGCGGATCGGCGCGATCGGCCATACCCACGTCGCGCTGCGCTTCACGCGTCAGGACGGCGAGCTGCGCGGCGAGCAGACCCCGGGCGGAACCGAGCACGACCTCGCCGACGGCGAGTGGCTGCTCAATCCCGGCAGCGTCGGACAACCGCGCGACCGCGACCCGCGCGCCGCCTGGCTGCTGGTCGATCTCGACGCGTCGACGGCGAGCTGGCGGCGCGTCGAGTACCCGATCGACGAGGCCGCCAAGGCGATCGCGGCCGCGGACCTACCCAGGCATCTGGCCGACCGGCTATTCATCGGGCAGTGATCGTGCACCTACCCCAGCTCCTGTGCCTGCTCGCGGTGGTCGCCGCGCTCGCCGTCGCGGGCTGCGGCGGCGACGACGAGCCGCGGGGCGAGAAGCTGCCCCCGACGGTCACGAGGACGCTGCTGCAACAGCTCGAGTCGGTCGGCGACCGCGTCGCGGCGGGCGTCTCCGGCGCCTGCGACGACATCTACTCCGAGGACGTCGGCAACATCGGCCCGATCGACGACGCGCTCAGCTCGATCCCCTCGGAGGTCGATCCCGAGATCCGCTCGGCGCTCGAGCAGAGCATCGAGCGGTTGACCCAGCTCGTCGACCAGGAGTGCGACGAGATCCGCTCCGCCGAGCAGGGCGAGCAGGACACCACCACCGACGAGACGCCGACTGAGACGGTCACGACCGAGACGGAGACGGTGCCGGCCGAGACGACGGAGACGACCACCACGCCGCCGGAGACCACGCCGGCGCCTCCGACCACGCCGGAGAGCTCCCCAAATGGCAACGGACCCGACGGAACCGGTCCGCCCGGCCAGGAGCGTGGCGGCGCCGAGGCGCCCGACGGGGTAGGCGACTGATGGCCCAGCCCCAGGAGATCGCGGGTCGCTACCGGATCGAGCGCCGCCTCGGCGCCGGCGGGATGTCGACCGTCTTCCTCGCCCAGGACACGGTGCTCGAGCGGTCGGTGGCGGTCAAGCTGCTCGCCGAGCACCTCGCCGACGACGAGGCGTTCGTCGCCCGCTTCCAGCGTGAGGCGCTGTCTGCCGCGCGCCTGCAGCACCCGAACATCGTCCAGGTCTTCGACTACGGGCTCGACGCCAGCTCGCACCGCCACTTCATCGTCATGGAGTTCGTCGACGGGCCGTCCTGCGCCGACCTGCTGCGCGACCAGAAGCGGCTCGACATCGAGCAGGCGGTGCGGATCGTGCGCGACGCCTGCCACGGGCTCGACTACGCCCACCGCGCAGGCGTGGTCCACCGCGACGTCAAGCCCGGCAACCTGCTGATCTCGGCCGACTCCGGCGCCACCAAGCTGGCCGACTTCGGGATCGCCAAGGCGGCCGAGCAGACGCGGATCACCCAGGTCGGCTCGGTGCTCGGCACCGCCGCCTACCTCTCCCCCGAGCAGGCCCACGGCGACGAGGCCGGCCCGCGCTCGGACACCTACTCGCTCGGCGTATGCGCCTACCAGCTGCTCACCGGCCGCCTGCCGCACGAGTACGGCTCGCTGACCGAGCTGGCGCTCAAGCAGCGCGACGAGCCGATCGAGCCGATCTCCGAGCTGCGACCGGCGGTGCCGCTGCAGCTCGACCTGGCGATCCGGGTGTCGCTCGAGCGCGCCCCCGAGGATCGCTACGACTCGGCGCTCGACTTCGCCCACGCGCTCGAGGCCGGCCTGCACGGCCACGACACCGAGGCCACGCGGCGGCTCGCGACGGGGCCGGCCACCGATCCCGACGCGACGCGAGCGCTCGGCCAGGTCACCGATGCGACCCAGGCGCTGCGGACGCGCCAGCGGCCGCCGATCGCGCCGCTGCCGCCGGGCGAGGGCGGACGCCAGGCCCCCGCGGCAGCTCCCTCCGCCACGGCCGCCAAGCGCAACGTGCGAAACCGCCGCTGGGGTCAGTTCCTGGTCCTGATCGCCATTCTCATGGCAATCGCCGCCGTCGCGCTCGTACTGCTCTCCTCCAGCGGCGACGACAACGGCATCTCGCCCGTCGACCGCAACGACGTCCAGCAGCAGATCGACGGCATCGAGCAGTTCCTGCGCGAGAACACTCAGTAAGGAGCGTCTCCGGCCATTACGCGGTCGGTGTAGGCCGCTAGCTCGCCGGCTTCGATCGCCTCGCGTAGGCCCTTCATGAGGTCCGCCATGAAGGCGAGGTTGTGGAGGGTGATCAGACGGGCGCCGGTCAGCTCCTTGTGGCGGGCGAGGTAGTGGAGGTAACCGCGGGTGTGGTCGCGGCAGGCCGGGCAGGGGCAGCCGGCGGCGATCGGCTCGTCGCTGCCGGCCGAGGCGCCCTTGGTCAGGTCGAGCCGCCAGCGCCGCGAGGGATCGGGCACGAGCGCGGTGCCGTGGCGGGCGAGCCGGGTCGGCGTCGCGCAGTCGAAGCTGTCGATCCCGGCCGCGACCGCGTGCAGGATGTCGTCGACGTCGCCGATGCCGAGCAGGTGGCGCGGGCGGTCGTCCGGGAGCCCGCGCAGCGCCCAGCCGACGACCTCGTGCATCTGCTCCTTCTCCTGGCCGAGCGAGCCGCCGATCGCCACTCCGTCGAGGTCGGCCTTCGCGATGTAGTCGGTCGACTCGCGCCGCAGCTCCTCGTAGACCCCGCCCTGGACGATCCCGTAGAGCAGCTGTCCGGCCGGCGCGTGCTCGCCGTGCCAGGCAATGCAGCGGTCGAGCCAGCGATGCGTGCGCTCCATCGCGCGCAGCGTGTAGGTGCGGTCGGCGTGGAACGGCGTGCACTCGTCGAAGGCGAGCGCGATGTCGGAGCCGAGCTTCGCCTGGACCTCCATCGAGGTCTCCGGGCCCATGAAGCGCTCGCCGCCGTCGGTGTAGGACTGGAAGCGGACGCCGTCCTCAGATATCTCGTGGACCATGTTCTTGCGGCCGTCGCGGCGGCCCTTGATCTCGTCGGCGACGCTTCCGTGGCCCATCGAGAAGACCTGGAAGCCGCCGGAGTCGGTGATGATCGGCCCGTCCCAGCCCATGAAGCGGTGCAGGCCGCCGGCCGCCGCGACGTAGTCCTCGCCCGGCGTGATGAACAGGTGGAAGGTGTTGCCGAGCACCATGTCGTAGCCGAGCTCGGCGACCTCGCCGGGCAGCAGCCCGCGCACCGACGCGTTCGACGCCAGCGGCACGAAGGCCGGCGTGCGGACGTCGCCGTGCGGCGTGTGGAGGAGCCCGGCGCGGGCGTCGCCGTCGCGCGCGCCGATGTCGAAGACGGGCGGCGTCAACGCTCGATCAGCGTCTGGCCGGTCATCGCCGCCGGCTGCTCGACGCCGAGCAGGTCGAGGACCGTCGGGGTGACGTCAGCGAGGATGCCGCCGTCGCGCAGGCCCGGAACGTCAGCCGTGACGATCAGCGGGACCGGATTGAGCGAATGGGCGGTGTTCGGGCTGCCGTCTGGCTCGAGCATGTTGTCGGCGTTGCCGTGATCGGCGGTGACGATGCAGGCCCCGCCGCTGGCGCGTACTGCCTCGACGACGCGGCCGAGCTGGGCGTCGACGGTCTCGATCGCCGTGACGGCGGCCGGGATGACGCCGGTGTGGCCGACCATGTCGGGGTTGGCGAAGTTGATGATCCCGAACCCGCAGCGGCCCTCCCGCCAGCGCTCGACGAATGCCGAGGCGGCGGCCTCGGCGCTCATCTGCGGCTTCTGGTCGTAGGTCGGCACGTCGCGCGGCGAGTCGACCAGGCAGCGCTCCTCGCCGTCGTAGGGGTGCTCCTCGCCGCCGTTGAAGAAGTAGGTGAC
Organism: Thermoleophilaceae bacterium; assembly: GCA_035630455.1. Lineage (GTDB taxonomy): Bacteria > Actinomycetota > Thermoleophilia > Solirubrobacterales > Thermoleophilaceae > JAAYBF01. The sequence continues at coordinate 11,833 of DASQKP010000031.1, forward strand.
GTGCGGGTACTTCTCGGTCTCGGCGACGTGGACCTGGCGCACGCCGCGCTCCGCGAGCACCGAGGCGAGCGTCGCTTCCGGCCGCTCGGGCGGGAAGGCGACGGGGTAATCCCACTCCTCCTGGTACTCGGTCAACGTCGTGTAGTCGACCCGCGGAGCGGCGCCACGGTCGAACTCGGCGAAGTCCGGCTCGGCGAGCGCGCGGGTCAGCTCGCGTGCCCGGTCGGGGCGGAAGTTGAAGAAGAGGACGGCGTCGCCGTCGCGGATCCGGCCCTCGGCGCCGACCAGCGTCGGGCGCACGAACTCGTCGGTCTCGTCGCGGTCGTAGGCAGCGCGGACCGCGGCGACGCCCGAGGCGGCGTGCGCCGTCGTCTGGCCCTCGCCGTCGCCGAAGTCGTCGGGGTCGCTGCCGAGCGGCGCCGGCCGGCCGTGGACGATCGCGTCGTAGGCGAGCTTGACCCGCGGCCAGCGGCGGTCGCGGTCCATCGCGTAGTAGCGCCCGCAGACCGTCGCGATCCGGCCGCCATGCGCGGCGAGCCAGCCCTCGACCGTCGCCAGGTAGCCGGCGCCGGAGCGCGGCAGCGTGTCGCGGCCGTCGGTGAAGGCGTGCAGCACGATGTCCGGCACGCCGTGGTCGGCGGCCAGCTCGATCAGGGCGCGCAGATGGTCCATGCTGGCGTGGACGCCGCCGTCGGAGACGAGGCCGAGCAGGTGCAGCCGCCCCGACTCGCGCGCCGCCGCGCAGGCGTCGCGCAGCGCCGGGTTCTCTGCCAACTCACCGTCGGCGACGGCGTCGTCGATCCGCGTCAGGTCCTGGCGCACGATCTTGCCGGCGCCGAGGTTGAGGTGGCCGACCTCGGAGTTGCCCATCTGGCCGTCGGGCAGGCCGACAGCGCGGCCGCAGGCCGTGAGCTGGGTGTGGGCGTGGCTGGCCCACAGCGCGTCGAAGACGGGCGTGTCAGCGAGCGAGACGGCGTTGCCCGGCCCGTCCGGCGCCAGCCCCCAGCCGTCGAGGATGACCAGGCAGACCGCGGGAACCTGGCCGTCCATCATTCAGCAGCGGCGACTATGCGGGCAAAGCTGTCCGGGTCGAGGCTCGCGCCGCCGACCAGCGCGCCGTCGATGTCGGCCTGCTCGAGGATCTCCCCCGCGTTGTCCGGCTTGACGCTGCCGCCGTAGAGGACGCGAACGCGCTCGGCGGCGTCCTTCGACCGGTCGCCGACGAGCGCCCGGACGAACGAGGTCGCCTCCTGGGCCTGGTCCGGCGTCGCGACCTTGCCGGTGCCGATCGCCCAGATCGGCTCGTAGGCGATCACGACGTCGGCCAGCCGGTCGTCGGCGACCTGCTCCAGCCCCTCCTGGACCTGGTGGCGCAGCTTGCGCTCCATGTCGCCGGCCTCGCGCTCCTCCTCCGTCTCGCCGACGCAGAGGATCGGCTGCAGGCCGGCCTCCAGGGCCGCCGGGACCTTCTCGGACAGCGCGCGATCGGTCTCGCCGAACAGCTGGCGCCGCTCGGAGTGGCCGAGCACGACGGCCGTGGCTCCGACCTCGAGCAGCATCGGCGCCGAGATCTCGCCGGTGTAGGCGCCACTCTCGGCCTGGTGCATGTTCTGAGCGGCGACGACCACGCCGGAGCCCTCGAGCGCGCCGGAGACGGTCTCGAGCGCCGTGTAAGGCACACAGAGGCCGACCTCGGGACGCCGCCGGGTGCTGTCGGGAAGCAGCGTCAACAACCGCTCGCAGTAGTCGGCCGCCTGGGCGCGCGTGCCCCAGAGCTTCCAGTTGCCAGCGATGTATGGAGTTCGTTCAGCGGGCATCGTCGAGGGCCTCCACTCCGGGAAGGGGCTTGCCCTCCAGCAGCTCGAGGGCGGCGCCGCCGCCCGTTGACATGTGCGTGACCTCGCCGGCCAGGCCGAAGGACGCGATCGCGGCGGCCGAGTCGCCACCGCCGATGACGGTCGTGCCGGGCGCCGCGGCGACGGCCTCGGCGACGGCGCGCGTGCCACCGGAGAACGGCTCCAGCTCGAACGCGCCCATCGGGCCGTTCCAGAAGACCGTGCCGGCGGCGGCGACCTCGCGGGCGTAGGCCGCGGCGGTCTCAGGGCCGATGTCGAGCCCCATCCAGCCGTCAGGCACGTCGACGCCCTCGAGCTCGCGGCGGTCGGCGTCGGCGGCGAAGCGATCGCCAAGCACCAGATCGACCGGAAGCAAGAGCTGACAGCGCGACCCCTCGGCCTTCGCGAGCGCCCTGCGCGCCAGCTCGACGCCCGCCTCCTCGACCAGCGAGTCGCCGGTCGGGATGCCCTGCGCGCGGAAGAAGCTGAAGCACATCGCGCCACCGATCAGGACGCTGTCGGCGGTGTCGAGGAACCGATCGATCAGGGCGATCTTGTCGGTCACCTTCGCGCCGCCGAGCACCACGCAGAGCGGCCGCTCGGGGTTCTCGACGATCCCGTCGAGCGTGTTCACCTCGCGCTCGAGCAACAGGCCGGCGACGGCCGGAAGCTGCTCGGCGACGCCGGCGGTCGTCGCATGGGCGCGGTGGGCCGCGCCGAACGCGTCGTCGACGTAGACGTCGGCGTAGGAGGCGAGCTCGCGCGCCAGCTCGGGGTCGTCGGCCTTCTCCCCCGGCTCCCAGCGCGTGTTCTCGAGCACCAGGATCGCGCCCGGCTCGAGCGCGTCGACGGCGGCACGGACCTCGTCGCCGACGACGGCGCCGGCCTGCCGCACCGGTGCGTCGACCAGCTCGCGCAGCCGGTCCGACGCCGGCTTCAGCGACGTCTCGGGCTCACGATCCTTCGGCCGGCCGAGGTGCGAGCAGAGGATCAGCCGCGCGCCGGCGTCGAGCAGCAGCTCGATCGTCGGCAACGCGGCCCTGATCCGCGCATCGTCGGTGACCCGGCCGTCCTCCAGCGGGACGTTGAAGTCGACGCGGACGAGCACACGCTCGCCACCCTGGAGGTCCAGGTCGCGGACGGTCCGCTTGCCGAGCACTACGCGGCGGCTGGCGCGCCGACCAGAACGCGCTCGGTGAGATCCACCACGCGGTTCGAGTAGCCCCACTCGTTGTCGTACCAGGAGATGACCTTCACCAACCGGCCGTCGACGACCATCGTCAGCTTCGAGTCGAAGATCGACGAGTACGGCGAGCGGACGATGTCGGTCGAGACGATCGGGTCCTCGGTGTACTGGAGGATCCCCTCGAGCGCACCGGTGTCGGCCTTCGCGGCGACGGCCGCGTTGATCTCCTCGATCGAGGTGTCGCGCGACGCCTGGAACGTCAGGTCGACGACCGAGCCGGTCGGCACGGGGGCACGCACGGCGATGCCGTTGAGCTTGCCGTTGAGATCCGGGATCACGAGGCCGATCGCCTTTGCGGCACCGGTCGACGTCGGGATCAGGTTGATCGCGGCGGCGCGCGAACGACGCGGGTCGCTGTGCGGCGCGTCGAGCAGGCGCTGGTCGCCGGTATAGGCGTGGATCGTCGTCATCACGCCCGACTCGATGCCGATCTCGTCGTGCAGCACGCTCGCGAACGGCGCGAGGCAGTTCGTCGTGCAGGAGGCGTTCGAGATCACGTCGTGCGAACCCGGGTCGTAGGCGTCGTCGTTGACGCCGAGCACGAGCGTGACATCCGGCTCGGTGGCCGGCGCGGAGATGATCACCTTGCGGGCGCCACCGGCGAGGTGCTTGGCGGCGTCGTCGCGCTTGGTGAAGAAGCCGGTCGACTCGATCACGACCTCGGCGCCGACGTCGCCCCACGGGATGTCGGCGGGATCGCGCTCGGCGAAGACGCGCAGCTCCTTGCCGTCGACGATCAGGCCCGTCTCGGTCGCCTCGACGGTGCCCGGGAACGGCCCGAGGATCGAGTCGTACTTGAGCAGGTTGGCGAGCGTCTTGGTGTCGGTGATGTCGTTGACACCGACCCAGTCGATGTCCGCGCCACGCTCGTGCGCCGCTCGGAAGACGTTGCGGCCGATGCGGCCGAAGCCGTTGATTCCGGCCTTCAAGGCCATTCGAGGGGTCCTTTCCTTCGGAAGACTGGGACCCCGGAATCTAGCTCAGGGCCGGCGCGGAGGCTTGCCGGCGTCCCTGTGGACGACGTCGACCATCAGGTCCTCGCGCTCGCCGTACTCACGGGCGAGCCGCTCGGCGATCACCACTGAGCGGTGCCGGCCGCCCGTGCAGCCGATCCCGATCGCCAGATGAGCCTTGCCCTCCCGCTCGTACTGGGGCAGCAGGTAGTCGAGCAGCGGGATGAGCCGGTCGAAGAAGTCCTCGAGCCCCTCGGAGGCCTCGACGTACTCGCGCACCGGGGCGTCGAGCCCGGTCAGGTCGCGCAGATCGGCCTCGTAGTGAGGGTTCGGCAGGAAACGGACGTCGAACAGCAGATCGGCGTCGCGCGGCGTGCCGTGCTTGAAGCCGTAGCTGATGAAGGTCACCGCGAGCTTGCCGACCTTGCCGCGCGGCAGCATCTTGTCGGCGACCACCTTGCGCAACCGCGCCGCGCCGAGGTCGCTGGTGTCGATCGAGACGTCGGCGCGGTCGCGCAGCGGCCGCAGCAGGTCCCACTCGGCGCCGATCGAGCTGGCCACGGAGCCGCCGGAGGGGCCTCCCTCCGATAGTGGATGGCGGCGGCGCGTCTCTTTGTAGCGGTTGACGAGCACGTCCTCGCTCGCCTCGAGGTAGAGCAGCCGGTGGGCGATCCCGCGCTCGTCGAGCTCGTCGAGCACCTTGACCAGCCCGTCGAAGTAGGCGCCGCCGCGAACGTCGGACACGACAGCCGCCCGCTCGACCTTCGACCCTTCGTGCTCGAACAGCGTCGCCAGCCCCGCGATCATCTCCGGTGGCAGGTTGTCGACGCAGAAGTAGCCGGCGTCCTCGAACGTCGCCATCGCCTGGCTCTTGCCAGCTCCGGACAGCCCGGTGACGATTACGAAGTCCTCCACGTAACAAGGTTTCTAGCGGTTGGCGGAGACGGCCCAGCTACTGTTCGCCCCCGATGGCCGACGGAGGGGACCAGGAGCGCGCGTCCGGCCGCAGCCTCGTGCTCGGCTACGCGGCCGGAGCCGTGGCGGTGGTGCTGGCGACGATCGCCGTGGTGGCGATGATCGGCAGCGTCGCCGGCGGCTCCGACGACGACGGCCTCGTGGCGCCCGATCCACGCGCCGACGTCACGGTCAGCGACGAGGAGGCCGAGGACCTGCTCCCCGACAAGGGCCTCTTCGAGGTTCCGGAGGAGGTCGCGACGGTCGAGGAGGGCGCCGCGGCGGCGGACTGCGAGCTGAAGAGCTTCAAGGCGGCGAGCAACCTCCACGTGTCTCCCAGCGACCCCCCGGTCCGCTACTCGTCGGACCCGCCGACGTCGGGCAAGCACGACCCGACACCGGCGCAGGACGGGGCGTACTCGATCTCGCCGGGCGTCCAGCGGCTCGTCCACACGCTCGAGCACGGCCGCGTGATCGTCTGGTTCAAGCGCGACCTCCCCGCCGACGACCGCGCGAGCCTCAAGGCGTACTACGACAACGACTCGCGGCTGATGGTCCTCGTCCCCGACACGACCGACATGGAGTACGACGTCGCGGCTACGGCCTGGAATGGCAAGCCCGGGCGATACGGGACCGGCCGGCTGCTCGGCTGCCGCGACTACAGCGGCGACCTCTACACGGCGCTCGAGGCGTTCAAGAAGGCGCACCGGGGCAAGGGCCCTGAGCTGATCCCCTAATCGACGCGGTGCAGGTGCTGATGGATCTCCCGGGCGACCTTGCCCGGGAGCCCCGGCACCCCCTCCAACTCCTCGCGGCTCGCCGCGAGCACCCGCTCGGGCGTGCCGAAGTGGTTGAGGATCGCCCGCTTGCGGGTCGGGCCGACGCCGGGGACGTCGTCGAGCACGGAGCGTGTCATCGCCTTGTCGCGCCGCGAGCGGTGGTGCTCGATCGCGAACCGGTGCGCCTCGTCGCGGATGCGCTGGAGCAGTTGCAGCGGAGCACGGTCGTGGGGCAGCAGCAGCGGCGCGGAGCGGCCCGGCATGAAGACCTCCTCGATCCGCTTGGCGAGGCTGACGACGGTCGTGCCGAGGTCGCGCAGCTCCTGGAGCTCCGGCAGCCCGGCGCCGAGCTGGCCCTTGCCGCCGTCGATCACGATCAGCGCCGGCAGCGCGGCGAAGCTCGCGTCGTGCTGCTTCTCGTGCGGTGAGATCTCGCGCTGAGCGCGGAACTGGGCGACGCGGCGGCGCAGCACCTCGGACATCGCGGCGAAGTCGTCCTGCGCCGCGTCGCGAATCTTGAAGCGGCGGTAGTCGGACTTCTTCGGGGCGCCACCCTCGAAGACGACCATCGACGCGACGGTGTGGGTCTCGCCGAGGTTCGAGATGTCGAAGCACTCGATCCGCATCGGCAGCGCCGGCATGCCGAGCTCGCGCTGGAGTCCCTCGATCGCCTCGATCCGCCGCGAGCGGCGGTGCTCGGAGCGCAGCCGGTCCTGGTCCAGCGCGAGCCGCGCGTTGCGCTGCGCGAGCTCGAAGATCCGCCGCTTGTCGCCGCGCTCGGCGTGGCGGACCTCGACCGGGGCGCCGCGGCGCTCCCCGAGGGCCTCCGCGAGCAGGCCGAAGTCGGCGTCGCCGCGCGGCACGATCACCTGCGGGGGGATCGACATCGAGCTGGCGTAGTACTGCAGGACGAACTCCTCGAGCACGTCGGCCTCGTCGCGCTGGCCGGCGTTCTCGAGGTAGAAGCTCTGGCGGTCGGCGAGCACGCCGTCGCGGACCTGGAAGACCTGGGCGTTGGCGTCGGTCTCCTCGACGGCGACGGCGATCGCGTCGAGCGTGCCGACCGACTCGTTGGCGATCCGCTGGCGCTCGAGCAGCGACCGGACGGCGCGCAGCCGGTTGCGGAAGTGGGCTGCCGACTCGAACTCCTGGTCCGCGGCGGCGAGCTTCATGCTCTGCTCCAGCTCACGCTCGATCTCGCGGTAGCGGCCAGACAGGAACGCGACGATCGTGTCGACGTTCTCGCGGTACTCCTCCTTCGACACGTAGCCGACGCAGGGCGCCTGGCAGCGCTTGATGAAGTAGTCGAGGCACGGGCTGCCGGACTGGCGCCCCGGCTCCTTGCCCTCGCAGGTGCGGTACTGGAAGACCTTGCCGAGCAGGTCGAGCGTCTCCCGTACCCGCTTGGCGTTCGAGAACGGGCCGAAGTAGGCGCGGTTGCGGCGGTGCTTCTCACGGGTGAAGTAGACGCGCGGATAGTCCTCGTCGAGCGAGATCCCGATGTACGGATACGACTTGTCGTCGCGCAGCCGGACGTTGAAGCGCGGCCGGTGACGCTTGATGAACTCCTGCTCGGCGAGCAGCGCCTCGGCCTCGGTTTCGGTCGCGATGAAGTCGATCTCGGCGACCGAGGAGGTCATCTCCAGCGCCGAGCGGTTGCCCGGCTTCGAGAAGTGCGAGCCGACCCGCTTGCGGATCGACTTCGCCTTGCCCACGTAGATCACCGCGCCGCGCTCGTCCTTGAACAGGTAGACGCCCGGCGAGTCCGGCAGCGACTTGCGCTGCTCGGCGACGCGCTCGGCGCGACTCAGCTCGACGGTGTCAGGCATACGGATCGAGGATAGGCTGCGCGCGTGTCGTCCTCCGGGCCGAAGCGCCCCGCCGCGGTCCTAGCGGCATTGATCGCCGTCGCGGGAGTCGCGAACCTCAATCTCTCGGTCGCGAACGTCGCGCTGCCGGACATCGGAAGAGCGTTCGACGCGAGTCAGACGCAGCTGAATTTGGTCGCGGTTGGCTACTCGCTCGGGCTGGCGGCATCGGTGCTCTATCTCGGCGCGCTCGGCGACCGCTACGGGCGCAAGAGGATGTTGCTGCTCGGCATGGGCCTGTCGATCCCGGCGAGCCTGCTGGCCGGGCTGGCGCCGTCGATCGAGGTCCTATTCGTCGCGCGGCTGGCCGGCGGTCTCGCGGCAGGCATGGCGTTCCCGACGACGTTGGCGCTGATCACCGCGCTCTGGTCGGGCCCCGCCCGTACGAAGGCGATCGCGCTCTGGTCGGGCATTGGCGGCGCGATCTCCGCGCTGGGACCGCTGATCTCCGGCGCGCTGCTAGAGGGCTTCGACTGGGGCTCGGTCTTCCTGATCACCTTGCCGCTGGCGCTGCTCGCGCTGCTCGCGGCCTGGCGCCTGGTTCCCGCACACGTCAACGAGGCGACCGATCCGGTCGACAACCTCGGCGGCATCCTGTCGGTCGTACTGGTCGCCGCGCTCGTGCTCGGGATCAACTTCGCGGCCGTCCCGGACAGGGGAACGCTGGCAATTGGGCTCGGCGCGATCGCCGTGGCCGCGACGCTCGCGTTCGTCATCCGCCAGCGGCGCGCCTCCAACCCCCTCTACGACCTGCACATCGCGGGCCGGCGGACGTTCTGGGTTGCGGGACTGGCGGGCGTGATCGTGTTCGGCTCCCTGATGGGCGCGATGTTCGTTGGGCAGCAGTACCTGCAGAACGTGCTCGGCTACTCGACGCTCGAGTCGGGACTCGCGATCCTCCCCGGCGCCGTGGGAATGGTGATCGCCGCGCCGCGATCGGCGAAGCTCGTCGGCACGCGCGGGTCGCGCTTCACGCTGCTCGCCGGGTTCCTCGTCTGCCTGCTCGGGTTCGTCGTGATGTTGTTGCTGTGGGATGACTCGATCGGCTACTGGGCGGTCGGCCTCGGCTACCTGCTCGTCGGCGTCGGCGTCGGCCTCGCCGGCACACCGGCGTCGCGCGCGCTGACCAGCTCTGTGCCCGTCTCCCGCGCCGGCATGGCGTCCGGTACCGCGGACCTCCAGCGCGACCTCGGCGGGGCGATCATGCAGTCGATCCTCGGCGCACTGCTGACCGCCGGCTACGCGTCGTCGTTCGCCGCGACGATCGGCTCGTCGCCGCAGGCCAGCCAGATCAGTGAGTCGACGGAGAGCGAGCTGACGAAGTCGTTCGCCAGCGCCGCGTCGACCGCCGAGCAGTACCCGCAGTACGCCAACCAGATCGTCGACGCGGCCAAGACGTCGTTCCTCAAAGGCGACGACTGGGCGTACAGCGCCGGCATCGTCGCCGTCCTGCTCGGCGCGGCGGTCGTCTTCTTCCTCTTCCCGAAGCACGAGCGCGAGAACGAGCTGCTGCGCGAGTACGCGGCCCAGGACGCCTGAGCGAAACAGGCGGCGACTAGGCGCGGATTCCGTCGAGGAAGATGTCGCAGAACTCCTCGGCGACCTGCTCGGCGGGGACCCGCCCGCCGGGGTGGAACCACTGGTAGCTGTAGTTGAACATGCCGAGGAAGCCGAGCAGCGCGATCCGCTCGTCGCGGATCGCGAACACTCCCTCGTCCATCCCGCGCCTGAGCACCGAGCCGACGAGCGCCTCGAAGTCCTTGCGCGCCTGACGGATCTCGCCCCACTCGGGATCGTCCCGGATGATCCGCCACTCGTGCAGGAAGACGGTCACCTGATCGCCGTACGACGCGATGTCGCGGATCAGCGCGCCGCCGAGGTTGCGCAGCACCTCGTCCGGCGGTCCGCCCCGCTCGACGATGCCGCGGGCGTCGTCGAGCAGTGGCTCGATGAAGCGGTGGTGGATCTGGCTCAGCAGGTCCTTCTTGCTGTCCATGTAGTGGTAGAGCCCGCCGCGCTGGAGGCCGGTGGCCTCGACGAGGTCCTCGATCGACGTCGCGTGGTACCCGCGCTCGGCGAAGACGCGCGCCGCGCTGTCGACCACCTCGCGACGGCGCTTGTCGTAGCGGGCGCTGACCTTGCCGCCATTGCCGGCGCCGGCGAAATCGGCCTTACGCTGCTTGGCCACCGACGTCCACCAGCGCCTTGACGACGCCGCCTGAGTCTCGAGTTAGGTCTTCGAACATCTTGGGAGCCTCCTCCAGGGAAACGACCTCGCCGATCAACGCCGACGGGTCCAGGAGCCCCTCGGCGAACAGCTTGACCACCTTGGGCAGGTCGTGACGGTAACCGAGGCTGCCGACGAGCGCACGCTCGAACATCACGAGGCGGTCGCAGCTGAGGCTGGCGGGCGGGCCGCCGAGCCCGACGAGGACGATGCGACCGCCGCGCTTCGCGCACTCGACCGCCTGCGGCAGGACGGCGGCTACACCGGTCGAGTCGACGACGACGTCGGCCCCGCCGCCGCCGACCTCGGAGCGCACCCGCCGCTCGAGGCCGTCTCCGGCCGCCAGCACGGCGAAGCCGCAGCCGGCGGCGATCGCCGCGCGCCGCTCGTCGGGCTCGACCACGACGGCACGCGCGCCGAGCGCGCGTCCCGTCAGGGCCGCCGCCGCGCCGATCGGCCCGAAGCCCAGAACCAGCAGGTCGTCGCCGGCGCCAAGGCCTCCGCGCTCGAGCGCGTGCAGCGCCACCGCGAACGGCTCGGTGAGCGCGGCGACCTGGTCGGACACGGCGTCGTCGAGCGCGACGAGGCAGTAGTCGGGCACGACGACGTGGCTGGCGAAGGCCCCGTCGGAGTGCAGGCCGATCGAGGCGCCGTAGCGGCAGCGGTGGTAGTCGCCCGCCTCGCACGCGGCGCAGCGCCCGCAGCGCCAGCAGGCGTCAGCGGTCACGCGGGTGCCGGCCGGCGGCCCGGACGCCCCCTCGCCGACGGCGACGACGACACCGGAGAACTCGTGGCCGAGGGTGATCGGCGCCTGCCGCCCGGTGAGCGGGTGCGGCTCGTCGCGGATCATCTTCGGACCGTCGCGGAACTCGTTCAGATCGCTTCCGCAGATCCCGCAGAAACTGACTTCGACGAGCGCCTGCCCCGGTCCCGGCGCCGGGCGCTCGACCTCGTCGAGCCGGATGTCGCCGGCGCCGTGCCAGCGCAGCGCCTTCACCGGTCTCCTCCGCCCAGCACGGTCAGCACCCGAGGTGGCGCGCGATCACCAGGCGCTGGATCTCGTTCGTGCCCTCGCCGATCTCGAGCACCTTCGCGTCGCAGTAGAAGCGCGCGACCGGGTACTCGTGCATGTAGCCGTAGCCGCCGTGGATCTGGACGGCCTCGGACACCGCGCTGACCGCCAGGCTCGACGACAGCAGCTTCGCCATCGCCCCCTCCTTGCCGAACGGCTTGCCCGCGTCACGCAGCGCGGCCGCCCGGTAGACGAGCAGCTTGACGGCCTCCAGCTGGGCGGCGATGTCGGCGAGCTTGAACTGGATCGCCTGGAACTTCGACAGTGTGCGCCCGAACTGCCGCCGCTCCTTGGCGTAGGCCAGCGCCATCTCGAGCACCGCCTCCGCGAGCGATATGCCCAGCGTCGCGACCGTGATCCGCCCGACGTCGAGGACGGCGAGGAACTGCGACAGGCCTTGGCCGGCTACACCGACGACGTGGTCGTCGCTCAGCTCGACGTCGTCGAAGTTCAGCTCGCGGCTGTCGAGGGCATGCCAGCCGATGCCGCGCAGCTTCGGGCCGAACGAGAACCCAGGGGTCCCCTTCGGCATCAGCAGGGTGACGTAGCCGCCGTCGGTGTCCTTGGCGTCCTCGGACGCGACGCGCGCGAGGATCACCGGCCCGAGGCTCATGTCGGTGCAGGCGTTCGAGATGAACGTCTTCGACCCTGAGACCACCCAGCCGCCATCGACGCGCTTGGCGACCGTCTGGATGCCGGCGGCGTCGGAGCCGGCGTTCGGCTCGGTCAGCCCGAACGAGGCCAGCTTCTCGCCGCGCGCGATCGGGGTGAGCCAGCGGTCCCGTTGCTCGTCGTCCCCGAAGGTCAGCAGGGGCAACGTCCCGATCGTGAGGTGCGCCTGCCAGGCCGCCGCCACCGACTGGTCGGCCTTGCCGACCTCGAAGAGGGCCGCCACGAGAGCGCGCGTCGACATGCCGGTGCCGCCGAAGCGCTCGGGCACGAGCAGGCCCATCAGGTCGAGCTCGCCCATCTTGCGGAACAGCTCGACCGGGAACCGCTCCTCCTGCCACCAACCAGCGGCGTGGGGTGCGATCTCTCCGGCCGCGAAGTCGCGGGCGAGATCCCTCAGCGCCGACTCCTCGGCCGTGAGCGAATCCTCTAGTGCGGTGACGACGGGGGTGGATGCCATTGGCAAAGTATATCGAACAGTTGGTATAACTTTCCAAATGGCCGCCCCCACCGCCACGGAGTCCGCGACCGGAACCGTCGTCATGCCCCGCCTCTCCGATTCGATGGAAGAGGGCACGATCCTCGAGTGGCTCAAGGGAGACGGCGACGCCGTCCTGAGCGGCGCCGATCTGGTCGAGATCGAGACCGACAAGGCGACGACCGTCTACGCCAGCGACTTCGAGGGAACGCTGCGAATCCTCGTTGCCGTGGGCGAGACCGTGGCGGTCGGCACGCCGATCGCCGAGGTCGGCGAGCCTGGATCCTCACCTGCGGCCCCTCCCCCCGCGGATGCGACTCCCGCCGACGCGACTGAGCCCACCGCCGCTCCCGCCCCCACCGCAACCACGGAGCCGCTTGAGGCTCGCGTGGCCGCCACGCCGGTGGCGCGCCGGATGGCCCGGGAGCACGGCCTCGACCTCGCCGAAGTGGCGGGCAGCGGCCGCGACGGACGCGTCTCGAAGGCCGACGTCGTCCGTGCGCTCGATCGGCCCGACACGGATCCGCCGCCGGCGGCGGAACCGCCGGCAGCGCCGGTAGCGGCACCCGCACCCGCCGCGGCGACCGGAGCCGGGGGTGAGCCCGCCATCGAGCCGCTCAGTCGCACCCAGACCGTGATCGCCCAGCGGATGTCGCAGGCGAAGACGACGATCCCGGAGTTCTGGGTCGAAGCCACCGTCGACATGTCGGCGGCGGTCGAGCTGCGAGAGCAGATCAAGCAGGCGTCGGACGGTCGGGCTCCCTCGCTCAACGACTTCGTCATCCGAGCGTGCGCCGTGACGCTGCGTGACCACCCCCGCTTCAACGCGTCCTACGAAGGCGACCGGATCGCGTTGTGGCCGCGGATCAACATCGGCATGGCGGTCGCGGCCGAGGCGACGCTCGTCGTGCCGACGATCTTCGACGCCGACCGCAAGGCGCTCGGCGAGATCGCCCGCGAGACCCGCGCCCTGGCCGGGCGGGTACGCGAGGGCACCGTCGTTCCCGCCGACCTCGGCGGCGGGACCTTCACCGTGTCGAACCTCGGCGGGATGGGCATCACGCGCTTCGCCGCGGTCATCAACCCACCTCAGGCCGCGATCCTCGCCGTCGGCGCCGTCGTCCGGGCGCCGGTCGAGGTCGACGGCGCGCTGCGCTTCCGGCCGACGATGACCGTCGGCCTGACCTGCGACCACCGGGTCGTCTACGGCGCCGACGCCGCCGCCTTCCTCGCCGACCTTCGGGACCGCCTGGAGCGGCCGCTGCTGCTCGCACTCTGACTATGGCCCGTTCTAAAGCACAGACCCAGGAACTGCTCGACAGCTACCGCACGATGCTGCGCATCCGCCGCTTCGAGGAGGCCGTCGCGCGCCACTTCCGCGCCGGCGACGTCCACGGCTTCGTCCACGTGTCGATCGGCCAGGAGGCCGTCGCCGCGGGCGCCTGTGGACCCCTCGGCGCCGGCGACGTCATCACCACGACGCATCGCGGCCACGGCCACTGCATCGCCAAGGGCGCAGACCCCGAAGCGATGATGGCGGAGCTCTTCGGCCGCGACACGGGAATCTGCCGTGGCAAGGGAGGGTCGATGCACATCGCCGACCCCGCGCTCGGCATCCTCGGCGCGAACGGGGTCGTCGGCGGCGGAATCCCGCTGGCGGTCGGAGCCGGACTGGCGGCGCGAGTGCGGCGTACCGGCACGATCGCGATGCCGTTCTTCGGCGAGGGCGCCGTCCATTCGGGCGCGTTCCACGAAGCGATGACGCTCGCGGTCGCGTGGTCGCTGCCGGTGGTGTTCGTCTGCGAGGACAACGGCTATGCCGAGTTCACCCGGTCCGGATCCTGGAAGGGACCGACCGTGGCCGACCGCGCGCGCAGCTACGGCATGCCCGCGGAGGAGGTCGACGGCAGCGACGTGCTCGCCGTGCGCGCGGCCGTGCTCGCCAGCGCCGAGCCTGCCCGCGCGGGCGACGGGCCCCGCTTCCTCGTCGCCCACACGTTCCGCTTCAGCGGCCACTACGAGGGCGACCCGGAGCCCTACCGCGAGGACGACGACCGTGCCCTCTGGGACGAGCGCGACCCGCTGGCGGTGGCCCGCAAGGCGCTCGGCAGCCGGCACGACGCGGCGCTCGAGCAGCTCGGCGAGCAGGTGGCCGAGGAGATCGACGCCGCAGTCAAGCGCGCCGCCGAGGCGCCCTACCCCACCGCAAGCGAGGTCTTCGATCATGTCTGAAACTCCGCGCTACATGGAGGCGGTCAACCAGGCGCTCGCCGACGAGATGGAGCGCGACGACGACGTCATCCTGATGGGAGTCGACGTCGGCGAGGCCGGCGGCGTCTACGGCGTCACCAAGGGCCTCTACGAGCGCTTCGGCGCGGAGCGGGTCTGGGACACGCCGATCGCCGAAGCCGGCGTGCTCGGCGCGGCGACCGGCGCCGCCATCTCCGGGCTGCGCCCCGTCGCCGAGGTGATGTACATGGACTTCATCTCGGTCTGCCTCGACCCGATCGTCAACCAGGCGGCGAAGCTCCGCTACATGACCGGCGGCGGCGTGACGGTGCCGATAGTGTTCCGGATGCAGACCGGCGGCGGCCGCAGCGGCGGCGCCCAGCACTCCCAGAGCCTCGAGGCCGTGTTGGCCCACATTCCCGGCCTGAAGGTCTTCTGCCCCGCCGACGCCCGCGACGCGCACGACCTGCTCGTCGAGGCGATCCGCGACCCGGGGCCCGTCTGCTACGTCGAGAACCGGCGCCTCTACCGGCGCCGCGACGACGAGTGGGACCGCCCCGCCCTGCCCGCCGGGCAGCCGCGGATCGTGCGCGCAGGCGAAGGAGCGACGGTCGTGACGTGGGGCCGGATGGTCTCCGAGACGCGTGCCGTCCTCGACGAGCTGGACGGCGCCGCGGCGAACGTCGAGCTGATCGACCTCCGCACGCTCGTGCCGTGCGACCTCGCGATCGTCGCGGAGAGCGTGCGCCGGACCGGCCGCTGCCTGGTCGTCCACGAAGCGGTCGAGCGTCATGGACCAGGCGGCGAGATCGTCGCGCGACTGGTCGAGCAGGTGCTCTGGCACGTCGACGGCCCGGTGCGACGCCTCGGCGCGCTGCCGACGCCGGTCCCCTACAGCCCCCCGCTCGAGGCCGAGATGCTGCCGTCGCCTGAGCGGATCGCCGAGGCGATCCGCGCGCTGCTCGACGACTGACTGCCACGGGAGCGTCAGCCGATGCCGGTCCAGCGCGGCGGGCGGCGCTCGAGGAAGGCCTGCGGCCCCTCGACGGCGTCCTCGGTCGCGCGCACTCGCACCCAGGAGGAGTCGTTCTGGCGCCAGCCGTCGGCGGCCGTCCCCTCGACCGTCGCGGCGACGATCGCCATGCTCTCCTCGATCGCCACCGGGGCGTTGGCCGCGATCCGGCCGGCGATCTCGAGCGCCCGGTCGAGGACCTCGGCGCGCGGCACGCAGTGGTTGACCAGCCCGAGCCGCTCGGCCTCGGCCGCTCCGATCCGGTCGGCGGTCAAGATCAGCTCGAGGGCCTTCTTCGGACCGATCGCCTGCGGCAGGCGGATCAGCCCGCCGGCCCCGGCGATGATGCCGACCCGGACCTCGGGCAGCGAGAACTGGGCCTCCTCGGCGGCGACCACGATGTCGCAGGCGAGCGCCAGCTCGCATCCGCCGGCGAGCGCGAATCCGTTGACGGCCGCGATCAGCGGCTTGCGTCGCCGCCCGCGAACGATCCCGCAGAAGCCGCCCTCGATTCCGATGATGCCGTCGAGCTCGCCGCGGTCGAGGGCGCCCAGGTCGGCGCCGGCCGAGAAGGCGCTACCGGCGCCTGTCAGCACCCCGACGCGCACCTCGGGATCGTCCTCGAGCCGGCGGATCGTCGCGGCAACCGCGCTCGACGTCGCCGCGTCGACGGCGTTGCGCAGCTCCGGGCGGTTGAGCGTGACGATCGCGACCTGTCCGCGCCGCTCCCAGAGGACGTTCGCCTCGGCGTCGCTCATGCGAGCAGCCCGCCGTCGACGTAGAGCGTCACGCCGTTGACGTAGGCGGCGGCATCCGACGCGAGGAAGGCGATGGCCGCGGCGATGTCGCCCGGCTGGCCCCAGCGGCGCAGCGGGATCTGCTCGATGCTCGACTCGAAGAACTCGCCGTCGTTGCGCAACCCGCTGCTGAGCTGGGTGTCGATCCAGCCCGGGCCGAGGCAGTTGACGCGCACGCCGCGCGGGCCCCACTCGCGCGCCGCCGCGCGGCTCAGCCCGACGACCGCGGCCTTGGCGGCGGAGTAGTAGGACATCTTCTCGATCCCGCGTCGCGCGGCGATCGAGACCACGTTGGTCACAGACGACTCGGCCGGGCGCTCGAACAGCAGCGGCGCACACGCGCGCATGACGTTCTGGACGGCGGTCAGGTTGAGCGCGATCGCCTGGTCGAAGTGCTCCGGGTCGACCTTCTCGATCGCTCGGATCCACTGCGCCCCGCCCGCGTTGTTGACGACGATCTGCAGCCCTCCGAGCTCGTCGCCGACCCGGCTGACGAGGCTCTCGACCTGCTCTCGATCGGTC
Organism: Thermoleophilaceae bacterium; assembly: GCA_035630455.1. Classification (GTDB taxonomy): domain Bacteria; phylum Actinomycetota; class Thermoleophilia; order Solirubrobacterales; family Thermoleophilaceae; genus JAAYBF01. The sequence goes on from DASQKP010000031.1 coordinate 28,474, forward strand.
ACGTCGCAGGTGATCGGCAGCGCGCGCCGGCCAAGCGCCTCCACCTCGGCCGCCACGGACTCGATCTCATCCGCGGTCCGCGCGGCCAGCGCGACGTCGGCGCCGAGCTGCGCTAACGCGAGCGCGGTGGCGCGGCCGATCCCACGGCCGGCGCCCGTCACGAGCGCCGTCCGACCGTCGAGGCCGAAATCGACCCTGTCCGAAATTGCCTCGGCCGTCATGCCACGACCTCCGCCTGCTCGCGCTCGCGCAGCGCCCGCTTGAGGACCTTGCCGGAGGGGTTGCGCGGCAGCTCGTCCACGAACCGGAAGCCCTTCGGCACCTTGTAGCCAGAGAGCCGCTCGCGGCAGAACGCCGTCAGCTCGTCCGGCGACGGCACCGCCTCGCCGCGCGCGACGACGTAGGCGACCGGAGCCTCTCCCCAGCGCTCGTCGGGCCGCCCGACGACGGCGACCTCGGAGACCGCGGGGTGCTCGTAGAGAACCCGCTCGACCTCCGAGGAGGCGATGTTCTCGCCGCCAGAGAGGATCATGTCCTTGAGCCGGTCGACGATGAACAGGTATCCGTCTTCGTCAAGCATGCCGATGTCGCCGGTGTGCAGCCAGCCTCCGCGCAACGCAATTGCCGTCGTCTCCTCGTCGTAGATGTAGCCCTTGCAGACTTTCGGCCCGCGCATGACGATCTCGCCGGGCGTGTTGGGCGGCACGGGCCGGTCGTCCTCGTCGACTATCCGGACCTCCGCGTTGCAGACTGGCCGGCCGACCGAGCCCAGCTTGTGGGTCGTCAGGCGCTTGTCGAGGAAGGTGTCGCCGCTGACTGTCTCGGTCATCCCGTAGCCATCGGCGAACCATGCGTTGGGAAACGCTGCCAGCACGCGCTCGATCAGCGGCAGTGGCATCTTCTCGCCGCCGTCGCTGAGCAGCAGCACCGAACTCAGGTCACGCTCGCCGAGCGACGGATCGGCGAGAACCGAGTTGATCATCACCGGCGCCATCCAGACGTGGGTGATCCGCAGCCGCTCGATGGCGTCGAGCGCCTGGGCCGCGTCGAAGCGACGCAGGATGTGGCTCTCGCCACCGACCTGGAGCATCGACGTGGTCACCATGTCGAGGCCGCCAACGTGGTAGAGCGGTCCGCAGACCAGGTTGCGGTGCGCGGCGGTGAACCCGAACTCGACGGTGTGCGCGAGGTTCTTGGCTTCGAGGTTGGCGAACGTGATCATCACGCCCTTGGGTCGCGACGTCGTTCCGGACGTGTACATCAGCCTCGCCATGTCGTCGCCGGCCACCTCGACCGGCGCCTCGATCGGCTCGGCCGCCGCGCCCAGCGCGTCCAGCTCGGTCCAGCCCTCATGCGGGAGGAGGCCGATCACGCCGTCGCAGCACAGCTCGCCGGCGGCCTCGACCAACTCGGCGAGCTCCGGCTCGCTGATCAGCAGTCGCGTGCGTGCGTGGTTGACGATGTAGTTCAGCTCGGGCCCCGCCAGGCGCCAGTTGAGCGGCATCAACACTGCGCCGATGTGGGCGCAGGCGTACATCAGCTCGACGAAGCGGATGTCGTTGTGCAGCAGCACGCCGACCACGTCGCCGCGCCGTGCCCCGGCGGTGGCGAGCGCGCCGGCCGTCGTCTTGACCCGCTCGTGGAGCTGCGCCCATGTCATCTGCGACCCGTTGCCCGCCAGCGCCAGCGCGCCGCCGCGGCGGTCGGCGTGGTGAGCGAGCACGCGGCTCGGGTTGACCGCGGGCTGCTCCACGAGTCCGTCCGCGCGACCGCCGTTGGCGGCGCTCATCGGCGGGTTCCGATCTCGTGCGCGCCGCTGGCGAGACCGCTGCCCGGGCTGGGTCCGACGATCTCCAGCCGGGTTCCCCAGGGATCTTCGAAGTAAGCCGCCTGCCAGCCGTGGAGTGGGTGCTGCGGGTCCTCCACGTCGATCGGCTCGACGACGAACCGGACCCCCGCCGCCGCCAGCCGCTGGTGCACCTCGCGCACGTCGCGCACGCCGAACGAGACGTGGTCGAGGCCCGGGTCCACGATTGTCCGCCGGGTGGTGGCGTCGTCGTCGCCGCGCGGCTGATGAAGCCACAGCTCGATCCGGCTGCCGCCTGGGCAGAGCAGCTGCACGACCCCCCCGGTCGCGTCCTCCAGTCCGGTCACGGCTGTGAGGAAGCCACCTTCCAGGGCGTGGCGCCAATCCTCCTCGAGACCGAGGATGTCCCGGTAGAACCGCAGGCCGGCCTCAATGTCGGGCACCTCGATCGCGATGTGCGACCCGATGCCCGAGACCCAGTCTCCGTCGAGGCCGGTGGCGAGCGGCCCGCCCGTGGCGGGTTTGCCCTCGACGCGCGCGAGGAACGGGCGCAGCCGCGCCACGCAGTCCCGCCAGTGCGACAGCACGACACCGTGGAAGGCGCCCGAGACGAACGCGAGCTCGCCCCGAGGAGCCGCCGCGGCGAGCGCCTCGGCGTTCGACGGATCGACGAACGGGCTGCGCTCCGGCGAGATCACCAGCAGCGGCGCCTGCAGCTTTCCGACCGCGTCGGAGAGGTCGACTCCCATCAGGCAGATGGCGATCCCGGTGACCACGCGCGGGTCGATGTTCCGCTGGCGGGCGGCCAGCCACTCCGCGATCGCCGGATCGACGTCGGGCCCAAGGCGGCCACTGACGATCTCCTCGACCCAGGTCGTCATGCCCTCCTCGGTGGCAACGAGGTCAGGCCAGTGCGCGATGTTGGCGATCCGCGTCCCGTCGAACGCCGTCGAGCAGGTCGTGACCGACCGCACCCGCGCCGGGTTCGCCGCGGCGAAGGCGAGGCCGATAGTCCCGCCGAACGACTCGCCGACAAAGTGGAAGGCGTCGACGCCGGCGGCGTCGAGCACGCGCTCGAGATCGTCGACGAAGCGCTCGAACGGGTAGCCGTCGGCCGACCACGCGGCGGCCGACTCGCCGTGGCCGCGCAGGTCGATGGCGAGCACGGGCCGGTCGGCCGCGACGGCCGCGATCCAGGGGCGCCACACGTCGAGCGACAGCCCGAGGCCGTGCAGGAAGACGATCGGAGTCGCGTCCGGGGCCCACGGCGGGCGCAGGTCTACGGTCGCGAAGGCCAGCTCGTCGCCGTCGACGTCGATCGTCTGGCGATCCAGCGGTTGCGCCGTCATGTCGCCTCGACCGGCAGTCGGTCGCCTCCGTGCCCGTAGCAAGCCGCCGAGATCGCGTGCTCATTCAGCTGACCGCCGGTCAGCTCGACGTGGAGGCCGCCCTCCCAGAGGACGAGGACGCGGCTCGCGACCTGAGCGAGCTCGTCGTGCTCGCTCGACACGATCAGGACCGCCATCGACTCCTCGGCGGCCGCCGCCAGCACCTTGTTGAAGATCTCGCGCCGGGCCTCGATATCGACGCCGTGCGCCGGCTCGTGGAGGATCAGCAGCTTGGGTCCGAGGCCCATCCACTTGCCGAGCAGGGCCTTCTGCTGGTTGCCGCCGCTGAGCTGGCCGAAGACGGCGTGCGGCGTACGCGGCTTGACGGCGTACCGCTCGGTCAGGTCGCGGACGTCGCGGACCTGGCGGTCGCCGTCGAGCCAGCCGCGACGGAAGTAGTCGCCCAGCGTCGCGAGGGTGACGTTCTCCGTCACGGTCGCCTCGGCCACCGCCCCCTCGCCGATCCGCTGACCGGGAACCAGCGCCACGCCGGCGCGGATCGCGTCGCGCGGCCTGGCCTGTCCGAGCTCGGTCCCGTCGACCTCGATCGAGCCGCTCGCAGCCTTGGTCGCGCCGAAGAGCAGGCCGGGCAGCTCGTCCTGGCCCATCCCCAGCAGTCCCGTGACACCCACCACCTCGCCGGCGCGGACCTCGAACGAGAGGTCGCGCAGGATCGCGCCGTTCAAGCCGCGCACGCGCAGCACCTCGGCCGCGGCGCTGGCCTGCAGCCGCCCGCCGGACAGCTCCTCGACGTCGCGGCCGACGATCAGGCGGATCAGCTCGCGCTCGGTGAGGTCCGCGGTCGGCACCGTTCCGGCGCCGCGCCCGTCGCGCAGCACCGTGACCGCGTCGGTGACGGCGGTGATCTCGTCGAGCCGATGGCTGACGAACAGGACGGCGCTGCCGTCGCCGGCGACGCGCCGGACGGCGGTGAAGAGGCGCTCGACCTGGTCGTCGGGGAGCGCCGCGGTCGCCTCGTCGAGCACCAGCAGGCCGGCGCCGTGGGCGCCCTCGATCCCGTCGAGCGCGCGGGCGATGGCGAGGATCGCGCGCTCGCCGCCCGGCAGCGCGGCGACGGGCTGGTCGATGTCCAGATCGAGCTCGAAGCGCGCGAGCAGGCGGCGGGCGTCGGCGCGCGCCGCGCGCCAGCGCAGCCGCCGCAGCGGCGGCTCGGTCGCCCACTGGGCGATCCGCAGGTTGTCGACGATCGACAGCGTGTCGACGAGCGCGAGGTCCTGGTGGAGGATCGAGATTCCGAGCGCGGCCGGGCCACGCGGACCGAGCGGCAGCTCCACGTCCTCGCCCCGCACCGCGAGCCTGCCCCCCGGATCCGGCGCGTGGAAGCCGCCGAGGATCTTGATGAACGTCGACTTGCCGCAGCCGTTCTGGCCGATCAGCCCGTGCACGGTGCCCGGGGCGATGTCGAGCGAGAAGTCGCTCAGCGCGGCTGTCGAGCCGAACGTCTTGGAGATCCCCCTGACGGAGAGGATCGGCACGTCCGCGCCCGGCGCCGCGGCCGCCTGAGCCGGCGCCGTCATGCCGCGCTCCCGGCGGCCGCGCGGCGGCGCCCTACGACCAGCGACAGCGCGACCGCGAGCACGAGCACCGTGCCGTTGAAGATGTCGGTGATGTAGCCGGTGGCCCCGGTCGTGATCTGGAGGCCGACGATCCCGGTGATCACCAGGTAGATCGCCGCGACCGTCCCCCAGGCGTTGAAGCGGCCGGGCTTGATGGTCGTCGCCCCGAGGAACGCTCCGGCGAAGGCCGACAGCAAATAGGACTGGGCCGAGAACGGATCGACCGCGTTGAGCAGCCCGCCCTGGAGCAGGCCCGCGAGCGCGGCGATCAGCGAGCTCGCGACGAGCGCCACGGTGCGCACGGCCCCGACTGGGATGCCGTTGAGTCGCGCGACCTCGGGGCCGGAGCCGACGAAGTAGAGCCAGCGGCCGACCGGCGTGTGCTCCAGCACGTACCAGAGCGCGAACGCGAGGCCGATCGCGTAGTAGAAGGTGAGCGGAAGGCCGAGCAGCCGAGTCGAGCTGACGGTGACGACGACCTCCGGCAGACCGGAGAACGTCTTGGACTCGGTCAGGAGCAGCGTCAGGCCACCGAGCGCCGTCCCGGTGCCGAGCGTCGTGATGAACGAGTTGACGCCGACCTTGACGATGAAGAAGGCGTTGGTGAGGCCGATCGCAACCGCCAGCGCCAGCGCGAACAGGAGCGCCGGCACGACCGGCCAGCTGTGGTCGACGGTGACGAGCGCGAACATCGCCGAGACGAACGCGAACACGCCGACGATCGAGAGGTCGAACTCGCCCGCCGCGAGCGGGATCGTCAACCCGAGCGCCAGCATCAGCAGGATCGCCTGCGTACCGAGGATGTTCTGCAGGTTGGTGACCGTGAAGAACTGGCTCGGCGCCACCAGCGAGAAGACCACCACCAGGACCACCAGCAGCGCGGGAACGCCGAACCGGTAGAGCACCTCGCCGGCCCACCAGCCCGCGCTGCGGCGGGCGGTGGCCGGCTGGTCGGCCAGGTCAGCCACGTCGGTCCGCGCGCAGCTTCGCCGTCGCATCGACGTCGACGGTCATCGCCTGGGGATCGATCACGACTCCGTACTGCTCGGACGCGATCTCGAGCGTGATGAACTCGTCGCGGAGGTCGGTCAGGACCGCCTCGGGGTCACGCTCGAGCGGGTCGCCGAAGCCACCGCCGGACGCCTGCTCCCAGCGGATCGTGCTGCCGGCCTCCATCGGGTGGTTGGTGACCTTCGAGGGCAGCTCCTCGACGTCGCCGTCGGCGCCGAACTTGGTGACCCGCAGCGGCGTTCCGTCGCTGCCGCCGAAGATCCCCCAGGGCGCCTCGTAGGTGCCCTCGGCCTCGCTGGTCATGACGGTGTCGACGAGGAACCGGCTCTCGCGGACACTCGCCACGCCGCCGCGCCACTGGCCCGCGGCCGGCGGATCTGGACGCAGCTCGTAGCGCTCGGTGCGGATCGGGAAGAGCATGTCGAGCTCCTCGATCGGGACGTTGCGCGAGTTGATGACCAGCGTGTCGACGGCGTCGAGGCCGTCCTTGCCCTGCCGGCCTCCGTAGCTGCCCTCGATGATGTCGTAGTGGCTCCAGTACTCCTGCTTCTCCTCGTCGAAGCCGGCATACACCGCCACCGAGAGCGTGCTCGTGCCGGCTGAGATCTTGTCCGGCACGACCTGGGCCAGCGCCTTCATCGCCGTGTCGCCCGCCGTGCAGACCAGGCAGGCGCGCGGGCCCGCCGAGCGCGGGAACGCGGGGTTGAAGATCGTGCCCACCGGCGCGATCACCGTCACGGGCCGGAAGAGGCCGTGGTTCTGCGGGATCCCCTGGTCGGCGAAGACCGCCTGGTCGAGGAAGATCGAGCGCACGATCGTGTAGAAGCCCGGAACCGTCGAGCCCCCGAACGGGCAGTTGAAGCCCGTCAGCGAGTTCTCCTCGCTGCCTGTCAGGTCGCAGGTGACGTTCGAGCCCTCGATCGTGACCTTGGCCTTGACCTTGAGCGGCTTGTCACGGTTGCGCCCGTCGTCGTCGAGGTAGCCCTCGGCCTCCCAGCTGCCGTCGGGGATCTTCTCGATCTCGGCGCGCATCATCCGCTCGCTGTAGTCGAGCCACTCGCCGATCGCCGGCATCACGGTGTCCTTGCCGTACTTCTCCAGTAGCTCGTGCATCCGCCGCTCGCCGAGCCGACAGGTCGCGATCATCGCCTCGGTGTCGCCCTCGACGTAGGTCGGGGTGCGCGTGTTGTCGAGGAAGAACCGCCAGAGCATCTCGTTGCGGACACCGCGGTCGTAGAGCTTGAGCGAGTCGTAGATCTTGGCCTCGGCGAAGACGTCGAAGACGTCGATCGCGATGCCCGGGAAGACGCCGCCGACATCGGTCAGGTGGGTCGTCGCCGCCGACCACGCCACCTGCTCGCCCTCCCAGAAGATCGGGACGGCGACGAGCAGGTCGGGCGCATGCGAGGCACCCTCGTAGGGGTTGTTGTGGATGATGACGTCGCCCTCGTTGACGTCGCCCTCGAGCCGCCGCATGAAGCCCTGGATGTAGGCGGGGATCGAGCCGATGTGCATCGGGCTGGTGTCGCTCTCGCAGATCTCCTCGCCGGCGACCGTGAACAGGCCGCCGCCGATGTCCTCGACCTGCTGCGCGCCGGGCGAGAAGGCCAGCCGCTTGATCGCGTGGCCCATCTCGTGGCCGGCGGCGACGAACGCCCCGCCGATCACCGCGAGCGTCACGGGATCGACGGTGCCGTGGCCACCGTGGGCCGCCTCGGCGCGCGACTTCGGACGCGCTGGAGCAGTCGAACCGTCAGACATTCTGGGCCTCCGTGCAATCGATGATGACGTTGCCGTACTGATCCACTTCCGCTCTCAGGTCGGGTGGCAACACGGTCGTCGCGGTCTGGTGGTCGATGATCGCCGGGCCTGTCACGACGTTGCCCGCGAGCAGCTTGGACCCGTCGTAGAAGGCCGTGTCCAGCCGCTCCGTGACTCCGCCGACCTCGAACGCCACCGGGGCGCGCTCGATGACCGCATCGTCCGGGGGCGTCTCGCCGCCGGCCTCGATCTGGTTGAGCTCCAGGTCGGGCATGAGCCCGATCCCGTAAACCCGCAGGTGGACGATCTGGACCGGCTTCTCGCTGCCGAAGCGCCAGAAGTACTCCCGCTCGTGCGCGTCGTGGAACGACTCCTCGAGTTGCGCGATAGCCGCGTCGTCGAACTCGCCCGACGGAGCCGGGACGAGCAGCTCGTAGGCCTGCCCGACGTAGCGGCAGTCGGCGTGGCGCTGCAGGATCATCTCGCTCTCGTCGACGCCGGCCTGCGCCAGCGACTCGCGCGCCTGCTCCTCCAGCTCGGCGAACACCGCCTGGAGGTCCGCCGGGTTGGCGGAGGGAACGTCGACCATGACGGTGCGCGAGTACTCGTACTTGAGGTCCGCGGCGAGCAGGCCGAGCGCCGAGGTCACTCCCGGCTGGCCCGGCACGACCACCGACGGGATCGACAGCTCACGGGCGATCTCCGCGGCCCACAGCGGGCCGGCTCCTCCGAAGGCGACGAGGCTGAAGTCGCGCGGGTCGAAGCCCTTGCGGACGCTGTTCAGCTCGATCGCCCGCACCATGTTGTGCGTGAGGATCTTGAGCGCCGCCATCGCCGCGTCGTCGCGGTCGCGGTCGCCGACACGGCCGACGATGTGGTCGTCGAAGGCCTTCTCCGCGGCCTCGACGTCGATCGACATCCGCCCATCGAGCAGGCCCTGGGGACGGAGGCGGCCGAGCACCACCTGTGCGTCGGTCGCGGTCGCCTCGACCCCGCCCTTGCCGTAGCTCGCCGGGCCCGGGATCGCGCCCGCGCTGCTCGGCCCGACCTGTAGGAGGCCGCCCGAGTCGACACGGGCGATCGAGCCGCCGCCGGCGCCGATCGCGTCCATGTCGACCATCGGCAGCATCACGTCGTAGCCGCCGATCGCCGTGTCGTAGAGCCTGCGCATCCGCAGCTCCCCGCCGGGCGCGACGCCGATGTCGGCGGAGGTGCCGCCGACGTCGAGGGTGATCACGTTCGGATGCCCCGTCTGGCGCCCGATCCAGACCCCGCCGATGATTCCGGCGACCGGGCCCGACATAAGCAGCGAGACCGGCTTGGCGCTGGCGTCGGGGACGCTCACGACGCCGCCGCTGGAGGTCATCAGGCCGATGTCCAGCTCCGGCGCGTCCGTGGCCAGCGCCTCGCGCAGGTTGTCGAGGTAGCGGCCGGTCTTGGGGCCGATGTACGCGTTGAGGCAGGCCGTCGAGAACCGCTCGTACTCGCGGTGCAGCGGCACCACCTCGTGGCTGACCGACAGGTACGCCTCCGGGAACTCCTCACGGACGATCTCGGCGGCGCGCTTCTCGTGGTCGGAGTTGAGGAAGGCGAAGAGGAAGCCGACGGTGATCGCGTCGACCCCGTCGGCCTTCAGCTCGCGGACAGTCTGGCGGACCTTCTCCTCGTCGAGCGGCACGAGGACGTCGCCGCTCGGCGCGTCGATCTTCTCCGGGACCACGCGCCGGTTGGCACGCGACGCCAGCGAGGGCTCCCGCCAGGGCAGGTCCTGCTGGATCGAGAACGTGAACGGGCGGCGGTGACGGCCGATGTAGAGCACGTCCCGGTAGCCCTCGGTGGTGATGAAGCCCACCTCGCTGCCGTTCTTCTCGAGCACGATGTTCGTACCGACGGTCGTCCCGTGAAGCAGCTGGTCGATGTCGGAGACCTCGACGTCGTGCATCTCACAGATCTCGCGCAGGCCCGCCAGCAGCGCCTCCGCCGGGTTGGACGGCGACGACGGCAGCTTGTGGACCTCGATCCGCTTCTGCTCCGCGTTCCAGTAGACGAGGTCGGTGAACGTTCCGCCGACGTCTGCGCCAACGCGGTTCACTGGGTCACCTCCGGCATGCTCCACTGACGTCGGTAGGCGTCCTCGTAGGCGGTCGACTTGCCGCCCTTGGTGATCACGTCCCAGAGTTCGTCCTGGTCCTCGAGCGCGCTCGCGGGGATGTCCTTGAGGTTCTCGTAGGTGAACAGCTTCTGCGGGATGTTCTGCTCGGACGGCTCCGCGCCGGCTGCCAGGCGCAGGCCCTGGTCGTAGAAGGCCCAGCCGAGGCCCTTGTTGTTCTGGCCGACGCTGCCCAGCTGAACGTCGCCCTTCTTGATCCAGCGCAGGTTCGGGTCCAGCGCGCCGTTCTCGGAGACGATGTGGATGTCGTCCTGCTTGCCGAGTTGGCGGATGGCGGGCGCGATGAAGTTGCCGATCACGTCGATCGACGGCGCGAACCAGTTCAGCTCGGGGTTGCGGCTGATCAGCGTCTTGGTGAGGCTCGGGATCTCGGTGTTCAGCGTCGCGACGCGGGCGTCGGACTCGGCCACCTCGGCGTCCGGGCAGAACTGCCCGAGCGCGTCCTTGAAGCCGGCGGCGACGTTCTTGGTCGAGCGGTACTCCGAGACCGTGATGACGTGGGCGTTGACGTCGCACTTGTCACGGACGGCGGCGTACGCGGCCATCACCTCGCCGGCCTCGGTGTAGCTGTAGGTCGCGTTGGCGTTGGTGCCCGGATCGAGCGGGTCGTCAGGGTCGCCGTTGTTGGCGCTGACGACCGGGATGCCGGCCTCCTGGGCCTTCTCCAGCGGTCCGGCGAACGCCTTCGGGTCGAGCGAGAACAGCACGATCGCGCCGGCCTTCTGCTGGATCGCCTGCTCGATGCCGCGCTGCATCTCGGAGATGTCGTTCTGCCCGTCGAAGACCACGCCCTCGACGCCGGCGGTCTTGCCGGCGTCCTCAAACGCCTCGACGACGACCTGTACGAAGGGGATGCCGAGCGTCGGCGAGATCAAGTGGATGGGGTTGGTCTTGCCGCGCAACTCGGCGACGTCGATCGGCTCGCCGCCCGGGTCGAACACGGCCGGCCCGGAGAAGTCGTCGACCAGGCGCTGAGCCTCCTCGAGGCCGGTGCCGGCGCTTGCGCCGTCACCTGATCCCTGGCTGTCGCCGGCTGGACTGTCGTCCCCGCCGCAGGCCGCGATGAACAGCGCCAGCACTGCTACGACAAGCGCGACGAAGTTCCGAATGGTGTGGGGACGTGCGAGCAAGCTCACTCTGTGACTCTCCTTGTGAGGACCGGCGATATACCGAACGAGCGGTATAATACAGAGGGGGTTATCCCTGTCAAGCAGGCCAACTGGCTGGCGCTGTCGACTCTTCGATTCCCGCTTCCAAAGCGGGAATCCGGGGAATCGCAAGGGCGAAACCGGCCGCGACGAGCCCGGCGGCGGCCATCACCAGGAATGCCGCGACGTAGGCGCTCTCGGCCGGCGTCGCGGTCCCCTCGACCGTCGCGGCGGCCAGCAGCGTCGCGACGAGCGCGGCCGAGAAAGCGCCCCCGACGGCGCGCGCGACCGTGTTCAGGCCGGTGGCGATGCCTATGTCGCGGGCGTCCACCCCGGCAACGATCAGATTCGCCATCGACGTCCAGGCGAACGAGATCCCGCCGCCGATCAGCACTCCCGCGAAGACCACGTCGCCGACGCCGTCGTGGGCCGCGGCGAGCGAGCCGAACGCCACGGCGACCAGCAGCGCCCCCAAGGCCAGCACCGCGCGCCCGCCGTAGCGATTCGCGAGCGCTCCGGCGACCGGTCCACAGACGAGCATCGCCACGGCACTCGGCAGCATCACCAACCCGGCTCCGACCATCGACAGGCCCAGCCCGTGACCTCCGTCGACGGCGACGTGGGAGTACTGCGGAATCAGGATGAACGACCCGAACATCGCCACGCCGACGAAGAAGCTCGCGCCGTTGGTCGCGAGCATCGACCGCTCCCCCAGCATCCGCATGTCGACCAACGGCTCCCGCACGCGCCCTTCGAGGACGGCGAAGGCCAGCAGCGTCCCCACGCCCGCAAGCATCAGCCCGACCGTCGGCGCGGCGCCCCAGCCCCACGCGCTCGCCTTGGAGATCGCCAGCAGCACGGCGACCAGCCCGAGCGACAGCACGGCGGCTCCACCCCAGTCGAGCGTGGCCCGCCCGCGCGGCGGGTCGTTCGGCACGACCCACCAGACCGCGGCGGCCGCCGGCAGGGCGATCAGCCCGACGAGAAAGAGCCAGGCCAGCTCGCCATGGTCGAGGATCGCTCCCGCTAGCGGAAGGCCCATGCCGCCGCCGATACCGAAGGTCGCCGACAGCAGCCCGATCGCCACCGCCTTGCGCTCAGCGGGGAAGGTGTCGTTGACGATCCCGAAGGCAAGCGCGAAGACCCCTCCGGCGACTCCCTGGACCACTCTCCCGCCGATCAGCACCTCGATCGAGCCGGCAAGCGCGCAGATCACCGAGCCGAGCCCGAAGACGACGAGCACGGCCGTCAGCACCCGCCGCCTGCCGTGGAGATCGCCGAGCTTGCCGACCAGCGGCGCGCAGACGGCGGCGGACAGCAGATAGCCGGACAGCGCCCATGCCGCCGACGGGCCCGTAGTGCCGAACGCCTCCGCGATCGCCGGCAGGGCCGGCGCGACCATCGTGTGCAACAGCGAGAAGGAGAACGCCCCGATCAGCAGGGCGACCAAGACGGCAGCTGGCGAGCGGCCGTCCGCGGCGCTGGGTGATTGGGGGGCGGTGTAGGCGCGGCTAGCCATGCCGTCAGGCGCCGCCACTCCGCGCGGTGAATGTAACAGACCACCAGCGGCCCGACGGGGGCTTTGGTCGGGCGACGGGCGGCTAGACGAGCGCGCGGCCGACGGACTCGGCGACGCAGCAGGGCTTCTCGGAGCCCTCGACCTCGAGCGTGAAGCGGGTCACGACCTGGAACCAGCCGCCGCCGACATCGTCGACCGAGACGACCTCGGCGCTGGCGCGGACACGCGACCCGACCGGGACGGGCGCCGGGAAGCGGACCTTGTTCCAGCCGTAGTTGACGCCGAGCTTGAAACCGGTCGACTCGATCAGCGCGAGCCGGAAGCCGTCGATCATCGACAGCGTCAGGTTGCCGTGCGAGATCGTGGTGCCGAACGGGCTCTCGCGGGCGGCGCGCTCGACGTCGACGTGGATCCACTGGTCGTCGCCCGACAGCTCGGCGAACGAGTCGATCATCGGCTGCGTCACCTCGCGCCACTCGCTGGGACCGACCGGCTTGCCGATCAGCCCGCGCAGCCCCTCGATTCCGTCGACGGTCGCCAGCGCCATATCAGGCGGCGGAACGGCGGGCGAAGCGCTCGCGACGCTTCGCGGCCTCCTCGTCGCGGTCCTTCGGCGGGGCGTTGCTCACCAGTCCGTCGAGCAGCGTCCGCGTGGCCGCGGTGACCTCCTCGACCGCACGATCGAACGCCTCCTGATTGGCCTTCGACGGCTTGGTCGAGCCGCTGATCTTGCGGACGTACTGCAACGCCGCGTCGTGGACCTCGTCCTCGTTCGCGGGTGGCTCGAAGTTATGCAGGGTTCGGATGTTTCGGCACATGTCACTGAGCGTAGTGGCAACGCCTATCTTGGAGGGGGTGCATGCACGCGCCAAAGTCAGCGCGTTCGCGATCACCGTCCTGACGGTGATGCTGATCGCCGCGACCCCCGCCTTTGGCGCCGCCGCCCATGACGGCTGGGGATTCGCGGTCGCCGACGACGACTGGGAGTGGGACGACCCGGGCTATCTCCCGTCGCTGGAGGACGAGTTCGCCGCCCTCGGGCCGAAGGCCTTTCGCTTCCAGATGATCTGGAACGCGGCCGACCTTCCATGGCACCTCGACCGAGCGCGGGGAATCATCGCTCGCGCCAGAGCCCAAGGCGTAGAGCAGATCGTCGTGACGTTCAAGCGGAGCGTGGGCTCCGATACCGACCCCGTCTACGGCGTCAAGCCCACCGCGGAGGGCTACACCGAGCACGTCAGCGAGGTCGTGCGCCTGCTCGCCGACGACGTCGACGTCTGGGGACCCGCCAACGAGCCCAATCGCGGTGAGACGTGGCTGCCGGGGGTGTCGGGAGCGCAACTGCTGGCGGGGTACTACGCGGGTCTGGAGGACGCGGTCGCCACCTGGGACCCGACGGCGGCGACCACCTCCCCCGACTTCGTCGACCGCGCCGACCTGGGGACGATCGCCAACTACGTCAACCCGTACGAGAACGCCGGCGGCGGCTGGGGCGACCATGTCGCCATCCACCCGTACGCGGGGGCGTACAACGAGACCACCAGCACGACGCTCGACATCATCGGCCTAGCGCCACCGGGAGCGAGCGTCTGGGTCACCGAGGTCGGCGCCTTCGGCAGGAGCCAGCGCGGAATCGAGGCCTCCGAGACGTCCCAGAACGACACGGTCTGGTGGCTCGCGACGATCCTGGCGGAGCTGCCCCAAGTCGAGCGGATCCACTACTACCACATGCGCGGAAACCCCCAAGCCGCTTGGGATACCGGCCTGCTGAACGTCGACCGCGGCAAGCGAATCGCCTGGCACACCTGGTGCGCCATGGCCCACGGCGACCTGGAGCACGCCGCCTGCCAACCGGTGACACGGCGGTCGGTCGTGCCGTCGCCGCTCGATCCGTCACTGCCCGACCCCCCTCTCGCCGGGCCGGCCAGCGCGACCGCGGGCCCACCCCAGCCCGACTGCCCGTACGCGCTCACCTGCGCTGCCCCGCCACCCGACCGCACGCCTCCCACGCTGACCATCGACCGTCGCAACAGGCTCGGCTACGACGACTTCATGAACGGCTTCGCCTTCCGCGTGCGGCCAAGCGAGCGCAGCGCTCTGAAGATCGAGGTCCTCGTCCGCCTACGCCGCGCGGGCGATAGCCCTCGCCGTTACGTGACCGTGGCGAAGAAGAGCCTTGCGGCAGCCGACGGCTCGCACGTCGTCCGGCTCAAACCGCGACACCGGGCGCTCAGCGGACGACACCGATTCCTCGCCCGCCTGCGGGTGCACGCCACCGATCTCGAGGGCAACCGCGGGACAGCGACCAAGCTGCTCCGCGTCAGTCGATAGTCACTCCACCAGCCGCACCTCGAAGGCGGCGCTGGTGAGGTCGCCGGCGCCGTCGAGGAGGCCGAGTATCTTGGCGACGTAGGCCTGGGTCTCGGGGTAGTCGGGAATGCAGCCGCAGGCGGCGACGGGCGCCGGGCCGGCGTTGTAGGCGGCGAGGGCGAGCGGGACGGAGGCGAACTGGCGCAGCAGGTCGTGCATCAGGTGGGCCTGGGCATCGATCGCGGCCTTGGGATCGAAGGGGTTGGAGAGGCCGTAGCTGGCCGCCGTCCCCGGCATGAACTGGGCGATTCCCTGGGCGCCCGCCGGTGAGCTCGCGAAAGGGTTGAAGTTGGACTCTGCGTAGAGCTGGGCCGAGAGAACGGCGGCACCGACGTTCCAGCGCTGGGAGGCCCGCGAGATGGCGTCGGCGAACTGGGGCGGGACGAACGACGGGATCGCGGAGCGGCCGTCGCGGATCTTGGCGCCGTAGCCGACCGAGGCGGAGCCGGCCGCGCGAACGTAGCCGTAGTGCCAGGGCTCCCAGCTGTACCTCTGCACGAACCCGAAGCGCTGGGCGTTCGCCGCGAGCCATCCGTAGGCGGCATTCGGCCCCAGGTCCAGCTCGGTTCCGAGGCGGTGAAGACTCTTGCCGGGTGGGGCAACCCAGCGGGGATCTGGGTTCGCGGCGAACAGGGCCGCTTGCTCGGCGTCGGAACGGAAGCCGCTGACCACGATCAGAGAGAGGCCGTCAGAGAGCGCGGCCGCCGCCATGCGGTCGAAGGCCATCGCCACATCGGGCCTCATCGGCTTCCCACCTCGGTAGGCCAGCGGACCCGAGTAGCCGCCACCGCTCGCCATCGTCGGCATCGCGGCTCCGCCACCTAGTGGCGCCAGCTCGGCGGTGGCGCTCGCCTCGACCGCGACGCGCCGTTTGCGCGCCCCATCCTTGACCCGGACGTCGACCGTCCCGCGTGTCCGCACCCGGACCCGTGTCGGCGCGAAGCCTCCGCCCGGAAACGTGACGTCGGTCAGTCCGAGCCGGACGCCGTTGCGCTCGCCGGCGCGGACCGCCGCCGAGCGGGCGCGAGCGAGGTACTCGAGCGTCGACAGGTGGTGCGGATTCGGCAGGCCGTTCGGGAGCGTGACCGGCTCGAACAGCCGGAAGTAATCGTCGCTCATGCGGTGCGCGGCCGAGACGGCCGCCAGGTCGGCGGCGCGCTGGTGGCGGGACTTGCCGCCGAGCGCCTGACCGAAGGCGACGAGGACGAGCGTCCCGACGAGCGCCGCCGCGACGACGCCGAGCATCAGCAACAGCGCCTGGCCGCGCTCGCTCCTCACGGCGCGACCGCCACGAGGTCGGCGAGCTGGGCGACGCGGCGGCCCAGCTCACCGCGGGCCTCACGACCGGCGAGCGCGAGCTGCGCGCCCATCCGGGCGTCGGGCAGGCGCAGGGCGCAGCGGGCGTCCCAGCGCTCGTCGGCGTCGCGGTCGCGATTCAGGACGACGACCGGCTCGGGACCGACGCGGCACAGGGACTCTGCGAGAACGGAGGCGAGCGCCGGCTCCGTCCCGGGACCCGCGACGAGGACCACGGCGTCGACGAGCGACGCGGCGACCGACGTCCCCGCCGCGTCGGCCACATCGAGAACCAGCGGGGCGAGATCGCGGGCGGCATCGACGAACGCCGCGTGGTCGGGACCGGCGACCGTCAGGCAGATCCGCCCGACCGCGCGCGTCTGCGACGGCAGCGAACGCTGGACCGCCCGGCCAAGGCGCCCGGCCGCTGGCGTCCCCAGCGGGATCCCACCGCCGGCAACGGTCTCGGTGCTGACGATCGCCGCTCCGCCGTCGTCGCGCAGCGCCAGCTCGGCCGCCAGCGCCCGCGCCACGGTCGTGGTCCCGCAGCGCGGCGCCAGTCCCGCCACGGCGACCACGGGTCGCGCCATCCGTTTCCAGGCCCGGTCGGCCTCGGCGCTCGCCGGCTCCAGCGGCTCGACGAGGAAATCGGCGACCGTCGACAGCAGTCCGCCCCTCATGGCAGCTCCACCGCCGCCTCGGCGCGGACCTCGAGCTTGCGCGCGACGAGCTTCAGCGGCGACGGCGGGCGCAGCCGCACGCCCACCGTCCCGCCGCTCACTTCAACCCGAGCCTGTGCTTGCGACCAGCCCGGCAGCGCGTGCTTCACGGCCGCCCGCGCGTCTCCCCCACCCGCCAGCGCGAGCGCGCCTGCCTCGGCGGCGGTGCCCGCCAGCACGGCCGAGTAGCCGACGGCCAGCAACTGCATCAAGACCAGCCCGACCACCAGCAGCACCGGCAGCGCCGCCACCACCTCGACCAGAGCCTGCCCGCGCTCAGAGCCCAGATCGCCGTTCACGACCCGTCCCCGAGCGACGCCGTCGCCCCGACCGCCACCGGCAGCCGCCAGCGGTGCAGCAGCAGCGGCAGCTCCACGCTGACCGCCACCCGCCCGTCGCGACGCTCGACCTCGAGACCGGGCTCCAGCCCCGCCGGCAGCACGGAGCGGACGGCCGCCTTCACGTCACCGTCGACCACCTCCGCCCGTGCCCCGGCGCGCGCGGCATGGGCCGCGAGCCACGCCGTATGACCGGCGAGCGCGCACTGCCAGACGAGCGCGCCCACCAGCAAGACGAACGGCAACGCGGCCACCAGCTCGACGCTCGACTGCCCCTGTTCGGACCGCCCGAGGCGGCGTAGAAAGCTCATGCCACCGACCGTCTCAGCGGCCGTGAGACGGGAAAACCCCGCTCTGTTACAGCACTGCTACGTGCGTGTTACAGCTCGACGCCCCTTGAGCAGGATCGCCACGCCGAGCACGGCGCTGGCGATCGAGCCGGCGAAGATGCCGAACTTGGCGGTGTCGATCGTCAGCGGGTCGCTGTACGCCAGCTGCGCGATGAACAGCGAGACGGTGAAGCCGATTCCGCCGAGCGCGGCGATCCCCCAGACGTGCTGGGCACGCACACCCTCTGGAAGCTTGCCGATCCCGAGCCGAGCGACGAGCAGGATCGTGCCGGCGATCCCGAGCAGCTTGCCGAGCACCAGGCCGATCGCGATCGCCCAGGCGATCCGGCTCTCCGCGGCGGCCGAGATCGTCGAGCTGTCGAGCACGATGCCGGCGTTCGCCAGCGCGAACAGCGGGATGACCAGGAAGCTGCTGAACGGGTGCAGCCGATCCTCGACCTCCTCGAGCACCTGGCGGCCGTCGATCGGACGGGCTGGCATCAGCAGCCCGACCGCGACCCCGGCGATCGTCGCGTGGACACCCGACTCCAGCATCGCGACCCAGACGAAGATGCCGAGCGGCACATAGGCGATCACCCGCCGCACTCCCAGCGCCCGCATCGCGACGATCGCCGCCAGGCCCGCCACGACGGCCGCCAGCCAGGCCAGCGAGATCCCCGAGCTGTAGAAGATCGCGATCACCGCGATCGCGACCACGTCGTCGACGACGGCGATCGTCAACAGCAGCAGCTTCACTCCCGCCGGGATGCGGTCGCCCAGCAGCGCCAGCACGCCGACGGCGAACGCGATGTCGGTCGCCGTCGGGATCGCCCAGCCGCTCGCGCCCTCGCCACCGAGCGTCAGCAGCGCGAAGATGATCGCCGGCAGCGCCGCCCCGCCAAGCGCGGCGAGCACCGGAACCGTCGCGGTCCGGCGGTCGCGCAGGTCGCCCGTCACGAACTCGCGCTTGACCTCGAGCGCGACGACGAAGAAGAACAACGCCATCAGCCCGTCGTTGACCCAGTGCTGGAGGTCCTCGGTGATCGACAGCGAGCCGACACCGAGAGTCAGCTCCGTATGCCAGAAGGACAGGTAGCTGCCGCCGAGGTTCGCCCAGACCAGCGCCACCGCGGTGGCGACGAGCAGGACGACCCCGCCGGTCGTCTCGTCGTGGAGGTACTCGGTCGCGGCGTCGATGTTCTCGCGGACGCTCACTCAGTCGTACGCGCGGTACTGAGTCCAGACCCAGTAGACCCCATACGAGCAGGCGCCGAGCAGCGCGAGCCAGACCACGACACCGGCGCCGCCGACGTCGAACAGCCTGTTGGTCGCGCAGAAGGTCAGGAACGCCAGCCCGATCGAGCCGTAGAGCACCGCCCGATTGGCGTCCGGCAGCCCCTCCAGATCCATCCGGAACTGACGGAACAGGCGGTAGCCAAGCATCGCGATCGCCGTGAAGAAGGCGATCGAGAGGGCGGTGAGCAGCAGGTTGAGCGCGTTGTCGCCGCCTGGCAGCCCGGTCAGCAGCAGCGCCACCAGCGCGATCAGGCCGAACTTCCAGAACAGGCTCACGGCCCCGATCCTAGCCCGGCGACTGGATCGCGCCGGTGGCCGTCAGCGCCAGCACCAGGACGCCGAGCACCACCCGGTAGCCGACGAACAGCCGCACCGAGTGGGTCGTCAGGTAGCGCAGCAGCCAGGCGATCGCCGCGTAGCCGACGAAGAACGCGATCACAGTCGCCAGCAGGATGTAGCCGAGCGGCTCGCCGTTGCCCTCCTCGCCCGACAGGACGCTCGCGAGCTGGAACAGGCCGCTCAGCACGACCGCCGGGATCGCCAGCAGGAACGAGAAGCGCGCCGCGGCCGTGCGGTCGAGGCCCAGCAGCAGGCCCGCGCTCATCGTCGCGCCCGAGCGCGACACGCCGGGGATCAGCGCCAGCGACTGCGCCAGGCCGATCAGGATGCCGTCGCGCGTCGAGATCTGGCCCAGCTCGCGCTCGTGGGTGCCGACTCGATCGGCGTAGCCGAGCACCAGGCCGAAGACGATCAGCACCGTCCCGACCAAATACAGGTCGCGCGCGCCGTTCTCGATCTGGGTCTCGAACGTCAGGCCGAGCAGGCCGATCGGGATCGTCGCGACGATCAGATACCAGCCCATCCGCGCGTGCACGGTCGAGCGCAGCACCGGCCGGTAGAGCGAGCGCAGCCACACCGTCGCGATCGACCAGATGTCGTTGCGGAAGTAGATGAGCACCGCCGCCTCGGTGCCCAGCTGCGTCACGGCGGTGAACGCCGCCCCCGGGTCCTCCCAGCCGAGCATCGCCGGGACGATCAGCTGGTGGGCGCTGGAGGAGATCGGCAGGAACTCGGTGAGCCCCTGCAGGATGCCCAGCACTATGGCCTCGATCAGCGACACGGCCGCAGAACCCTAGTGAGAAGGCCGGGCGCCGCCCCAGCCGGTAAACTCGCGCGCCGAATGAAGGCTCGAATCACCCTCGTTGCCAGCCTTGCCCTTTCGGCCTGGCTGCTGCTCGCCGTCCCCGCCCTCGCGCACGACAACGGCGAGGGCCTCCTGGGCGAGACCAACGACAAGATCATCACGTTCTTCTCGCTCGGCGTGGTCGTCTTCTTCGCGGTGCTGGTCACCCTGCTCTCCTGGCTCCAGTCGACGCTGGACAAGCGCAAGGAGCAGCGCAAGGGGACCAAGGTCCGCGACATCGTCGGCTGGTAAATCCGGCCCGATGGCCGGCGCCTGGCGGCGTCATCGGCCCACTTGATTTGGCAGAGCCAAACCGGCGGGGCCTGCTTCCTTGCCAGGCTTGGCCCTCGAACCGGATTCCCAAATGTTCACACCGTGGGCGTGCTGAGGCGCGACTATCCGTCGTGCAGTCTCCCCCACGGCACGCGGCCCCGGCTTCCCCGCACGGGGCCGCTGCTATTTCGGGGCTAGAGTGCGAGCGGGTATGGGGCTCGACGCCGACCAGGTGACCTACGAGCGGCGCGGTGCGGCGGCGGTCGTGACGATCGACCGCCAGGAGCGTCGCAACGCGGTCGACGGGCCGACCGCGGACCTGCTCCAGGAGGCGTTCGCCCGTTTCGAGCGGGACGACGACGCGCGGGTCATGGTTCTCACCGGAGCCGGCGACGAGTCGTTCTGCGCCGGGGCCGACCTCAAGGCGATCGACACGCTCGGCCCACGCCTCGACTCTCCTGAGGGACCGCTCGGCTTCACGCGGCTCACGCCCTCCAAGCCGACGATCGCCGCGATCTCGGGCTGGTGCCTGGCCGGCGGCCTCGAGCTCGCGCTGTGGTGCGACCTGCGGATCGCGGCGGCGGGGTCGCGCTTCGGGTTCACCGAGCGCCGCTTCGGCGTGCCGCTGATCGACGGCGGCACCCAGCGGCTGCCGCGGATCGTCGGACTCGGCCGCGCGCTCGACATCGTCCTGACCGGCCGCATCCTCGAGGCCGGCGAGGCGCTCGAGATCGGAATGCTGACCGAGATCGTCGCGAGCGGCGCGGCCCTCGACCGGGCACTGGAGATGGTGGAGGCGCTCGCCGCCTTCCCCCAGCAAACAATGCTCGCCGACCGCCGAGCCGCGATCGACGGCCTCGGCCTTCCACTCGCCGACGGCCTCGCGCTCGAGGCCGAGTCCGGCCCCGCCACCTTCGCCGACGCCCGCGAAGGCGCGGCCCGCTTCGCCGGTGGCGAGGGCCGGGGCGGCGCAGCCGTCTAGAGTGCGCGGCCGTGAGCGCACCGGCGATCGAGGTCTCCGACCTCCGCAAGAGCTATGGCGACGTCGACGCCGTCCGCGGGCTTTCCTTCGAGGTCCAGCGCGGCGAGGTGTTCGGCCTGCTCGGTCCCAACGGGGCCGGCAAGACGACGACTGTCGAGATCCTCGAGGGCTACCGCCGCCGCTCCGGAGGGAACGTCAGCGTGCTCGGCCACGACCCCGAACGGCGCGAGCGCGAGCTGCGCCAGCGTGTCGGGATCGTCCTCCAGAGCTGCGGCTTCTACCCGCGCCTGACCGTCCGCGAGGCCGTTGGGCACATGGCGAAGGCCTACCCGAAGCCACTCGACGCGCGCGAGGCGATCGCGCTCGTCGGCCTCGAGAAGAGCGCCGACGTCCGCGCCGGCAAGCTCTCCGGCGGCCAGCAGCGGCGGCTCGACCTGGCCCTTGCCCTGGTCGGCGACCCCGAGCTGGTGTTCCTCGACGAGCCGACGACCGGCTTCGACCCCGCCGCGCGCCGCGACGCCTGGGAGGTCGTGCGGCGGCTGCGCGAGCTCGACAAGACCGTGCTGCTGACGACCCACTACCTCGACGAGGCCCAGGAGCTCGCCGACCGCGTCGTGATCGTCAAGGACGGCGTCGTCGTAGCCGAGGGGCCGCCGTCGGACCTGACGCCCGACTCCGGCGGCTACCGCGTCTCCTACGTCTCCAGCGGCCGGCGCGTCGAGCACCAGACCGAGGACCCGACCGACCTGCTGCACCGGCTGACCGGCGACGCGCTCGGCCGCGGCGAGCGGCTCGAGGGCCTCGAGGTGGCGCGACCGACGCTGGAGGACGTTTACCTCGAGCTGACCGCCGAGGCCGCCGAGGAGGAGGGCGAGTGAGCGGCGCCGCACTCGCCTGGCAGCAGTTCCGGATCGAGCGCAAGCTCTTCTGGCGCAACCCGAGCGCCGCCTTCTTCAGCTTCATCCTGCCGCTGACGCTGCTGTTGCTGGTCGCGTCGGTGTTCGCCGACGACCCCAGCGAGCTCGACGTCCTGATCCCTGGCGTCGCCGGCATGAGCGTGATGGCCACGACCTTCAACGCCATGGCCTACAACCTGACCTTCCTGCGCGAGCAGGGAATCCTCAAGCGGATGCGCGGCACGCCGATGCCGACCGGCTCCTACTTCGCCGGCTTCCTCGGCAACGCGGTCGCCAACGCCTTCGTCCAGGTCGGCCTGGTCGTGATCGTCGGCCACTTCCTCTACGACGTCGCATGGCCGAAGAACTGGTTCGAGCTGGCCGTCTTCACGATCGTCGGCGTCATCACCTTCGGCTCGCTCGGGATCGCCCTGTCGCACGCGATCCCGAACTTCGACTCGGCCTCGGCCTACGTCAACGCGCTCTTCCTGCCGGCGATCATGATCTCCGGCGTCTTCTACTCGAGCGACTCGCTGCCGGCCGGCCTTGCCGCCGTCGCCGAGGCACTGCCGCTGAAGCACGTGATCGACGGCTTCTACGACGCGATCGTTACCGGCCAGGGCCTCTCGCACGAGCTCGGGGCGCTGGCGGTACTGGCGCTCTGGGGCGCCGCCGGCATCTTCCTGGCGATCCGCGGCTTCCGCTGGGAGCGGTAGACCAGCACTACGGCTGGGGTCTGCCGTCCCAGTCGTGCTCGAAGGCCCAGCGCGCGCCGACGGTCCAGGCCTGCACCCGGTTGGCGATCGCGATCGGCGTGGGGCCTTCGACTCCGACGGCGTAGAGCTCGGGAGCGCCACCGAGGCGGTCGAGCGCATCGAGCACGCCGGCACGCACGCGCTCGGCTTCGTCGTGGCAGCCGGCCGCCCGTAGGCCTCCCCAGCCGAGCCAGGAGTCGAACGGCCAGACCGCGCCGCGGTGGTAGGCGTCGGGATCGAACCGAGAATGGCTCTCGGAGAGTGTGCGCAAGCCCCACGGAGTGAGCAAGTCGGGCTGGACGAGCCGCTCCGCCGTGCCAGCGGGAGCGGCGTCCGCCCACAGCAGCCACCCGAGTGAGGACCCGGCGCCGCGAACACGGCTGCCGTCGCCCTCGATCGCGATCGTCTCCGGCAGCCCACCCGGCTCGGCGGCGAACGCGGCGGCCACACGCGCTCGCAGCGAGTCCGCCAGCTGGCGGTGGTGTCGTTCGCCTGAGAGGCGGGCAAGCGCGCAAGCAGCCGCCACGGCGGCTGCCTGGCTGTCCGCATCGGCGAGTGGCGGCGCTGGCGCCGAGCCGTTCTCGCGCAGGATGCCGCCTCCGTGCGTGTCCGGGTCGAGCGGATCGGTCGTATCGCGCCAGCCCTGCTGGGCGAGGCCGCCGGGCGCCCGGCGCGGCCCGTGCCGGACGAGTCCGCCACCGCGCGCCAGCGCCCGCTCCAACCACCGCCCCGCCGCGCGCCAGGTCGGCTCGAGCTCCTCGGTCAGGCGGTCGTCGCCTAGCGCGTCGAGCAGCACCAGGAACCAAGACGTCGAGTCGGCCGAGCCGTAGTAGAGCAGTCCGCCCTCGCGCACCGGCCAGACCATGTCGATCAGCCGCCCCGGCGCACGGAGCCAGCGCTCGTGGAGGATCTTGCCGGGCTCCTCGTCGGTATCCGGGTCGTCGTGCCTCCCCTGCAACGCGGCCAGCTCGCGCAGCGTCGCCACGGCGACGTCGGGACGGGACGGCAGCACCTGCAAAGCAAAGATCAGCGAATCGCGTCCGAAGAGGGTGTTGAAGCGCCCGGCATCGTCCTCGCCCGCTTCCGCACTGGCAAATGCCCAGCCGGCCGGCGAAAGGACGCTGTCGATCGCCTCGTCCACCCGTCCGGCCGCCGTCAGCCCTTGACCGCGCCCGC
Organism: Thermoleophilaceae bacterium; assembly: GCA_035630455.1. GTDB lineage: Bacteria > Actinomycetota > Thermoleophilia > Solirubrobacterales > Thermoleophilaceae > JAAYBF01. Next base: position 52,468 of record DASQKP010000031.1, read on the forward strand.
GGTCATGCCGGCGACGATCCGCTTCTGGAAGATGATCACGAGCGCGACGAGCGGGATCGTGATGATCACCGACGCGGCGCTGATCGTGCCGAGCGGAACCTCGAACTCGGTGCTGCCGGTGAAGTTCGCGACGGCGACGGGCACCGTGTAGGCGGAGGGAGAGCTGGTCAGCGTGACCGCGAGCAGGAACTCGTTCCAGACGAAGAAGGCGGTCAACAGGCCCGCCGTCACGAGGCCCGGCGCGGCGAGCGGCAGCACGACCTTGCGGAACGCCTGGAAGTGCGTCGCGCCGTCTACCAGCGCCGCCTCCTCCAGCTCCTTCGGGATCTCCTTGAAGAACGAGGCGAGGATGTAGATCGCCAGCGGCAGGGCGAACGTCAGGTAGGGAACGATCAGCCCTGTGTAGGTGTTGTAGAGGCCGATGTCGGTCCAGAGCTTGAAGATCGGCGCCGCGATCGCGATCGGCGGGAAGGTCGAGATCGACAGCACGACGGCGAGGATCAGGAACTTGAACTTGAACCGCAGGCGCGCGAGCGCATAGGCGGCGAACGAGCCGAAGACCAGCGCCAGGGCGGTCGTAACCGTCGTGATGATCACGCTGTTGCGCAGCGCCGAGGTGAAGTCGTTGTTCTCGAAGATCGACGAGTAGTTGTCGAGCGAGGGGTTCGGAGGGATCAGGTCGGCGTTAGAGAGATCCGTGCCGGTCTTCAGCGAGACGTTGATCAGCCAGTAGAACGGCACCAGGCAGAACACGCAGATCGCCGCGACGGCGATCCAGAGCAGCAGCGAGCGCAGGCGTGGCGCGATCATCTCAATCGTCCGCCACCAGCGAGCGGAGGTTGCCGCCCACCAATCGGATGTAGAGGAACGAGACGCCCATCACGATCGCAAACGTGAGCACCGAGAGCGCCGACCCGTATCCGATCAGCCGATTCGTGGTCAGCTCCTGGTAGGACAGCAGCGACAGCGTGGTGGTGTCGTTGGCGCCGCGGGTGAGCACGTAGGGCAGGTCGAAGATCCGCAGCGCGTCGAGCGTGCGGAAGATCAGCGCGACGAGGATCGCCGGCGCCAGCAGCGGCAGCGTGATGCGCCGGAAGCGCTGCAGCGTCGTTGCCCCGTCGACCTTCGCGGCGTCGTAGACATCGTTGGGGATCACCTGCAGGCCGGCGAGCAGCAGCAGCGCCATGAAGGGGGCCGTCTTCCAGACGTCGGCCAGCACCATCACGGCCATCGACCAGCCGGTCTCGCCCAGCCAGACGACGTCGGCGCCCGGCAGACCGAGCGCCGAGAGGACCTGCGGCGCGAGGCCGAGGTTCGGCTCGAAGATCGTCCGCCAGGTGATCGCGCTGACGACCGTCAGGACCGCCCATGGGATGAGGACGACGGTGCGCAGGATCGCGCGGCCCCGGAACGCCTCGTGCATCGCCAGCGCCATGCCGAGCCCGACCAGCAGCTCGAGGCCGACGGAGATCGCGGTGAAGAGGAACGTCACCGTCACGGCGTCCCAGAACTGCGGCGAGGAGAACGCCTCGGAGTAGTTGTCGAAGCCCGCGAAGCGCGACAGCCCCGGGACGCGCACGCTGTACTCGTTCAGCGACAGCCAGATCGCGTAGCCGATCGGGTAGGCGGCGACCAGCGCCATCACGATCAGCGACGGCGCCAGCATCGCCCGCGCGAGCCGCCGCTCGCCGCTGCCGTAGCGACGCTTCCCGCGAGCCCGGCGCCGTCCCAGCCTCGCGGTCGATGCCTCCATCGCCTGCTCCCTAGCTAGAAGGTCTCCAGCGCGTCTTGGATGTCGGCGTTCATGTCCTGGGCCGCCTGGTCAGGCGACTTGTCGCCCTGCAGCGCGGCGTAGACGTTGGTGTAGATCGCCTCGCTGATCTGCGGGTAGACCGGCGACACGGGGCGCGGTTGTGCCTGCTCGACGGCGTCGCGCAGCGCGCCCGCGAACGGCAGCGCCTTCTTCACCGAGGGCATGTCGTAGACCTCGCTCACCACCGCCGGCAACGACGCCTCGGTCGCCTGGATCTCCTGCTGGCCGGGCTCGACGGCGAACTCGATGAACGCGAGCGATCCCTCGGGATTCCCGGAGAAGGCCGAGATCGCGAGGTTGTAGCCACCGAGAACGCCCGCGCCGGGATTGCCCTCGTAGGGCGGGAACGTCGTCACGTCGAAGCTGTCCGCGATCTGCGAGTCCTTGCCCAGCGCGTAGGCGTAGGGCCAATTGCGCATGTAGGTCGCCCGGCCGCCCTCGAAGGCGCGCCGCGACTCCTCCTCCATGTAGGTCGTGACCGCCTTCGGCACGTCGCCGCTGTCGATCCCGTCGCGCATGAAGGTGAGCACGTTGCGGACCTCGTCGCTGTCAGCCGTCGCCTCGCTACCGCCCTCGTCGACGACCGTCCCACCGGCGCTGTACAGCAGCTCGAGGAAGTTGACGGTCAGTCCCTCGTAGCGAGCGCCCTGGTAGATGAAGCCGCTGGCATCGCCCGCCTGCTGGTACATCTGCTCCCAGCTCTTGGGCTCCGGCCCTCCGTCCTGACCCGTGCGCCAGTAGATGAACCCGGCGTTGGTGTTGAACGGGAAGGCCCAGTACTTGTCCTCGTACTTCGCCGTCTCGAGCGTCGACGGGATGAACGCGTCGGCCTGTCGCTCGATCGCGTCGCTGACGTCGAGCAGCCAGTTCTGGGCCGCGTACTCCGCCGTCCAGATCACGTCCACGCCCAACACGTCGCACTGCGGCGACTCGGCGCGCAGCCGCTGGATCTGGAGCCGCCGCTGATCGTCGGCCGACTCCGGCAGCTCGAGCAGCTCCACGTTGGCGTCGGGATTCGCCTTGTTGAAGTTGTCGACGACCGTGCTGAACGCGCCGGTGGTGTCCTTGCCAATGCACCACGTGACGTCGCCCTGGGCTCGCGACTCGCTCACGGCCTGAGAATCCGAGGACCCGCCTCCGCCGCCACCGTCGTCGTCATCGCCGCAACCGGCGAGCGCGAGTAGTAGGCCGGCGATCAGAATCGCCGCAAGGCGCGCAACGTTCATGACGAGCTCCTCTTTTGCCGCTCTCTCCTCCCGAGGTGTACCCAGGCAATTGCCCCTCAAACAGACTTCGCTACAGCCGCAGGGTGGCGCCGTTGTCGCGCAGCCAGCGCTCCTCGTCCCTGTAACCGGGACGCCGCGACGCGAGCAGGTCCCAGAAGCGCTGGGAGTGGTCGTGGATCTCGAGGTGGGCGACCTCGTGCTCGACGACGTAGTCGAGGATCTCCGGTGGAGCGAGCAGCAGGCGCCAGTTGAAGCTCATGCCGCCCTTCGACGAGCAGCTCGCCCAGCGGCTGCGCTGGCCGCGGATCTGAAGGCTGGCGTAGGACTGACCGACGCGAGCGACGGCGGCGTCGAGCCGGCTCGCGACCTCGGTCCGCGCCTGAGCGCGATACCAGCGCTCGAGCGCCGCGCGGACCGCGTCGAGGCCAGGATCGGAGACGCGGACCGTCAGCTCCCCGCCGCGCCGCGCTACGTGATCGCGCCGGCGCCCGGGCTCGACGCGCACTCGGAGCCGCAGCGGCTCCCCCAAGAAGGGAACCTCGCCGCCATCTTCGAGCAGCGGCCGCGGACGCTCGGCCTCCGCGGCGCGCATCCGCAGCAGCGTACGCTCGATCCAGGCCCGCTTCGACTGTACGAACGGCTCGACCTCGTCGAGCGGCAGCCGGCGCGGAACGACCACCTCGACGTCATCGGCAGTCACCTGGATCCGAGCGCGGCGCGCCCGGTCCGAGCGACGCACTGTGTAGGACGGCTCAGACACCGGCACAAGAGTAGGCGGCCGCGCGGCGCGCTCAGAGGATGATCGGGACGCTGCCGCCATCGACGCTCCAGGCGGCGCCGGCGACGTTCGACGCTCGCTCGGAGCAGAGAAAGGCGATCACGGCCGCGACCTCTTCCTCGGTGCCGATCCGGCCGAGCGGGATCTTGTCGCCGAGGCCGGCGATCACCTGCTCGCGATCGATCCCCTGCTGAGCGGCGGTCTGATCGGCGAGGCCACCTTCGTCGAGCCACATGCCTGTCCCAACGACGCCCGGCGCGACGGCGTTGACGAGCACCCCCTTTGGCGCGAAGGCATCGGCGTAGGTGCGCGAGAGCGAGAGCTGGGCGGCCTTGGTTACCGAATAGGCGGCGTTGCGCTGCGACGGCCGCTTGCCCGAGGACGAACAGACGTTGACGATCCGTCCCCATCCGGCGGCGACCATCCGCGGCGCGGCGGCGCGCATCAGCCGCATCGGCGCCATCACGTGCAGCTCCCACTGCTCCTGCCAGTCGCTGTCAGTGAGCTCGTCGAGGCCGGCCATCCTGGTCACTCCCGCATTGTTGACCAGCACGTCGACGCGGCCGAGACGCTGCTCGCAGGCGGCGATGACACGCTCGGCGGCATCGGGCTCGGTGATGTCGGCGGCGAGGATCTCGGCACGCTCGCCGCACGCCGCCGCCGCCGCTACGAGCGCCTGCTCAGAGCGGCCGACGAGCAGCAGTTGCGCCCCCTCGGCGGCCAGCAGCTTCGCGGTCGCCAGGCCGATGCCGCGGCTGCCGCCTGTGATCACGCAGGCCCTGTCGCGCAGTCCGAGATCCATGCCGCGAAGTCTCCCAGGCCGCTGGCTTGAGGCCCTAGCGGTTCGCTTGGTGCGGCATCGGCTCGCCGCGCAGCCCCGCGAGCAGGTTGTCGACGGCGATGTCGGCCATCTCGGCGCGCGTCTCGTGCGAGGCCGAGCCGAGGTGGGGGGCGACGACGAGGTTCGGGGCGGTCAGCAGCGGGTGATCGACCGGCAGTGGCTCGGGGTCGGTGACGTCGAGCGCGGCGCCGGCGATCCAGCCCTGCTCGAGCGCTTGGCCCAGCGCGTCGGTGTCGACGACCGGGCCGCGCGCGGTGTTGACGAGGTAGGCGTCATCGCGCATCCGGCGCAGTGCATCGGCGTCGATCAGCCCGCGCGTCTGATCGGTGAGCGGGCAGTGGAGCGTGACGACCGTCGACCGCTCGAGCAGCTCCTCGATCGGCACCCCATCGGTGCGGCCGGCGTGGAGGACGTCCGCGCCGAAGCCCTCGACGCGCCGCTTCACGGCCTGCCCGATCCGCCCCAGCCCGACGATCCCGACGGTGGCCCGATGGAGGTCGTGGCCGAGCAGCCGTGCCGGCTCCCAGGTCAGCCACTCCCCCGCCCGAACCTCTGCGTCGCCCTCCGGGATGCGGCGCATGACCGCCAGCATCAGCGCCAGCGCCAGATCGGCGCTCGTCTCGGTCAGCACGTCGGGCGTGTGGCCGACCGGTACGCCGCGCTCGCTGGCAGCGGCGAGGTCGATGTTGTCGGTGCCGACGGCGTAGGTGGAGACGGCGCGCAGGCTGGGTGCCGCCTCGAACAGCTCGCGGTCGACCGGGTCGGTGAGCATGCAGAGCAGACCCTCGACACCCGCCGCACGCTCCCGCAGCTCCTCTCGCGTGGGCGGCAGCCGCTCCGACCAGACCTCTACGTCGTGCTCGGCGGCCAGCCGCGCGACAGCGGCCCCAGGGATCTCGCGAGTGACGAAGCAGCGTGCCATCGCTGCGAACCCTTCCAAAAAGCGCGAGCGAAGCATTGTCGGGGTCATCGCCCTGTGAATCCTTCGGCCGACCGGGTAGATGCGACCAAGTGCCCAAGGACACCGGCTTCCCCCAGACCGACGCGCAGTTCGACTTTTCCCGCGCGCGGCGGCGCCGCGGACTGGCGCGGCTCGCCAACCGACTAAAGGGCCGGCCCGGCTCAAAGGTGGCGATCCTCCCGTTCGAGGAGGTCGTCGAGGCACTCGGCCGCGTCGGCGAGCGCCGCCTCGGCCTGAAGTCGATCCCGCTCGACTCAATCGTCGGAACCGTCGACCGCGGTCGCGAGTTCGACCGCGGCTTCCGCCCCACGTCCGGTCGCCCCCGCGGCCGCTTCGAGCGGATCGCCACCGCCAAGCGCCGCGGCGAGTCGATGCCCCCGATCCGCGTCTACCGGATCGCCAACGCCCACTTCGTCGAGGACGGCCACCACCGCGTCTCCGTCGCCCGCGCCCAATCCCAACCCGACATCGACGCCTACGTCACCGAGGTCGTCCCCGAGATCGGCCACGACCTCGACCTCCGTAAAGCCACCCCCGCCGAGCTACGGGCCCTGCGTTAGCGCTTCGGCGCGCGAACTACGATTTCCGACGTCTGCCGGAAGATGAGCCGAGTCCCGAACGGCCGGAAGGTGACGACTGCCTTCACCCGCACGGGTCTTGAGCCACGGAGCAGCTTGCGCTTGCGGGGCGCGAGCCGGAAGCCCAGTCTGCGCGGCACGCCACCCTTGACGCGGGCCCGAGCGTCCACGAGCGCTACGCGCTTGCCCTTACGCAACAAGTGCGCACGCACGCGCAGCGTGCCCGGCCTACGGGTCTCGAACCGTGGAAGTCGGAGGAGTCCCGCGGGGCCTCCGCGCAGGAGCTTGGGGAAGGCGCTCGTCAGCCGCGCGAGATCGCGATCAACTGGCCCATAGTCGACCGGTGGTGGTGTCTTGGCGGGGCGAAGCGGACGCGTGGGGGGTGTACGCGTCCCGCGGAGCGCTATCGAAGCAGGCGCGGGGCCGCCACCCGCATAGGTGACCGTCAGGGTTCCCGCAAGGGGACTCGATGCCGTCGGCCTGAAGTCGACCGAGACGACGCAATCGTCCTCGGGCAGCAGCAGCTCATCCGAGCACGTGTCGACTCCTACTCCAAAGCCAGCACTCGCGAACACCTCCGCGACCTCGGCAGGCTCGTCGCCGGCGTTGACGATTCTCACCTCGCGTGGAGCGCTCCTGCGCCCCGCACCGACGTACCCGAAGTCGATCGCGCTGGGACTCGGCGACAGGAACGCGCTGAGAAATGAGGCCGCTTCCACGAACACGTACCGCGGTCCGGAGGCTGAACTGCCCTGGATCTCCACCAGGTCGAACAGTTCCTCCGTAGCCCCCGGAGCATCGAAGCGAACGTCAACCTCGCATGTCGCCCGTCGAGGGAGCGTCCCGGCGCAGCCATTGCCGACGATCGAGAACGCTCCCGGTGACAGGCCCATGACCTCGATGGCGCCCGGGGCGACTGGCGCCGACCCGGTGTTGTGAACCGTGAACGACTGCGTCGCCGAACCGAACGCGCTCAGCCAGCCGAAATCGATCAAGTCCGTGCTGACGTGAAGCGCGTCGCCGAACGCAATGCCGACGCCGGACCCCGAGACCTCCAGGGCCAGATCGTCCTCACCGTCCTCATCGAAGTCGGCCATCTCCGTCCCGCTGTGAGAGCCGTTGGCATAAAGCTGGCCGCCATCGAGGCGCTCAAAGCTGCCGTCGTCGCCTTGGAGAAGTACCTGGACTTTGCCGGTGTTACCAGGCGTCGTCACCAAGTCCATGTCAGCGTCGCCGTCCAGATCACCAGCCTCGACGTCCGCAGGAAAATCCTCAACAGAGTACGACTCTCGCGTCCCGAATTGACCTGGTCCCGTGCCGGGAAGGACAGACACGGCCTGCCCGGTGAAGTCTGCCGAGACCACGTCGAGCAATCCATCCCCATCGACGTCAACAATCTCTGCGCCCGTGGGATGACCGCCCACGTCATGACGGACCGCCGATGCGAACACGCCGCCGGCCCCCTGCCGGAAGACGAGCACCTCACCGTTGGAGGGATCGACCCCGACAATGTCATCGTCGCCGTCCGAATCCAGATCAGCAACGGCCAATACGGGCGGCAACGAGACAGCGAGAGAGACCTCATGTATGAAGCTGCCGTCCGGCTGTTGGATCAAGAGGGCGACATGTCGCGACGGTAAGTCGCGTGGCACCGCAACGTCAAGTCTGTCGTCGCCACCGAAGTCCCCCAGAACCGCATTGTCAGAACCGAACGGTACGGCCATCGTCCCGGCTCCCAGTCCACCGGCCCCGTCTCCACGAAACAGCCTGCCGGCCGCGAGAACGTCCAGCACACCATCGCCGTCGAGATCACCCGTATTGATCGTTCCTGGAAACAAGGAATCACCTAGCGGATACGTCTCTATGTCGAAGCCGCCCTCCCCATCGCCAAGCCCTACGGCAATCCCCCCGTTTACCCCAGTCAGCACGTCCTGGTGCCCGTCCTCGTCGAAGTCGACGATGTCCATGCCGCGGGTCATCCCCTGCTCATAGGTCTCCGGCTCGAAGAATGTGATGGCGGCGGTGGCTCCGCCCGGCAGCACGAGACAGACCGCCACCCCAGCGATAGCCGCGATCCATAGTGGCTGCCGCAGCACCCGACCGAACCCTGACAAGGAACCCTCCCGCTGAGTTGACCGGGGTCAGTCTAGCCAGTTGGCAAGTACGTACGCGCCGTTACCCGCTTCCGACGCGGTCAGGCAGTCAGCGAAGACCCGTCGGACGGGTCGAAGAGCTGGATGTGGGAGGCGTCGATGAAGATCTCGGCCTCGTCGCCCTTCTTGACCTGGGACTCGGCTGCGAGGCGGGCGACGATGTGGCCCTCGTTACCGCCGCCGGGGACCTCGCCGGCGCCGGAGTCCTCGGCCAGCTCGCGCAGCTCGTCCGACTCGATGCGCTTGTCGGAGGTGACGCTGAAGTGGGCGTAGATCTCAGAGCCCATCGACTCGGTCAGGTCGATCTTCGTCCTGAAGGTGGCGCCGCGGCCTTGGACGTCGTCGCCGAGCAGCGCGGCGTCGTCGAAGTTCTCCGGCCGGATGCCGGCGATCAGCTCGCGGCTGCCGCCCTCGCCCCCGGCGCCGACCCGCTCGCGCAGGTCGTCTGGCAGCCGCACGTCGACCATCGGCAGCTTGACGGTGTCGCCCTCGACGGTCGCCGGCATGAAGTTCATCGCCGGCGAGCCGATGAAGCCGGCAACGAACAGGTTCTTCGGCCGGTTGTAGAGCTCCATCGGCGTGTCGACCTGCTGCAGGACGCCAGCGCGCATCACCGCGACGCGGTCGCCGAGCGTCATCGCCTCGGTCTGGTCGTGGGTGACGTAGATCGTCGTGGTGTCGGTGCTGTTCTGGATCCGCGAGACCTCGGTCCGCATCTGGACGCGCAGCTTGGCGTCGAGGTTGGAGAGCGGCTCGTCCATCAGGTAGGCGGACGGGTCACGGACGATCGCGCGGCCCATCGCTACGCGCTGGCGCTGACCGCCGGAGAGGTTGGCCGGCTTGCGGTCGAGGTGCTCGGTGAGGTCGAGGATCTTCGCCGCATCCTCGACTCGCGTGTTGATCTCCCCCTTGTCGACACCGTGCAGCTTGAGCGCGAAGCCCATGTTGTCGCGCACGGTCATGTGCGGGTAGAGCGCGTAGTTCTGGAAGACCATCGCGATGTCGCGATCGCGCGGCGCCTTCTGGTTGACGACCTCGTCGCCGATCCGCAGCTCGCCGTCGCTGATGTCCTCGAGCCCGGCGACCATCCGCAGCGCGGTCGACTTCCCGCAGCCGGAAGGGCCGACGAGGATCATGAACTCGCCGTCCTCGACCTCGAGGCTCATGTCCTTGACGGCCTCGAAGCCGTCCGGATAGCGCTTGGTGACTCCGTCGAAGGTGATCTTGGCCATTGCCTCTCTCCTTACCCGTAATCCCTCGGCCTATCCCGCCCTATCCCTTGACCGCACCAGCGGTCAGGCCAGCGACGATCCGGCGCTGGAAGATCAGGACCATCACGATGATCGGGACCGTCACGACCACCGCCGCCGCCGAGATCGCGCCGATCGGCTGCTCGAACTGCGACCCGCCGGTGAAGAAGGCGAGCGCCGCCGGCACCGTGCGCGCATTGTCGGTCGAGGTGAGCGTGTTGGCGAAGATGAAGTCGTTCCAGGCGAAGATGAAGACGAGGATCGAAGCGGTGAACACGCCCGGTGCGGCGAGCGGCACGATCACCTTGCGGAACGCCTGAAACGGGGTAGCGCCGTCCACCTGTGCCGCCTGCTCGAGCTCCCACGGAATCTCGCGGAAGAATGCCGACAGCGTGTAGATCGCCAGCGGCAGCGTGAACGTCATGTAGGGGATGATCAGCCCCGCCCAGGTGTCGTAGAGGCCAATCGAGCGCCACATGTCGAACAGCGAGCCGACGATCGAGATCGGCGGGAACATCGCCACGGCGAGCGCGCCCGACAGGATCACCGTCTTGCCGGCGAAGTCGAGCCGCGCCAGCGCGTAGGCGGCCATCGCGGCGAGCCCGATCGAGATCAGCGTCGCGATCATTGCGATGCCGATCGAGTTGACCAGCGCGGCAATGAACGTGTCGTCGTTGAAGATCGTCTCGTAGTTCTCGAACGTCGGGCTGCCCGAGAAGAACTTGCCGTCGGAGAGCTTGTCCGAGGGCTTGACCGACAGCGACGCGATCCAGAGCACGGGGATCAGCGCGTAGAAGATGACAACGAGGATGCCGATCCCCCAAAACACCCGATCGCGTGCCGAGTCGAGCATCTCAGGCCTCCCCTCGCTGCTGTGCGGTACTCGTGCCGAGCGCCTTGACGAAGAACATCGCAATCAAGATCACCGCGACGAAGATCAGGATCGATATCGCCGATCCCAGGCCGAGGTTCACCCTGTTGATCAGCACGTTGTAGCCGAGGATCGACACCGTCTCGGTGCCGTTCGCGCCCGCCGTCTGGATGAAGACGGTGTCGAAGACGCGGAAGGCGTCGAGCGTGCGGAACAGCAGCGCGACGAGGATCGCCGGCTTCATCAACGGCAGCGTGATCCGGTAGAAGCGCTGGACGGCGTTGGCGCCGTCGACCTTCGCCGCCTCGTGCAGCTCGTCGGGGACGAGCGCCAGCCCGGCCAGCAACAGCAGCGCCATGAACGGCGTGGTCTTCCAGACCTCGGTCAGGATGATCACCAGCAGCGAGCTGTCGCGCTCGTTGAACGGCGCCCAGGTGTCGGAGATCAGCGGCAGGCTCTGGACGAAGCCGCTGGTCGGGTCGAACGCGTAGCGCCAAGCGAACGCCGCGACGACCGTGACGATTCCGTACGGGATCAGCACCGATGCGCGCACGGCGCCGCGACCGAAGATCGCCCGGTGCATGACCAACGCGATCGCCATGCCGAGCACCAGCTCGATCGACACCGAGGCGACGGTGATGATCAGCGTCGTCCCGACGTCGCTCCACCACGTGCTCGACGTCAGCACGTCGCCGTAGTTCGACAGCCCGACGAACTCCTTGTCGTCGGGGAAGCGCAGGTCGAACTTCTGCAGCGACAGGTAGAAGGCGTAGGCGATCGGATAGCCGGTGACGATCAGCATCGCGATCACCGCCGGCGCGCAGAGCATGTAGGCGAGCTTGCGCTCGGACTTCGCGCGGTCGCTGGTCGTCGCCGCCATCAGAAGATTCCCCCCTCGACGGCCTTGTCGATCTTGTCGCTGAGGTCCTGGACGACCGCGGCCGGATCGACGTCGGCGGGCGGGTGGTAGGTCTTCTGGATCGCCAACGAGATGTCGGCGTAGGCGGGGGTCACGGGCCGCGGGCCGCCGTCCTCGATCGACTCCTGCAAGAGGTCGGAGAACGGGAACGCCTTCTTCAGCGCCGGCTTGTCGTAGACCGCCGCGCTGGACGGCGCCAGCCCGCCCTTCTCGGCGGCCACGAGCTGGTTGGCCTCGCTAGCGAGGCACTCGGCGGCCTCGAAGGCGAGATCCTGCTTCTTCGAGAACGAGGCGACGCCGATGTTGATCCCGCCGAGCGGCGGCTTGCTCGCCTCGCCGGCAACGCTGCGCGGGTAGCGCGCCCAGCCGATGTTCTTCTGGAAGTCCTCGCTGACCTCCGCCGCGCTCGGGTAGATGAAGGTGTAGTTGATCTGGTAGTCCGAGCGGCCGGACTCGAAGCCGAGCCGGGCGTCGTCCTCGGCGTTGGTCGACATGCCGGGCGGCGCCGCCGGCGAGCGCGCGAGCTTGCGCACGATCTCGGCGGCGGTCTTGGCGGTGTCGTCGACCACCACGTCGCCCTGCTCGTTGACGATCTGCCCTCCCGCACCCGCGATCAGCGCGTTGACCCAGACGGTGAGGCCCTCGTACTGACGCGCCTGGATCTCGACGGCCTTGCCGTTGCGCACCGCGTTGTCGATCATCTGGTCCCAGGTGAAATCCTCGGGCGGCTGCTCCACTTGGTCCTTGCGGTACCAGAGCAGCTGGGTGTTCGAGGTGAACGGGATCGCCCAGACCTTGTCCTGGTAGCGGACGGTCTCGAGCGGCCCCTCGAGCCGGCCCTCCTCGGCGACCTGCTTGCGCTCGCCGGTCCACGGCACGATCCAGCCCGCGCCGGCGAACTCGGCCGTCCAGATCACGTCCATCCCGATCAGGTCGACGGTGTCGTCCTCGGCGGCCAGCCGCCGCACGATCAGCTCGCGCTGCTGGTTGGCGTCGGTCGGCAGGCGGACATAGTTGATCTGGAAGCGGCCGTTCGACTGGTCGTTGCAGTCCTTGATCGCCTGCTCATAGGCACCGCCGGGCTCGTTGAAGACGTACCAGTTGATGCTGCGCGCCCCGGTGGACGCCTCCTGGCCGCCGAGCCCAAGGCACCCGCTGAGCGCTACGGCCGCTGCGACCGCCATTGCCGCCGCCGACGCTCTGCAACTCGTCCTCTGCCCTCTGGGTCCAGCCGGCGTCACGCCAGCTGTCTACCCGCGTGCGCTTTGTGACAAACAGCCGCCTACCGTGCGGCGGTGCCATCGCGAACGTGGCGCCGCCAGCTGAGTAGGTCGCGGTAGAGCGACAGCAGCGAGTCGGGGTCGCCGCGCTGGTCGGCGACGTTGCGGTCGGCCGGATCGACGAGCGGCAGCCAGGGCGTGCCGGTGGTGAAGCCACCACGCGGGCTGGCGTTCCACTGCATCGGGTGGCGGTGGGCGTCGCGCCCGGCGCGATCGTAGGGCGGCTGGTGGCCCGGCCCGTCGCGCATGCCGATCTCGTCGCCCTGGTAGATGAAGACGATCCCCGGCAACGAGCAGGCGAGCTTGGCGGCGTCGCGCACAGTCTCCTCGCCGTAGCGGTTGGGCAGGCGCGGGAAGTCGTGGTTGGAGAGCGCCCAGGCCGCGGTCCCCGGTAAGGAGAGCTGTGCCTCGATCGCCGCCTCGAGCGCGTCCGCCTCCCACGTCGCGTGGAACAGCTCGAACGCGAAGGTGGCGTCGAGCGACTCCAGGTAGGGCGCGCTGTCCGCGGCCGGCAGGTAGACCTCGCCGACCAGCAGCGCGTCGCCTGCCGCCTCGCGCAGCGACGCCAGCGCCTCCCGGATCTCGGGCCGGTTGCGGGAGTAGAGGTGCTCGAGCTGGGCGTACTCCTCGGGCAGCGGCAGCACGAGCGGAGCGCTCACCGGCGGGTCGTCGCGCAGCTGGTCGTCCTTGATCAGCCGGTCGATCGCGTCGACGCGGAAGCCGGCGACGCCGCGGTCGAGCCAGAAGCGGACGATCTCGCCGAACGCCGCCACGACCTCGGGGTTGCGCCAGTCGAGGTCTGGCTGCTCGGGATAGAAGCTGTGCAGGTACCAGCGCGGGCCACCGCCCGGGTCAGGCGACCACGCCGGTCCGCCGAACGTCGACCGCCAGTTATTCGGCGGGCCTCCGTCGCGGCCATCCGCCCAGATGTACCGGTCCGGGTGCTCACGGAACCACGGATGCTCGATCGACGTGTGGCACGGCACGAGATCCATCAGCACCCGCAGCCCGCGATCGTCGGCCGCCGCGATCAGCCGGTCGAAGTCCTCCAGCGTCCCGTAGACCGGATCGACGGCCATGTAGTCCGAGATGTCGTAGCCAAAGTCCGCCAGCGGCGACGGATGGATCGGCGACAGCCAGAACCCATCCACCCCCAGCTCCACCAGGTGGTCCAACCGCGTCTCGATCCCATACAGATCCCCGATCCCATCCCCATCCGAGTCCTGAAACGACCGCGGATAGACCTGGTAGATCGTCGCGTTCTCCCACCACTTAGTCACACGAGGGAACCTACCCAGCCCTCATCGCTAGCCTCGTCGCGATGCAGGACGAACGTCGTTTCAACGTCCGCACGCTTGTCATCGCCAGTATCGCGTCCGCGGCCGCGGCGTTGATCACGTCGCAGTTCTGGATCAGGGGTACGCCGATCGCGGCGGCGCTGACGCCGATCATCGTGACGCTGGTCAGCGAGCTGCTGCACCGGCCGACCGAGAAGATCGCGCAGCGGATGACGACCGAGACGGACGCGCTGCCGGAGGCCGCCGGCGCCGAGCCTCCGCCGCCGAGCGAGGAGACGGCGCCGCGTCCGGCTCCGGACACCGACTTCAAGGTCTATCGCACGGGAAGCGCACGGCGGAAGCGGATCGCGTGGGTGACGGTGCTTACGACGGGGCTGCTGGCGTTCGTCATCGCGGCGGTCGTGTTGACAGTTCCCGAGCTGATCGCCGGCGGCTCGATCGGCGGACGCGACCGGGCGACGACGCTCGTCCCGTCGAAGCAGAAGGAGAGCGATGGCGGCGACGCGAAGAGCCCGCCCGACCAGGAGACGGTGACCGACGAGCAGACCGTCACCGAGACGGTCCCGAGCGACCCGGAGACGGTCACCGAGACCACGCCGAGCGAGCCTCAGTCGCGGACCACTCCCACGACGCCGCGTGAGACCACGCCATCGCCCACGACGACGCCGCCGACCACACCGGCCGAGTAACGCCCCCCGATCAGCGCCGTGGGCGCGGCATCCGCGAGGTGTCGACGACCTCGAAGTCGCTGCCGCGGAGGCGGTGCAGCGAGTGGAGGTCGTCGTTGCTCCAGCGCGGCGACGGAGCGCCCGATACGTACCAGGCGGAGCCGTTGTCGGCGACGAGCGCGCCGTAGCGCTTCAGCGCTCGCAGGACCACGCGCGACTGCGGGGGAAAGCGCGAGACGTCGAGCCCGCGCCTCACGCGGACCCTCTGACCCATCGCCGGCAGGTTGGGGTCTCTCGAGTCGGAGGCGAAGTGGCGCGCCGGATAGATGAAGGCGCGCCGGGTGCGCGGGACAGTGATTCGCAGCGCATGGTCGATCCGCCCGCGACGGACCTCGTCGTAGCGCACTAGGCCAGGCAGGATCGGCAGCCCGGCGGCGTCGGCGGACGTCCAGCCGCGCGGACGGAGGCGGTTGGAGCGCAAGTCCCAACGGGCGCCGGAACCGGCCCGCCAGCGCTTGCCACCGTCGACCGGGTAGGCGGCGTAGAGCTCGTGCAGCACGCAACGGGCGCGGTCGAGGACGATCACGTGGCGGTCGCCGTCGGCCCGCCGGCCGCCCTCGATCGGCGCGTCGCGCGGGATCGGGTAGCGGCCGCGGTCCGACTCGTCGGCGTAGTCGAAGCTCACCGGCACGCGCGGCTGCTCGCGACCGACGACGACGTACGGAATCCCGATCGGCCCTCCGTCCCAGAGCCCTGATCCGAAGTCGGCGTGAGCGTTGTCTGAGCGCCCGATCGCCCGGACCATCGCGTCAGAGCGCGGGTGTACCGGTAGCCGGTCAACTGACTGGTTCCACTGGCTCGACGCGGGGAAGACCGGGCATTGCGCCGCCTTGGGAAGCGGTCGACCCTCTCCGCCGCGCGCAAGCACGGCGCCCACGACGACCGCGCCCAGAACGGCAATCAGCAGGCGGACCCGAACGCTCATCGGGCCAGCCTAGGCTCGACAGCGGCGGGCGAGCGCGCAGATGCACGATTGCCAGGGCCCTGACCCCCACAATCGTGCATCTGGTGCCGAATCAGCCGAGCTGCTTCACGGCCGGACCATCGGCCCCGTCGGGGTTGCGGCCGTCGCGGCCGACGTAGCCGCCCTTCGCCCCCACGACGACATAGACGACGTCGGCGCCGCTCGCGTTGCGGGTCTTGCGGTGCGTCGCGGCCGCGACGCGCGCGATGCCGCCCGCGCCGAGCCGGTGGACGGTCCCGTCGCCGAACTCGATCTCGAGCTCTCCGGAGTGCACGAAGTACAGCTCCTCCTGCGTGTCGTGGAAGTGGAACTCCGACTCGATCCCTGTCGGCATGACGATCGCGTTGATCCCGAACTCCTCGACACCGAGCTCGCGCCGGATCTTGCGGAACCCGGGCCCGTCGCCGAGGTCGTCGAGATTCGCGACCGAATAACCCTCACCCTGCGTGACTTGGCTCATGGCGGAACCCTATAACCGGGTACAAACCCTCCATGGTCAGAATCGGCTGCTCGGGCTGGAACTACGACTCATGGCGCGAGGCGCTCTATCCCAAGGGCATGGGCCCGGCCCGCTGGCTGGGCGAGTACTCGCAGCGATTCGACACGGTCGAGGTCAACTCGACCTTCTACCGGCTCGCCTCGCGCAAGGCGGTCGAGAAGTGGGTCGCCGACACGCCCGAGGACTTCTGCTTCACCGTCAAGGCGAGCCGCTACCTGACCCACGTCAAGCGGCTGGCAGACGCTCCGGAGAAAGACTTCGAGCTCACCAAGGGACTCGCCCGCTTCTACGACCCGATCCAGCCGCTGGCCGACGCCGGCAAGCTGGGTCCGACTCTCTGGCAGCTCCCAGCCAACTTCCGGCGCGACGACGAGCGGCTCGCGAACCTGCTGGACCGCGTCCCGCCCGGCCGCCACTGCATCGAGTTCCGTGACGCGAGCTGGTTCGCCGACGACGTCTACGAGCTGCTGCATCGACACGACGCGGCGCTGGTGATCGGCGACGACCCCGAGCGGCCGCTGCCGGAGGCGGAGCCGACGGCCGACTGGACCTTCGTCCGCCTTCATCGCGGCTCACGCGGACGGCGCGGCAACTACGCGCCGAGCGAGCTGGAGCAGTGGGCGCGACGAATCGCGAACTGGCGCAAGGACGGACTCGACGTCTACGCCTACTTCAACAACGACTGGGAGGCCTTCGCACCCCGCAACGCGGAGAAGCTGAAGCAACTTCTCGCGACGGACTAGCCCCCGGCCGCCTCGGCCTTCGCGAGCCCACGCAGCGCCCAGACGCCGAAGAAGACGAGCATCCCGATCGCTACCCCGTAGGTGAGCGCCAGATCGGCGGGAACGCCGGAGACGAAGTCGCGCCCGGTCTCGATGACGGCGGTGATCGGGTTGACGCTGGCCGCCGTCTTGACCCAGCCCGTGAGCAGGTTCAGCGGTACGTAGACCGGAGCGATGAAGATGATCAGGAAGACCGGCGTCTGCATCAGCGGACCGGCCTGCAGCGAGCGGAAGCGCAGCGCGATCCCCGCCGCCCACATCAGCGCGGTCGTGTTGATCAGCAGCGCAAGCGAGTACATGCCGACCATCTCCGCCGGGCTGCCGCCGACCTCCATTCCGACCGCCAGCGCAATCGTGGTCAGCAGAACCCAGATGAAAACCGCCCGGCCGGTCGCCACGAGGGCGTAGCCGGCAAGCAGCGCGCGCCGGTTCGGCGCCGCTAGCATCATCCGCCGGCCGAAGCCGGACTCGAAGTCGCGCGCGATCGCGAAGCCGGTGAACACGCCGCCGAAGGCGCTCGCCTGGATCAGCACGAAGACGAATTGGAACGTCGTGTAGTTCTCGGGAAAGTCGAAGCCCGGCACGTTGGCGACGTTCGACAGCCCGCCCGCGAACGCCGCAAAGAAGAACAGCGGGAACATCATCGACGGGATCACCATCGTCGGGTCGTGGAAGAAGCGGTGCAGTCCGCGCCAGCCGACGCCGAGCGCGACCGAGCGGTTGCGCGCGTTCACGTGCGCACCACCCGCGCGTTGAGGGCCCGCACCGCGAGCGGCAGGAAGATCGCCGAGATTATCGCCGCGACCCCGAACGCCTCGGCGAGCGCGGCCACGTCCCAGCCGCCGTAGAAGAGGCTCCGGATGCCGCTGAACATGAAGCTGACCGGGTTGTGCTCGGCGATCGCGCGGAACCAGTCGTTCTCGATCAGGTCCGCGGGCAGCGCCATCGTCGACAGGAAGAGGAAGACGAACAGCAACGGGAACAGTCCCTGGACCGCCTCCCCGTTGCCGAAGCGGAAAGCGGCCGTGATGCCGATCAGGCCGAAGGCGAAGACGATCGCGACCTCGAGCGCGAGCAGCACGACGACGCCGGCCGCTCCGGTGTCGAAGGTCGCCCCGGCCGCTAGGCCGATCGCCAGGAAGATCACGCCCTGGACGAGTCCGAGCGCGATCGTGCCGGCCATCTGCCCGGAGACCAGTCCGGTGCGGCTCAGCGGCGTCAAGGCGAGCCGGTCGAGGAAGCCCGTCTCGATGTCACGCGCCAGGTCGGCGCCGAGGCCGGCGACGGCGAACAGCCCGGCCTGCATGAACGGCACGGCGATGATCCAGGTGAGGTAGTCGGGCGCCGGAAAGCCGGGCAGCTCGGCCGCGGCGTCGAGCCCGGCCGCGTTGATCGCGAACAGGAACAGCG
Source organism: Thermoleophilaceae bacterium (assembly GCA_035630455.1). Taxonomy (GTDB): domain Bacteria; phylum Actinomycetota; class Thermoleophilia; order Solirubrobacterales; family Thermoleophilaceae; genus JAAYBF01. The sequence continues at coordinate 70,819 of DASQKP010000031.1, forward strand.
GGAAGGTGATCGCCGGGATGACCTGGGCGGGCTGGCGCGCCGTGCGAACCAGCGAGCGGCGCGCCAACTCGGAGATCTGCGTGCGCGTGTAGGCGCTCAAGCCGGTGTTCCCTCGACGGCCCGCTCGCTGTCGGCGACGAAAGCGCCGGCCTTCTCGTCATCGTCCCCCGACCCCTCGAGCGAGCGACCGGTCTTGTCGAGGAAGACATCGTCGAGGGTCGGCGCATGCAGCTGCAGACTGGCGACGGCGATGCCCTCGGCGTCGAGCGCGCGGACGACGCCGGCCATCGCCGCGTCGCCGCCCTTCAACCGCACGCCGACGCTGCCGTGCTCGTGGTGGACGCAGTCGCCGCCGGCCGAGAAGCGCTGGAGCACCGCGGCCATCTGCTCGCGGCGATCGGGCTCGGCGGGCACCACCTCGAGGCTCGGCTCGCCGATCTCCGCCTTGAGCACGGCCGGTGTGCCCTCGGCGACGATCCTGCCGCGGTCGATGATCCCGACCCGGTTCGCGAGCGCGTCGGCCTCCTCCAGGTACTGGGTGGTCAGGAAGACGGTGACGCCATCCTCCTTCGACAGCCGCTCGACCTCCTCCCAGAGCGAGGCGCGGCTCTGGGGGTCGAGGCCGGTGGTCGGCTCGTCGAGGAAGAGGATGCGCGGGCCGTGGACGAGCGACAGAGCGAGGTCGAGCCGGCGCTTCATGCCGCCCGAGTAGCCGCCGACACGACGGTCGGCGGCGTCGGAGAGCCCGACGCGCTCGATCAGCTCGTCGCCGCGCCGCATGCGCTCCGCCTTCGCGATGCCGTGCAGCGAGGTTTGCAGGCGCATGTGCTCACGGCCGGTCAGGAAGGGGTCGAGCGCGGCCTCCTGGAGCGCGGCGCCGATGCTCTCGCGCACGCGCGCGCCGTCGGTCGCGACCTCCCAGCCGGCCACGCGCGCCGAGCCGGCGGTCGGCGGGAGCAGCGTGGTGAGCATCAGGACGGTCGTCGACTTGCCGGCGCCGTTAGGCCCGAGGAATCCGTAGATCTCCCCGGGCGCGACCTGAAGGTCGATCCCGTCGACGGCACGCGGTCCCTTCTTGAACTGCTTGACGAGGCCCTCGACTTCGATGCTTGCGGCGCGCTGGCTGGAGCTCATGACGCGGCAGGCTAGCACGATGCTTGAACATGTCAACTATTTGTCGTCGCGACCTTTGCCTTGCTTGACTTTTGCGCTGGAGTAGATACCGTTCGGGGCAATGAGCACGCCGACCAGGGTCGACCCCGCCACCGAGGCCTGGAGCCTCGCCCTCGGGATCGTGTTCTCCGAGAAGCCCCCACGGGTGCCGGCCGTCGCGTCCGAGTTCGATCTGTCTCCGATGGCGCTGAAGCTGCTCTACACGCTCGAGCCCGACGCGGCCAAGCCGATGAGCGCGCTGGCCGAGACCCTCTTCTGCGATGCCTCGAACGTCACGGGCATCGTCGATCGCCTCGAGGCACGCGGGCTGATGGAGCGCCGCGACAGTCCCGGCGATCGCCGCGTGAAGCTGATCGCGCTGACCGAGGACGGCGCCGTCATGCGCGAGCAGGTCCGGCAGCGGTTGCACGAGCCGCCCGAGCAGATCGCGGCGCTCTCACGCGAGGACAAGCGCACCCTGCGCGACGTCCTGCGGCGCGCCGTCGACTGCTGCTAGCGACTGCGCGGCCCCCTGCCGGCGGAAGCGGCGCCCATGGACAGTTCTTGCGAGTCCATTCCTCCGGGCCGCGCCCGCTTCCACCGGCAGCCTTCCGCCCGTCCTTCCCTCCCCGGGAATCTCATGGCCGAAGACGGCGCTGGTTGGTACTTGCGTCTCGGATGCTCTTTGTGACATGGGGGGCGACTAGTCGTCGCCGCCCGAGTCGTCCGAGCCCGAGCTGTCGGAGCCGGAGTCGTCGTCGCCACCGCGCCCACGGCCGCGGCCTCGACCGCGTCCGCTGTCGTCCTCGCCGCCGCCGTCGTCGTCGGCGACGGGCGGCGTGACCGGCGCCACCGGCTGAGCGTCGCGTCGCGCCGCGGCACGGCGCCGCGCGGCCGCGCGACGAGCTGCCTGGCGGCGGCCCTGCTCGCGCGCACGGGCACGCTGCTTGGCGCGATCGACCGGCGGAGCCAGCTCCTCGCCCGCGGTGATCGGCTCCGAGGTCAGGCCGACGTCCTCGGTCGTCAGGGCGCGAACGCCCATCGACACCCCGCCGGCGACCACCAGCCCGACCAGCGCGATCAGGGTCCAGGTGACGGCGGTCCGACGGCTCATCGCGCCTCCTCCCAGGTGAGCGTGGCGCGGGCGCCGTCGCCGTCCTCGCGGTTGGCGATCCGCAGCTCTCCGCCCCAGGTCCCGGCAAGCTCCTGCGCGATCGCCAGTCCCAGCCCCGTTCCCGCGGGCCCCTGGCGTCCGGCAGATCCGCGGTGGAAGCGGCGCAGAACCGTCTCCTCCTCGCCGGGCGCCAGCCCCGGACCGCGGTCGAGCACCTCGACGACGCCGTCGCCCGCGACGATCTCGACCGCGCTTCCAGCCGGCGAGTAGCGGATCGCGTTCTCGACCAGCGAGTCGACCGCCCGCTCCAGCGCCGCCGGGGAGCAGCGAGCTGGCAGCGCGCCGTTGGTGTGACGGACGGCCAGGTCGACACCGCCTTCGCGCGCCGGGGCCTCCCAGCGCCGTTGGGCCGCGTCGGCGGCGTCGCCCAGATCGACGGTCTCGGCCTCGGCGAGCACGTCGGCCTCGCCGGCGCGGCTGAGCACCAGCAGCTCCTCGACCATCGCGCTGAGGCGGTCGACCTCGGCGATGCCGTGGTCGATCTCCTCGCGCGCGGCGGGGTCGCGCGACTCTGCGCGTGCCTCCTCGAGCCGCAGCCGCAGACCGGTCAGGGGCGTCCGCAGCTGGTGCGACGCGTCGGCGACGAACTGGCGTTGTGCCTGGAGCGCCTGCGCCAGGCGCCCGGTCATCGTGTTGAACGAGCGCGCGAGCGACCGCTGCTCGCTGGTTCCCTCCACGGGCGCGCGGCGGTCGAGGTCGCCGTCGGCGATCTGGCGCGCGGTCGCGTCGAGGCGGTCGAGCGGGCGCGCGATCCGGCGGGCGATCACCCAGCCGACCGCGAGGCCGAGCAGCAGCACGACGCCGCCGAGCAGGGCGAGGCCCGCGACCGAGCGGCGCACCGCGCGACCGACTGCGTCGACGCTCTGGGTCACCCGGACCGCTCCCGCCGGCCGCCCCGCCTCGATCACGGGCACGGCCGTCGCGAGCAGCTCCTTGCCGAGGGTGTCGCTGTCGCGCGTCTCCTGGACCGGGCTGCCGTCGAGCGCCGAGGCGACCTCGGGCCGATTGCCGTAGTCCTCGCCGCGCGTCGCGGTACCAGCGCTGTCGGCGAGCACCAGGCCGGCGCGGTCGACGATCACGACCCGTCCGCGGACGTTGGCGGCCGAGACTCGGGCCAGGTCCTCCAGCCCGGCGCTGTCGTCGCCGAGCAGGTCGGACGCGGTCGCGGCCACCAGGTCGGCCTGGCTGCGCGACTGCGAGCGGACCTCGGAATCGACACGGTCGCGGACGTTGAGAGCCAACGGCACGCCGAGCGCGAGGATCGCCAGCAGCAGCACGTAGGCCATCGCCAGCAGCAAGCCGGTGCGCAGGCTCAAGGCGCCGCCATCCGGAAGCCGACCCCCCGCACCGTGTGGATATAGGTCGGGCTCTCGGCCTCGTCGCCGAGCTTGCGCCGCAGCGTGCCGACGTGGACGTCGAGCGTCTTCGTCGAGCCGTACCAGTTCTCGTCCCAGACGCTCGACAGCAGCTCCTCGCGGGTCACCACGTTTCCCGCGTCACGAACGAGGCGGACCAACAGGTCGAACTCACGCCGCGTCAGGTCGAGCTCCCGTCCGGCGAGCGACGCCTGGCGCGCGCCCGGGTCGACGGTCAGCTCACCGACCGTCTGCGGCGCCGCGGGGGCAGGCGAGCCGTTGCCGGTGCGGCGCAGCACCGCCCTGATCCGTGCGATCACCTCGGCGCTCGAGAACGGCTTGACGACGTAGTCGTCGGCGCCCAGCTCGAGGCCGACGACGCGGTCCATCTCCGTGCCGCGCGCGGTCAGCATCAGGATCGGCACCTCCGACTTGCGCCGCAGCTCGCGACAGACGTCGCGCCCGTCGCCGTCGGGCAGGTTGAGGTCGAGCAGCACGAGGTCGAACTCCATCCGATCGGCCAGCGCAAGCGCCTCCGCCGCGGTGTACGCCGTCACCGGCTCGAAGCCCTCCCGGGCGAGGGCCTTCGCGAACGGCTCGGAGATCGAGCGCTCGTCCTCCACGAACAGGATGCGCGGGCGTCCCGCCGCAGGTTCCACGATCCCACTGTAGCCCGCTTCCAGAGCGGTCCCGAGATCCCTTACCCACTCCTTACCCGTGCCTAGCTGGCCGCTGGGCGTCCCCACGCGACGCTGCGAGAGCAAGCCATCGAAGGAGCAGCCATGAGCAGGATGCGCATAGCAACGGGATTCACGCTCGCCGTCCTCGGCCTCGTCGCCGCCGTCGCGGTCGGCTCGACGCTCGTCCCCGCCTCCAACACCGGCGTCCCAGCCGCCAACACCGTCGAGGGCACGACAACCGCCGAGGGCACCACCACCGCGGAGCGGACAACCACCGTCGACGACACGACCACTTCTGGCGACGACGACGGCACGGCCGACCAAGGCCCCGGCGACGTCGGCGGCACGGTCACCTCTGACGACGATGGAACCCCCGACCAAGGCCCCGGCGACTTCGGCGCCACCGACACCATTACAACCCCCGACGATCGCCGCAGCTCCAACAGCGGCCACGACGATTCCGACGACGACCGCAGCGGCAGTGGCCATGGTGGCGACGACCGCGGATCCGACGACAACAGCGGTCATGGCGGCGGAGACGACGACTGACCGACCCAACGCGGGCGGCCACCGCCGCCCGCGCCGTTCCTACCTTAGTTACGCCTGAGCTGACGAGTCTCAACCCACGACAGCACCAGGAAGTAGGCGAGCACCGAAACCGCGACGACGCCGTAGTACGCGCCAGCGCTCCAGCTTCCTAATCCAGCGAGGACAGTTCCTCCGACGGCCAGCGCTAGCGAGAGCGAAAGAGCGGGCTTGCATATATACATGATTCTAGACTACCTCCTCGAGCAGGAATCCGCAAACGAACACCAACGTCCCAACGACGCCGCCCAACAGCGCGCCCATCTCGGCCCAAAGCGCTCGCCGCTCTCCATCAAGCCGCCTAGCCAGTGCCATCAAGCCGCCGAACAGGGCGCCGAGCACAGACGCGCTCGGGACGAACGTGACGAACACCAGACGTTCCGGCATTACCTCAACGGTTATGTCGATCGCCGCACGGGCGACCATGTCTAAATAGTTCATGCCCGATGAAGTCCGCAGCGCCAAGAACTCGCCCCACCCACGGTGAATTGGTTCTCTGAAGTAACTCGCCGTAGACGTCGCTTCCGCGGGTGGCGACGATTTTGCGTTTGCGCGCACAGGCGTAGCGAGCGCAGCGTCGGGCGGAGCCCCTCCCGTCGATTACGCAAGGACCCTGAGCCGACAAACCGCGCCAGGGACGGGGCGCAGTCCCAGCGGAGCGACCGGAGCCGAGCACGGAAACCAAAATCGACGTCAGGACCCGCGGCCACCAACGCCCCAGCCCTAGGACGAATCTCCGCCCCCAGCGGTACGCTCGCCGAGCGCCATGCCGCTCGACCTCATCGCCTCCGCGTTCGGTCCGGTCCAGCAGAACTACCTGCTGGAGGCGCGTCAGATGCAGGCGATGTCGTTCGTCGCCCACATCCCGCTGGTCTGCTTCGGCGTCGCCTTCCCCGCGCTGGTGGTGTTCGCCGAGTGGCGCCACCACCGGACCGGCAACCCCGTCTACCGCACGCTCGCCCGCCGCTGGTCGAAGATCATGCTGGCGCTGTTCGCGGTCGGCGTGGTCAGCGGGACGATCCTCAGCTTCGAGCTCGGCCTGCTGTGGCCCGGCTTCATGGCGGCATTCGGCGACGTCTTCGGGCTCGGCTTCACGCTCGAGGGCTTCTCGTTCTTCATCGAGGCGATCTTCATCGCGATCTATGTCTACGGCTGGGATCGCCTGCCGCCGCGCACCCATCTGCTGACCGGCATCCCGGTGATCGTCTCCGGCATCACCGGCTCCTTCTTCGTGATCGCGGTCAACGCATGGATGAACAACCCGAGCGGCTTCCGGATGGAGAACGGCGAGGCCGTCGACATCGACCCGTGGGGCGCGCTGTTCGGCAACTCGTACCTGGCCCACGAGATGGTCCACATGTACGTCGCGGCCTACATAGTCGCGGGCTTCCTGCTGGCGTCGATCTACGGTTGGCAGTGGCTGAAGGGCAACCGCAGCGACTACGTGCGCACGGCCCTGACGCTGTCCCTGACAGCGGCCGCGATCGCCGCGCCGGTGCAGCTGATCGTCGGCGACTGGGCTGCGCGCACGGTGGCGAAGGAGCAGCCGGTCAAGCTCGCGTCGTTCGAGGATCTCCAGGAGACCACGGAGGGCGCTCCGTTCGACATCCCGCCCGGAATCGAGATTCCGGACATGCTGTCGCTGCTCGCCTTCCACGACCCGAACGCGACGGTCACCGGGCTGGACTCGGTGCCGCCCGACGACCGCCCGCCGGTCGGCATCGTCCGCGCGTCGTTCCTGACGATGGTCGGCATCGGTTCGCTGCTGGCGGCGCTGGCGGCTGTGTTCCTCTACGTGCGCGTGCGCAAGCGGCGGCTGCCGGAGTCGCGCTGGTTCTGGCGCGCCGCGATCGCCGCCGGCCCGCTGTCGGTCGTCGCGCTGATCGCCGGTTGGGTGACGACCGAGGTCGGACGGCAGCCGTGGGTGGTCTACGGGGTGATGCGCACCGAGGACGCCGTGACGGGCGCCGGTGGGATCCCGGTCGGCTACGCGACGATGGCGATCGTCTACGCGGGCGTCTTCGCGGCGGTCATCTGGATCCTGAGACGGCTCGCGGCGCGCCCGCTCGAGGAGGACGCCGCGCCCGCCCCCGAGGGAACCCATGGCTGAGATCCCGATCATCCTGATCCTCGTCGGGCTCGCCGCCTACACGGTCCTCGGCGGCGCCGACTTCGGCGCCGGCATCTGGGAGCTGACCGCCCGCGGCGAGCGCGGCTCCGCGCTGCGCGACCACACCCACCGGTCGATGGCGCCGGTCTGGGAGGCGAACCACGTCTGGCTGATCTTCGTTCTGGTGATGGCCTGGACGTGCTACCCGGAGGCGTTCAGCTCGATCGTCTCGACGCTGACGATCCCCCTGTTCGTCGCGGGCGTCGGGATCATCCTGCGCGGCGCCGGGTACGCCCTCCGCGCCGGCAGCTCGACGCCCCGCGAGGAGGGCAGGATCAGCCTGCTGTTCGCACTCTCGTCGGTGCTGACGCCGTTCGCGCTCGGGCTGGTCGTCGGCGGAATCGCGTCCGGCCGCGTCCCGGTCGGCAACGCCCAGGGCGACGAGATCACCAGCTGGCTGAACGCGACTTCGCTGCTGATCGGCGTGCTCGCGGTCGCGACGGCCGCCTATCTCGCCGCCGTCTACCTGGCCGCCGACGCGCGCCGGATGGGCTCCGACGACGTCGCCGAGGCCTTCCGTACGCGCGCCCTGATCGCAGGCGTGATCGCCGGTGTCCTCGCCCTGGCTGGCCCCTTCATCCTCAGCTCCGACGCGCCGGACATCTACGACGGCCTGACCAGCGGCGCCGGCCTGGTCGCCCTGCTCGCCTCGGGCGTGGCCGGTGTAACGGCGCTCGCGCTGGTCGTGACGCGACGCTACGGGGCCGCGCGGGTGGCGGCCGCCGCGGCGGTGGTGGCGATCGTCGCCGGCTGGGGACTCGCCCAGCAACCGGAGATCCTGCCCGGCCTGACGATCGACGAGGCCGCGGCGAGTGACACGACGATCACCGCGGTGCTGATCGGCTTCGCGGCCGGCCTGGTGATTCTGGTGCCGTCGCTCGTCTACCTGTTCCGCCTGGTGCTGTCCGGCCGCTTCGATCCGGCCACCGCGCCGTGGCCCGGTCCCGATCCGGCTCGAGCCGCGGCCGTGAATGCCGGCCCGAACGCCCACAGCTCGCTGCGCACCACCCTGATCACAGGCGCCGTCACGGCCATCGGAGCGGGAATCACCTTCGTCTCCGAGGGCCCGCTGCGCAGCGTCGGCGTCGCGCTGATGCTCGCCGGCGCGGTCGCGTGCTTCTTCGCGGTGGCCAGCTTGGACGAAGCCGAACCTCCGGCTTAGCCTTTTCCGACACCAAGCGGGGATTGAGCTTCCCATGCTCGGGGGAAGAGGCATTTGACACTGCCCGTGGCGAGGAGAAGAATCGTCTTCAGGGGCTGGACGAAGCAGTCACACACATAAGACCGAGGGAGGTCTCCCATGACCAGTACCACTTGGCGCGCGCTGATCCTCAGCGCCCTCCTTGCGCTAAGCGGTGGAGCTCTCATCGCCTGCGGCGATGACGACGACAGCGGCTCCTCCGGCGGGTCCGGCAACTCAGGTGGGGGTAGCGGCTCGATAGCCCTGCTGCTGCCGGAGTCGAAGACCGCACGCTATGAGTCCCAGGACCGGCCGAACTTCGAGCGCAAGCTCACCCAATTGTGTCCCGACTGCGAGTTGATCTACTCGAACGCCGACCAGGACGCGGCGAAGCAGCAACAGCAGGCCGAGGCCGCGATCACCAAGGGCGCCAACGTGCTGGTGCTCGACCCCGTCGACGCAGCGTCGGCTGGCTCGATCGTTGCCCGCGCGAACCAATCGGACATCCCGGTAATCAGCTACGACCGACTGATCACCGATGCGGACGTCGACTACTACGTGTCGTTCGACAACGAGCAGGTCGGCAAGTTGCAGGGTGAGAGCCTAGTCAAGAAGCTCGAGTCCGACGGCAACGGCGACGGGACGATCGTGATGATCAACGGCGCCCCGACCGACAACAACGCGAAGCTGTTCAAGCAGGGCGCGCACAGCGTCATCGACGAGAGCGACCTGAAGATCGGTAAGGAGTACGACACTCCCGACTGGAGCCCGGACAAGGCCCAGCAGGAGATGGAGCAGGCGACGACCGCGCTCGGCAAGAACGGGTTCGTCGGTGTCTACGCCGCTAACGACGGCACGGCGGGCGGCGCGATCGCCGCGATGAAGTCGGCCGGTGTCAAGCCGGTCCAGCGCCCGACCACCGGTCAGGACGCCGAGCTCGCCGCTATCCAGCGGATCCTCGCCGGCGAGCAGTACATGACGGTCTATAAGGCGATCAAGGCTGAGGCCGAGGCCGCCGCCGAGTTGGCGGTGGCGCTGGCCAACGGCGAGGACCCGCCGAGCGGGCTCGTCGAGGACGAGATCGACAACGGCCAGAAGCAGGTCCCGTCTGTGCTGTTGACACCGGTCGCGGTGACCAAGGACAACATCCAGGACACGATCGTCAAGGACGATTTCTGGACGGTGAAGCAGATCTGCACCCCGCAGTACGCGGCGGCGTGCAAGCAGGCAGGTATCCAGTGAGCGACGGAGCGCCTGTGCTGGCGCTGGAGAAGGTCAGTAAGAGCTTCGGCCCAGTGCAGGCGCTCCAGGACGTCGACTTCGAGGTGCGGCCAGGTGAGGTGGTCGCCCTCGTCGGCGACAACGGAGCCGGGAAGTCGACGCTCGTGAAGGCGATCGCCGGCATCCACTCGATCGACGACGGGCGGATCCTCTTCGAGGGTCAGCCCGTCAAGGTCTCGACGCCGACCGACGCGGTCGACCTCGGGATCGCGACCGTCTACCAAGACCTCGCGCTCTGCGACAACCTCGACGTCGTCGAGAACCTGTTCCTCGGTCGCGAGGAGCGTGGCGGCGGCGTCGCGGCGCTCACGCGTCAGCTCGACGAGACGTCGATGGAGCGCCAGGCCCACGAGCTGCTCGACAACCTGGCGGTGACGATCACCGACGTGCGGTCGGAGGTCGGCACGATGTCCGGCGGGCAGCGCCAGCAGGTGGCGATCGCGCGCTCGCTGCTCGGCGAGCCGAAGGTCGTGATGCTCGACGAGCCGACCGCCGCGCTCGGTGTGCGTCAGACCGCGCAGGTGCTGGCGCTGATCAAGCGGCTACGCGACAAGGGTCACGGTGTGGTGGTCATCAGCCACAACCTCGCCGACGTCTTCGAGGTCGCGGACCGCATCGTCGTGCTGCGGCTCGGCCGCCTGGCGGCCCTCTTCGACGCCAAGGAGACGAGCAACGAGGAGGTCGTCGGCGCGATCACCGGCGCAAGCGACCCCAGCACAGGCGAGCTCGGACCCGCCGTCGACGACGTGATGAATGCGGCCAGGCGCCGCGACGCGCCACCAGGCGAGACGCCGGACGGCGAGCCCACTGAGCGCGAGAGCGGAGATGCGTCATGACGGTCGAGGCGACAGCGGCCGAGCCGGCGCCGAGCGGTGGAGGCGATCCCGACGGCAAGCCGATGAAGGGCTTCGTCAGGCGCTTCGTCGAGGGCGACCTCGGCGAGCTGCGGGTGATCATCGTGCTGGCGGTGATCTGGGCGATCTTCCAGAGCCAGGAGGACCGCTTCCTCAGCGCGGTCAACCTGACCAATTTGCTGCTCCAGATCACGGCGATCGGGCTCGTCTCGGTCGGCGTGGTGCTGGTCTTGCTGCTCGGCGAGATCGACCTGTCGGTCGGCGCCGTCAGCGGCCTCTGCGCGGCGGTGATGGCCGTCCTGAGCGTCAAGCACGGCTGGTCGCCATACCTGGCCATCGCGGCCGCCGTGCTCGTGGGAACCGCGATCGGGATGTTCCAGGGATCGGTGTTCACCCAGTTCGGGGTGCCGTCGTTCGTCGTCACGCTCGCGGGGCTGCTTGCGTGGCAGGGCGCCCAGCTGGAGGTGCTCGGCACGACCGGCACGGTCAACATCACCGACCCCACGATCACCGGCCTGACGAGCACCTTCTACGAGGGCGCGACCGGCTGGGCGATCGCGATCGCCGGGATCGCCGTCTACGCCGCGGTATCGCTGCTCGCGTGGCGGCGCAAGACCGCCGCCGGCCTGCGCGTCCAGCCGCTCGGCGCGCTGCTGCTGCGCCTGGCGCTGGCGACGATCGCGATCTTCGTGGCCGTCACCGTCCTGAACGACGACCGCGGCGTCCCGCTCGCCGCACTGATCCTCGTCGGCTTCGTGATCCTGTTCCAGTTCATCACTACGAAGACGACCTTCGGCCGCCACATCTACGCCGTCGGAGGCAATGACGAGGCGGCCCGCCGCGCCGGGATCAAGGTCAAGCGGATTCGCATCGTGGTCTTCATGATCGCCTCGTCGATGGCCGCCGTCGGCGGCATCATGGCGGCGTCGCGCCTACTTGCGGTCAACCAGTCCTCGGGCGCCGGCGACTTCCTGCTGCTGGCGATCGCCGGACCGGTGATCGCCGGGACCAGCCTGTTCGGCGGCCGCGGCTCGGTCTGGACGGCGCTGCTCGGCGCGCTGGTGATCGGCTCGATCTCCAACGGCATGGACCTGCTCGCGCTCGAGTCCTCGGTCAAGTTCATGGTCACCGGCGCGGTGCTGCTGATCGCGGTGATCATCGACGCGCTGGCGCGCCGCCGACGCCAGGCGACGGGCCGGGTCTAGGGCCTAGACGGCGGCGGGTGCTGCCTCGCCACGGCGGGCGGCCTCGGCGTGTTCGCGACTATCGCGCGAGGAGATCAGGACGGCGGCGAGGATGGCGCCGAGCGCCGCGAATCCCGCACAGACCAGGAAGGCGTTCTGGAAGCCCTCGGTCAGCGCCACGACGCGGTCGGCCTCGCCAGAGGAGAGGGCGTCGACGGTCGTCGAGTTGGCCACTGTCGCCGCGATCGCCAGACCGAGGGCGCCACCCACCTGCTGCGAGGTGTTGATCAGGCCCGACGCGAGACCGGCCTCGTCATGGCGCGTGCCGGTGACGGCGGCGATCGTCACGGGGACGAAGGCGAAACCGAGCCCGACGGCGACGATCATCGACGGGAACAGCACGTCGCCGAGATACGTGCCGTTCGGGGCCGAGACCTGCGAGAACCACAGCAGCCCGACCGCGATCAGCAGCATTCCCGTGATCAGCGTCGGCTTGAAGCCGACGCGCGTCACCAGCTGCGACGCGCCGCCGGCGCTGAGGATGATCAGGATGCTCAGCGGCACGTAGGACAGCCCGGCCTTCAGCGGGTCATAGCCAAGCACCTGCTGGAGGTAGAGCGAGATGAAGAAGAACATCGAGAACAGCGACATTCCGACCAGCAGGCCGACGATGTTCGCGCCGGTCAGGGTGCGCAGGCGGAAGATCGTGAACGGCATCAGTGGGTTGCGGCTGCGCGACTCGATCGTCACGAACACGACCAGCAGCGCGAGCGCGCCGCCGAGGATCAGCAGGGTCTCGCTCGATCCCCAGCCGACGTCGACGGTGTTGACCAGCCCGTAGACGAGCAGCGCGAGGCCGGCGGTCACCGACACCGCGCCCGGGATGTCGAACGAGGTCGCGGTCGGATGACGGCTCTCCATCAGCAGGCGCGGCGCGAGGAACGCGACGATCGCCGCGATCGGCACGTTGACGAGTAGCACCCACTCCCAGCCGAAGTACTCGGTCAGCACGCCGCCGAGCAGCACGCCAGCCGCGCCCCCGGCACCGGCGACGGCGCCCCAGACTCCCAGCGCGCGATTGCGCTCGGCGCCCTCGGCGAAGGTCGTGGTGACGATCGACAGCGCCGCCGGCGAGATGATCGCGGCGCCCAGGCCCTGGACCGCGCGAGCGGCGATCAGCTGCGCCTCGCTGGTCGCTAGGCCGCCGGCCAGCGACGCTACGCCGAACAGCAGCGCGCCGGTGATGAACATCCGCCGCCGCCCGAGCAGGTCCGCCATCCGCCCGCCGAGCAGCAGGAAGCCGCCGAAGGTCAGCGTGTAGGCGTTGACGACCCATGAGAGGTTCTCCTGCGAGAAGTCGAGGTCGCGCCCGATCGAGGGCAGCGCGACGTTGACGATCGACGCGTCGAGCACGACGATGAACTGGGTCGCGGCGAGCAGCAGCAGAGCGAGGCCCTTCGAGCGGCCGTTCTCGAGCGTCGACATCAGGTGGATCTCCTAATACGGGGGCGAGCGCAGATCTGGGCGAGCTTACTAAAGGTGAGCGAGTTTGTCCTGGCGCGCCAATTGGGACTAGTGTCGGCCGCGCGATGACCCGCTCGCTCTCGACCCTATCGACACCGCGGCCACTGCCAAGCGTGACCGCTCGCCCCCACGGCCTGCTCGAGGCGCCGCGGCCCGCGGCCGACGACTCCGTCCTCTACAGCGACGTCCTGGTCGGTGGCGTCTACCGCGTGCCGGTCGCCGGCGACCGCGAGCCCGAGACGGTGCTGCCGAAGCGGCGCGGCATCGGAGGATTGGTGCCCCACCGCGACGGAGGGCTGGTCGTGACGGGGCGCACCGTCGTCCACGTCGACGGCGAGCGTCAGCGCGAGCTGCTGTCGCTCGACGGTGTCGCCGGCTTCAACGACCTCACGACCGACTCCGCCGGACGTGTGCTGGCAGGCGCGCTGCGCTTCCAGCCCTTCCTCGGCGAGGACCCGGTCCCGACCGAGGTCTGGCGCATCTCCGCGCCGGGAGTCGCCGAGGTGGCGGCCGAGGGAATCGACTGGCCGAACGGCATCGCGATGACGCCCGACGACGGCGCGCTGTACGTCTCGGACACGGCCAACGGCGTCATACGGGTCTTCGTCGGCGGCCGCACTCAGGGCGACGTCTTCGCCTCCGTCGCGAGCGGCACCGTCGACGGCCTCGCGCTAGACGAGGACGGCGGCGTCTGGGTCGCGCTCGGCGACGGCGGAATCGCCCGCTTCGACGCCGACGGCAACCTCGACGGCTTCGCCGCCGTCCCCTCCGCCTTCGTGTCGAGCCTCTGCTTCGGCGGCCCCGACCGCCGCGACGTCTTCATCACGACCGCCGACAATCCCGCCGACCCCACCAAGGGCGGGACCGTCTTCCACGCGCGCGCCGAGGTGGCGGGCGTCGAGGTAAACGCCGCCACCGTCTGACGCCGCATAGGCTGCCGCCCCTATGGGAGATCTCAGCGGCAGAACAGTGTTCATGTCCGGCGGCAGCCGGGGAATCGGGCTTGCGATCGCCAAGCGCCTGGCCAGCGAGGGCGCGAACATCGCCTTCGTCGCCAAGACCGACCAGCCGCATCCGAAGCTGCCCGGGACGATCCACACCGCCGCCGAGGAGATCGAGGCCGCCGGCGGCAAGGCGCTGCCGATCCTCGGCGACGTCCGTGACGAGGCCCAGGTCGCCGCCGCCGTCGAGCAGGCCGTCGAACGGTTCGGCGGAATCGACATCTGCGTCAACAACGCCTCGGCGATCAACCTCGCCCCGATCGGGGACCTGCCGCCCAAGCGCTACGACCTGATGCTCGACATCAACGTGCGCGGCACTTTCGTCGTCACCCAGGCCTGCCTCCCCCACCTGCGCGCCTCCGACCACGCGCACGTGCTGACGCTCAGCCCGCCGCTGTCGCTCGACCCGCGCTGGCTGAAGGGCCACTCCGCCTACACCGTCTCGAAGTTCGGCATGTCGATGATCACCCTCGGCGTCGCAGCCGATGAGCCGACGATCGCCGCCAACTGCCTCTGGCCCCGGACGATCATCGCCACCGCCGCCGTCCAGAACCTGCTCGGCGGCGACGCCGCGATGGCCGCCAGCCGCACCCCCGAGATCGTCGCCGACTCGGCCTATGAGATCGTCCGAAAGCCGCCCTCCGCAGCCTCAGGCAACACCTACCTCGACGACGAGGTCCTAGCCGCCGCCGGCATCACCGACCTCAGCGGCTACGCCGCGGGCGACGGTGACGCCGACCTGGCGCTCGACCTGTTCGTGGCGGACTGGCCGGAGGGCTAGCGGCGGTCGGAGCTAGACGCCGGTCGGGGACGTCCGCAGTCCCCGCCACCTGAACCGTTGATCCCGCGATCGCGAGCGATGAGCGCGCCACGCGCGTCATAGGCGGCAACCGCCTCAATATCCGCTGGCTCCCCCTGCGAAGGACCGTCGAGCAATGCCGTGAAGTACTGCGCTCGGACACGCGATCCGCGCGGCCTCGGCCAAAGCGTCGCGGGCACAACCTGCCCGCCGACGACGTGAATGTCAACGCGTGCGGCCGATCGAGCGGCTGCGCCGAGCACTACCGTGCCACCGCGACAAGTCGGAACGTCGAATGTCGCCTCTATACCAGCCTCAGTCTCGGCCTCGTCGTCGAAGCAACTCGTCGAGTTGAGATCTCCCAGGCGCAGGCCCTCCAAGCGCAACTGAACGCACGGCTGCAACTTGTTGCCACGCCATGCGACCAGCGACCATGGGGTTCCGTCGAGCAGGCGTCCCGAAGTCAGCCGGCGACCAGGCTCGGCTTTGCGAAAGCTGACAAAGGCAAGGTCGCCGCCGGCGAACTCGCCACGGCTCTCGACAAGGCACCACTTTGCGCGCCGCGAGATGTCACGGTCGAGGGGAACCGAGATCGACTCAGCGCCTCGTGGCCAACGAACGAGGGCGCCGACGACCGTGTCTCGATTGACGGCCCGGAAGCTCGTTCCGCATCCAACCCACAACCGCTTCCCAAACAGCTCGCTTCGGGTCGTTGGAATTCTGATGAAGTTGCGGCGCTCCACGATCGTCAAGGTGAGCTCGCTGCCTTTCAGCTTGAAGCGAAGCTCGTTACCGCGATCCAGCTTTGTCCATGTCGCACCACCTGCGATAGGCGGGACTAGCGCGCAGGTCAGGCTGACCAGGACTCCCACAAGCAGCGCCGCACGCCGCCGACCAATTCCTCCCGAGTCCCCTTCCATAGTGGGCCAATTGTCGGGAGTCGCGGCGGCCAAGTCAAGAGCCTGCGCTAAGGTCGCTTGTGTATGAACGACCGCCACGACACACAAGTCACCGCCGCCACGGCCGTCTGAGGCTGGCGTTTGGGCTGTTGCCTGGACGCCGCGACGCGACCGTTCATGTGTGACCTTCGTGGAGGATTCTTCAAATGATTGACCAGCTTGCCGGCCTTGGCCGGCGGGACGACCTGGACGCCGAGCTCGAATCGCTCGGGGATCCGGGACTGACGGCCGGCCGTGTGCTCGCGCAACATCGCGGCCACTGGATGGTCGCCGAGCCGGGCAGCGAGGAGCCGCGGCTGTTGACGGCGCGCGGGAGGATGCGCGAGCAGCCGCCGGTGACCGGCGACTGGGTGGCGGTCGACTCCGACGGCGAGATCGCCGCGCTGCTCGAGCGGCGCGGGACGATCGTGCGGCGCGCGGCCGGCGAAGCGACGGTCGCGCAGGCGCTGGCGGCCAATGTCGACCTGGCGTTGCTGACGGCGCCGCTGCCCGAGCCGAACGGCCGCCAGATAGAGCGCCTCGCCGCGCTCGCGCAGGCCGACGGCGTTCCCGTGGCCCTGGTGCTGACGAAGTCGGACCTCGATCCGGAGGGGGACCGGACCGCGACCGCGTTGGCACGCGAGCTGGGAATCGTCGACTCGGTCGCGCTCAGCCCGCGAGCCGGCGACGGGATCGCCGTCCTGCGCACGCTGCTGACACCCGGAACGACCACCGTGCTGCTCGGGCCTTCGGGAGCCGGCAAGTCGACGCTCGTCAACGTGCTGCTCGGCGAGGAGCGCCAGGCGACCGGAGCGATCCGCGAGCACGACGGGCGCGGCCGTCACACGACGGTGACGCGCGAGCTAATCGCGCTCCCCGGCGGGGCCCTGCTGATCGACACGCCCGGCATCCGGGAGGTCGGCCTGTGGGACGGCGCCGGCGAGACCTACGCGGACATCGACGAGCTGGCCGCCAGCTGCCGCTTCAGCGACTGCGAACACGAGACCGAGCCCGGCTGCGCGGTGCTGGAGGCAGTCGACGCCGAGCGGATCGAGGCATGGCGCAAGCTCGCTCGCGAGCAGAAATGGGTCGACGACCGCCGCGCCGCCGCCAGCGAGCGCGACGCCCGCGGACGCTCCTACTCGCGCATCCAGCGCGAGGCGCGGCGCGTCAAGCGCGACGCCTAGCGCTGCTCTGACAGCTGGCTGGATCGCTTGCAAATCCGTTGGCGAAGCGGATACTCCGCCCTCAACGTCACGCAGACGCGGGCGCTCGCGGCCGGAGCGAACTTCCGCTTCAAGGCTACGCCCCGGCCCGCTCGTCGCTACCCGAACTTCTCGGGCTGGGCACGACGCCCAAACCGTGCTCGCTGGCAGCCGCTCCTAAGTCTCGGTCCCAGGTGGCGACAACAACTCGTGGGGAATCAACGCCGACCACTGCAGCCAGGTGCACGGCGTCATAGCCGCGTAGCGCGTGCCGCTCGGCGAGCTCACCGGCGCGCCAACAGAGCTCGCCGTCCACGTCCAGCAGCCGCATCGCGGCGAAGAGCCCCTCGAAATCAGCGATTGCCTGCTCAAGCCCGCCAGGGTCGATCCGCCCATCCCGTTGCGCCGCGCTCAACGCAGCCCTGACCTCGGGATATCCGATCTGGCTGGCCATCCGCGAAGAGGCGGCATCCCAGAGCTCGCCGGCGAGATCCGATCCTTCCTCATCGAGGGTCATCTTCACCAGCGCAGAGCTGTCGAAGTAAACGATCAACCTCGTTGCTCGGACACCAGCGGCGCCACAGGCTTAGTCGGACGCGGACGGTCCTTCAACGGTCGCGGCTGCCAATCTGCCGTCGGCTCCTGCACAAGCCCTCGCCGCCGCAGATCCGCCAGTGGATCGGGAGCATCGATCGGAGCCAGCCGCGCCACGGGCTTGCCGCGCATCGTGACAACAACCTCCTGTCCCGCGGCCACGTGGTTGACGTACCGGCTGAGCTGATTGTGCAACTCACGCACGCCGACTTCCGACTTGAGTGCATGTAGCGTCATGGCTCGCATTATAGACGCTACATAACTAGTCCCCGTAGTCTGCGCGCGATGCCTGACGCAGCGAGCTTGGAGATCGATTTGGGCGAGCTGCCGTCATGGTTCGGGATGGGAGTCGCAGGGAACTTCGCGGGGCATCTGGAGCAGGCGGGCGAGGCCGGCGACTTCGTCAACGTGGCGGCTGCCGAGAGCGCACCGAAGGGGTTGTTCCCCTTCTACGCGCCCGGTCATGGCTCGTTCCTGTCGGTCTTTCCGCTGTCGCACGACACGATCGCCCTGCCTGCCGGCGCCGAAGCTGCCGCGAGCCTCCAAGCGGAGCCGGAGGTTGGGCTGGCCTGCGACGTTCGCTACGCCGACGACGGCCTGGTCGAAGCGCTCGCGCCGTACGCGCTCGGCGCCTGCAACGACTGCTCGATCCGCGTTCCCGGCGCAGCCAAGATCAGCGAGAAGAAGAACTGGGGCGCCTGCTCGAAGGGCGTCGCAGCGCGCTTCATCCGGCTCGACGGACCAGACCTCGGGCAGCAGACGGCGAGCCATCGTCTCGCCTGCTTCCTGCGCCGCGATGGCGAGCTGCACGCATACGGCATCGACAGCCCGCTGAGCGGCTACTCCTACTACGGCTACCGCCTGCTCGACTGGATGGTCGAGCGCCTAGGCAACCAGCTGGGCAGCGCCGACACCCCGCTGGAGCCGGTCGGCCAGTACCTGCGCGACTGTGGTCGGCCGGACAAGCTGCTCGTCACGATCGGGGCCACGCGCTACACGCCATTCGGAGAGTCGACCTTCCTCCGACCGGGCGACGAGTCGATCGTCCTCGTCTACGACTCGGCGGTCATGGCTCCCGGCGATGTCGCCGGGACGCTCGACCGGCCCCACGACGGCGCGTTCGCGGCGGCATCGCTGCTGGTCCAAACCGTCGCTTAGCGAGCAAGCGCCGGGGGTACGACCTGGCCGTGCCCTCCGTGGTGACGATCGGCGTGTACGAGTTCGACCTGAACTCGTTCCTCGCCACCCTGAAACGAGCGGACGTGCGGTTGCTGCTGGACGTGCGCCAGCGACGCGGCGTGCGCGGCCGTGAGTACGCCTGGGCGAACTCCAAGCGCCTTCAGGCCGCTCTCGCGGAAGCCGACGTCGCGTACCGTCATCTCCCCGAGCTGGCGCCGACGACCGAGCTGCGGCAACTCCAGTACCGCGAGGACGCGCGGGTCGGAGTCGGCAAGCGCTCGCGCGTCGTGCTCGCCGATGAGTACCGCGAGCGCTACATCCGCGAGATCCTCGACAGAGCCGATCTCGGCTCGATCGTCGCGAGCCTGCCCGCCACCGGCGCGACTGGCCTGCTCTGCGTCGAGCGCGACCCCGAGGCCTGTCACCGCTCGATCGTGGTGGAGCGCATGGCCGACGAATACGGCGTCTCGGTGACCCACCTCACCCCGAAGGAGTGAGGTGGGTCACGGGATGGAGCCGGTGGGAATCGAACCCACGTCCGCGGTCGTGCGAATACAGCGTCTACGAGCGTAGCCGGCCCTCTGTTCTCACCCCGAGCTAGCCTGACCGGCCGGGTTGCTCGAAGCCAGTCTCTGTAGTGAGTCCCCCCGCCGCCAGAGACGCGCGTCGGGAGCAAGCCCGTTTCTGATGCCGAACATCTCCCCCACGGGCCGAGGGGAGGCCGACAGCTCACTGGCTAGTTTTAGCTAGGCAGCAAGCGCGAACGAGTGATTCTCATCCGCAACTATGGTTTGCCGGTTGTTTAACGAGGCCTACCGGCGACCTCGACTCGCAACTGCACCCACGGACCGACCACGTCGAAGCCTGTCGTCCCCGTGGAGCACTTCCAGTCTAGCGCCGCCCACCGGGGCAGATGCTTGACTGCAGGGATGCCGTCCGATGACCTGCCGGTCCTGCCGTTCCCCTCCCAGCAGGCCTGGGAGAAGTGGCTCGAGAAGCACCACGAGGACTCGAGCGGGCTGTGGCTGAAGATCGCCAAGAAGGCGTCCGGGATCGAGACCGTCACCCACGCGGAGGCACTCGAGGTGGCGCTCTGCTTCGGTTGGATCGACGGGCAGCGCAACGGGCTCGACGAGAAGTGGTTCCTGCAGCGGTTCACGCCGCGCAGGGCGAGGA
>DASQKP010000032.1:0-3412 GCA_035630455.1 Thermoleophilaceae bacterium
CTGCGGCGTGTCGTACAGCCAGGCGCGGTCGTAGCCCAGCTCCTCAGCGAGCGCGATGTGATCGGGCGAGTCGAGTGCGGTGGGAAACGCGCACGAGATCTCCATCCTGGACCTCCCCGGTTGTGGCCTCTGACCCCGCGGGCGACCCTACCAAACCAAGCGCTTGCTTAGCTCCCGTTCCGGAGCATCCGGATCACGAGGCCCGCGTAGAGCTCACCGACGGCCTCCGCGGAGTTGTGCTCGTCCGACGGCTCGTACCAGCGGGCGAGGTCGATGCACAGCGAGAGCACGGCGAGCGACGTGCCCTCGAGATCCCCCACATCGAAGACGCCGGCGGCAACCCCGCCGGCCAGCTCGACCCGCATCAGCTCCTCGAAGCGATCGCGGATCGCGACGATCTGCCGGAACTGGCGGCGCGGCAGCTTCTTGAACTCGTACTGGATGACGCGCGCCAGCGCATGGTTCTCCGCGTGCCAGGTCGCGAACGCCGACACGAAGGAGTGGACCCGCTCGACGGGCTCGTCCGAGGCCTGCTCGAGCGCCTGCTCGACGACGTCGAGGACGGCCTGATGGCCGATGCGGCTGATCTCGAAGAGCAGATCGTGCTTCGCGTCCCAGTGGACGTAGACCGCGGCCGGGCTCATCCCGGCCCGCTCGGCGATCTCCCGTGTGGTCGCGGCGTGAAAGCCACGTGCGAGAAACGCGTCAAGCGCCGACAGCAGCAGGAGGCGCGAGGACTCCGGTTCGATGTGGGCCCACAGCTCGGCGTTGTGATCGAGCGTCGCGGCCCGCAGTCGCCTCTTCCTCGTCCGGCTCGCCACGCCGTGAGTCTCGCAGACGCTGGAGGCGCCAAGCGAGCGCTTGCTTGGCCGCCTCACCCAGCCGGGACCGGCGGCGGCGCCTCCCGCGCGATCCGCTCGGCCTCGGCGGCCGCGTCGCGCGCGCGGAACCACTCGTCGCCCTCGATCGAGAAGTTCGGGACGTTCCGTTCGAGGACGGACGGGAACCACCAGTTCGCCCGGTTTGCGAGCACCATCACCGCCGGCACGAGCAGGCAGCGCACGATCGTGGCGTCGACGGCGACGGCAACCCCCATGCCGACGCCGAACTGCTTCACCGTCGGGTCGCCGTTGAGGATGAACGCGAAGAAGACGCTGACCATGATCAGCGCGGCCGAAGTGATCACCTTCCCGGTGGTGCCGAGGCCGATGATGACGGCCTGCCGGTTGTCCCCGGTGCGCTGCCACGCCTCCCGGATGTGCGTCATCAGGAACACCTCGTAGTCCATCGACAGGCCGAAGAGGATCACGAACATCATCAACGGGACGAACGAGACGATCGGCACCTCGCCGTCGAGGCCGACGAGGCTCGCGCCCCAGCCCTTCTCGAAGACGGCGCTGACCACGCCGAAGGCCGCCCCGATGGACACGAGGTTCATCAGCCCGGCCTTGAGCGGGATGAGTACGGAGCGGAACGCGAGCATCAGGAGCAGGAAGCTGAGCGCGACCACCACGGCGATGGTGATGACGAGGCGGCTGCTGATCTCCGCGGCGAGGTCGACGTAGCCGGCCGTCGTCCCGCCCACGTCGGCGGTCATGTCCTTGCCCTTTGTCGACGTAGGGATCGTCTCGTCGCGCAGGCGCTCGACGAGCTCCGCGGTCGCGCGGTCCGACGGCGCCGTGGTCGGGGTCGCGTTGAGCACCGCCGCGGTTCCGCCGGAGTTCACGAGCGGCTCTGAGACCTTCTTGACGCCCGACGTCTTGGCGATGTCGGTCTTGAGGTCCTGCAGGCGCGGGTCGGTGGCCGGCTCCTCGAGCTGCTTGCGCTGCGACTCCGACTGCTGCTCGATCTTGTCGATCTGCTTGTCCAGCTGCGGCTGGACCTGCGCCTTGGCCTGGGCCTGCGCCTGGGCGGCCGGAACGCCCTCCGCCTCGAGCTTGCCGGCGATCTGCGCCTCCTGGTCGGTCGCCTGCTTGGTCGCTTTGTCCTTGTCGTCCTGTTCCTGCTTCGAGAGCTTGTCGAGGTTCGCCTGGTCGGGCTTGGCCGGCTGCTTGGACAGGTCGACGCTGATCAGCAGCGGCCCGTTGGTCCCGGGCCCGAAGCCGGCGCTCAAGCCGTCGAAGGCCCGCCGCGCGTCGGGCTCTCCGGCAGCGCGCCGTTGTCCTGCTGGCCCAGGTAGAGGTTCAGGGCGGGCAAGGCGAGCGCCACCAGCACGACGACCGCGACGAGCGCCGACGGCCACGGGTAGCGCGCGACGAACTCGCCCCAGCGCGTCCACCCGTGGGCCCGGCCGTCGGCTTTGCGGTGCGGCACCGGAATGCGCAGCCTGTCGATCCGGTCGCCGACGATCGCCAGCGCCGCCGGCAGCAGCGTGACGGCGGCGAGGACCGCCACCGCGACGACGAGCGCCGCCGTGTAGCCGAGCGTCGTCACCAGCGGGATGCGGACGACCGCGAGCGACAGCAGCGCGACCATGACCGTGCAGCCGGCGAACACCACCGCACCGCCCGAGGTCGCGCTCGCGCGGGCGATCGACTCCCTCGTGTCCATCCCGTCCCGCCGCTGCTCGAGGTGGCGGGTGACGATGAACAGGGCGTAGTCGATCCCGACCCCGAGCCCGATCATCGTCGCCAGCGTCGGCGCGACGGTCGGGACCTCCGCGACGTGACTCAGCAATGTGATGATCGAGAGCCCGCTGACCAGCCCGATGATCGCGGTGAAGATCGGCAGCCCCATCGCGACGACCGTGCCGAACGTGAACAGCAGCACGATCACGGCCATGCTGAGGCCGATCACCTCGCTGAGGTGCGTCTCCGGCTTCGAGACCTTCTGACCCAGGTAGCCCCCGAACCCGACCTCGAGGCCGGCCTTGCGCGCCGGATCGGCCAGCGCGACGATCCGCTCCGCGTCGTCCGTCGACAGCTCGCTGGGACTCGGGCGCAGGGACAGCGCGATGTACCCGATGGCCGCGTCCTTGGTGAGAAGCGAGGATCCGCTGCTCGACAGCGGACTGGTCGCACTGCGCACGTCTTGGTCCTGCTTGAGCGCCGCGACGGTGTCGTCGACAGGCTGCTTGTACTCGGACGCGCTGAGCTTGCCGCCCTTCGGCGCCTGCAGCACGACGGGGTTCGTCCCGTTCGCCTGCGACGGAAAGCGCTTCTCCAGCGCGCGAGGACCGCGAAGACGAGCAGCCACACGCCGAGCACGATCCAGCGCCGGCGAACGCACAGACGGCCGAGATGAAACAACGGACCGGTCATCGCTGCGTCTTAGACCCTATGCCGGTTGCCCCGCGCCGGGTGAAAACTTCGCCCTGCGAGCCACGTGGCAACCACGTTCGATGCGACGCAAATATCGTGGCGACATGGCACGCAGGCGGGGGCCGCGATGGTCGTTTGCGTCCGAGCTGTTC
>DASQKP010000033.1:0-186089 GCA_035630455.1 Thermoleophilaceae bacterium
CGGTCGTGATCGTGATCCGCTCGGCGTCGACGAAGTCGACCGTGCCGGCGTTGCGCGCCATCACGACGTCACCGGTGTCGAGCGCGGCGCGGCGCTCCATGCCGGTGCCGATCAGCGGGGCGTCCGTCTTCAGGAGCGGCACCGCCTGGCGCTGCATGTTCGAGCCCATCAGGGCGCGGTTGGCGTCGTCGTGCTCGAGGAACGGGATCATCGCCGTGGCGACCGACCAGATCTGCTCCGGCGACACGTCCATGAGGTCGACTTCCTCGGGCGGCACGCTCACGTACTGGCCGGCCAGCGTCCGGCAGAGGACCAGCTCGTCGGTCAGCTTGCCGTTCTTGTCGAGCGGCGTGGTCGACTGGGCGATCAGCTTCTCCTGCTCCTGGCTCGCGTCCAGGTGCAGGATCTCGTCGGTGACCTTGCCCTTGTTGACGACCCGGTACGGCGTCGTCACGAAGCCGTGCTCGGAGATCGTCGCGTAGCTCGAGAGCGAGCCCATCAGGCCGATGTTCGGGCCCTCCGGCGTCTCGATCGGGCACATGCGCCCGTAGTGGGTCGGGTGCACGTCGCGCACCTCGATGGGCGCGCGCTCGCGCGTGAGGCCGCCGGCGCCGAGCGCCGACAGGCGGCGCCGGTGCCTGAGGCCGGACAGCGAGTTCGTCTGGTCCATGAACTGGCTCAGCTGCGAGGACCCGAAGAACTCCTTCTGGGCCGCCACGACCGGGCGGATGTTGATGATCGTCTGCGGCGTGATCGTGTCCGAGTCCTCGGTCGTGAGGCGCTCGCGGACGACGCGCTCCATCCGGTAGAGACCGATCCGGAAGGCCTCCTGGATCAGCTCGCCGACGGTGCGCAGGCGACGGTTGCCGAAGTGCTCGTACTCGTCGAGGCGCTCCTCGATCGGCTCGCGGCCGTAGGTCTGGGCCTCGGCGGCGAAGTCCTTGATCGGCTCGCCCTCGTAGAGGCCGTCCTCCGGGATGCCGAGAACCTTCGGCAGCGAGACGAGCTCCTTGATCAGCTCGACGATGTCGCGCGGGGTGAGCGTGCGCGTGTCCAGCGGCTCGTCGAGATGCAGACGGGAGTTGAGCTTGTAGCGACCGACGCGAGTGAGGTCGTAGCGCTTCGGGTCGAAGAAGAGCTGGTTGAGCAGGTTCTTCGCGGCGTCGACCGACGGCGGCTCGCCCGGACGCTGCTTCTTGAAGAGCTCGATCAGCGCGCCCTCCTCCGACTTCGTGACCTCGGTGTCGGCCTCGAGCGTGTTGCGGACGTAGAGCGAGTTGTCGAACAGCGCGAGGATGTCCTCGTCGCTGCCGGTCCAACTCGGCGCCAGACCGCTCTCGCGCAGCACCTCGCCCATCGCACGCAGCAGCACGCTGACCGGCAGCTTGCGCTTGCGGTCGATGCGGACGAAGACCTTGCCCTTCTTGTCGATCTCGAGCTCGAGCCAGGAGCCGCGGGCCGGCATCAGGTTCGCGATGAAGACCTGCTTCTCGCGGTCCTTGGGCTCCATCACGTAGGCGCCCGGCGAGCGGACGAGCTGCGTTACGACCACCCGCTCGGTGCCGTTGATGATGAAGGTGCCGTGCTCGGTCATCCACGGGAAGTCCCCCATGAAGACGGACTGCTCGCGGATCTCACCGGTCTCGCGGTTCTGGAACGCGACCTTGACGGTCAGCGGGCGCGCGTAGGTGAGGTCCTTCTCACGACACTCCGAGATCGAAGCGACGGGATCGTCGAAGTGGATCTCCTCGAAGACGACGGCGAGGTTGCCGGTGTAGTCCTCGATCGGTGAGACGTCGTCGATGGTCTCTCGCAGACCGCCGCTCTCGGTGTCGACGAGCCAGTCGAACGAGCTTCGCTGGATGTCGATGAGGTTCGGTAGCTCGAGAACGTTCTCGAGGCGTGAAAAACTGCGGCGCAGGCGGGAGGCATCAACACGTGCCAAGACAGCGGCTCCTTCGAGATTCGGCGGGAGAGCGAGACGGGCGCGAAAAGCGCGACCGTCCAAGATAGCACACTGAAGACCGCCCCCGGAAGGGGCGGTTGCCACGCCCCCGAAGGGGCGCGGACACGGCCATCACGGACCCCGTCCCGAGGCTTCGCGATATGTGGGCGAAGCGCAACTCGAGGGACGGCTACGGCTATAGGCCAGCTACAAGAGTAGCGCCTTCAGGAAGCGTGGCGGGTCTTGACCGCCGAGTTGAGCTCCGCCTCGGTGAAGCCCGCGACTGCCTTGCCGTCCGCCGTCCAGCGGTAGAGGGCAATGCCGAAGATCTGCCGCAGCGCCTGGGCGATCAGCAACGTGACGACGAGCAACGTCGCCCCGATCAGCGCGACGACGGCGCCAACTGCGATCGCGTCACCCGATCCATCGTTGTTCCACAGGACCAGGCCGATGACGATCAGCCCGATCGCCGGAAGGGTGCCGAACAGGAAGACGCCGCCGCCGATCGCGATGTTGCCCGTGACCTGGCCGCGCCAGCGCTCTTTGAAGAGATGCGACGAGCGCTTGATCGTCGTGATCGGGCCGGTGCCCTCGATCGCGATGACCGGGATCGCGAGAAAGGTGATCAGGCCCCACGCGGCTCCGCCGAGCGCGCCGATCAGCGGGCCGGCGAGCCCGCGTTGACTCTGAAGCAGCGAGATGGCCGTGCCGACGACCGCCGAGACGAACGCCCACCCCGCGATCGCGCCGAAGCGGCCGGCGGCGACCGAGACGCCGGTCGACAGCGTGACCTGCTCGCCCTGGAAGGCGCGGTCGGCGGCCGCGGCGAGGGCGACGCCGAAGAACGTCGCCGAGAGCGAGGCCAGGTAGATGCCGACCCCGATGAGCACGTAGCCGACGGCCGTGGCGTCGGTGTCGAGCAGATAGAAGCCGGGAGCGGCGAAGACGACGAAGGAGAGGATCGCCAGGATGCCTCCGACGACCGGGTAGGCGGTCAGGCCGGGCTGGCTGCGCAGCAGCCGCCAGCTCTTCTTGGTCAGGTCCCAGCCGGTTCGAAAGCGTTTCATGCGCTCTTGTTCGGCAGCGAGGCCGCGGTTCCTCAGTACTGCAGGGGCGAGACCAACGAACGACGGGCTCAGAGGTCGAGGCCGCGCAGACGGCGATCCGACGCACGCACGACCGACACTCGCTTGCGACCCAGCCCCTCGTAGAGCGAGACCGCCGCGGCGACCTCGCGATCGGCACCGGCGAGGCGATCGCGAATCTGCGCCGCCGTCTGCTTGTCATAGCCGTCCCAGGGCGGATCGACGTGGACCTCCGCGCCGGCGAACTCGGCGACGGGCTCCGGCTCGTCGTCGACTCTGGCGCGCTCGCGGATCTCGGGCGCCGGCGACCAGACCCGCGGCGGGTACGGGCGCCGCCAGCCGTCGGCGCTCGACGACGAGTCTCTCGACAGCGCTCGCCGTGCCCCGCCCACGGCCGACCGCAGGGCCGCTAGGCCAAGCTCGCCGGCGGCGAGCCCCAGTCGGATGGGCGCGGTGGCGCCGCGCGTGAGGGTGTCCGCCAACTGCATCGACGCTCGACCTACCCGGGGCCGGATCGCGCGAAACAGCTACTCAACGAGAAGAGGCCGCACGGTGGCGGCCCCTTCGCAAACTGCTGTGGCGGTGAGTCGAGCTACTTGAGCTCGCCGTCTCCGCCGGCCTCCTTGATCTCGGCGAGGAGCTTCTCGGCCTCGTCGCGCTCGATGCCCTCCTTGATCGGCTTGGGGGCCTCGTCGACGAGCGCCTTGGCCTCCTTGAGGCCGAGGCCGGTCGCCGTGCGCACGACCTTGATCACCTGGATCTTCTTGTCGCCAGCGGCGGTCAGGACGACGTCGACGGTGGTCGACTCCTCCTCGGCGGCGGCCTCGCCGCCGCCACCCGCGGCCGGGGCCGCGGCGGCGACCGCGGCGGCCGAGACGCCGAACGCCTCCTCCAGCGCCTTGATCCGCTCAGACAGCTCGAGCACAGAGATGCCCTTGAGCTCCTCGATCCACTTCTCGGTAGTTGCTGCAGCCATCTCTAGCTCTCCTTGTCCTCGCCCTCAGCGGGCGTGTCGTCTTGATCGGCGGCCTCGGCGGCTGGCGCCTCGGCCTCCTCAGTCGTGTCGGGCTCCTCGGCGGCCGGCTCCTCGGCGGAGGCGGCTACCTCCGGCTCCGGCTCCGGCTCCGGCTCCGGCTCCGGCTCCGGGGCAGGCTCGGGCTCGGGCTCGGGGGCGTCGCCGCCCACGAGACCCTGCTCGGCAATCTGGCCGAGCTGGACCGCGAGGCCCTGGATCAGTTGGTTGAGCGTCCGCGCCAGGCCACCGATCGGGTAGGCCAGGACGCCGACGAGCTGCTGGTTGAGCGCATCGCGCGACGGCAGCTTCGAGATCGCGGCGATCTCCTCGGCCGTCACCTCGGCGCCATCCATCGTGCCGCCCTTGAACTCGAGCAGCTCGTACTCCTTGCGGAACGCCGCAAGCGCCTTGGCGGCCATCGCCGCGTCGCCGCGCACGAACGTGAACGCCGTCGGGCCGTCGAGGAAAGCCTTCAGGCCCTCGGCACCCGCCTTGTCGGCCGCACGCTCGGTGAGCGTGTTCTTGACGATCCGCAGACTCGCGTCGGCCTCACGCAGCTTGGCGCGCAGCTCAGCCGCCTGCGCAACGGTGATCCCGCGGTAGTCGAGGGCGAAGACCGCCTGCGACTCCTGGATCTGCTCGGCCACCTGATCGATGACCGCTGATTTCTCGTCCCTGTTCATTCCGTCGTCTCCAATGAAAGAGCCCGCTCACAGGCGGGCTCGGGAGGACGGTCGGGACCGGTCTCACGCGCTCCACCTGCCCCGGGCTTCCGGCCGCTCCTGGCGGCCCGCCGAGGGTCTCGGGCAGAAAACTCGTTGCTCAGGCTACAGCAGCCGCGACCTCTCCGGCCTTGTCGGCCGATGCGCTTGCGTCGACCCGGACGCCCGGGCCCATCGTCGTCGTCAGCGTGACCGTCTCGAGATAGCGGCCCTTGGCCGACGCCGGCTTGGCGCGGTTGACCTCGTCGATCAACGCGGCGAAGTTCTCGACCAGCGCGCTCGCCTCGAAGCTCGCCTTGCCGATCGGCAGATGGACGATCGCGGTGCGGTCGGTGCGGTACTCGATCTTGCCGGCCTTCGCCTCGGACACTGCCTTGGTCACGTCGTTGGTCACGGTGCCGACCTTGGGGTTCGGCATCTTGCCCTGCGGGCCGAGCACGCGGCCGAGCTTGCCGACGACCGGCATCATGTCCGGCGTCGCGATCGCCACGTCGAAGTCGCTGAAGCCCTCCTCGACCTTCTTGGCGAGATCGTCGTCGCCGACGTGGTCGGCGCCGGCCTCCTGGGCCTCGCGCGCCTTGTCGCCCTTGGCGAAGACGGCGACCGTCATCTCACGGCCGAGACCGTGCGGCAGCGAGATCGTGCCGCGCAGCTGCTCCTCCGCGTGACGGACGTTGAGGCCGGTGCGGATGTGGACCTCGACCGTCTCGTCGAGCTTGCCGGCCTCGAAGCTCTTGATCAGCGCGATCGCCTCGGAGGGCGTGTACTCGCGCTCGCGGTCGACCTTGGCGAGGTTGTCGGTGTAGCGCTTGCCGTGCTTTGCCATTGCTATGACACCTCCACGCCCATCGAGCGGGCGGTGCCCTCGATGATCTTGGTCGCCTGGTCGAGATCGTTCGCGTTGAGGTCCGGCATCTTCTTCTCGGCGATGTCGCGCGCCTGGGCGCGGGTGATCTTCGCGACCTTCTCGCGGTTCGGCTCGCCCGAGCCCTTCGAGATGCCGGCGGCCTGCTTGATCAGGATCGCCGCCGGGGGCGTCTTGGTGATGAAGGTGAACGAGCGGTCCTCGAAGACCGTGATCTCGACCGGGATGATCGTCCCGTTGTCGCCCTGGGTCTGCGCGTTGAACGCCTTGCAGAACTCCATGATGTTGACGCCGTGCTGGCCCAGCGCGGGACCGACCGGCGGCGCCGGGTTGGCGTTGCCGCCGGGGACCTGCAGCTTGATGAGTGTCAGAACTTTCTTGGCCATCTCAGATCTTCTTCACTTGGTCGAAACCGACCTCGACGGGGGTCTCGCGTCCAAAGATGGATACCAGCACCTTGAGCTTGGCGGCATCGTCGTTGATCTCGGAGATCTCTCCGGAGAAGTCCGAGAGCGGTCCGGAGACGACCTTGACGGACTCGCCGACGGTGAACTGGGCGCGCGTCCGCGGACGCTCGGCGGTCTCGCGGTTCAGCAGCCTGTCGACCTCCGGCTGGCTCAGGGGAACCGGCTTCTGCGACGGCCCGACGAAGCCCGTGACGCCCGGGGTGTTCTTGACGAGGCCCCAGGAGTCGTCGGTCAGGTTCATGTTGATGAGCAGATAGCCGGGCATCGTCCGCTGCTCCTTCTCGATCTTCTTGCCGTCCTTCATCTCCTGCACCTGCTCGGTGGGGATGACGACCTGGCGCACGGAGACCTGCTGGCCAAGCGACTGAACCCGATGCTCGAGGTTCTGCTTGACCTTCTTCTCGTGGCCTGAATAGGTGTTGACGGCGTACCAGCGGAACATGACTTTGCTCAGATTGCTTTCTGGAGGGGGCCCACGAAGGGGCTAGAGGATGGCTTGGATTACTCGTGAGGCGACCGCGTCGAGCAGGCCCAGATAGCCGCCGGCGATCAACACGAAACCGAGGACAACGCCCGTCAGCGTGGTGAGCGCCTGACGGTCGGGCCACTGCACACGCTGCAGCTCCGCCCATACGGCGACGAGGAACTGTACGAGACGCGGCCGGTCCTTGTGCGCTCCCACCGGTTTGCGGCGAGTCTTGCCGTCGTCGGAGAGGTCCTCCTCGGGGATGTCCTGAGTCGGATCGAAGTGGTGCGGGTCGTGCTCGGCGTCGAGATCCTGCTCGAAGTCGAGCACCTCCGCGGAGCTGCCGACGTCCTCCGGCGGGGCTCCGGCGCGGAGGCGCTCGGACTCGCTGAGCGGGGGCGGTGTCGGCGCCTCGGCGTCGGCCGCGACGATCTGCTCGCGCTCGAGCTCGTCGAGGACGTCGTCGGCGATCGGGTCGCCGCCGTGGCGGCGGGTGGGGCCGGGACGCGACGCGTTCGGATCGGCGTCCGGACGCTGCTTGGCCGCGTCGCCGCCGCCCTGCTGCGCCTTGCGGCGTGCCTGACGCTCCTTGGCGCGCTGACGGTTCCGAGCCACGCGGCTTCCCTCCTACTTCACGCGCGTGAGCGCAAGGGCGCTCAGCGCGTCTCCTTGTGCGGCGTGTGCTTGCCGCACCAGCGGCAGTACTTGCGCAGCTCGATCCGATCCGGATGGTTGCGCTTGGACTTCTGTGACTGGTAGTTGCGCCGCTTGCACTCCTGGCACTCCAGGGTCACGGCGATCCTTACGTCTCCACGGGCCATAGCCACCCAAGATAGCGTGGCGCGGCTCCAGCCGCCGGGCGACTACAGTCCGGGGCATGGAACTAGAGCTCCGGACGCTGCATGGGAAACGTGTCGCGTTCCGGCGGACGGGCAGCGGGCCGACGCTCGTCCTGATCCACGGAATCACCAACAGCGGCCAGAGCTGGGAGCCCGCGATGCGGCTGCTTGCACGCGATTTCGATGTGATCGCGCCCGATCTGCCGGGCCATGGCGAGTCCGATCGCCAACGCGGCGATCACTCGCTCGGCGGCCACGCCTGCGTGCTGCGCGATCTCCTGCACGTGCTCGGAGTCGAGCGCGCGACGGTGGTCGGACACTCGCTCGGCGGCGGCGTCGCGATGCAGTTCGCCTACCAGTTCCCAGACATGGTCGAGCGGCTCGTGCTCGTCGGGAGCGGCGGTCTGGGGCGCGAGGTCAGCCCGTTGATCCGCAGCGCGGCGCTGCCGTTCGCGGAGCAGGTGCTGCCGCTGCTGACCGCGCGACCGCTGCTCGAAGCCGGCACCGCCGTCGCGGGCCTGATCGGACGGCTCGGGTTCAAGCCGGGAGCGGACCTCGCCGAGGTCTCGCGCGGGGTCGCCTCGCTCGGCGACACCGAGCGGCGGGCTGCCTTCGTGCGAACCGTGCGCTCGGTGATCAGCCCGCTCGGCCAGCGCGTCACGGCGACCGACCGGCTCTACCTCGCGGCCGACCTGCCGACGCTGATCGTCTGGGGCGACCGCGACCCGATCATCCCCGTCGAGCACGGGCGTGCCGCGCACGCGCTGCTGCCGAACAGCCGGCTCGAGATCTTCGAGGGCGCGGGCCACTTCCCGCAGCTCGACGACCCGCTCCGCTTCGCCGAGCTCGTGACCGAGTTCGTGGCCGACAACGATGCGGCCACCCACAACGCCCGGAAGGTCCGGGCGCGGCTCGTGGCGCAGGACGTCGCGGCAGCAACCGCCTGAGCCGCTCCGGGACCGGTGTAGCATCGCCCAGCCGATGTCTCGCGCCGCACGCACCTTCGGGGGGTTCTTCGTCTTCGCCGGGCTCATGCACTTCGCGATCCCGCGAACGTACGAGTCGATCGTGCCCGACGCGCTGCCCGCAAAGCGGGCGCTGGTCTATGCGAGCGGGGTCGCGGAGATCGCCGGCGGAGTCGGGGTGCTTCATCCGCGGACGCGGCAGGCGGCGAGCCTGTGGAGCGTCGCGACGCTGCTCGCAGTCTTCCCCGCGAACGTCCACATGGCGTTGCATCCGGAGCGCTATCCGGTGCCGGGCGGGCGGGCGGCGCTGCTGGCGCGGCTGCCGCTGCAGGCGCTCGCGATCGCCTGGGCGCACGCGGCGAGGCGGTGAGCGTCGCGCTTCGGCAGGCGCGCCGCGGCGCGACGCCGCCGGCCGAATCCGGGGAGTGGCGCAACTGGGCGGGCGACCAGGCGTGTCGGCCGGCGGCGATCGAGCACCCCGCGTCAGCGGCGGAGGTCGCCGACGCGATCGGGCGGGCACGCGCGGCGGGCCGCGTGGTGCGGGTCACGGGCGCCGGTCACTCGTTCACCGACGCGGCGCTGACCGACGGGACGCTGCTGCGGCTCGACCGGATGCGGCAGGTGCTCGAGGTCGACGGCACGAGCGGGCTGGCGCGCGTCGAGGCGGGGATCTCGCTGAGCGAGCTGAGCGAGGCGCTCTGGGCGCACGGGCTGGCGCTGGAGAACCTCGGCGACATCGACGTCCAGTCGATCGCCGGGGCGACGGCCACGGGGACCCACGGGACGGGGTCGCGGCTGCGGAACCTGTCGGCGGGGCTGCGCGAGCTGGAGCTCGTGACCGGCGACGGCTCGGTCGTGCGCGTGTCGGAGCGCGACGACCCGGACGCCTGGCGAGCGGCGCGGGTGAGCGTCGGCGCGCTGGGCGTGGTGACGGCGGTGACGCTGCAGGCGGTGCCGGCGTTCACGCTCGAGGGCGTCGACGCGACGGCGCCGCTGGAGGAGGTGCTCGGACGGGTCGACGAGTTGGCCGACGGCGCGGAGCACTTCGAGTTCTACGTCTTCCCGCACAGCCCGCTGGCGCTGACACGAACCAACCGGCGCGTGGACCAAACGCCGGAACCACCCTCGCGCGCGCGGGCGTGGGTGGACGACGTGCTGCTGCGCAACCACGTGTTCGGGCTGGCGTGCGCGGCGGGACGGCGGGCGCCGCGGCTGATCCCGCAGATCAACCGGTTGCTCGCGCGTGCCTCGGGAACGACGCGGCGGGTCGACCGCTCATACCGGATCTTCGCCTCGCCGCGGCTGGTGCGCTTCACGGAGATGGAGTACGCGCTGCCGCGCGAGCGGGCGGCCGAGGCGGTGCGGGCGGTGCTCGACGTCGCGTCGCGGCGGGGCTTCGCGGTGCCGTTCCCGATCGAGGTGCGGTTCGTAGCGGCCGACGACGCTTTCCTGAGTCCAGCCGGCGGACGCGAGACTTGTTACATCGCGGTGCACATGTACCGCGGCATGGAGTGGGAGCCGTACTTCCGCGCCGTCGAGGAGGTCATGAACGGCTTCGAGGGACGGCCGCACTGGGGCAAGCGCCACTTCCAGACGGCGGCGACCCTGGCCCCGCGCTACCCGGACTGGGAGCGCTTCCAGGGGGTGCGGCGGCGGCTCGACCCCGATGGGGTCTTCGAGAACGGCTACGTGCGGCGGGTGCTGGGCGAGTCGTAGGTCGGGCGGGCGGCTAGCGTCTGTGGCGGGATGGCGACGGATATGGCGGACAGTGGTGTTGGGGTAGCGGCGACGCTGCGGGCGTCGGGGGTGGAGATCGCGGCGGCGATTCGGGCTGGAAGGGTGAGCTCACGGGCTGTTGTCGATGCTCATATCGAGCTGCTGGAGCGGGTGAATCCGTCGGTCAACGCGGTGGTGGTGCCGCGATACGCGGAGGCGCGGGCCGAGGCGGATGCCGCGGACGCCAGGGTGGCCGCGGCCGGCGATGGCGAGGAGCTGCCGCCGCTGCTGGGCGTGCCGTGCACGATCAAGGAGTCGATCGCTGTCGCGGGGATGCCGAACTGCGCGGGGCTGCTGGCGCGGCGCGAGCTGCGGGCGGAGACGACGGCGCCGGTTGCGCAGCGGGTGATCGACGCGGGTGCGATCGTGCTGGGGCTGACGAACACTTCGGAGGTCTGCCTCTGGATCGAGTCGGACAACAGGGTCTATGGGCGAACGCGCAACCCGTACGACGTCGACCGGATCGCCGGCGGGTCGTCGGGTGGCGAGGGCGCGGCGATCGGGGCTGGCGGCTCGCCGTTCGGGCTCGGCTCCGACGTCGGCGGGTCGATCCGCGGGCCGGCGTTCTTCAACGGGGTCTTCGGTCACAAGCCGTCGCTCGGGCTGGTGCCGATCACCGGCGCGTGGCCGCCGGCGCACGGGGAGGTGACGCGGATGG
Organism: Thermoleophilaceae bacterium; assembly: GCA_035630455.1. Classification (GTDB taxonomy): domain Bacteria; phylum Actinomycetota; class Thermoleophilia; order Solirubrobacterales; family Thermoleophilaceae; genus JAAYBF01. Next base: position 10,804 of record DASQKP010000033.1, read on the forward strand.
TCGTCAATGGGCCGCTGGCGCGGCGGGCCGAGGACCTGATGCCGCTGCTGCGGATCCTGGCCGGCCCGGATGGGATCGATCCGGTCGCGCGCGAGATGGAGCTGGGCGATCCGGCGGCGGTGTCGCTGAAGGGGCTGCGCGTGTTGGTCAGCGACCATGGCATGAGCCGGCCGCTGGCCCGCGACCTGGGCGCGGCGCGCGAGCAGGCGGCTGGCGCGCTGGCCGGCGCCGGCGCGATGATCGAGCGAGTCTCGCTGCGGTCGATGCAGCGGGCATACGAGCCGTACCTAGCCGCGCTGGCCGACGACGAGATCGGGCTGCACGCGTTGCTCACCGGCGAGGGAGCGGAGCCGGTGACGCCGCGCGGCCTGTTCGCGCGCAGGGGGCCGCACACGACGCCGACGCGGCTGCTGCTCGCCGCCGAGTGGGCGTTCGCGAACCGGTTCCCGCGCCGGGCGCGCAAGATGATCGCCTGGGGCCGGGCGTTCGCCGAGGAGATCCAGGCGACGATCGGCGACGGCGTGCTGCTGCATCCCCCCTACCCCTCCGTCGCTCCGCGCCATGGCGGCACGGTCGGGCGCGTCTGGTGGGTGCAGCCGATGGCGGTGCTCAACCTGGCGGCCGTACCGGTCACCCAGGTGCCGCTCGGGCTCAACGGTGACGGGCTGCCGCTCGGCGTCCAGGTGGCCGCGGGCCCGGGCCGCGACCACGTGTCGATCGCGGTGGCCCTGGAGCTCGAGCGGGCGTTCGGCGGCTGGTTGCCGCCGGGGAGCCATGTAGCCGCCGCGCAGCGGTCTGGGTAGGGTCGCAGGACAACTACGACGGAGGCTTGGAATGGGTGTATTGGCGGGATCGTCGAGCGCGGAGATCGACGCGCCGATCGACGTGGTCTGGAAGGCCGTGGAGGCCGTCGAGAAGGCGCCTGACTGGCAGGGCGGGATGAAGGACGTCGAGGCGCTCGAGCACGACGACCAAGGGCGCCCGACGCTCGTCGAGACCGAGGCCGACGCCAAGGTGACGACCGTCAAGACGACGGTCCGCTTCAGCTACGCCGGTCCGACGCGGCTCTCCTGGAAGCAGGAGAAGGGCGACCTGAAGTCGATGGACGGCTCCTGGGAGCTCGAGGACCTCGGCGACGGCCGCACCCGCGCCACCTACGCGCTCGAGGGCGACACCGGCCGGATGCTTGGGATGCTGGTCCGCGGACCGGTCGAGGGCAAGCTGATGGCCGTCCTCGTCGATGCTCGCGCGGACGAGTTGAAGGCGTATGTGGAGGGCGGAAGCTAGCCACGGCCAAGGGGCCGGCGGTCAGCGCCGGCCCCTTGGTGAGCTGTGTTGATGCTCCGTCGCTGGGCGGACTAGCGCTTGGCCTTGGCCGCTGCGCGTTGTGCTTGCCGTTTGGCGGCCTTGGTTTGTTTCTTGGTGCACGGTGTTTTCATGCGGACGTCGGTGTCGTGTCGGCGTCCGTTGTGGCCGTCCATGTCGGTCTCTGCGATGTGGCGTCCGGCACACAGGTTGATTTTGGCCTTGCGGGTGCGGGTGACGGCGATGATTCCCGTCTTGCCGCCGTTGATGTTGAGGTTGAACTGTGTGATCGGCGCGTCCGGCACCGAAGCGAACGTGTTGACCAGCTTGCCGGCCTTGGTCGTCGAGCTCTCGCCCTTGAGGTTGATCGCGATCACGCCGCGCAGTGCGACGATCAGCATCGGCAGGGTCCGGATCTCGTTCCCCGTCGCGGGATCTTTGCGGACGTTCTTGACGAAGAAGACGTTGCCTACGAGGTCGTCCTTGAGCAATGGGGTCTTGGCCCTGGCCCGTCCGACAATGCTGCCCTTCGGGCAGCGGTTCTCGAGATCGGGCTTGGTGCCGTCTGTGAATTCGCACAACGCCTGAGCGTTGTCGGGGTCGAGCGCGAGGCTCTTCGGCAGCCTGACGACCGCCTTCTCGATCCCGGCCTCCGAGGTCCCCTGCTGGGTGACGACGGCCTTGATGCCGGGGTGCTTGCCGGTGCGGGTCTGCTTGCGGCCGGTCAGCCGCATGGCGAGCTTCGGCTTGAACGCCAGGCCGGTGCAGCCGGTGGCCGCGAACGGGGCCGCTGCCACAGCGTTGGCGCCCTGTGGGCTGTGGAAGGTTGCCTCTACCTTCTTCTGTGCGCAGCTGGACGGGTTGAGCATGAACTTGTCGCGGTCGACCAACACGGTGACGCTGCGGACGCGCAGCGGGATGCCGTGCCAGATCGTCGGGAACTCGTCCGAGGCGACAGTCACCTGAGCGGTGACTGGGTCAACGCACACCGCCTGGCGCACGTTGATGTCACCGAGGTCGCTCTCGGGGGTCTTGGCGTCGAATGGCCCCGCGATCACGGGCACGCTCACGAGCAGACCGTACGCGCAACCCTTGTAGCCCTCGGTCAGGAACGCCGAGCCCTTCTGCTCCAACACGAACGGGTCGCCTGAGCCGGCCGAGGCGTCGACGGTCCCGATGCGCGAGCTCTGCGGGCAGCTGCCCGCGCTGGCCTGCGCCGAGCTGCACAGCGGGACGTCCTTGACCGAAGCCAGCAGACCTACCGGCAGCTGTGCGGTGAGCCGGTTGACCCAGCGCTCGCCGTCCTGGCGCGTCATCGAGAACGCGAAGGTCCCCGTCCCACGCGCAGTCGAATTGGACATGCCGGCGGTCAGCTTGGGCGCGAACCCGGCCCCGCAATCGCCGGCGACCGACGTCGTGTCCTCAAACGGCACGTCCGCGCTGCCGCTCCACGGCGTCAACGTCGACTTCGTCACCGCGTCACCGCAGTTCTGCGGCAGGGCGAGCATCCCGCGGTCGCCGCCCTTGAGCTTTACCGTCACGTTGCCGATCGGCAGCTGGGGGTTGTCGTCGAAGGTCGCGGTGAGCCGGCCCGTCTTCGGATCGGCGGTCGCCGAGCCGGGCAGCTTGACCAGCACCCCCCGCTCCTCGTTCTCGACGATCAGCGCCAGGCGCAGCATGTCGCCCGACATGGGGTCGGTCGACTTCGGGGTGCGCAACACGAGATCGCCCGCGAGAGCCTCCTCGAGGACTGGCGTCGTCGCGGTGACAGTGCCTATCTTCGATCCGTCCGGACACGCCGGCTCGGAGTCGGTCCGAAGGCCGAGCTGCGCATCCGAGCAGCCGGCCAACCCCGTCGCGCCCGACGGGTTGACCGCCACCCCCTCGGGCAGCTCGACGACCGTCTTCTTCAGATGCGACTGCGAGATCCCGTTCGGATCCTCCAGGCCGTCGCTCGGCACAGAGATCGACGCCTCGAACCCGGACGGAGCATCCGGCGCAGAAGCCGTCAACGCCGTCGTCATCGAAGGCGTGAACGGCACCTGATCGCACCCCGTCAGCAGCGGCTCATCGACGGTCTCGGTGAAGAACACACCCGGGTTGTTCCACGAGTCCAACGACATCGACGTCTGCGGCGGCGTCGACGAACACACCGTCGGGTTCGTGAAGAACGGCTTGGTGAACGCACCCGGATCGCCGGGGCTCTTGCAGCCGTCGAACGCGTTACCGCCGGTCCCGATGGACGACAATGCGCCGTACCCACAGAGGTAGGCTCCCAGCCGCAGGAACGAGAGGTTCGTCGTGACCGGAGCAGAATCAACGCTGACGGCGTAATTTCCGTCCGGCCTCAACCGCGCGTTGAACACGAAGATCCCTTTGGTGATCTGCTCCGCGAAGGCGAACTGTGCTATCTCGCCGCGCTCCGGCTCGACCGCCGCGAGGGCAAACTCGGAGGCGTCCAATCCGTAGATCCCGGGGTAGACGCCCCCGGCTAGGTTCCCCTGGCCGGCCCCGGAGTAGCTGACCCTTGCGGCACCGACGATGCTCTCGGCCGGACAGCCACTGGGAGTGAGGAGCAGCTGCGCGTCCTCGCACAGAACGCCGGCTGCTAAAGGGTTGCCCACGAAACCGGCCGGCGTGTCCGTTCGAACGACGCGCACCTGGCCGGCACCGAGGAACCGCTCGTAGCTGACCTGTGCGCCGGCGGTGGATTGAGTGGCGCCGCCGGGCTGGCGATACCCGTTCAAGGACACCGCCGCCCCGACAGACCACGGATGGCCGCCCGCCTGGGTGTACTCGTTGCCTGCCTGGTCCTCGACCACCGTGCGCAGCCCGCCTGGAGTGATGCCGAAGGGCGCGGCTGCGATCATCGTGAGCTCGTCGGGCTGGCTCGTAGCGCTTGCGCCCGCTCCGTCGGCGGCGCGCGCCGTCGCCGTCAGGGTCTCTGGCGCATCTTGGCCCAATTTCACTCCGATGCCGATCGGCGGGTATGACGCCTGAGGGCCGAGAGCGTCGGAGCGCCGGCACACCGCTTTGGCCGAAACCGCCCCGAATGCCGCCACCGCGCTGCAGCTCCATCCCGTGATCGGCATCTCGGCCTGCGGCGGAATGAAGAAGCTGTGGGCGCTGGTACTCAAGCCGGCGGGCAGATCGACGACCACGGTGACCTCACCCTGTGTCGCGGTGGCATCGGAGATCGACGGAGTACCGCCGGGGTGTGAGCTGGTCGGCGCACCGGGGATGGGCCCGATGTTGTTCGCGCTCGACGCGACTATCATCGCGCCGCCGGCGTTGGTGCCGGTGACCCGGCACTGCAGCTGCTTACCGACATCGGCGGCGAGAATCGTGTGGACGTTGGTGGTCACGTCCGGCGACTCGGCCGGCGAGATCGGCACCCCGTTGCGCGTCCACTGGAAGGTGAAGGTGGGGGCGTTTGGATCGGCGGGCGGTGGCGTCCAATTAGCCGGAACCGGGTTGCACGTACGCGTCGACACCCCGGGCGTCGTCCCGGCGCCGGTGACGGTTGGCCTGAGGTTGTTGTTCGGAGGCGTCGTGGCCGGCGCCGGGCCGACCACCACAGCACGCGACGCGATGGCATGCGCCGCGCTCGCGTTGGTCCCGGTGACAAGGCACTGCAGGACCGTCGATGCATCCGTGGGGGCCACGGTGTAGCTGCTGCCCGTCGCGCCGGGGATCACGACGCCGTTGCGAAGCCACTGATAGGTAAATGTCGGAGGAGCCGTACCAGGCCCCCAAGTGCCGGGGCTACAACCGACCGTGTCGCCCACGTCCGGGGAGGGCTTTGCGGGGGCATTGTTGGAGACCCTGACGTGGTAGTCGACGCGCTGGTCGTTGCGTCGCACGCCGGCGGGCTCGTGGGTCACGATCTCGACCTTGGAGGGCCCCACACCCGCAAGGGGGGTGGTGCCGTGAGTCCATGTGAGCTCTGGGACATCCTGGTGAGCGAACGAGCCGCCGTTGAACGTCACGAAGTACCGGCGCTCCCGGTCGCCGGGGAGCCCGGCCGTGATGCTCGCGACCTCGACCGACCCGCCCACTCCGGACATGCTCGGCAAGTTGTTGAGCATCGCCTCGACGGTCGCCGCACTGGCGTTGTAGGAGATGTCCGGCGTCTCCGCGCCGTCGAAGGTCAGCCGGAACTGCCCCGAGCCGGCCCAGGTGGTCACCAGCTGCTGCTCGTCCGCGTCGTTGACCACGTCGACGGACAGGTTCGCTACGCCGCTGGCCTGCGGCACCCCGATGAAGCAGGCGCACAGCAGCGGCGCCAGCAGCGCCACCATCCGCGCCGCGAACGCGCGGCGGCCGTGACGGGCATCGACGTTGGTGAACATGGCCGCTGGCGAGCGCAGGCGCGAGGAGGTCATCGGTGACCCTTCTGGTTGTTGGACACTCTGGAGCTAGGGCGCGAGCTGTCTGCGCGCTTTGGGGATCTGAGCTGGACCGTCAGTCGCCTCGTGCCGCGGGCGGGACCGAACCTGACGGCAAACGCCACCTCGAGCCGGCCACGCTTGGCCAGGGCGCGCCGCGCGGCCCCGTCGAGCCGAAGCTCGAGACGCACCGTCCCGGCCCGAAACGCCTCGCCGGATGCAATGGCCACACGCCGAACGCGCCGACCGATCTTGGCTGTGCCCCGAACGCGCAGGCGGCCAGGACGGTTGACCCTGACGTGAAGGGCCCCCGACCGTCCCTTGGCCAGCCGGGCCCGCTGGGCTCGGCTGAGCGTGCGCACCGAGAACGCCGCACGCTCGAGGAGGGGAGCGAAGGCCCCGGCCGGGGCGAGGGTGTCGAGCGCAACGCCGGCCGGCGTTGCGCCCCGACCCTGGCAGGTATCGGTGAGAGCTGTGCAGTTTTGCTCCGTGGTGCGCAGGTAGCCGCCGTCGACTCTCGCCACGTAGATGTCGGAGACGGTGTCGCCGTCCTCGGGCAGGACCCGGCTCGACGTCGCGAAGGCGACCACCGATCCGTCGTGGGAGAGCGTCGGTCGCCGAGTGGCCTCGTCGAGCCCACCGAGAGCCGCGATCGCGGCCAGGTCCGCGCTGCCCGCGACACGATGCACGACTCCCTCGCGCCATAGGTAGACGTCGACGACCCCATTGTCATCTCCAGACGCCAGTCCCTCGGCGGTCTTGAACACGACCGTGCCGCCGTCCTCGCTGACCCAGCGCTTGCGCTCGGCGAAGTCTGTGCTGATGTACTCCGGCTTGGGGTTGCCTCCTGCACGCGGACCGACCGGGAACGCCCCGTTGCCTGCCCCGCCAGGCGCATCCGGCGCCCCTACGGAGATGCGCTCGAGCTCGCCGGTGTCGGCGTCGTAGCGGTAGACATCGGTGACCCCGTCGGTGTCAGTCGGGTCGACTCCCGCCTCGGTCTGGAACACGAAGACGTGCCCGTCGCCGCCGACCTCGTTCCCCTCAGCGTCGGTCTCGGTCACCGGAACGGGGTAGCCGGCGTTGTTCCAAGTCCCGTACCTGATCGTCCCGAAACCGCCATAGAGCTTGCTCTCGTCCTCTACCGCAACCTTTGCCACGAACGACAGCTCCCCGGCGGGATGCTCGTCGTCAACGACATAGGCGTACAGGTTTCGATCCCCGTCCACCGCCGTCTGGCCCAAGGCGTTCGGGACGTTGGTCAACTTGCCCTGAGCGACGAAGTAGACGTGCGAGCCATCCCCCGAGATCCCGGCCAGAACGCTGAAGACCCCCGCATTCGTCCCCGTGGGAGGATTGGTGCCGTCACCCGCCGAGACGAGCGTCAGCCGGCTGCCGACAGGCTTGGTGGAGTCATGGAGGTAGAGGTCGCAGCCCGCCGCAACAAAGAAAGCCGAGCTGCACGAGACGCCGGCAATGCCAGCGTCCATATCGGAATCGACAAGCTGCCGAGTGGTCGTGAAGTACACCTTCGTGCCGTCGGCCGAGGCCCCCTCGTAGAAGTCATCGCCGTCGGTCGTGTTACAGGCAGGCGCGACACGGTCACACTCCGAGGCGATCAGCGACCCGATCGTTGCGCCTGACGAAGTCTCGTCGCGCTCCAAGATCCGCAGCTTGTTCGCCGCGCTGTCGCACGCGCCCGTCCCGGTCTGGCCCGGGCGTGTCGAGAAAAACAGGCGCGACCCATCGGGGTGAGACACCGCACCCTGCGTCTTCGACAACCCCCCTCCGACACTCACGCCGCAACGGCCACCCCACACCTGGCCGGCGGCATCGCGGGCGACCAGCGAAAGAGTCGGGTCCGCCGACGGCGAGCGCGTCGAGACGTACCAGTTCTGCTGAGCGTCGGCCCCAGACGGAGACGGATCGCCATAGCCGTACGTAGCGGACTCGCCGGTCTGAATGAACACCCGACTGTGGTCGGCCGACGCCTGACTCATAAGCAGGTAGTCGATCCTGCCGTGGCGCCTGTCGAGTGGCGTCAGCAGCGGCGACGCCTCCACCAGCGACCCGTCGACCCCACTCGCGAACAGCCGAGCGATCCCCTCCTGCCGCTCGCCGAGCGTAGCCCCGAACGCCAGCCACCTGGTCAGGTCCGGGCTGAAGCTCCGCGCCGTCTGCTCACCAGGCTGACGAAGATCCGGATCCGACAGACTGGTCGGCTGCGAAGTCCAGCCCTCCGGACCCCGCGTCGCTACATAGGTGTCGCCAAAGAGCAAGTTCTCCTGGCTCGGCGCACCCTCGACAGCACCTCGAGTGTTGTACAGCGCCCGATCTCCGTCGACCGACAGCATCGGCACACCAGCGTTCTGCGAGTACTTGCGCGGGGCGCTCACCATCTCCAGCGCCATGCAATCGGGCATGGCCTCGACGGCCGGGCCCTGCTGCGCACGGATGGCGGCATTGGGACACTCCTGAGCGGAGGCCGCGTGGGGCGCCACCAGCGTCAAGCCGGCACCGAGGACCGCGAGCGACCACCGGGAAACCGACTGCAGGAACTCGCTGCGAACACGCCTCATAGGTGCTGATCCTCTCCTCGTCGCTGGCGCACTCGAGCGCGCCGGGTGGCGTCGCGCGAGGCATCACTCCCTGTCCTCGCACCCTGGGTGAATCAGAAACTTCACAACCAGAGACGAGTTGTTCTGCAGCTATAAAAACAGGTGGTCCTGGTCGCGTCAAGCGACAACCGTCAGGAAACGGCGGGGGCGGCGCGGTGGAGCGCCGTCGCGATCGAGGAAGAGGCGGGAGTGGCGTTAGTAGCCGACGCCGGTCTTGACCTGCTGGCGCTCGTACTGGCTGGCGCCGCCCTTCTTGACGAGCGTCTCGCAGGCGGCGGCAATGTCGTCGGCGAGGGTGGTCACGAGCGGGCGCGTGAGGTTCAGCTTGACCAGCGCGCGCAGCATCTTCACGTGCTCGGCGTTCGGCGGCATCGTGTAGGCGGGCAGCATCCAGCCGCGCTCGGCGGCGACCTGCCAGGCGATGTCGAACTCGTCGTAGGGCAGGTCGGGGTCGGCGAGCTTGAAGGCGGCGAGCGGAAGCTGCTCGGCGCTGGCGCCTTCGATCAGCTCGAACGGACCGATCTGCTGAAGGCGCTCGCCGAGGTGGTTCGCGTTGCTCGCCATCGCGCCAATCGCGAGCTTGTAGCCCTCGTGCCCGAGGCGGATGAAGTTGTAGTACTGGGCGAGGACCATCGCCGACCCGGTCGAGAAGTTGAGCGTGAAGGTGGCGTCGGTCTTGCCGAGGTAGTTCTCGTAGAAGACGAGGTCCTCGGCGAGGTCGCTCGTCTCGCGGAAGATCAGCCAGCCGATGCCCGGATAGACCATCCCGAACTTGTGGCCGGAGACGTTGATCGAACGGACCTGCTCGAGCCGGAAGTCCCACTCGCTGTCCGGGTAGAGGAACGGCCAGACGAACCCGCCGCTCGCGGCGTCGATGTGCAGCGGCACGTCGAGACCGTCGCGCTCCTTGATCTCGAGCAGCAGCTTGTTGATGCCGACCATGTCGTCGGCGTGGCCGGTGAAGGTGGTGCCGAGCACGGCGGCGACGCCGATCGTGTTCTCGTCGATGTGGGGCTCGACGTCCTCGGGACCGATCGTGAACTTGTGCGGCTGGAGCGGGACGATTCGCGGCTCGACGTCGAAGTAGCGGCAGAACTTGTCCCAGACGACGTGGACGTCGCCGCCGAAGACGATGTTCGGCTTGGTCGTGTCCTTGCCGGCCGCCTCGCGCCGCTGGCGCCACTTCCACTTCAGCGACAGCGCGCCGAGCATGATCGCCTCCGACGAGCCCTGAGTGCGCGCGCCGGTCGTCTCCCCCGGCGCGTTGAAGAGGTCCGCGAGCATCCGGATGCAGCGCTGCTCGATCTCGGCCGTCTGCGGGTACTCGGCGTGGTCGATGAAGTTGCGGTGCAGGTTCTCGGCGATCAGCCGCTGCGCCTCGGGCTCCATCCAGGTCGTCACGAACGTCGCCAGGTTGCGCTCCGGGATCCCGTCGAGCACGAGATCCTCCGAGATCATCCGCATCGCCGCCTGGGGCGACGTCATCTGCGCCGGCAGCTTGTGGTCGGGCGCGTCCTCGAGCACGAAGTGGTTGCCGTACTGCTTCCAGGCGTCTGACGGGCCGTGACTCGAGTGCATGGGCCTACCTACGCTACATGGGCCGAATGCCCTGCTACTCCGCGGAGAGGCAGACGACGGTCGCGTCGTCCACGAGGTGCTCGCTGGTGGCGAGCACGGCGCGGTGAACCTGGCGCACGGTGTCGGCGGCGGACTCGCGCTCAGAGCGCAGCGCGGCCTGGATCACCCCGTCGATGCCGAGGCCCGCCTTGCCGTCGCCGCACTCGATCACGCCGTCGGAGACGAGCACGAGCCGGTCGCCGGCCGTCAGGGTCGTCGCGTGCTCCGCGGGCCTCAGGCTCGATCGACCGCCGAGCCCTGGTCCGGGCGGCGCCCGCAGCAGCTCGACGTCGCCGGACTGACGCAGGATCACCGGGGGCACGTGGCCGCAGTTGGCGACGGTCAGCCCGCCAGTGGCTGGATCCCAGCGTGCGGCGACCGCCGTCATCTCCGCGCGCGGCCCGGGCAGCTCGCGCAGGGTCCGGTGCATGACGACCAGGGCCTCCGCGCTGTCGCTGCCGCCGCGGCGGCTGGCGCGCAGCGCACCTAGCGCGACGGCGCTGGCCGCCGCGGCACGGGTCGAGCCGCCGAGCCCGTCCGCGAGCGTGATCCAGATGCCGTCGGCGTTCTCGATCACGTCGAACCAATCGCCCGCGACCTCGTAGCTCGGTAGGACGTTGCCGGCGATCTCGCCGCCGGTCACACGCGCGATTCGGGGCGGCAGCAGGCTCTGCTGGATCTCCGCCGCGGCCGCCGGCTGCTTGCGGCGCTGCGCACGAGCGAACACGTCGGTGTAGCGGTCGGCGAGCGTGATCGCCGCCGCGGCCTGGCGGGCCAGCTCACCAAGCGGGACGGCAGGCTGGCCGAAGGCGATCATCACGCCGTTCGCGCGCCCGCGCAGCCAGAGCGGGAACACCTGTGCCTCCGGCACTCGCGCTAGGTGCCGGCGCAGGTCGGCGAGCCCGTCCGCGTCGAGCTCGGGGCCGATCGCGAGCGGCGCGTCGATCGTCTCGGGCAGGCGCTTCGGCCCTGCCATGTGCAGCAGGTGGGTCCCGTCGATGTCGAGCACGTAGAGCGCTACGGGGACCTTGGCGATCCGCTGGGCCTCAGCCACCAGTTGCTCGGGCAGGACCGCCGGCGGGACGACGTCGAAGACCTGGATCGCGTCGAGGCTGACCGACCGTTCGCGGCCTAGCCTTCCGGGCGGCAACGGGTTCCTGTGCGCCGCGCTTGCGGTGTCGTGGGGACGATGCTCGAGCGCCGTCAGCAGAGCGTCGCGGTTGGCGAAACGGCGATGCAGCGTCGACCTCGAGACCCCCGCCGCCGTTGCAATCTCGGAGAGGCTGGCCGACGGCGAGCGCTGGAACATCCGCTCGGCAGCGGCGAGGATCCGCTCGCGGTTTCGAAGCGCATCGGCCCGCCGCGGATCGGTCTGCGCCTTGACGGCCATTCCGTTGCGTTGCCCGAAGCGACGCACCGGTAACCGAACTGACACCGCTCGCCACGGTCTCCTGTCGCAGTTGTCCCTCCCGGCGGCAGGGAGCGGATTGGGACCTCCCGCCAGGGGTAGCGCACGGGTCCACGGCGGGGGAGATCGACAACCGGCGACAGCACGCCGCCGAAAGGAAAGGTGCGATGACAGAGGTTACGGAGGCATATGAATGGCGCGGCCGTGAGGTCGTCGACAAGGAGGGCGAGAAGATCGGGTCGCTCGAGGAGGTCTACCTGGACACCGACAGCGGCCGTCCGGAGTGGGCGGCCGTCAACACCGGCCTGTTCGGAATGAAGCAGAGCTTCGTCCCGCTGCATGAGGCCAGCCCCGCTCGCGGCAAGATCACGGTCCCGTACACCAAGGACCAGGTCAAGGACGCCCCGTCGGTGGATCCCGACGGCGAGCTCTCGAGCGACGAGGAGCAACAGCTGTACACCCACTACGGCATTGCCTTCGGCGGCTCTCACCTCGACGACGGTGAGCGCCCCGAGGGGCGCGACGTCAGCGGCCCGACCACCGACGACGCGATGACGCGCTCGGAGGAGGAGCTGCGGGTGGGGACCGCGCGTCGCGAGCGTGGCCGCGCGCGGCTGCGCAAGTACGTGATCACCGAGCAGGTCCAGCAGACCGTTCCGGTCCAACGCGAGGAGGTTCGCGTCGAGCGCGAGCCGATCACCGACGCCAACGTCGAGCGCGCGACCGACGGCCCGGCGATCTCCGACGAGGAGCACGAGGTCGTGCTGCACGAGGAGGAGGTGGTCACCGAGAAGCGCGCTGTTCCGAAGGAGCGCGTCCGCATGACCAAGGACGCGGTCACCGACGAGGAGACCGTCTCCGAGGAGGTGCGCAAGGAGCGGATCGAGGTCGACGAGGACGACCGCTAGCAGGCGGCGACGCGGCGGCGGGTCGATCCACGCCGCCGCGGCGCTCACCACCCCGACTATCGAAGGAGTGCGAAATGACGACGCAGAGACAGACGCGACCGGCGGCACGCGCAGCCGGAGACGGCAACGGGACCATCGAGCGCGACCGATCGCGCGACGCAGTCGGCATCGACCGCGAACGCCAGTACGAGCGGTTCGGCGGCTTCAACTGGGGCGCTTCGTTCTTCGGCTGGCTGGTAGCGATCGGAATCACCGCCCTGCTGACGGCGTTGCTTAGCGCCGCCGGGGCGGCAATCGGGCTGACAGAGCTGAGCGGCTCCGAGGCAAGCTCGAGCGCGGACACCATCAGCATCGTCGGCGGCGCGCTGTTGATCGCGGTGCTCGCGATCGGCTACTACGCCGGCGGCTACGTGGCGGGAAGGATGTCTCGCTTCGACGGCAGCCGCCAAGGACTCGGTGTCTGGCTGATCGGCCTCGTGGTCACCATCCTGTTGGGCGTCTTGGGTGCAATTGCCGGCTCCGAGTACAACCTGCTCGGTCAGCTCGACCTGCCCCGAATCCCGATCGACGAGGGATCGCTCGCGACCGGCGCCGTGATCGCCTTGGCGATCGTCCTGATCGCCACGTTGCTGGCCGCGATGGCCGGCGGCAAGGTCGGCGAGCGCTACCACCGCAAGGTAGACCGCGTCGGGCTGGGCAGAGACTGAGCGACGCCGTCAGTCGAAGGCGAAGAGCGGCGGGAGAACGACGACGACGGTCGTTGCCCATATGGCGAAGACGGGAAGGTATGAGGTCTGCCACCGCTCGAGGCGATGGAAGGCGATCCGTCGCGAGAGGAACCGCATCGAAAGCCAGGCGGCGCCTGCCAGGTTCACCAGCAGGACGAGGTTGAGGCCAAGCGCCGCCACGCGGTTCGGAGTGAATCCGAGATCGCCGATCCGGGCCACCATCGAGCCGAGCACCATCAGGTCGAGCACCAAGGCGCTCGTGACGGCGAGCAGCTGGACGCGGTCCATCGCACCGGGCGGTCGCGCAGGCTCTCGAGCGGACATCGCGTAGAGGACGAGCCCCAGCACGACCACCAGCAGAGCGTCGAAGACGCCGAGCAACTCACGGTCGAACTCGCCAGCGGCGCCGGACACGGCGTAGATCGCGGCGGCGGCGGTCAGCATCACGGCGAACAGCGGAGTGAAGAGCATGGTCAGAACGGGCGCCATGTTCTCGACCACGTGCTGCTTGGACTCGACGAGCCACGCCGCCACGATCACGGCGCCGGCGGCGCCGGCCGGCAGCGCCCACTCGACGAGGCGCTCGTCGACGCCCGCACCGATCGGCTCGAATATCAGCGCGGTGAGGCCGAGCAGGACGCCGCCACCCAGCGCGATCAGCGCGTAGTAGATGACCCACTCGCCGGTGAAGCGGACGAAGTCCATACGCCGCTCGTGGGATTTGAGCGTGCCGCCCATGTACGGGTAGGAGACGACGAACCACAGGGTGACGGGCAGATAGAGCGCGACGAGGATCTCGGTGTCCGAGTCCGCACCGAACGGGTAGAGGTTGACGACCAGTGCCAGCAGCGCGAACGGCGCGGCCGCGAGCACCCAGCGCCGGGGGTCGAGCTGCCGCCGGTGGGCGAAGTAGCCGGCGAGGAACGGCAGCACGAGCAGAGTGAGGTTCAAGAACAGCCACTCCGGCTCCTCGTCGGGGAAATCGGCGGCGAGGCGGGCGACCTGCATCGCGACGGCTGCGGCAAGGGCGAAAACGAACGCCTCGAACCAGCCGGCGGACGAGCGCGCCGGATCGTCCTCCCCGCTCAGGACGAGCTGCTTCCACAGCCGGCCGCTGTGCTCACGCGCGAACTCTCGGGACAGGGTGTCGAGGTCCCCCATCCGCTTGACGGCGACGAGGAATGCCTCATCGCCCGTGAGACCAGCCGCGTCCAGTTCGGCGATCTGGTCGCGAAGATGAGCCTCGAGCTCGTCGATGTCGTGGCCGTTGACGGCCGGGGCCCTCGTGACGTAGGCCCGCCACTCGCCGATCTGGGATTCCAGGCCGTCCATCGTCACGCCTCCCCGACCGCCGTCGGCAGCCAACCCGAGTCCCGCCAGACGCCGCCCAGCGCACGCGTGACGGTCACCCACTGTCGCTGCTGCTCGGCGAGCGCCGCGCGCCCGTCGTCGGTGATCGCGTAGTACCGGCGACGACGGCCCTCGGGCGGTGTACGCCACTCGGTCGTCACGTACCCGAGTCGGAGGAGGCGGTGGAGCAGCGGGTAGAGCATCCCGTCGGTCCACTCGAGATCCCCGCCGGAGAGCTCGCGCACTCGCTTCAGGATCGAGTAGCCGTAGCTCTCGCCCTCAGCCAGTATCGCCAGCACGAGCGGCGTCGCCGAGGCGGCGACAAGGTCCTTGTGGATGTTCATTCGCTCTCCCGCATAGCTCGAAGCCATATGCATAGTACTACAAGGTATAGCGGGGGACGGTGTCGGGCGAGGCGCTCGACCAGGCGGCGGAGCTGGCGATCGCCGCTAACGCTCGACGAGGGGGTCGTCCTCTCAGGCGGCAGAACCCGCCGTGCGCATCACGCGGTGGGTTGTCCGGTGTCGGTAGCTGGCTGTTGGCCGACGGTCGAGAAGTCGAAGCCGCACGACCGGCAGATCATTACTCCCTTCTTGACGTCGTTGCCACAACGCGGGCATTGCCGGTTCCTGGGGCGACTCATGAGCCAGATGAGGGCAAAGAAGATGAAGCCGAAGAACCAAACAGGCCGATGATCGCGACGCCGATGCCGGTGCCTGCCTCGCATGCGGACTGGTCGAGGTTGGTGGCCTCAGAGGCGCAGTCGTTGCCAGCGGCCCCGGCGATCATCCAGAGCGCGATCAGGACCGTCCAGATGACCAGCGCCCAGGTTGCCTTGCGCCATCGGGGTAGCTTCATTGGACCTCCTTCAATGGTGGTAGCGAAAGCGTCGAGTCGGGCCTGGAGCGCTCGGCGTACGGTCTGCCCGCTAGAGAGGCGGCAGCCGGATGAAGCCCTGGCTGCTTCCGAAGCCAAGCTCGTTGAAGGAGAGTTCGAGCTTCTTGCCGATGACGTTGGTCGGGACGTCGAAGACGACCGGAGCGGTGAGCGTGCTGTCTGGACCGATATCGGTCAGAAACAGTGGCTCCCGGCCGTCGGTCATCGCGGCGAATGTGCCGTCGCTGTCGGCGCTGTAGGTGTTGCCTCCATTGACGACCAGTTTTATGACGTCGTCGGAGATCGTGGCGGACTCGTCCTTCTTGGAAGTCACGCTGAGGTCGGCGACGATGAACACCCCGTTGGCCTTCTCGCCAAGTCCGTACTGCTGCTCGCCGATCGTCGGGGTCGTTCGCGCAGACTTCACACGCCAAACCAAGGCATCGACCCGAACCGATCCATTCGGACCAACATGCGGGGTGCAGTCCTCACTGGCCGTCCGCCCACAGTCCCCGGAGCTGGCCGAGGCCTTGCCTTGCTCACTCCCGTCGCTCGTCGTGGTGCTCTCGCATGCGGCCAAGGCACCAACCACGAACACACAGGTAATGACACCCAACGACCGCATCGCCCACTTGGGCACGTCCCTCGACCCCTGCATGACGCCTCCTGAAAATTTTCGCGGTGCCCGCTCTCACGCCTGCACCTAACGGCTCGACAGCCTATAGGACCGAGTATGCGTACGTACCTATTCTGGCTGCGCACTCACACGCCTTCGCATCGAGGTGAAGTCCATCCGCGCACCGTAGATCCCAGAGCCCTCGTCCGGACTCGAACCGGAGACCCCTTCCTTACCATTTTGGCTTTGGGGGGCTGGGCTGGCTGGCGGTCACCTAGTTAAGGCCAGCTGGGTCAGGTTCAGACGGGTAGGAATTGCCGAGTTGGGGACATGGCTCGGGACACGTGCCGAGGCATCGAATGCCACTGAACAGGGAGCGGATAGAACTCTAAGCAGCCGCGCCGTGGGCCGCCGCGGGGCGGGGAGAGCGTCGAGCAACGTCTTGGGTAGCCGCGTGCTCGAATCCCAGACCCAATGGCGACGAGTTGGTGCGTCGCGCGGTCACAGCCCCGTAGCCCTCCTGCGACGCGCTCGCTCCAACATCCTCCGAGCCCCCCGTAGGGAACCACGCGATATCCCGCAGCTCGGCGTAGTACGGATGCTCCCTGATCGCCTGCTCCACCTCAAAGGTGGCCACGTGCCGTTGATCCAGCCAAGCAGCGCGTGGTCGCTCCACGTGAACCGGGCTATCTGTCCCATCGACCCGCCCGTTCCTTACCCAGCGACCACGCGACCGTGGATGAGCGCCGAATGAACGACGCTGCCGCGCACATCCCGCCAAGTCTCCGCGTAGCTGCGGCTCACGACCTGCACATCGACCGGCACCCGAAGATCCCGCAACTCCCGCGCCAGCCGAACCGACTCCTCCGCCTCGTTTCTCGACTTCGGATTCGACCACGAGGAAATTGGGGTCATGGCGCACGCTGGCGTCGCCCCGGGCACGTGACCTAAACAAGACCACCCGGGACGACTCCCCAGCCGCCTCCGCGAGGCGGCGTCCAGCTTCCTCGATCACGCACGCACTGCCCGATCACAGAACACAGTACATCGGCCATCCCCGGTCGCCCGACCCAACCCGTACCACCCCGGGACGCCCTTCGTCTTTATCGGAGACCCTTAGCGGCGCTCTGAGCGCGTCTGGTGGCTATGCTCGCGCCCATGACCAACGGGTTGGTGCTCATAGCCTTGGGCGTCGGTCTGTTTTGGGCTGCACCTGCCTCCCTCGACGTTACAAGGCAGACCAACCGCGCCCTGGCCGACCGCGCCCGCGCCGACGACGCATCCAGTCCCGTCCAGTGGTGGCACCGCATGAACGCTCGTCACGGTGCCAGCGGCACGGCGCTGTTCGGTCGCCTGATCGGCGTCGGAGCCATCTTTGTTGGGCTGGGCCTGATCGTCAGCGACCTCCGGTAGCGGCCGGGGACGCTCGCGCCCACGAAGCCGGGGTTCTGGTCGGTGGTGATAGGCGCGGTTGGCTACGCGCTCATGCTGCTGACTGACTTGGAAGGCCGAAAGCGTAGTCTTGGCGGTCGTGTCGGCGGCGGTGGGCGAGCGCGCGTCACCCCGTCCGCCGAGGCTCCGCCACGGGTAGGTTCACCGCAATGACCTCCCCGCCCCTTCCAAGCGAGTTCTTCATCTTCGTGAACCCCACCTTGCCGATGACGCGGCACAACTTCGAACTCACCAAGACCTTCACATCGCGCTTCGCGGAGTTGTTGCAGACCGCCGAGGGGCAGCAGAAGGTAGATCAGTTCGAGGTTGATCCGATGCCGTTCAAGCAGAACCCAGATCAGTACGAGTTCCTGTCGCCGTTCGTGGTGAACCTCCAAAAGGAGCTATGGATCGAATGGGAGGCCGAGCGGGTACGGCGGGATGTGGCCCCGCAGGCTCCGGGTCGCCTCTCCGCGCTCTACGCATTCGGCGACGAGGCCACCTGCCGTGAGGTCGCCGCCAACTACAAGTGGGACCTCGGCAGCGTGCGCCTGTTCAAGAT
The DNA here is from genome assembly GCA_035630455.1 of Thermoleophilaceae bacterium. GTDB lineage: Bacteria > Actinomycetota > Thermoleophilia > Solirubrobacterales > Thermoleophilaceae > JAAYBF01. The sequence continues at coordinate 28,611 of DASQKP010000033.1, forward strand.
CAACACGAACTTCAAGTGGCGGGCCGTCCGCGTGAACATGGAGGTCGTCTCGCTCATGCGCTCGCTGTACCCACGCGCAAGCTGGCAGACCGATGACGCCAACATGATCTGGTCCCACTACTGGCTGGGCGGCGAGGACCTTCCACTCGACATCCCCTCCAGCCAGAAGCTTGGTGAGCGCGAGACGTTCCACTCGGGAGTCATCTGGGAGTGGCTCATCGAAGGCCAGGTCGTGTGTACCGACGACGCTCCGGTGTTCCCGTGATGCGCCGAAACAGGACAACCTCCCTTTTGCAGAAGGTTCGTCCTAAGCCCTCGTCCGGACTCGAACCGGAGACCCCTTCCTTACCATGGAAGTGCTCTACCAACTGAGCTACGAGGGCGCGAGCAGGGAGCCTAGCGCGAGAACGGATCAGTCGGTGGGAGGCTGCTCGCCGTCGTAGTAGTCGACGGCGTCGTGGAGGCGGAAGAAGGTGCGCAGGCCGCCACCCTGCGACAGGCGCTCGCTGGCCCCGACCTTGTTCGAGTCTGGGTAGAGGACGATGTCGGGATCGCCGTGGGTGCTGATCGCGAGGAATTGGACGGGCGCGTCCGTGCGGTTGACGAGCTGGTGGGCGCCAGCCTCGCCGCGCGGGAATGAGACGACCTCGCCCTCGGCAAGATCGCGCCAGCCGTCGGGGGTGCGCAGCGCAGGCGTGCCCTCGAGCACGATCAGCAACTCCTCCTCGGTCAGGTGGAGGTGGTACGGGTAGGCGGCCTGGGCGGGCGGCAGCTCCCACTGGGAGATGCCGAGCCGCTCGGTCCCGAGCTGGTAGCCGACGCGCGCCCTCCGCGCGCGAAATCCATCGTGATCGCGCTCTTCGTCGAACTGCGGATCATTGAGGTTCGGCAAGTGGGGGGAGCAGGATTCGAACCTGCGTAGGCATAGCCAATGCGTTTACAGCGCATCTCCTTTAACCACTCGGACATCCCCCCGAGCGAACGCGGATTCTAGCCGCAACGCCCCAGAACGAGGACGGGCGCCTTGCGGCGCCCGTCCGGTTCCCCTTATCCCCGAAGCGTCAGGAGGCCTCGCGGAGGCGTTGGGCCTCCGGGAGGTTCTCGAGCTTCTTGAGCGTGTTGTTCTCGATCTGTCGGATGCGCTCGCGGGTCACGCCGAAGGCGCGTCCGACCTCCTCGAGCGTGCGCGCCTGGTGGCCCTTGAGGCCGTAGCGCATCTCCAGGACCTCGCGCTCGCGTGGCGGCAGCGCCTCCAGCACGGTGCGGACGTTCTCGCGGCGGATGTTCTCCGACGCGGTGTCGAACGGCGACAGCGCGGTCTCGTCCTCGACGAAATCGCCGAGCTCGGAGTCGTCCTCCTCGCCGATCGGCTTCTCGAGCGAGACGGGCAGCTGCGCGAAGCGCTGGATGTCCTTGACGTCGCGGGCGGTCCACTGCAGCTCCGCGGCGATCTCGTCGGGGGTCGGCTCGCGACCCAGCGACTGCACCAGCTGCCGCTCGACGTGGACGACCTTGTTGAGCTTCTCGACCATGTGCACCGGGATGCGAATCGTGCGCGCCTTGTCGGCGATCGCGCGAGTCACGGCCTGACGAATCCACCAGGTCGCATACGTCGAGAACTTGTAGCCGCGGCGGTAGTCGAACTTCTCGACCGCGCGGATCAGCCCCAGCGAGCCCTCCTGGATCAGGTCCAGGAACGACAGGCCACGGCCGAGGTAGCCCTTCGCGATCGAGACGACGAGCCGCAGATTCGCCTCGACCATCTGGCGCTTCGCCGCCATGTCGCCGCGCTCGAGACGCTTCGCGAGCGAGACCTCCTGGTCGGCGGTCAGCAGCTCGACGCGACCGATCGACCGCAGGTAGAGCCGCAGCGAGTCGAGGCTGGGCTCGACCGTGAGATCGATGTCCGGCTCCTTCTTCGCCGCCGGCTCGCCGCCACGAGAGGCTTGCGCGCCATCGTCGTTGGCGGCGATCGCCGCGCGGTCGTCCTTCGAGACGACCTCCACACCAGTCTCCAGGAGGTGGGCGTGCAGGCTGCGAACCTGCTCCTTCGTCACCTCGACCTCCTCCAGGCAGGAGGCGATCTCCTCGTAGGTCAGATAGCCGCGTTCGCGGCCATCGGCAACCAGATTGCGCAGCTCCTCGATCTCGAGAAACGGCGCGTCTGGCCGCTCCTCCAAGAGCGCTGCTGCTCCATCCATATTCTCCCTCAACCCCTACTCCTCAAACGCAGTTGCAGTGGTGTCGACGCCCGCCCCCAAGCCAGGGCCGTCGGTCTTCGTCACGGCTATCGGCGCTTCAATCCTACGTCCGCGATTTGTGTCGCGAGGGGCTGAGCCATTAGAAGGAGCCTGCTGCGAGGTCCAGGCGTCTAGCCACACTTGACGATAGCAACTTCGTGCCGATGTGCACTTCAGCGGCTCGGTATCGTGGCTGGGATGACCGACCTCGCCATCCCCCACGACGACGTCCAGGCCCGCCGCCCGGCGACCCACGTCAGCCTCACGCGCGTTGGCGTGACCGGCGTCGAGAAGGTGGTGCGGATCGGCATCGGCGACAGCGAGCAGCTCTTCTTCGCCGACATCGAGTGCTTCGTCGACCTCGGTCCGAAGCAGAAGGGCGCGCACATGTCGCGCTTCGAGGAGGTCGTCAACGAGGCGATCGACGCCGTCGTCCTCGGCGAGGCGTTCAAGGCCGAGACGCTCGCCCAGCACATCGCCGAACGGGTCCGCGACCGTCAGGAGGCGCTGCGCGCCGAGGTGCGGATCGCGGCGCGCTACCCGGAGCGTCAGCGGACGCCGGCGTCGGGCTCCGAGACGCAGGAGATCTACACGTTGTTCGGCGTGGCCGTGGCCTCCGAGCGGGGCACGCGGCGGCTGATCGGCGTCGAGGCGCACGGCATGACCGCGTGCCCGTGCGCGCAGGAGATGGTGGCCGAGCGGTCGCGCGGACGCCTGGCGGCCGACGGCTTCACCGACGACGAGATCGAGCGCGTGCTCGCCGCCGTGCCGGTCGCGACGCACAACCAGCGCGGCATCGGCCGGCTCTACATCGGCTGCGTCGAGGGCTGCACGCGCGAGATCGAGGCGCAGACGCTGCTGCGGATCGTCGAGGGCTCGATGAGCTCGGAGATCTACGAGCTGATGAAGCGCAGCGACGAGGTCGAGGTCGTCGAGCGGGCGCACATGCACCCGCGCTTCGTCGAGGACTGCGTGCGCGAGATGGCGCGCAAGGCCGTCGACGAGTTCGGCGGGTTCGACGACGGGACGTTCCTGCTCGCGCGCCAGGAGAACCTCGAGACGATCCACCGCCACAGCGTCGTGGCCGAGCGTCACGGGCTGATCGGCGAGCTGCGCCACGAGCTGACCGATGACGCCCACGTCGAGCGCCACGTGACGATGCGGGAGTGGCTCGAGGGCCCTGCCGCGTCCGCGCTCGCCTGACCAGGCGCAGCGGCGTCATCGCCCATCCGTCCAACGGCGTCTCAAGGGTGTAGGGGCCGGGAGCTCGTGCCGAATAGGAAGGCAGAGGGCTCATGGCCGGCACCGACCACATCCCGCTTTCGGAGGACGCCGCGCTGGTGACGGCGCTGGCCGGTACCGCGATGGCGTTCTCGCACTGCGACGAGGACGAGGCCGAGCGCTGGCTGCGCGCGCTGAGGCTGCACGGCCAGGTCGGCAGCGCTCTGCAGGCGCTCGGCGTCGGCGAGGCGCCGCTGGAGAGCGAAGCGGTCCACGACGTCTGCGAGGAGCCGGCGTCCCACCCGCCGCTCGGCGAGCCCGCGCTCGACCGGACGGTGCGCGAGGCGGAGCGGCGGGCGATCGAGCGGCACGCCGAGGCGGTCGGAACCGCCGACCTGTTGCTGGCGCTGCTCGACGTCTACGGCGATCCGATGGACCACGCGCTGGAGTCGCGCGGGGCGACTCGCGCCGAGGTCATCGAGCGGCTGGTCGCGATGGGCGACCATCCCGAGCTCGCTCGCGGGCGAGCTCCTCGATTCGGCGGCGGAAGTTGAGGAAGTAGTCCGCGCCGGAGACGATCGTCGTGAGGACCATCGCGTAGACGAGCAGCTGGACCCAGAGGACGCCGGGGTCGGGCACGGCGATCAACGCTAGGACTGCCGCCGACTGGACCATCGTCTTGACCTTGCCGAGGCCGCTGGCGGGGATCACGACGCCCTGCTGGCCGGCGGCGATGCGCAGGCCCGAGACGGCGAACTCGCGCGCGATGACGATCATCGCGACCCAGGCATCGACGCGGTCGAGGCTGACCAGCGTCAGCAGCGCGGCGGCGATCAGCAGCTTGTCGGCGACCGGGTCCATCACCTTGCCGAACGTGGTGATCGACTGGCGCGAGCGGGCGATGTAGCCGTCGAGGCCGTCGGTCAGCGACGCGACGACGAAGACGGCGGCGGCGATCTCCGACCCGCCCTCCTTGGCCTCCGTTCCCAGCGCGACGACGAGGACCGGGACGAGCAGGATGCGCAGCAGCGTGAGGACGTTCGGAACGTTGAGCGGGAACATCGCCTGCTCAGCTTGCCCGATCGTGGCGGGCTTGGTACTCGATGCCGATGGTCGAGCCGAGCGGACCGGCGGGCGAGACCGTGAGCGCGAGCGTGACCCAGGTGAAGATCCCGCGCGTCGCCCCGTAGAAGACGAGCGCGCAGAGCAGCAGCCAGCCGACGCCGTGCGACCAGCCGAGGATCAGCTTCGCGTGCTCGCTGCCGCCGCCGATCGCGACGATCATCAGGGCGGCGAAGAGGCAGAGCTCGAAGAGCGAGTAGATCCGCACCGCGGTGAAGTAGCTCACTCGGAGGCGAGGTCCTTGCGGCGCATCGACCACATCTGGGAGGCGCGCTCCAGCTCTAGCGCGGCGGGCCAGGGGAGCGCGGGCGGGCCCAGCTCGGTGCGCAGCGAGCGGGCAGTGCGGCGGGCCAGCTCGGGGTCGGCGCCGGGGACGGCGGCGAGCGCCTGGGCGCGGGAGTCGACCTCGGCATCGGGCAGCGCCTCCCAGGCGAGACCCAGCTCGGCGGCGCGGGCGCCGTCGATCCGCTCGCCGAAGAGGGTCAGCGCGGACGTGGCCTCGCGGGCGCCGGTGCGGCCGAGCAGCGCGGCGTGGCCGCCGCCCGGGTGGAGGCCGATCGGCAGGAAGCCGGAGATCAGCTTGGCCTCGGTCGCGACGACGCGGACGTCGGTGGCGAAGGCGAGGTTCATGCCGGCGCCGACGGCCCCGCCGCGGACGGCGGCGACGGTCGGCGGCTCGAGCTCCCCGACGCGCTGGAAGGAGCGGTAGACGTCGCCGATGCCGACCCAGGCGTCGGGGGTCGCCGGGTCGCGTCCGGCGTCGAGCAGCGTCTGGCGGTCGCCGCCGGCGCAGAAGAAGCCACCCTCGCCGCGAACGACGACGGCGCCGACGGTCTGATCGGCGTCGATCTCTTCGCAGACCTCGACCAGCTCGCGCGCCATCGCGCGGGTGAGGGCGTTGCGGCGGTCGGGCGCGTTCAGGACGATCGTCGCGACCCCGGCGTCGCGCTCCAGCAGGATCTCGGTCGGCATGGGCGGGGACGGTACCGGCTGGCATCTCCCCGAGCGGGCAGAATGGCCCGGTGCGCCAGACGATCGGATACTTCTCTCGCGCGCTCGTGCTCGTCGTCGTCGACGGACTGGCGCTCTGGGGCCTCGCCGCGGCGCTGCCCGGGATGGAGGTCCCGTCGCTGCGCGCGGCGATCGTCACGGCCGCGCTGATCGCGCTGCTGAACGCGCTGATCTGGCCGCTGCTGACACGGATCGTGCTGCCGCTGACGGTGCTGACCTTCGGGCTGGCGTCGCTGGTGCTGAACGCCGTCGTCGTCAACGTGGCGGTGCGTGCGGTCGACGGGACGGACCCGACCGTGATCGCGACGCTGTGGGTGGCGCTCGGGCTGGCGATCGTCACGATGCTCGTCGAGCCGCTGCTCGACTTCGACGGCGACGCCTACCACCTGCGCGTCGTGCGGCAGCGGGTGCGCAAGGCGCGGCGCGACAACGAGACCGACGTGCCGGGCGTGATCCTGTTCGAGATCGACGGACTGGCGGAGCGCGTGCTCGAGGAGGCGATCGAGCGGGGGCGGGTGCCGAACATCGCGCGCTGGCTCGACGAGGGCAGCCACAAGATCGTGCCGTGGGAGTGCGACCTGTCCTCGCAGACCGCCGCCAGCCAGGCCGGGCTCCTGCACGGCAGCAACCATGAGATGCCGGCCTTCCGCTGGTACGAGCGCGACGACGACCGGATGCTCGTCGCCAACCACCCGAAGGATGCGGCCGAGATCGAGCTGCGCCACTCCAACGGCGGCGGCCTGCTCGCCGCCGGCGGAGCGAGCCGCGGCAACATGTTCTCCGGCGACGCGCCGCGCTGCTCGGCGACGATGAGCGTGATCCGCGACCGCCAGCGGTCCCGCTCGGCCGAGTTCTTCGCCTACTTCGCGGACCCCTACGGGCTGCTGCGCACGCTGGCGCTCGGCGTCGCCGACATCGCCGCCGAGCGGCGCGCGGCGCGGCGGCAGCGCAGGTCGGGGGCCCCGCACGTCGCGCGGGGCACTCCGTATCCGGTGATCCGCGCGGCGATCACCGTGGTCATGCGCGACCTCAACGTGGCGACGCTGATGGCCGACGTGGTCGAGGGCGTGCCGGTCGCCTATGCGACGTTCGTCGGCTATGACGAGGTGGCGCACCACTCCGGGGTCCACGAGCCCGATGCGTTCGCCGTGCTGGAGAAGCTCGACGCGCAGCTGGCGCGGCTGGAGCGGGCGACCCGCCAGGCGCCGCGGCCCTACCACCTGGTCGTGCTGTCCGACCACGGGCAGACGCAGGGCGCGCCGTTTCGCCAGCGCCACGGCGAGACGCTCGAGGAGGTCGTGCGGCGGTTGGCCGATCCGGCCGCGGGCGACGTCGCCGCGCCGGCGGCGGTCGACGAGGGATGGGGCGAGCTGGGCGCGCTGCTCGCCGACGCCCGCGAGGACGACAGCGCCGCGGGGCGCCTGCTGAAGCGCGCGACCAACGACCGCGTCGCCGCGGGGACGGTCGCGCTGGGCCCGAACCGCGAGGCGGTGCGCGACCAGGAGGAGGTCAACGCGCGGGTGCGCGCGAGCGGGCGCGACGGAAAGCCGGGTGGCGACAATGCGCCCGAGGCGCTGGTGCTCGCCTCCGGCTGCCTCGGCCTCGTCTACTTCCCCGGCGGCAAGACCCGGCTGAGCGCCGAGGAGATCGAGCGCCGCCATCCGGGACTTCTGGCCGGGCTCGCGACCCATCCGGGGATCGGCTTCGTGATGGTGCGGTCCGAGCACGAGGGCGGCGTGGTGCTCGGCGGCGCCGGGCGGCACCGGCTGTCCGACGACACGGTCGACGGCGAGGATCCGCTGGCGCCGTTCGACTCGACCGCGGCCGACCACCTGCGCCGTCACGACGGCTTCCGCCACTGCCCGGACATCCTGATCAACGGCGCCTACGACCCCGAGGCCGACGAGGTGCAGCCGTTCGAGGAGTTCATGGGCTCGCACGGCGGGCTCGGCGGGATGCAGATGCATCCGTTCGCGATCGTGCCGGCCGAGTGGAGCGACCCGCCGGCGCCGATCGTCGGCGCGCGGCCGATGCACCTGCAGCTCAAGCGGTGGCTGGCGGAGACCGGGCTCGAGATCGCCGAGCCGCCGACAGCGGACGCCGCGGGGTCGCCGTCGTGACGCCGCTCGAGCGGCTGATGGAGCTGGGCGCCACGCGGCGGGTGCTGGCGCTCTCCGACCGCGTGCGCGCGGTCCCGCTCGTGAACATCGTCGAGCTGACTGTGCGGCGGTTCCTCGCCGACGGGATGGTCGACCGCGGCGCCTCGCTGGCCTACTACGGGCTGCTGTCGCTGCTGCCGACGCTGATGATCGGCGCGAGCGTCGTGAGCCTGCTGGGCGGGGACGACACGTCGATCGACTTCGGCGGCTATCTGCGCGAGGAGGGCGCGTCGGCGACGCTCGCCAAGACGGCGGAGTCGATCGTCAAGACAGCCGTCGACTCGGCGCCGACCCAGGCGAGCACGATCGGCATCGTCGGCCTGGCGACGCTGATCTACGGCGCCTCGCGGGCGTTCGCGGCGGCCGGGCGCGCGCTCGACGTGATCTGGCGGCGGCGCCAGAAGGGCTGGACGGTTCCGCGGCGGATCGTCGGGATCGGCTGGACCGTCGTCCTGCTGGTGCTCGGACTGATCGCCGGCGTGCTGGTCTTCGTCGGCCGCGGCCTGGCGGACGACCTGCTCGACCTGATCGGCCTAGAGGACGTCAGCACGCCGCTCTGGACGATCCTGCGCTGGCCGGTCGCCGCGGTGCTGATGATGCTGTCGATGCGACTGGTCATGTGGGCAGCGCCGAGCCCACCGCGCGGGCCGTTCCGGCTCGTCACACCGGGCGCGGCGACGGCCGCCGGGATCTGGCTGGTCGCCTCGGCCGGCTACGGCTTCTACGTCGGCGAGCTGTCCAGCTACAACGCGACCTACGGCGCGTTCGCGGCGTTGGTGATCCTGCTGCTGTGGATCTGGCTGACGTCGATGGCGTTCCTCGCCGGCTGCGAGCTAGACGCGGTGCTGGTCGAGCGGCGGGAGGCACGCGAGAGCGCGGAGGCGGCGATCAGCGGGGAGCCGGCAGTCGCAGCGCCTCACCCGGTTGGAGCACCTGAACGTCCACCTCGGGAGCCAGATCCGCCGCCGCACGCGCAAACTCGTGCGGAGGGGCGCTGAGCAGCGGCGCCTTGCCGCGCAGCAGGTCGAGCGCGAAGGGGAACAGCGTGCCCCAGTGGATCGGGATCGCGAGCCGGGGGCGCAGCAGCTTCAGCGTCTCGGCGGCGGCGCGCGGGTCGAGATGGCCGGGACCGAGCGACGGGCCCCAGCCCCAGACTGGCAGCAGCGCGACCTCGAGATCCTCGGCGAGCGTCGCCATCTCCGGGAAGGCATCGGTGTCGCCGGCGAAGTAGACCTGGCGACCGGCGCCGCCGACGAGGTAGCCGAGCGCCTCGGCGGGTGGACCGAACGGATGGCGGCGGCTGTCGTGGTCGGCGCGCGTGGCGGCGATCGGCAGGCCCGCGATCTCGGTCGTCTCCCCCGCGGTCAGTTCGACGATCGCGTCGAAGCCGAGCTTCGCGACGTGGCGGCGCAGGCCGCGTGGAATGACGAGCGTCGGCTGTGGTCGCTTCGCGGCGAGCTGGCGCAGCGACGCCGCGTGGAGGTGGTCGAGGTGGGCGTGGGATACGAGCACCGCGTCGAGGCCGCCGAGCGAGTCGGCGTCGACGGCTCCGCCGTGGCGGCGCAGGTGGGCGATCCGGCCGCTGAGGATCGGGTCGGTGAGCAGGCGGACGCCCCCCAGCTCGACCAGCACCGTGGCGTGGCCGACGAAGGTCAGGGAATCCGGGACTGTGGGTTCGGCAGCCAGGCCGCCGAGACTACTTCTCGGCGTCGTCGAGTTTGCGCGTGTCGCGCGGCTCGACATATGGCTCCTCGTCGGGCCGGACCTCGCCGGCCTCGATTCGCCGCCCTCGCTCGAGCTCGGCGTTGAACTCCGCGCCCAGGAGGATCGCGATGTTCGAGATCCAGACCCAGACCAAGAACGCGATCACTCCGCCGAGCGAGCCATAGGTCTTGTTGTAGGAGGCGAAGCTCGCGACGTAGAACGCGAACGCCGCCGAGGCCACGAGCCAGATCGCGACGCCGAGCAGCCCGCCGGGGCTGATCCAGCGGAAGCCCGGTTGCTTCGCGTTGGGCGCCGCCCAGTAGAGGAAGGCGAACATGAAGCTGACCACGAAGAAGAGCACCGGCCATTTCGCGATGTCCCAGACCTCGACGGCGGTGCTGCCGAGGCCAATCAGATCGCCGACCTCCTGGGCGAGCGGGCCGGTCACAGCGACGCCGATCGCGGTGACCGCGAGCAGGATCACCAGCACGATCGTGATGCCGATCCTCACCGGGAGGGTCTTGTAGATCGGGCGGCCCTCCTCGATGTCGTAGATGGAGTTCGAGGCGCGCATGAAGGCGGCGACGTAGCCGGACGCCGACCAGAGCGCGACCGCGAGACCGACGATGAAGAGGACGCCCGCGGCGCCCGAGTTCTGCTGGAGGTTCTCGATCGCGCTGACGGCTATCTCTCGCGCCGGCCCGGGCGCCGCCTGCTCGACGTTGTCGATCAGCGACTGGGTCGCCGACTCGCCGGCCAGACCCAGCACCGAGACCAGCGCCAACAGCGCGGGGAAGATCGCCAGGACGCCGTAGTAGGTGAGCGCCGCCGCCCAGTCGGTGAGGTTGTCGTCCTTGAACTCGGTGAAGGTGCGCTTGAGCACCCCGGCCTTGGAGCTGCCCTCGAGATCGCTGGGCTTGTCTGGGGCGGTGGCCATCCCACTCCTTTCGTCAGTCGCCGGGCCAGGCTCCGGTCAGCTTCTGGAACCCGCGCGCTCCGCTGCGGTCGATGATCGTCTTGACCACCGTGAAGATCGCGCCCTGAAGCGCGGCGGCCGGCAGCAGCTCCTTCCAGCCGTATTCGCTCTGGCGAGGCTTGGGCGGATCGGACTCGTCCGAGATGCGCTTCCAGACCTGCTTGAAGATCGTGCTCGCGATCAGGCCGCCGAGCACACTCGCCAGGATGCCGAACGGGGCATAGAGGAACTTGGCCATCGGTTACCGCCTCCTTCTGCGTCGGACGAGCAGGAGCAGGAGCACGACGACGCCCGCGCCAAGCAGTCGCGGATCCACCCGGCTGGCCTGCTTCGTCACCGTCTCCTGAGCTTGCTGGCCGGCGTCGCGCACCGCCTCCTTGCGCTCATCGACCTTCTCCTTGACCTGGCTCTTCACGTCGGTCTTGGCGGCCAGCTCCGCGGCGGTGTCGCCGAGCTCGCGGCGCTTCTCCGCGATGTCCTTGCGCAGCTCCTCGGGGTCGTCCGCGGCGCGCTCGGTCTTCGGGTTCTCGTTCATCGGCTCGCCCTCGCCTTCACGTGGTCGACGTCTTGCTTGGTGGTCTCGATCGCCTGCTCGGGAGCGAGTGGCAGAGCCTGGTCGACCTGCTTCTTGCCCGTCAACGCGAGCAGGCCGGCGAGGAGCAGCAGCGCTCCGCCGACGATCGCGACGGCGATCCATGGCTCGAGGGCGGTGGCGAGCAGCATCGCCGCGGCCGCGAGCAGGAAACCGACGCCGTAGAGCGCGACCAGTCCCGCACCGCCGAAGAGGCCGGCACCGGCCCCGACCCGCTTGCCCTTCTCCTGCATCTCGACCTGGGCCAACCGCAGCTCCTGACGCACCAGCTCGCCGGTCTGGGCCGAGAGCTGCTGCACGAGGTCGCTGACCGATCGGTCGTTCGCCGTCTGCACCGCCATTGATACCTCCGTGATGAATCGCTGAAAGCTCTTCATGGGGTTTCCCGCTCGGCTGAGTTGAAACAAGTTCGCGACGGCAGGCTTAACGAAATCACACGCTCAGGCGGTGGCTATCACACAGATGGGCTGGAAACGTTCAGGCGGTGGAGGCGGCCCCTCGAGATTGGCTCATCGCGCTGGGCCGCGCACTGCGCGAGGCGCGCCTGGAACGCGGCCTCTCCCAGATGATTCTCGGGAACAGGAGCGACACGAGCACGAACTACGTCGGCGGCATCGAGCGCGGCGAGCGCTGTCCGACCGTGGAGAAGATCGCCGTGCTCGCTGCCGCGCTCGACCTGGCGCTGGACGACCTGTTCTGCCGGGCGGCCGAGCTGCTGCCCGGGCGGCCATCGCGCACCGCCTGAGCGGGGCTGGATTTCGCACGCGGACGAGTGGGTACGCCGTCGACGATGGACCCGGTGATCCTCGACATCGACGGCACGCTCGTCGACACGAACTACCAGCACACGCTCGCCTGGCAACGGGCCCTGCGAGACCACGGTGAGATCGTGCCCGCCTGGCGGATCCACCGTCACATCGGGATGGGCGGCGACCAGCTCCTGACGGCCGTAGCCGGCGAGGACGTCGAGCGGCGCGTCGGCGACGCCGTTCGCGAGGCCGAGGGCGAGCACTACTCGGAGCTGATCGGTGAGGTCGAGCTGCTGCCGGGGGCGCGGGCGTTGCTGGTCGCGCTGCGCGAGCGCGGCGCGACGACCGTGCTCGCCAGCTCCGCGAAGGCCGACGAGGTCGACGTCTACCTCGACATGCTCGACGCGCGCGAACTGGTCGACGGGTGGACGACCTCGGCGGACGTCGAGGCGACCAAGCCCGAGCCCGACCTGGTGCGCGCGGCGCTCGACAAGGCCGGGTCGGACGTCGCGGTGCTGGTCGGCGACTCCGTCTGGGACTGCGAGGCCGCGGCGCGCGCCGGGATCCCGACCGTCGGCGTGCTGACCGGCGGCTTTGCTCGCGACGAGCTGCTGGCGGCGGGCGCGACGGTGGTCTACGAGTCGGCGGAGGAGCTGTGTGGGCGCCTTGACGAGGCGCCGTTCACGGGCGCGCCGGCGCGCCCGGGCATGTGACCTCAGTGGAGCGCCCCGGGGACGTGCTCGGCGCTCTCGAGCTCGAAGATCCAGAAGTCGCGGCCGATCACCGGCACCGAGACGTTGTGGACCGGGACGCCGTCCAGCGACGCCTCGAATGTGCCGGCGTGGGCATGGCCGTGGAGGACGAGATCGGGTCGGTGCTCGAGCAGCGGGGCCGCGAGGCGATCGCTGCCCAGGAAGGCCCAGATCTCGGTCGGCTCGCCGCGCAGCGTGTCCGAGAGCGGCGCGTAGTGGAGCAGCGCGATCCGAAACGGGCAGAGCGCGATCTTTGTCAGACCCTCCGCGAGCGCCTCGGCCTCCGCCCCGGTCTCGGCGTAGATCGCCCGCAGTGACGGCTCGCCGAAGTCCGGCAGCCCGAGGCCGTGGAAACCGCCGACGAAGCCCTTGATCCCGGCGACGCCGACGTGGCAGCCGGCCACCGAGTAGGTCGCGTGCCGCCGGTCGAGCACGTCCACGCCGGCCTCGGCGAGGATCGCCGCCACCTCGTCGCCGCGGCCGGCGTGGTGGTCGTGATTGCCGAGCACGGCCGCCGCCGGCATCGACAGCTCACGGCAGGCGTCCGCAAGCACGGCGGCCTGCCTCGGCTCGCCGTGCGTGGTCAGGTCGCCGGCGAGCAGAACGAGGTCAGCGCTGCCCTCCAGGGCCGCGAAAGCCTCGCGCGCGGCGGGGCCGCTGCTCTCGTCGCAGTGGATGTCTCCGGCGGCGGCGACGCGGATCGTCGCCCTGCTCTTGGGCTCGGCTCCCAACAGGCGGCTTGGGGGTGTCATTGGAACATCCATACCCGGGTAAGAGAGATCCATGGCGAGCAGGGAGTTCGAGGCGATCCAAGCGACGCTGCGGCGGACGGTCGCGACGCTGCGCGACGCCGATGTCGACTTTCTGCTCGCCGGCAGCCTCGCGAGCTGGGCGCGCGGCGGCCCCGAGAGCCACCACGACCTCGACCTGATCCTCACCCCGGAGAACGCCGAGCGGGCGCTGTCGGCGCTGGCCGAGGCGGGGATGCGGCCCGAGCGGCCGGTCGAGGGCTGGCTCTACAAGGCGTGGGACGGCGACGTGCTCGTCGACCTGATCTTCGACCCATGCGGGCTCGACGTGGAGCAGGTGATCGCCGGCGGCGAGAAGCTGTCGGTGCTCGGCATGTCGCTGCCGACGATGGCGCTCGAGGACGTGCTGGCGACCAAGCTGCTGGCGCTCAGCGAGCACCGGATCGAGTACACCGCTCCGCTGCAGATGGCGCGCGCGCTGCGCGAGCAGATCGACTGGCGCCGGCTGCGCGAGCAGACGCGCGGCTCCGCCTACGCCGACGCCTTCTTCGTCCTGCTCGAGGGGCTCGGGGTGATCTCCGACCAGAGCCTGTCGGGGGCCGCGGTACGCGTCGTCGACCCGCCGCGCGACATCTCGGCCTGAAGGCCCCCGCGGGCTAGTCGAGGTCGACGTCGAGGAAGCGTGACCGGCTGATTCCGCGGGCGTGGTCGTCGTCTCGGGCGATCACGGTCCGGTACAGGCCGTCGCGGAAGACTCGCAGGCGTCGCGAGTAGGAGGAGCAGCGCGTCCCCGCGACGGTTCGGGTCCGTGCGACGGTGATCCACCTGCCGGATGCGCGACGCTGGACACGCACGAGCGAGCCGACGTGCTGCGGGCAGGCACGGCCGAAGAAGCGCACTCGCTCGCCGCGGTCCGGCGTGCGATCGCTGACCCGGAGGCCGATCCGGATCCGAACGAGCACCGTCACCACCGGGCTGAGCAGGTTGCCCTGGCGCACGCGGTAGCGGGTGTTGAGGCCAGGCTGTTGCGTGAAGGCGTAGTTGCCGCTGGGGGCCGTCGTGGTGTTGGCGACGTTCGAGAAGGCGTTCTCGAACGGGAACGGATCGCTCTCGAGGATGACGTTCTTCCCAGCTCTCGCGGCGCTGGTCAGCCTGCCGTCGATCGAGACGCTCCCGCCGTAGACGACTGGGTTCGGCTTCGCGGCGATCGTCAGTGACTCCGCGGCGCCCGGCCCGTGACCCGGCTTGTGGGTGGCCGTCGCGGCCGTTGGGACGGCGATCGCGATCAGCAGGACGAGCGATATGGCGGTTGAGAGCCTCATGCCACCTACAACGCGGCGGAGAGCTCGAGGTTCGCAGGTGGGTATCGCCGCGGTCGACGCGGCTCGGGGCGACGGCCTAGGCGGTGTGGACGCGCCGGTCGATCTCGTCCAGGACGGCGCGGTCCACCGTCTGGTCGAACTTGCGCGCGAAGTCGGCACCCGAGGCCAGCATGTCCGGGAGGTCGTCGCAGCCGAGCACGCGCGGTCGCGCGTCTCCGGGACGCCAGACGGTGAACCGCCGGTAGTCGCCCGAGATCCGTAACGCCGGGTCGCTGGCGAGTACGGTCTGCACGAGCGACTCCGTCGGTATGAGGGTTTGGCGGTAGTGGTCGAGGATTTCCGGCTTCGCGCGGAGTAGTGCGACGACGGCATCGACGGCACGGCGCCTAAGGGTGAACCAGTCCGACCCGCGGTGGCACTCGAAACCGGGCCGGAACGGAGTCCGGAACGCACGCGCACCGACCCAGTCACCGCTCGGCATGCTGCGCACGGAAAGCAGGGGGCGGGCGCGCGCCGCAATCGCGAGCAGCGTGCGTCCTGGCGCACCCGGCGGCAGCTTCCGCCACCGATAGAAGTAGCGCGACGCGAACTCGTCGACCGGAACCAGCCGGCTCAGCGCCGGAGGCTCGACGCGCGTGGCTTCGATGAAGGCATCGAAGCCACTCCCCGCCAGCGCACGTTCGATGTCCACTAGCGGCCGGATCGGGTAGTCCTGGCCGGAGAGCAGCACGACCCAGTCGAAGTCGCTGCGTTCGAGCAGCCACTCCAGACATCGCAGGACCATCTCCAATTGCGACGGCTCTCCCCATTCCACCGGGGACGGCGGCTCCACCCGGCGCACGCCGAGCACGTCCAGCGCCGGCACGTCGACGGCACACCGTCGGTCGTCGTGATGCAGCGCGATCAGCGCTCGCGGGCTGCCACGGCGAAGTGTCTCCGCCAGCCGCAAGACCTGCTCCGGAAGGGTGTACGAGGTGATCAGATAGGCAATGCGCGGCGCATCAGGCACGGCCGGCGACCGCCCCGCTGTCGCACCGCTGGCTCCTCCACCCTTGGCCGTTGTCGGGGTCTAGGAGCTCAACCGGCCAAGGTGTCCGCGGGTCGGCGATCACCCGCGCAGCGTAGGGAGTGCGGCGGCCGCCACCGACTTGACCTGCGGAGAACTGCTTTCCAGCTGGGTATGTGGGAGAGCCGACGCCCGGATTCGAACCGGGGACCCCTTCATTACGAGGCGTTGAAAAGACATCGAGTTAGCTCAGGTTGGGTCGTGTACGACCAGTTGGGTCGGGTTCGCTCAGGTTAGATTTGCCGAGTTGGGGACACGGTTCGGGACACGAAGACGTCGTCGAGCACCGCAAGTCCTCATGGGGACGTTCATCCGGAGGCGGTCCAGCGCCGGGCGTGGGGATCCCAAGTCCGGAGCGCAGCTCCCGCTTCGTGGATCAGCGGGTCGGCGAAACCGGCCGCGGCCGCGATCGCGTCAGCGAGGTTCTCGGGGAGGTGTTCGCCGTAGTGCCCGAGCGAGTCGCGATAGGCGCGGTAGTCACCGCGGCGCAGGGAGGCGAGACCGCCAACCGCTGTCATAAGGGGGACGAGGTCGACGTTCCGAAACGTGGCGGTTGTCGTCAGCGCTTCACGCATCGACGCCCAGGTGACCTTGTGGGCGCCGGTCAGGGTGTAGATGTCGGCGAGGTCGCGGACGCGGGTGTTGGTCTCGGCGAGATCGATCGCGGTGGTGATCTTCTCGGCCAAGACGGTCTCGATCGGGTAGCCGAGCACCTTGATAGGCGCGCTGTCGGGCCGCAGGCCGGGCAGGGTTATGAGCCGCGGCTCGGGTGTGACCGGGTCGCCGAAGTTGATGTCCAAGCGCAGCTTGACGACTGCGGTGGCGATTCGCGCGTCCATTGCCACTCGAATGCCGTGATAGAGCGCGTGATCGCGAATCGTTTGCGTGGCAAGGGTGGCGATGACGTACTCGACACCATCCTCGGGATCTTCGATCGCGGCGATCTCGGCAACCCGGGTCGCCACCACATCAGCGTCGGCGGCAAGGCCGATCGCAAGCGCGTCGGCATCGACGGTTGGCCGGCGTTGCCCCAGCGCCGCGAGCAGTACACCGCCCTTGAGCACGAACTGTGAGGCATGGGGTGAGCCGCTCAAGCGCGCCAGCCAGCGCTCGACGACATAGGCCGTTAGGTACTCCTGGGTGCCACGCCCCTCGCGGCGAGCGCGGTTCTGCAGATCCAGGTAGGCCCGGCCCGCCGGCGTAGCCCGGGTCACGGGGTTCATCGAGCGCCGACCACGTCGATCGCGCGCCGTACGGGACCGACCACGCCGAGCGCATGCGCGTATTCCAGAACGCGGGCGGGCCGGGCATCGCGCCTGCTCATGTACCGGTTCAATGCCACATGCGCGGTCGACTCGCCCAGACGGTGACGCAACCGCATGAGATCGACCACCGTGCGCGGAGGGTCGTAGACCCGGACCAGCTCGCCCGGGGCGGCCTCAACGCTTGCCAACCCGAGCTCGAACGTCCGCGGATCGAAGCGGAACACCTTCGTGGGCGGCTGGTCGATCTGCGGCGGATGGGTTCCGTTGGGTACCGCCACCTGAACCTGCAGAGGCTGCTCGTCGGTCAGCTCATGCAGCGCAGCGGCCGACACGCAACACACGATCGCCCTCGGCGCCCGATACGCCACCGCCAGCAGGTCCGGATGCGCCGCTAGTGGCGCATCCGCACGCCGAAACACCCCCCGCGACAACTCCACCAGCTCGCCAGCATCACGCCAGGCGTACAGATCTCGCGGGTGCACCCCGAGAGAGACGGCCGTCGCCGACGTGAACGTGCTTGGCATAGACGCCGACACCCGCATGGATTAAAAGCTTACACGATCATGCGCTCTCTGAGAGCTTTCTATCCACGCAGCCCTGCCAGTCAGCAGCCCGTCTCGCCGCGATAACGGGCGAGGTTCCTTTCAACCTGCTTGATCGAGGCAGCATCCTCTGCGGATAACTCGCCCTTGCCCTCAGGATCGGCGACGGCGCGCAAGAGCAACGGCAGCCTCAACACGGAGAACACTGCCGGCTGCTGTTGAACTGGATCGGTGTCAGGTCGCATTCACTCGATAGGCAGGACTGCCAGCTGGAAAGCAGTCCTGGTGGAAGTACACCCCGAGCCCGTCTAGAACCTCAGGGCCATCGTCGCCAAAGGCCTCAACAGCTACTTGCTCGACCGCACGGACGATGCTGTCGTCTAGCGGGTCAACGATGTCGCGGCACCCCTCGCAGATACTGACCGTCTCGCTCATGACCAGAGTCGACCACCTAGCCCAGACGGCAACGGTGGATCGGAAATGAAGCAGCCAACGAAGCGAGCCGCCGCGCCCAGAGCCG
Organism: Thermoleophilaceae bacterium; assembly: GCA_035630455.1. Taxonomy (GTDB): domain Bacteria; phylum Actinomycetota; class Thermoleophilia; order Solirubrobacterales; family Thermoleophilaceae; genus JAAYBF01. The sequence goes on from DASQKP010000033.1 coordinate 46,601, forward strand.
ACGCCCGGATTCGAACCGGGGACCCCTTCATTACGAGAGCGTTGAGAGGGCGTCGAACTGGGTCGATTTGGCTTGGGTATGGCCAGCTCGGTCGGGTTGGCTCGGGTCAGATTTGCCGAGTTGGGGACATGGTCCGGGACACGCGCGAGCGTCTGCGTGCCGAGGTGCCGCGCCACCCTGACGAACGGTATCCATGAGACTGCCCAGCATGGACGAGGGAGCCCCAAGAGGCCCGATCCTGTTCTGCTTCGCCATGAGCGAGCTTACCGAGCAGTCGACCGGCCCCTACGACGCTCCCGCGCTCAAGAGCACACTCAATGCCCTAGCCACCCATCGCCTGGCTACGGAGCTGCGCAACGGCGACCTGCTTCTGCATGTCGTGGCCGAGCATATCGGCCAGGTGAGCACGGTCTCGCTGGGTCGCACGAAGCGGCTAGCCATGGCTTCGCATGTTCATGTGGACCGCGACCTGCTCATCACCCTGGCATGGGATGTCATGGACTCAGCGACCGAGCGGTGGAACGCCGGCGCGGTCGAGGCGCTGGCCTCATTGCTCGCGAAGCGCGACGGATTCGGCATCGCGCTCGCGAACCTGCCGCGAGCCGTAGCCGATGACGCCGCGCGCAAGCTCGAAGGCACGCCCGGTTACGTCTGCGCTTTCGAGACCGACATAGGCAACCCGCACCATGTCTCCCTCTGCTCGTTCCTGCCGACCCGTGGCTGGATCAGCGAGCGAGTTCCTGTTCGACCGCTACCTCACCGACGACCCGTTCGATCCTCCCATGCTTGAGAACTGGGCCGCGTGGCTGTCAGAGGTTCCCTTCACCGGCCGTTATCTCGACGACTCCGAGCGCACAGCACTTGGCGACTGGCCTGAGGGACCCGTCAGCTCGCGCGGAGCGGAGTCCGCCGCGCTGCTCGCATCTCGGACGCCCGATAGCCATCTCGACCGAGTAACGAAGGCGCTGCTCGATGGAAACAGGAAACAGCCAGAGTTCGAGTTCAGCGTTGACGTCACAGCCCTACCTCACGTTGCCGACGCGGTGATCGAGGAGTCCAAGCTGCGCGGCTACTCTCTGAACGTCGACCACCCAGTTGGGGGCGACAAGGCCCGCCACTTCCAGACGTCACTCGAAATCGGAGCTGACGACTGGGAGTACTTGGCGGCTCAGCTGAAGGAGGGCCTGGCGACCGCGCGCACCCACCGCGTCAGGGCGAACCAGTACGGGGTCTCCTACCACTGCGTGGTCGAGGTCGTAGGCCTCAACGGCAGGCAACGACCGGTGCTGTGCGCCTGGCAGATCAAATCCAATGGCGCACCACGATTGGTGACGGCATACATCGACCGCTCCAAGGGGCCGCCGGAGCCGCGCGAAGGCTCGGCAATCCTCAGCCAGCGCTTGTCGGGAGCCCAGCGGTTCGAGGCGCTGTATGAGCTGGCCGATGACAGAGCCACCCAGCGCGCGGTGGCGACGGTTCCTACGCCGTTGAGCGTCGACGGCCAGTGGTACACCGAAGGCGCCCTCGGCTCGGCCTGGGTTGTAGTCCCAGATCTGCGAACCGGCTTTGCTCGCTGGCTCGTCCGTAGCGATCGGGCGCACGCTCAGCGCGGTCGGGGAGCCCTGGTCTTCGCCCCTTACGCTGGCCTCGATCAGGCAGATGCATATGCGCAGGAGTTTGCGGGCGTGCTGCGCCTCAACGGTCTCGACTGCGAGGTCATCACTCATCCCGACTGATCGAGGACGCGGGAACCGCAGCGGCTCGTCAGACGCGAACGGCCGTACGCACGCCGACCGGAACATGTAGCGCCTGACGGACCTCCTCGTATATCGGCAGCCCAACCTCTTGCGGCACCTCGACACTCGCCATTATCGCGTAGGGCAAGGCGACCTCAAGAGGTCCCGCGTCTTCACGACAAGTGACCGCCAACTCGATTGCCGCACCGGGGGCATAAGGAACCGCTTGCCCACCCTCAAGCACCTCATGCTGGAGCGTCCCACGACATGCATCGTTGGAGTCCGCCTCGATACGCGACGCAAGCGCCTTCGCCTGTCCGCCAGGCACCAGTTTCAGAGCCGCGCGTCGGTAGAAGCGATTTTGTGGATTGACCGGAGTAAGCCAGGCCAGCGTCAGAGTGATCCGCCGGTTCGTTGTGCGAGAGGCGAGACTCGACGGCAGCGGGAAACGGTAGGTGTGTTCCCCGTCTTTGCCGATTGTTCCACCTCCTAGGACGGTGACGCGATGGTCGTCGCATATGAGAGACCGATCAGGAGTTGATCGTCCGTAGCCCAACAGCTTTCCAGCGAGGGCACGAGATCGCCGCTGCCCAATGTCCGCGTGCATGTCATCGACCAGCGCTCTTGCTCCGCCCCATCGCGCGCTATGCACCAAAGCGGCTTTAAGGATCACAGCGTCGAGACCCGGGCCCGGCATGCGCTCGTCGTGCAACCCGCGTAGCCAATCTAGAACCTCAACCAGTCGCCCCGCATGGTGAGCAGCCATCGCCGCCGCAACGCTGGTTCCGTTGCTGTGGACCGTTGCATCGAGTCTGCCTGCGTCGGAGCTGGGTGCCGCGACGCGGACACCAGGACGACGATAGGTCAGGGGTAGCGTCGCTAAGCGGCTGCCGTCCTCATTGGCAGGCTCAATGCGGACAAGCTGACGACCGCCGTCCATCAAGATGTCGGGCTTCACTGCCCGGCGAACTCCCCCTCCTATGGCGCTTACGATGCTTGGGAGATCTGGCACCGCCACCGGCTCGATGCGGTCATCCGTAGGGATGGCGCCTGATTCGTCGGCGTGGGCGGCACCGATCGTCAGGGCGTTGATGGACTCGGCGGGCGCCAGGAGCCGACGTACTGGAGCAGAACGGCCAACTGCGCAAAGTAGCTCGTGCTGAATCTCATCGGAGTTGTCCACATCCAAATCGGCAGGCAGAAGAAGTGGGTCGAGATGATTGCCCGCTGAGACGATGAACAAGACTTGGTGGCGGAAGGACAACCAGTCAAGAAGCCGTGCGAGAGGACTTACAAACCGATCAAACTGTTGAGCAACGTCGCCTACGGCGAGCAGGACTGCGCGGACATTTGGTGCCGCCGCCTGATCGCCCTCGAATAGACGCGCTACGGCGGTGTGGAGAACATCGACTGGCAATCTGTCCCGCGGGAGCTCCTCCGTAGCGTTAGGCACCCAGTCAGGGACGTGGGGGGCGAGCACCGGACGCACATAGACCGGCGCACTAAGTGGAGTGTCCGAGCCGTTTAGGTCGCCGTGAATCACGACGGACGCCATACCGGTTCCGTGTATGCGGCGCGCGGCGGGGATCGTCGCCTCCCAGCCCTCAGGATCATCCACGATGATCCGTCCACGGAGCGAGGCGTGCCCGGCGAGAGGGAGGCCGTCGAGAACGGCGACGCGTGCGTCTCCGGTGGTCGGCTCGTCCGATGCCTCGATCGGTTCCGGATCTAGGTCGAGGGAACCTGCTGTAGCCGCCATCTGACCTACTGCATGAAAGAACCGGACACCTGTCGTCCGTAGCCATCGCATCTCATGGTCATCCACCGCCTCGCGCAATCGGCTCGCGGGCACCTTGCCGAGCACCCCGTGGTAGTCGATCTCCTCGTTGATGTACTCGCCTACGAACTCGCCCCCGACAGCCTCGAGGTCCTCCCGGAGAGCGGCGCTTGCTGCCGTTCGACGAGACAACTCACGACGAAGCCAAAGCTCTACCTCGAACTCCACCATCTCGTCGCCGATGTCAGCGAACTCTCGTGCCCATACATCAACTGCACCGGTCCTCTCTAAGCGATCGCTGTTATCCCAGGCGCGGAGACCTCTCAGCAACTCGAAGAGGTGTCTGAACTTTGTCGTGCCGCGCACGAACCGCTCGCCGCGTTGAAATCGCTCCCAAAGCGATAGCAATTGGCGCCAGGCGGTCTCGTCGCTTAGGACGAGAAATACCTGGCGGGCATAGCGGCCACGGCGACCATCGGGATCTACCGCGGCGAACTCGTCCGGAGCGACTCGCTCGCCTAGCTCCTCAGCCAGAAACTCCAGTCCAGGGATCTTCTGAACCGCTGCCGCGAAATCCTCGATCTCGCCAGCAATCTCAAGGACGAGAACCTGCTCCGGAGCAAACGCATCGTCACCAGCCGCCACCGCGACTCGTTGCGCTTCAAAGGCAGTCGTAAGGCGCTGAAGCGCCGGCCCGAGTCGTTTGCTCTGAACGTCGGGACCTGGACCTTCAACGGGCGGCCGAGTAGCGGGACGAGTAGTGCGCTGGCCAATCGTCGGGCGGTTAAATGGCAGCGCCGGAAGCTCAGGCATGCGCCTCTAGTGCGCACACCTCGCGCCATCGCGCTAGGCGCTCGGGCACTAGGCGACGCAAGGAGGTACCCGGCTCCAATACCTGGCGGCGGCGAATGTCCTCACCAAGATCCTGTAGCTGCGAGAAGGTTGCACCTGTTGTCTTACGGGCTAGCGTCTCGGCCCCCATTCCGATTGGCTCCTCCGATGTGGCCAAGAAGCGCTCGAACCAAGCTATACGTGCCACCTTACCCGGTAACGGCAAGTCGAGCCTTAGCTGGAACCGACGATGGACGGCTCGGTCGAGCAGCTCTGGATGGTTCGACGCCGCAACGATCACAGCATGGCTGGGAAGCGCATCAACCTGGAGGAGAAGTGAGCTAACTACTCGCTTGATCTCCCCCGTCTCATGCTTGTCGCCACGCTCCTTGGCGACAGCATCGAACTCGTCGAAGAACAACACACATCGACGACTACGCGCGAAGGCGAACACAGCCGCAAGTCGTGCGGCAGTCTCTCCTAGATAACTGCCAATGACCTCCTCGTAGCGAACGACTACTAGGGGTAAGAGCAAAGCCTCAGCGATGCTCTCTGCCAGTGATGTCTTCCCGTTTCCGGGTGGACCTAGGAGCAAGGCACGGTGTCTAGGCTCCAATCCATAGCTACGCAGCACGTCAGTACGCTGCTGCTCCTCAATTAGCTCCCCGACAGCCTCGCGCGTGCGTTCGGGGAGAATGAGATCTTCAAGCTGGAACCTCGGCGTGGTGACCGCAAAGCCCTGTAAGGCCTCAGCCGGCATGTCGCTGCCGTTCGCTGGCGCTGCCGTGCGCAACGCCTCTTGAAGGCGCTCGGCAAGAAGGTGGTGCTGCTTGTCTCGCTCCTCGGCAACGAGGGACTCCACCGTTCGGCTTAGCTCAGAGTCGTCGTGCTGTCGAGCAGCACGAACGAGGTTCACGATGAGATCAGCGCGCGCCATGGGCATAAGGATGACGGCTAAATCGGCGCGAAGCTAGGTATGGCGCTCTCCAGGTCATCGCCGTCCCACCAGCGAGAGAACCTGCGACGGAAGCTTGCGCCCGCGTCACGCCGTGGCCGTGAAGCGCAGATGCTCGCGATCGGCTTGCGGGGCTCCGCCCGCTAGCTCCTCGTCGGGCGTGAGGACCGTGCTGAGAGCGTCGAGCGCGGCGTCGCAAGCCTCGTCGCGAGTCCGGCCTTGACTCATCGCGCCCGGAATCCCGAGGACGCGGGCGACGATCCAGCCGTCCTCGTCGGGCGGCTCGAAGGCGATCGTGAAGTCGATTGACGCGGCCACGGGGACCACAGTACGGCCTGGGTCGCGGAGCGTCCAGGAGCCGGCAGAACCGCCGCGCAACCCCGGGTGCAAGTGTGTGGTCCGCTGGGCGGTGGGGTCGGAGACGAGGGCGGTTGGAGGCGGCGGGTTTCGTGAGCGACGGGTAGTCAGGTGGGGTGGGCGGGAAGAGGGCGGCGGTCGCGGCAGGGCGTGGGTCGGATCGCTGGCGGGACGAGGGAGTCGGGTGAGGAGTTGGCGTGGGGTCGCCCGCGAGCCCACGGCGCTCGCTCGACGGACCACGGCGATGCCAAAGATCGAGGCGCATTGCGTCTCCCCCTTCAAGCCCATGAGTCCGCTCGAGAACTCCCCCACCGATCCCGCCGCCACGGCCTCGCCCCTATCGGAGCCGCTGCTCGACTCCGATGCCGCAGCCGCGCTGCTCTCGGTGCGACGAAGTTGGATCTATGAGGCCGTGCGCGACGGCCGACTTCCACACGTCAAAGTCGGCCGTCACATCCGGTTTCTGCGTGCTGACCTGGAGAGCTGGGTGTTTGCTCAGCGGAGAGGCCGGCTGTTCTAGGCGAGCGCCAGCTCGGTTGCCTTCGCCGCCGCGCGGGTGGCGAACACGAATCCGTCGAGCCGGTGGACGAGACCGATCGCGGCGAGGCGGTTGATGGAGTCGGTCACGTGAATAGAGTTGTTGCCGATCTCGCTGACCATCTCCTCGACCGACCAGATCGCCGCCGAGTCGGTCAGCAAGAGTCCGAGGATCGCCTGATCTGTCTGGGCCTCCTCGTCGGCCACTGTCTGGATACGCTGATCCTGCATGGGAGCTGATACCTCCTGTGCCGGGCCCCGGGGCGTTCGCGCGTCGCCGGGGCCACTTTGTTTGGTGGCCGAGATACTAGCGGTCTATCAGTAGCTGTCAATCCGCTGGACCGAAACGCTTGCGATTGGCAACGTTCGATAGGCAATGGGTCGTCTAGATCAACCGCAGCCCGCCCTCGGTGCCGCGATTCGCCAGCTACGCAACAAGCGCGGCGTGACGCAGGAGGACCTGGCGCATGACGCCGGCGTGACGACCGGCACGCTCTCGCTGATCGAGCGCGGCAAGTCGAACCCGGCCTGGGGCACGGTCAAGAGCATCGCGGCCGCGCTCGGCGTATCAGTGGCCGATGTGGCGAAGCTCGCTGAGAAGCACGAGCGCTAAGCGTCGAAGGCGCTCGCGACGAGCGCGGCGTCGTCCTTGCGTGGCGCATAGTGGAGGTAGCGCATGGTGGTCTTTACGTCGGCGTGGCCCATCCACTCCTGGACGCGGCGGATGTCGGCCTTGGCGATGACGCGGGTGCCGAAGGTGTGGCGGAGGTCGTGGAAGCGGAGTCGGCGGAGGCCGGCGCGATCGAGGGCATCCTGGTAGCGGCGGCGGAGCGCGCGACCGTCGAGGAAGCTCCCGGTGCGGCCGACGAAGACGAGATCGTCGTCAGCAGTCCACTGAGAGCGCTCACGGAGGCTGGTCAGCGCCTCCGCGACGTTGGGTGCCATCGGGACCGAGCGGACCTTGCCGGACTTGGGAGTGGCGAGTGCGCCGTCCGAGTAGCTGGCGCGGACGCGGATCGTGGAGCCCTCGATGTCGAGGTCGCGCCAGCGGAGTGCGATCAGCTCGCCGCGACGGAGTCCGCTGAAGGCGGCGGTGAGATAGATCGCGGCGTCCTGCTCGGAGGCGGCTGCGTCGACCAGCGCCATGACCTCCTCTGGGGAGAAGACCTCGATGTCGCCGCTCGCCGTTGGCGCGGGTGGCTTCTCCACGTCGGTCACGGGGTTGAACGGGAGGCCGTAGACCTTGCGCGCCCGCTTCATGATTCCGCCCATCAGGACGTACGCCTTGGTACGGGTGGCTGGGGCGACCTCGAGCCCGGTTATCCAGGACTCGACCATCGGAGTCGTGATCGACTCGACGGGCAGCTTGCCGAAGGCTGGGAGTAGTTGGGCGCGGACGAAGGCGCGGTAGCCGGCGACCGTCGAGGGCTTGCGGGCGCGGTCTTCCTCGATGTAGCGCAGGTACTCGTCGGCTGCCTGCTGAAAGGTAGCGCCAGTTCGGACCATGCCGGCGTGCTGGCCGCGCCGGATCTCGTCGAGGATCTGGTCTAGCTGGACCTGCGCGGTCTGCTTGGTGAAGTAGCCATCGGAGGGTCGGCCGCGCTTCGTCCAGGCCGGCCCGAGCTTCTTCTGGACCTGGCGGCCGTCGGGCAGCCTGTACTTGGCGTACCAGACCGGTCCGCGCTGGCGCTCGACGCGGAATACGTGGCCGCTGACCGGCCGGCTGAGTTGGCTCTGCATCGGGGACCTCCCAGGCAGCCCGATTGGCTTTCTAGAGCCGAAAGGCTAGCAGCACTTCGGGACATATTCGGGACACGCGCCCCGGTGGGTCAGAAGCCGATCAGCAAGAAAGTGCCGATTTCCAGGGCTTTCCGAGAGCCGACGCCCGGATTCGAACCGGGGACCCCTTCATTACGAGTGAAGTGCTCTACCAACTGAGCTACGTCGGCGCGAGCGGCGATTCTAGCGCTGGGGCTGGGTGCGGGGTCAGCGCTTCTTGCCGGGATTGAAGAGGCCCTTGGGATCGAAGGCCTGCTTGATCGAGTCGTGGAGGGCGCTGGCGGTCGGTCCCCACTGGCGGTCGAGGCGGCCGCGCTTGAGCCAGCCGGTGCCGTGCTCGCCGGAGTAGGTGCCTCCGAGAGCGACGGCGCGGTCGCAGATCTGCTCGGCGGCGGCCGCGGCGGCGCTGCGCTCGCGGGCGTCGCCGGGGCGGACGAGGAAGGTGGCGTGGACGTTGCCGTCGCCGGCGTGGCCCCAGCCGCACGCCTGAAGGCCGTGCTGGGCGCCGATCTCGACGGTGGCGTCGACGATCTCGGCGAGACGGTCGACGGGAACGGCGACGTCCTCGCTGAGCTTGCCGCCGCGGATCGAGGTGACCGCGCCGGAGAAGCCGTCGCGCCAGCGCTCGAGCCGCCGGGCGGCGGCGACGTCCTCCGGGGCAAGCAACGTCAGGGCGCCCTCTCCGAGGACGTCGACAGCCTCGGCGCGGATGCGCTCGACCTCCGCCGCCGAGCCATCGATCTCCAGCAGCACCATGAAGCCGGCGGCGGCGTCAACGCGCTCCGGGAACGATCCGCGCACCGCCTCCACCACGCCGCCGTCCGCGAACTCGATCGCCGCCGGCTGCAGACCGGCCGCCAGCACCGCCTCGATCGCGCGGCAGCCGGCGGCGACGTCGGGATAGAAGGCGACGACGCCCGCGACCGCCTCGGGCGCCGGCAGCAGCGACAGCCAGACGCTGGTGACGATCCCGAGCGTGCCCTCGGAGCCGATCAGCAGGCCGCGCAGGTCGTAGCCGGCGACGTCCTTGCGCGTGAAGCCGCCGAGGCGGACGAGCTCGCCGGGCGCTACGACCGCCTCGATCCCCGTGACCCAGCGGCCGGTGACGCCGTACTTGAAGGCGCGCGGCCCGCCGGCGTTGGTGGCGACGTTGCCGCCGATCTGCGACTGCTCGGCGGCGCCGGGGTTGGGCGGGAACAGCAGGCCGCTCTCGCGCGCCAGCCGGGCGACGGTGGCGGTCGTGACGCCCGCGTCGACGTGCATCCGCCAGAGCGCCGGGTCGAGCGCGTGGACGGTCGTCAGGCGCTCGAGCGAGACGACCACCCCGCCGTCGATCGGCACCGCGCCGCCGGAGAAGCCGGTGCCGCCGCCCCGAGGGACGATCGGCACGTCGTTGTCGTAGCACCAGGAGACGACGCGGCGCGCCTGCTCGGCGTCTGCTGGCCGCACGACCGCGTCGGCGCGGCCCTCGAAGCCGAGCGCGTCGCCGGTGGCGTCGCTGCCGTAGGGGCGCGGCGTGCCGGCGAGCGCGTGCTCGTCGCCGACGATCGCCGCGAGCTGCTCGATCACCCGGCCGATGCTAGCCCGAACCCGTGCTCCTCTCCCGTCGAGCCGGTGCGCGGGGGGCGTGCGCGGCGCAGACCGCCCTACCACCCCATGGTCCCAACACGTCTGCTCCGGCTCGAACACCTCTCCCGCCCCGATTGCCCGTGGGTCTTCGTCGCCAGCTCGGCGCGGACGCGGCTGCTCGGACTCGCCTGGCTCGACGACCTGCCGGCGGACTGCGGCCTGCTGATCCCCGGCTGCAGCTCGGTCCACACCTTCGGCATGCGCTTCGCGCTCGACATCGACTTCCTGGACGCGGACGGGCGCCTGCTGCGTCGCGTCCCGGCGGTCCCGCCGCGGCGGATCGTGTGGTGCCGCGGCGCGGCGGCGGTCCTGGAGCGCCCCTCGGCTACGCCGGAGCGCCGACGAGCCGCGCGAGGCGGAAGCCGAGCGCTTCGAGCGCGAGGTCCTCGGTCACGTTGACCTCGAGCGCCATTCGCGTCTCCTCGCAGCGCTCGGCCGCGACGCGCAGGCGGCGCGGGTCGACGGCGACGGTCACACCGCCCTCCCCACCCGCGACCAAGGCCTCCGCTCCGGACCGGTCGAGCGCCGCCTGCTCGGCGCCCTCGGCGAGGCAGAGCAGGTCGCGGAAGCGCAGGCCGGCGAGCGTCAGGCCGAGCGCGAGCAGCTCGGTGCGGGCGCGGCGGCCGTCGCGCTTGGTCGCGTCCTCGAACTGCTTCTCGAGCGCGTTGCGATCGCGGCCCTTGGGCTCGGTCTCGAGCCGCGCCGCGGCCTGCTCGGCGATGCCCTCCTCGGCGGCGATGCGGCGCTCCTCGGCGCGGTCGAGCAGGCCGCGCCAGGACTCGGGCTCACCGGCCGGCTGACCGCCGCCGGCGAGCGCGCTGCCGACGAGGCGGTCGACGTCGGCGAGCAGCGTCGCTCCCCCCTCGGAGGCGAGGAAGCGGGCGCGGGCGCCGTTGCCCAGCGCCAGGCGGGCGCAGGCGCCGGCCCGCTCGGCCGGCACGCCCTCTCCCACCAGCGCCTCGGCGATGCGCGCCGCGGGCAGCGGGTCGAAGCGGACGAGCTGGCAGCGCGAGACGACGGTCGGGATCACCTGGCCGAGCGAGTCGGTCAGCAGGATCAGGTGGACGAACGACGGCGGCTCCTCGAGCGTCTTGAGCAGCCGGTTGGCGACCTCGTCGTTCATCGTGTCGACACGCTCGAGCACGAATACGCGCTTCTGGGACTCGAACGGCGTGCGGGTGGCGGCCGAGACGACCGGATCGGCGACGTCGTCGGTGCGCATCACGTGGGCGCCGGTCGGCTTGACCCAGGTCAGGTCGGGGTGGGCGCCGTCGAGCACGCGGTGGCGGGCGTTGTCGAGATCGGGGGAGCCGGCCGCGAGCAGCTCGGCGGCGAACGCGCGCGCGGCGGTGCGCTTGCCGACCCCGGCCGGGCCGTGGAAGAGGTAGGCGTGCGAGGCCTGACCGGCGAGCGCGGCCGAGAGCGTCATGCGCGCCTGTGGGTGCGACTCGGTTCCGGGCAGCACGGTCGGCGCGTTCATCGCGGCGAGCGTAGCGGCAGCCGTCGCCGGTATCGTCGCGGCGGTGGCACGCGGCCGGCTGATCACGATCGAGGGGATCGACGGCGCCGGCAAGACGACGCTCGCCGCCGGCCTGCTCGAGCATCTGCGCGGCAGCGGCATCCAGATCGAGCTGTTGCGCGAGCCGGGCGGCGTGGTCGTGGCCGAGCAGATCCGGACGCTGGTCAAGGATCCGGCGCTGACGATCGGGGCGCGCGCCGAGACGCTGCTCTACGCGGCCGCGCGGGCGCAGCTCGTCGAGGAGGCGCTGCTGCCGGTGCTGGAGCGCGGGACGTGGGTGCTGCTCGACCGCTTCGTCGACTCGTCGCTCGCCTACCAGGGCGCCGGCCGCGGCCTCGGGGTCGAGCTGGTGCGGGCGATCAACGAGTTCGGCACCGGCGGGCTGACGCCGGACCGCACGCTGCTGCTGGAGATCGACCCCGCGCTGGGGCGCGCCCGCCAGGGCGCGCGGCTGGAGGGGTTCGACCGGCTGGAGCTCGAGCAGGAGGAGTTCTTCGCGACGATCGCGGCGGCCTACTCGGCGCTCGCCGATGCCGAGCCGGACCGGGTGCGGCGGATCGACGCGAGCCAGTCCGCGGCGATGGTCGTCGCCGCCGCCGAGGTGGCGGTCGAGGACCTGCTCGCCAGCCGTGACTAGGATGCCGGCCCCTATGCGCGCAATCGTTACAGGCGGATCTGGATTCATCGGCTCGAACATCGTCGACGGGCTGCTGGCTCGCGGCGACGAGGTGACCGTGCTCGACGACCTGTCGACCGGCCGCCGCGAGAACCTCGACGGAGCGCTGGCCAACGGCGCGGAGCTGGTCGAGGGCGACATCCGCGACCAGGCCGCGCTGGTCGAGCTGGCCGAGCGCGTGAAGCCGGAGACGATCTTCCACCTCGCCGCGCAGATCGACGTGCGCCGCTCGGCCGCCGACCCGGCCGCCGACGCGCGGATCAACGTCGAGGGGACGATCAACGTGCTGACCGCCGCCCAGGCCGTCGGCGCGCGCGTCGTGAACTCGTCGACCGGCGGGGCGATCTACGGCGAGGGCAAGGTCATCCCCGCGCCGGAGGACCACCCGGTCGCGCCCGAGGCGCCGTACGGCCAGTCGAAGTTCGCCGCCGAGGGCTACTGCGAGCTGTTCCGCCGCCTGCACGGGGTGTCGGCCGTGTCGCTGCGCTATGGCAACGTCTACGGCCCGCGCCAGGACCCGCTCGGCGAGGCCGGGGTGATCGCGATCTTCTGCGGCAAGCTGCTCGAGGGCGAGCAGCCGACGATCTTCGGCGACGGGCTCCAGACGCGCGACTACGTGTTCGTCGGCGACGTCGTGCGGGCTAACCTCGCGGCGGCGGGCTCCGACGCGACCGGCGCGATCAACATCGGCACCGGCGTTCAGTCGAGCGTGATCGACCTGGTCGAGGCGCTGGCGCCGCAGGCCGACGGGCGCTTCGAGGCGATCATGGCCCCGGAGCGACCGGGCGAGGTGCGCCACATCGCGCTCGACGCGACGCGCGCCGGCGAGCTGCTCGGCTGGAGCGCCGAGACGGGCCTCGCCGACGGACTCGGCGTCACGCTCGACTCGCTGCGCTGACCCTGCAAACAGCGTGAAAAATCGCTGCTGACTGGCACAGACAAAGGCGTTTCGACGCTCTAAAGTGAGTGCTGGAAGCCCTCTGTGGGTCTTCCGTCCGGCGGGAGCGGCACCATCGCTTCCCGGCTTGCGGTAAGCGCCTTTCCAAGCTTCCCCGCGACCGGGATTCCGGACGCAAAGAAGACGAGGAGACCCATGCCGAGCAACCGCACCGCACCCACACCGAGCACCGCCGGAGTAACCATCGAGCGGCGCTATACGGAGCCCGGCGTGCATCCCTTCGACGCTGTCGAGTGGGAGATCCGCGACGCCGTCATCGGCGACCCCGCGAAGCCGGCCTTCGAGCAGCGCGGCGTCGAGTTCCCGAAGTCCTGGTCGCAGAACGCGACCAACATCGTCGCCCAGAAGTACTTCCGCGGCCGGCTCGGCAGTGACGAGCGCGAGAACTCGGTGCGTCAGATGGTCGGCCGCGTCGCCGGCACGATCGCCGGCTGGGGCCGTGCGGGCAACTACTTCGCCACTACCGAGGACGCCGACGCGTTCGAGGCCGAGCTGACCCACATCCTGCTCCACCAGCAGGCGGCGTTCAACTCGCCGGTCTGGTTCAACGTCGGCTTCGAGGAGCACCCGCAGTGCTCGGCCTGCTTCATCCTCAGCGTCGAGGACACGATGGAGTCGATCCTCGACTGGAACACCAAGGAGGGCAAGATCTTCCGCGGCGGCTCCGGCTCGGGGATCAACCTCTCGAACATCCGCGGCTCGATGGAGCACCTCGCGAAGGGCGGCACGGCGTCCGGGCCTGTCTCCTTCATGCGTGGCGCGGACTCCTGGGCCGGCACGATCAAGTCGGGCGGCAAGACCCGCCGCGCGGCGAAGATGGTCGTGCTCGACGTCGACCATCCCGACGTCCTCGACTTCGTCTGGTGCAAGGCGCGCGAGGAGGAGAAGGCGCTCGCGCTGCGCGACGCCGGCTTCGACATGTCGATCGACGGCGACGGCTTCACCTCGATCCAGTACCAGAACGCCAACAACTCGGTGCGCGTCACCGACGAGTTCATGTCGCGCGCCGAGCGCGGCGAGGACTGGGACCTGCTGTCGCGCGGCGACGGCACCCCGGTCGCGACCCACGACGCCGCCGACGTGCTGCGCCAGATCTCGGACGCGGCATGGCGCTGCGCCGATCCGGGCGTCCAGTACGACACGACGATCAACGACTGGCACACCTGCCCGAACTCGGGCCGGATCAACGCGTCGAACCCGTGCTCGGAGTACATGCACGTCGACGACTCGGCCTGCAACCTCGCGTCGATCAACCTGATGAAGTTCCGCCGCGCCGACGGGACCTTCGACGTCGCGGCCTACGAGCACGTCGTCGACGTGCTGATCCTCGCCCAGGAGATCGTCGTCTCGCCGTCGAGCTACCCGACCGAGGAGATCGCGCGCAACGCCGTCGCGTTCCGCCAGCTCGGTCTCGGCTACGCCAACCTCGGCGCGCTGCTGATGAGCAACGGCCTCCCCTACGACTCCGACGAGGGTCGCGCGGTCGCCGGCGCCCTGACCGCACTGATGACCGGCCGCGCCTACCGCAAGTCGGCCGAGATCGCCGCGGCCGTCGGCCCCTACGAGAAGTTCGAGGAGAACCGCGATCCGCATCTCCACGTGATGCGCAAGCACCGCGCAGCGGCCGACGGCATCGACGCCGGCCTGGTCGAGGAGCCGCTGCTCGAGGCGGCGAAGCGCTCCTGGGACGAGGCGATCGAGCTCGGCGAGGAGTTCGGCTACCGCAACGCGCAGGCGACGGTGCTCGCGCCGACCGGGACGATCTCCTTCCTGATGGACTGCGACACGACCGGCATCGAGCCTGACTTCTCGCTGGTCAAGTTCAAGGAGCTGGTCGGCGGCGGCAGCATGACGATCGTCAACCGCACGGTGCCGCAGGCGCTGCGCACCCTCGGCTACTCCGACCACGAGGTCGAGCAGATCGAAGCGCGCATCGCCGAGAACAGCACGATCGTCGGGGCGCCGGGACTCAAGGACGAGCACCTGCCGGTGTTCGACGTCGCGGTCGGCTCACGGGCGATCTCGCACATGGGCCACATCAAGATGATGGGAGCGGCCCAGCCGTTCCTCTCGGGCGCGATCTCGAAGACGGTCAACCTGCCCGCCGAGGCGACGATCGAGGACATCTCCGAGACCTACATGGAGGGCTGGAAGCTCGGCCTGAAGGCGCTCGCGATCTACCGCGACGGCTCGAAGACCGCCCAGGCGCTGCGCACCGACGCGCAGCAGGACCAGCCGGCGGACACCCAGGCGAAGATCGACGCGGCGGTCAAGGCCGCGATCGCCGAGGTCGGCCCGCGGCGCAAGCGGATGCCGCGCGAGCGCCAGTCGCTGACGCACAAGTTCTCGATCGCCGGGCACGAGGGCTACATCACCGCCGGCGTCTACGAGGACGGCACGGTCGGCGAGATCTTCCTGACCGACATCGGCAAGGAGGGCTCGACGCTGCGCGGCATGATGAACGCGTTCGCGACGTCGATCAGCATCGCCCTGCAGTACGGCGTGCCGCTCGAGACGCTCGTGCGCAAGTTCTCCTACATGCGCTTCGACCCGGAGGGGATCACCGGCAACCAGGAGATCCCGTTCGCCAAGTCGCTGCCCGACTACATCATGCGCTGGCTCGCCTCGCGCTTCCTCAACGTCGATGTCCAGGAGGAGCTGGGGATCATGACCGCGGAGGTCAAGGCGCGGAAGGCGGCCGAGGAGGCCACGCTGCGCGGCGACACCGCCGGTCCGGTCAAGGCCAACGGCAACGGCGGCAACGGCAGTGGCGGGAACGGAGCCGGCAACGGCGCCCCGGTCGCCGCGAGCACCCCGGCGCCCGCCGCCTCGGCGCTGACCGACGACCCGCCGGTGGCGGCCCCGGCCAAGATCACCGGCCTCGACCTCGGCCCCGCCTGCTCCCAGTGCGGCGGCATGATGCAGCGCACCGGCACTTGCTACACGTGCTCGAGCTGCGGCAACAACACCGGTTGCGGTTGAGCCGAAGCGCTCGTCCCTAGACGTTCGCCGAAGGCCGCCTCCGGGCGGCCTTCGCGCTTTCTAGGCGATGTATGGACCGCCGAGGTTGCGGTCGAACGCGCTACGCACATCATCGGCCTGCGCGGGCTTCGGCTTCGCCTCGGTCGTCGCCTTGAGGGGGTCGACACGGCCGCCTGGTGGCATACCGACCTTGACCACCGACCAGATGCCGGCGTCGTCGGCGCGGGCCATCCAGCGATGGGCGGCACGGTCGGGATGCTCGCGGGTTAGGCGATCCCGCTCCTGCTCTGCCTCGGCGCGTGTCATGCACAGAGTCTACGGCGACTCGCAAGCAGCGATCGAAGCTTTCTTAGGGCTGGGACCCGCACGATGCTTCGGCGGACTGGTCAGGGCGCGGCGATGCGCTCGATGAGCTCGACGGCGAGCGAGCGGAGGTCGGAGGGGGCGCTGGCGGTGGCGACGTGGTCGAGCAGGAGGCCGTCGAGGCTGGCGCAGAGGAGGTGGGCGCGGCGGGAAGGGTCGGGGGCGCCGAGTAGCTCGAGGGCATGTTGGAGGAACTCGCGGTAGGCGCGGTCCCAGCGCTCGGCCGCCGGGCGGAGGTCGGGGCGGCGGGCCGACTCGAGGTAGAGCTCGTACTGGGCGAGCAGGGTGACGCGGTCGCCGGCCCAGGCATGGATGACGACGTCGGCGAGCCGTTCGGGGAGCAGGTAGGGGCCGACGTCGAGCGCGCCGCCCTCTGACTCGGCGCGCAGGCGCTCGGCCTCGCGCTCGGCGACGTGCTCCAGCGCGCGGGCGACCATGTCGTCCTTGGAGTCGAAGTAGTAGGTCGTCGAGCCGAGCGGAACGCCGGCCTCGGCGGCGACGGCGCGGTGGTCGACGGCGGCGATGCCGCCACGGCCGATCACGCGCACGGTCGCGTCGAGCAGCGCACGGCGGCGGGCGGCGCCGCGCGGCGCCGCGGAGTCCGGTGCGGTCGCGCCGGCGCCGGCCACCGCTAGTGGGCCGCCGAGATGTTGAGGCCGATCACGCCGGCGATCACAGCCGTGATGCTGAGGATCTTCAGCGCCCCCATCGGCTCGCCCCAGGCGGCAAAGCCGATGACGGCGATCGCCGCCGTTCCGACGCCGGACCAGACCGCGTAGGTGAAGCCGATCTCGAAGTGCTTGAGCACCAGCGCGAGCATGTAGACCGACACCCCGTAGGCGGCGAGCATGCCGACCGACGGCACGAGCTTCGACATCCCGTCGGAGAGTCGCAGCAGGACGGTGCCGATCACCTCCGAGACGATTGCGATGACAAGCAGGATGGCGGGTGACACGACTGGCTCCTCAAATCTGTACGTCTGTACATGTACAACTGTACAGGATCCAGCCGAGAACGTCGCTAGGGTCTCCCCCTCTATGTCCGACACCACCAAGCTCACAGCCGAAGCCCACGCCCGCATAACCGAGGAGATCGAGCGCCTCGAAGGCGAGGGCAGGCGCGAGATCGCCGCGCGCATCAAGATCGCCCGCGAGTGGGGCGATCTCAAGGAGAACGCCGAGTACCACGCCGCCAAGGAGGAGGCGGCGATGCTCGAGGCGAAGATCGCCGGCCTGCGCGACCAGCTGCGCTCCGCCGAGATCGTCGAGGCGGCCGACGGCGACGTCGTCGGCATGGGCACGACCGTCACCTACAAGGACGAGAAGAGCGGCAAGGAGCTGAGCCACAAGCTCGTCCCGAAGGTTGAGGCGGACCCGAGCTCGGGACTGATCTCGATCGACTCGCCCGTCGGCAAAGCGCTCGCCGGCACCAAGATCGGCGACGACGCGACGCTCGAGACGCCCTCGGGCACCCGTACGATGCGCGTGCTCGCAGTCGAGCACTCCTAGCCCAGCGAAAGGACTCCTCCAGCCATGACCCGACCGAACCGGCGCGCACTAGCCATCGGCCTCACCACCGCGGTGGCGACCGTCGCCGTCGCCATCCCCGCCGCCGACGCCAAGAAGGAGCCGATCAAGCCGGAGCCGAACTCCGCCTACGCCTCCTCGATCGCCGCCAAGCGCGGCTTCGCGGTGATCGTCCTGAGCAAGGGCAAGATCGTCACCGGCACGATCCGCGCCAAGTTCAGGGACGCCGACGGCAAGGTCTGCCGCCAGGAGGGGCTGTCGCTCGACAACGGCCAGACGCAGCTCGACTACACGATCGGCAAGCCGAAGAAGCCCAACGACAACGGCAAGTACTCGGTCAAGGGGACCATTGCCAACCAGCCGAGCGATACCGCGACGTTCAGCGGCAAGTTCGCCAGCTCGAAGAAGACGTCGATCGTCGTGAAGGCGAAGTGGATGGGGTGCAAGACCGGCAAGGTCGTCTTCAAGAAGGCCGTTCCGACTGCTGGCTAGCCAGTCTCGCCCGATGCTTCTAGCGATCGTTCGATAACTGAAGTTATCGAACGACTGCTAGACTTATCAAAGTGAATCTAGGCAGTCCTCATCGCCTGCTCGCCCATCCGCTCGACGGCGCGGTCGTCGCGGTTCTGTCCGCGACGACCCACCCGCTCACAGGTCGAGAGGTCGCGCGGCTGGCGCCTGAGGGCTCCCAGCCGGGTATCTCCAAGGCACTCGGTCGCCTCACCGCTGAAGGTCTAGTAGACAGGCAAGAGGCGGGCAATGCCCTGCTGTATCGACTGAATCGCGATCACCTCGCCGCTCCCGCCGCAACGATGCTCGCCGATCTGCGCAACGCGCTGATCGACCGGCTGCGCGAGGAGATCGCTGGCTGGGACCTTCAGCCAGTGCACGCTTCTATCTTTGGCTCCGTTGCACGGGGCGACGCCGATGCAAGTAGCGACATCGATCTATTGATCGTGCGACCGGCCGATATCGCAGCGGACGATCCGCGCTGGCGCGGTCAACGCGACGAGCTCAGCTACGCGGTCAAACGCTGGACCGGCAACGCCCTGAGCACATCGGAGCTTCCCGAAGCAGACATTGCGCGGCTCGCCGACGAGCGCCCGCCGGTCGTCGCTGCAATCAGGGCCGACGCGATCACCCTGGTCGGTCCCGACGCCAACCGCCTCCTCCGCGAGAAAACGACATGACGCCGCGAGCCGGTCGAACTCAGCGCTGCAGCGAGGCTGATGCCAGGCGTCGCCTTCAGCACTCCAAGCAGTTTCTCGAGGTCGCTGAGCTGGCAGCCGAGGACCAACGTGACGACGGCAGCTTGGAGTACGGCAATGCTGCCGCGACGCTAGCCATGCTCGCGGGAATCGCCGCGGCCGACGCCGCCTGCTGCAAGGCACTTGGGCGACGCTCACGAACCGACGACCACGACCAGGCCACCTCGCTCGTTGAGCAGATCGCGCCCGACGGACAGTCCGCAGCGAAGTGCCTCCGCGCTCTCGTCGCGCTCAAGAACGATGCGCAGTATGGCTTCTACACGGTGGGCTCAGGCGAACTCACCAAGGCAGTCCGCGGAGCGCGCAAGCTGGTGGATTTCGCCGACGCGACCCTGCGGCGCTAGGGTCGCGCCAATGCCAGCAGTCGCCAAGTTGTCCCCGCCGGACATCCCGGGCGCGACGCAGCAAACCGTCACGATCGAGAGCCACGATGCCGGGCCTTTCGACGTCCGCTTCTACGAGGCGGGCGTCGGACCGCCGGTGCTGCTGCTGCACGGCTGGCCGCAAGACGCCTGGTGCTGGCGCAGCGTCATCCCGCTGCTCGCCGACCGCTACCGGCTGGTTGCGCCGGACCTGCGCGGATTCGGCCAGACCGACGCGCCGGCCGGCGGCAGCTACAACGGCCTGACGATCGGCGCCGATGCGGTCGCGTTGCTCGACGCGTTGGAGATCGAGCGCGCGCATTTGATCGGCCACGACTGGGGCGGCTTCGGAGCGTTCGCCGCCGCGATCGCCGCGCCGCGGCGGATCGCCAGCCTGGTCGTGCTGAACACGATGCCACCGTGGCTGGAGCTGTCGCCGCGGTTGCTCTGGGAGCTGCGGCGATCCTGGTACGTGCTCCCGCTGGCGGCCTGGGGCGAGTCGATCGTGCGCGAGCGGCCGAGCCTGATCGCGCGGATGCTGCGCGGCGACCGCGTCCAGGAGGGGATCTCGCGCGCCGACGCTCACGGCTACGCGGCGCGGCTGCAACGGCCTGACAGCGCACGGGCGACTATGGCGCTCTACCGCAGCTTCGTCCGTTCGTTCCGGACGGTGCTGGTCGAGCGGTCGTTCGAGGACCTGCACCTCACGGTCCCGACGCGGATCGTCTTCGGAGCGGCCGACATGGCGATCTCGCCCGTCGTGCTGCGCGGGATCGAGCGCCACTGCGACGACGTCGCCGTCGAGCTGGTCCCCGACTCCGGCCACTTCATCGCCGAGGAGAAGCCGGAGCTGGTGGCCGACCGCGCCGCGGCGCTCTTCGAGCGGCACCCGATCGACGGCTTTACCAACTCCTAACCCGCCGCTGGACGGCCGCTGGGCGACCCCGGGGCATGGTGACCCGAAAGAAGTCCACGACTCGAGAGGCGATCCCATGAAACGCATTGCGGCAGTACTCGTCCTGGCGGCCCTGACCACCGCCGGGCTGACCGCGCTGGCCGGCGCCGCGACCGACACCAAGCAGCCGCTGCGCGAGTTCGAGGGCCGCGTGGTGTCGATCGACCGCGACTCCCGCACCTTCAGGCTGCACGACAGCGAGCGCGGGACCAAGCGGATCAAGGTGAACCGCAACACCCGCTTCGAGCGCGTCGCCGGCCTCTCCGGGCTGAGCGTCGGCCAGCGGGCGATCGAGGTCAAGACGCGGCGCAAGACGGCGAACGGCCGCGCCTGGATCGCGATCGAGGTCGAGAAGTCGGGTGGCGGCGGCGAGCACGGCGACGACCGTGACGACGACCGCGACGGCGATGACGACCGCGGTCGCGGCCGCGGCGGCGACGACAACGACTGACCGCACGCCACACCGGGGTAGGCTGGCTCCCGTGAAGGAGCCAGCCCCAGCCCCGGGCCGCGACGAGACCCCGGAGGAGCGCGCGGACCGCAACCTCACCGAGCTGCTCGGCGAGCTGCGGGTCGCGCTGCCGGGCGTCCAAGTGCTGTTCGCCTTCCTGCTGATCGTGCCGTTCAACGACCGCTTCAGCGACGCCACCGCCTTCCAGCGCGACCTCTACCTCGGGACGCTGATCTGCACGGCGTTCGCGTCGGCGCTGCTGATCGCGCCGTCGATGAACCACCGGCTGGAGTTCCAGCACGGCGACAAGGAGCATCTCGTCGCGGTGTCGAACCGGCTGACGATCGCCGGGCTGACGCTGGTGGCGCTCGCCATGACCGGGGTGGTCGCGCTGCTGACCGACTTCGTCTTCGGAACCGCGACGATGGTCGTCACGACGTCCGCGCTGGCGTTGGCGTTCGCGCTGCTCTGGTACCTGCTGCCGTTGCGGCGGCGGCGGATGCTCGCCCGCAAGTAGGGTCATCCGCGTGTCGCGGGAGACCACCCACACGGTGCGCGACGTGCGCAGCGGGCCGGGCGAGCTGTCGTTCGACGTCGACGTCTGCGGAATCGAGCAGACGATCTGGTTCAAGACCGACGCGCCGGTCACCCCGAATGCCGACGCGGTGCTGGCGACGTGCCTGCTGCCGGCGGCGCTGTGGGGCGGCACTCTCGACATCGACGCCCCGATCAGTCCACGGCTGTTGCGCAGCCAGACCGAGTTCCAGGCGATCCAGCGGATGTGGTCGCGCCAGTGGGACTACGGGCTGCTGCCGCTGGGCGAGATCGACGTGCGGGCGCCGGCGCGTGCTTCGATCGAGGCGGCGCCAGGCCGCGGCGTCGCGACCTTCTTCAGCGGCGGCGTCGACTCCTGGTCGGTCGTGTCCGAGCACCCGGAGGTGACCCATCTCGTCTTCGTGCGCGGCCTCGACCTCGTCGAGCGGCCTACTGCGTTCGTCGACGAGGTCGAGCGCCGCCTGCGTGCGGCGGCCACCGACCTCGGCAAGACGCTCTACGTCGTCGACACCAACATCCGCGAGCTCTCGGACCGGCTACTGCCATGGGACATCTATTTCGCCTCGCCGCTCGCGGCGGTGGCGCTGCTGCTCGCGCCGTTGTTCGAACGCTTCCTGGTCACTGGCGACGCCGACTACGAGACGACCGTTGGCCAGGGCGTCGACCCGCTGGTCGACCACCTCTGGAGCACCGAGCAGCTGGAGATCGCCCACGCCTGCGGCCGCTTCAGCCGCGTCGAGCGTACGCGGCTGATCGCCGACGATCCCGTCGCCCAGAGGGCATTGCGGGTCTGTTGGGAGAACCGCGACGGCGCGTACAACTGCGGACGTTGCCGCAAGTGCCTGTCGACGATGATCACGCTCGAGGCGCTCGGCAAGCGCGAGCCCTTCAGCGCCTTCCCGCCGCGGCTCGACCTGGCGCCGGTCGACGAGGTCGCGGTACCCAACGTGCTCGTACTGACCCTGTGGCAGGACATCCTCGACCTCATCCGACAGGAGGGTCGCGCGGATCTCGAGCCCGCCGTCGCGAAGGTGGTCGCGTCCGGCAAGCGCCAGCTCGGGCTGCCGGATGCCTTCCGGCGGCGGGGCGCCGCGAACGGTCGCGTAGCGTCGGCGGAGCGCGACGACTTCCGCCGCCAGCTCGACTCGGTCGTCGGCTCGCGCTCCTGGCGGCTGACCGCGCCGCTGCGGCGGGCCGCTGCCGCCGCCCGCCGGATGCGCGGCTAGGGCGCGAGCAGGCGCTCCAACACCGGGCGCAGCGCCGCCGGCGAGGCCGTCCGGGCGACTTCCTCCCGGCCGGCGACCGAGATCCGGGACCACAGGTCGGCGTCGCGGTACAGCTCGACGATCAGGCGCGCCAGCTCGCCGGCGGTGTCGCCGACGAGGATCTCCCTGCCGTGCTCGACCGCGAGCCCCTCGGCTCCCACGACGGTCGTGACCACCGGCAGTCCGGCCGACATGCTCTGAGTGACCTTGCCCTTGACGCCAGCCCCGTAGCGCAGCGGGACGGCCATTGCCACCGACCCGCCGAGCAGCGGGGCGAGGTCGGGAACCCAGCCGCGGACGTCGATCCGGTCGTCGGCGAGCGCCGCCAGCTCGGGCGGCGGGTCGGCGCCGACGACCGTCAACCGCACGTCTTCGATCTCCGCCCAGACCGCCGGCATCACCTCTCTCGCCAGCTCGAGCGCCGCGCCGACATTCGGGCCGTGCGCGAAGCCGCCGACGAACAGCACGCCCGACCGCTCTCCGCGCGGCGGAACCTCCGACCACGGCTCGTGGACGTTCGGCAGGATCGCGACGTCGAGGCCCGGCTCCTCCGCCAGCAGCGTCTGGCGCTCCGCCTCGCTGACGGTCAGCGTCACGTCGCAGGCCCTCGCCAGCGCAAGCTCGAGCTCGCGCAGGCCCGCGGCCTTCGCCCGATTGGGGTTGCCCTCGACCTCCGCCCGGCGGTGCTCGCGCACGTAGTGCAGGTCGACGGTGTCGTAGGCGACGCGCGCGCCCGGCGCATGCTCGCGCACGATGTGCAGGTAGCGGCTGGCGACGTAAGGGCGGCTGAGGATCGCCAGTCGCGTCCGTCCCCCGGCGGCCGCGAGGTATGCCGCGAGCTCGGAGCCGGGCTCGAGCACCTCGACGCTCGCGTCCTGCAGGGAGCGTCGATAGCGGTCGTCCGCCACCGGTCCGTCAGGCAGGAAGGTGACGCGGCAGCCGAGCTCGGCGAGCGTGTCGAGAACGTGCGACATCCGCAGCGATCCGGCGTCGCGGTCGGGCGTCGGCACGCTGTGGTCCACGATCAGCACGTGTGGCCCGTGGTCGCGGTTGCTGGCCAGGTAATCACTCCACTCGCCGCGGACCGGCTGGGCCTCGAGCGCCGCACCCCACTTCGCGGCGAAGGCCTGCCGATCGCGCTCGCGGCGGCCGGCCAGATCCGCCTGGTCCGTCTCGGTCGCGGCGCCATCCCCCCGCGCGACCTCGGCGCGCGGCTCGTAGACGACCATCCAGCCGGCGGCGCGCGCCGCGAAGGCGAGGTCGGCCGCCACGTAACGGTCCGACTCGTAGCGCCCGTCCAGGCCGCCGACCGCGTCCCACAGCTCGCGCCGCACGAGCAGGGCGGCGGACGCGCCGTGGTCGACGGCTCGCGAGTAGTCGTACTCCGGCGCGTCGCGACGCTGGCCGTCGCCGAAGCCGGCGGCGTCGCCGCTTTGCCAGACGATCCCGCCAGCCTCGGCGAGGTTCCCATCGGACCGCAGCAGCTTCGCCGCGACGACTCCGATGTCCGGCCTGGAATCGGCGCGCGCGACCAGCGCCGTCAGCCAACCTAGGCGGACCTCGACATCGTCGTCAAGCAGCACGACATAGCGTCCGCGCGCCTCCATGACACCCCGGTTGGCCGCCGCCGCGCCGCCATCCACGACGATCGCCTCGAACGCAACGGCGTCGCCCGTCGACACGATCGCTCGCAGGCACCGCTCGCGCGCCGGCGCGCCGGAGCGCGCGGCGATCACGATCGACACGTCGACCGCCGGAAAGCTGGGCATGCGTAGCGCGTGCGCCGTCTCGCGGCCGCCGAGCAGCGCCCGGACCCTGCGCCGCAGGCCTCCCATCAGCCGGCTTCGAGCGCGCGCCGGATCACCCAGTCCGAGCGCGCGAGGCGGTCCTCGGCCTCAGCCTCGGTGACCTCCGCGAGGTCGGCGACGATCCTGACCGCGCGGCGCTTGAGCTTGTCCACGCTCACCCGCATGTCGACCATCTGGTTCCGCGCCACCCGCCCGGTGGAGACCATGGCGGCGGTCGTCATCCGGTTCAGCGCGAGCTTCTGGGCCGTCGCCGCCTGCAGGCGCGTCGAGCCGGTCAGGATCTCCGGCCCGGTCGCCAGACGGACTCCGAGGTCGACGTCGTCGAGCAGAGGAGACGGGGCGTTGCTCGCCATGCCGCACGTCCAGGCTCCGGCGGCGCGCGCCGCCCGGACCCCGGCGACCACGAAGGGCGTGGTGCCGCTCGCGGCGACCCCGACGACCGCGTCGCCAGGCCCGAGGGCGAGCTCGTCGATGCGCCGGGCGGGCGCCTCCACGTCGTCCTCGGAGACGGCGATCGACACGGCCAGGCCGCCGCCGGCCACCAGCGCCTGGAACTGCCTGCCGACCTCGCCGAAGGTCGGGGCCAGCTCCGATATCTCGCCCGCGACGATCCTGCCGCTCGTCCCGGCGCCGAGCATCGCGACGCGCCCGCCCGCGTCCACGACCTCGCCGATCCGCTCCGCGGCGGCCGCGATCAGCGGACGCGCGTCCGCGACAGCGGCGAGCGTGGCCGGCTCGACCGTGTCCATCAGCTCGATGACGCCGAGCGGGTCGAGCGAGGAGAGGTCGCGCGACGCCGGATGGAGCCGCTCGGTCTCGGGCAGCGTCATGCGGTCAGCTCGCGCGCGATCCGAACCGCGCCCAGGACCGGATCGGTCTCGACGCGGACGACGTCGAAGGGCGCCCCGAGCGCCGCGGCCAGCTCGGCGATCGCCGCCGGGCTGCTGAACACGCCGCCGCTGACGGCGACCTTGGACCGCCGGCGCCCGATCCGGGCGGCATGCAGTCGGACGTCGTCGGCGAGCACCGCGATCTCCGCTCGCAGCGCCTCGACCGCCCAGGCCTCGCCGTTCCCCGCCGCGCCGGTGAGATCGACGGCGCGCTCGGCCACTCTGACCGCCGGCATGCCGCGGGCCTCCACGCCCGCCTGGGCGAGCGCCGCACGCCCGAGCCGCACGGCCGATCCCGGGTCTCCACCGGCGACCCCGGCGCCGCCGGTGACGACGTACTCCTCCTCCGCTCGTGAGGCGACGACCGACCCGGTGCCGGCTATGACGACGACGTCGGTCCCGGACGGCGCCACCGACCACGCGGCCGCGTAGTCGGGCAGGACGGCGAGACTGGCGCCGTGAACCAGCGGCGCGAGCGTCCGCCGCAGGCGCTCGCGCCCGCCGCTGGACCCGGCGCCCGCGGCGCAGAGCGCGACCGCGCGCGATCGCGGGCACCCGGCGAGCGCGGTGGAATAGTGTGCCGCCAGCTCGCGCGCGGAGACGGCGTACGGATTTCCCGGACCACCCGAGCCTTCGTGAACGACGGCGTCGCCCCTGACCGCGATCGCCCGGATCCTCGAGCCCCCCGCATCGATGCCGATCACCGACTCCACCGGCGAGACTCTAGAGACGGACGGATCGAGGTTCTTCGACCGGCCGTTCGCGCCGGGCGAGCTCGACCGGCTCGCCGACGCGGTCGCCGCCTGGCTCTGCTCGGGCGACCTCCGCTGGCTGGTCGACCGGGTCCCGGGCCGGTGCGACCCAGGCGGACCGGTGGAGCCGCTCGCATGGCCGGATGCGCTCGACGAGGCGGACGGCGCGCTGGGCGACGGCGGCGCCCGCCTCGTGGCGGTGGTCGACGCGCTCCGGGAGATCTGCGACTGGTCACTCCCCGGAACGGCGTGGGACTACCGCGTCGGTGGGGAGCGGCCGCTCGACGCGCACGGCGCCTCTCCGCTGCCGGACGTCACGGCGACCGCCGTCGCCGAGCGCGCGGCGGCGCTGGGCCTGTGCTCGCCCGGCCGGCTGCGGGCGCGGCCCCGGACCCTCGTCGTGCTCGGCGGCAGGCGCATGGCGCCGCTCGATCGCGTCCGCGCGGCGGCGCGGGCAATCCGTAGCGAGTCGCTCGCTGCCCCGGAGATCGTCCTCCTGAGCGCCAGCCGGACGCTCGATCGCGACGAGCGCGAGAGCCCGGAGGTCCGCGCCTACGCCCCCCGTGCCCGCAGCGAGGCGGACCTGATGCTGGCGGCCGCGGAGCACGTGCTCGGCGACGACGGGCGAGGGTCGAGCGGCGGGATCGACAGCCGTGTTCGCCTCGTCGAGGCCCCCGCTCCCGACGGCGTCCGCCGCGCGTCGACCTACGACACCCTCGAGCTCGTCGCCGCCGACCTGTCGACCGACGCGGCGCCGCTCGGACTGGTGACCTCGCCGACGTGCAGGCCGTTCCAGTACCTGGAGGCGGTGCGTGCGCTCGGGCTCCTCCACGAGCTCCCATTCGAGCTGGTTGCCCATCCGCCGGCGTGGCCTGCCGCCCCGGGCGCCCCACCCGCGGCGCCGCAGGTCTACCTGCAGGAGATCCGCAGCGCGATCCAGGCCGCGGGCCGGCTCGCCGACGCGCTCATCGCCGACGCAGGCGTCGCAGCCGGTGCGCCGCCCGCCGCGCTCGCCTGAGCAACGGCATCCGCGCGCCGGCCGATCGACGTGCCGCCACGCCCAGGCGGGTCGTCTCCGCCCGGGCCTCGCCGCGCGCGCCGCGCGCGATCAGGCGAGTCAGCGCGAACGCGAGATCCGGATCCGTGCCCCGCGCCTCAACAGCCTCCAGGTTCTCGCGGACGTAGGTCAGCGACTGGCGACTGCGGACCTTGCCCTTCGACATCCGCCGCAGCGAGAACTCGCTCGGCAGCGTCGAGCAGCGCCCGAGCGCGCCGATCACGCGCAGGCCGACCATCGTCCGCACGCACTTCGGGCAGCGGCCGCAGTTGAGCGCCCGCACGTCGGGCTGGAAGCAGACCCGCAGCGCGGACATCGCCAGCTCCGACTCGACCAAATACTCCAGCTTGTCCACCCGCCGGACCGAGTCGACGTGCTCGAAGCCCAGGCGCTCGCTCGAGTAGAGCGGGTCGAGCAGCGGATGGGTCCCGATCGGATGCAGGTCGCGGTAGGAGTGCGTGGCGGGAATCAGGATGCGCCCGAACCGCGACGCGAGCAGGTGCCCGACGCTCGCGAGCGCGGCGCTCGTGTAGATCAGCTCCCAGCCGCAGACGTCGTCGGAGACCGAACGAAGGTCGGTCTCGACCTCGATCAGCGGCAGGCCGAACTCGGCGGCCACGCCGCGGATGCTCGCCGAGACGAGCTCGCGCTTGCGCTCGTCCTCCAGCGGCAGGTCGAAGCCGTGGACGTAGATCAGCGCGTCGAGCTCCTCGCGGCGGGTGAGCACGGTGTAGAAGCTGTCGACGCCGCCGGTGAAGAAAGCCGCGGTCCCGCGCGCCGGGGCCTCGGCGACCGGGATCGGGCCGCCGTCGCCGCGGCGCACCTCGACGGGCGTCAGCGCCGGGTCCCAGGCCGCGAGCAGGCGCTGGATCCCTCCGGATGCGTCGAGCAGCCGCCGCGAAACGCCCCTGGGGACGTCGAGCGTCGACGCGCTGGCCATCGCAATCGGCAGCGCCGCGGCGAAGCCCGCGTCCGGATTCCGATCGAGCGGCGCGTCGCGGCAGGCGTAGTTCGCAATCCTGGTCCCAGAGCCGATCCGCAGGCATATCCGGACCTCGTCGCCCGAAGACTCGAGCGGTTCCAGGCGTGCCTGGGGTCGGGCGTTCACGGGGCCAGGCACGTCGGGCAGGGTAAGGCGGGACCGGCAGTCGCCACCCGTTGGTACCGTTCGCGGACTTGCCGGCCACGGTTCGACAACCGGCGGTAGGGCGTCAGCGGGACGGGTCGAGCCCACCTCCAGCGGTCTCGGTCGAACGCGTCTCGAAGCGCTTCCGCCTCCCCCACGAGCAGTACTCGACGCTCAAGCAGCGGGTACTGCACCCACGGCGCTCGCGCACGTTCAGCGAGCTGCGCGCGCTCGAGGACGTCAGCTTCGACATCGCGCCGGGCGAGTTCTTCGGCATCGTCGGGCGCAACGGGAGCGGCAAGAGCACGCTGCTGAAGTGCCTCGCGGGCATCTACGGCGTCGACAACGGCCGGGTCGACGTGCGCGGCCGGCTGTCGCCGTTCATCGAGCTCGGAGTCGGCTTCCACCCGGAGCTGTCGGCGCGCGACAACGTCGCGATCAACGCGATCATGCTCGGCCTGACGCGCAAGCAGGCGCTCGAGCGCTTCGACGAGATCATCGCCTTCGCCGAGCTCGAGGAGTTCGTCGACCTGAAGCTGAAGAACTACTCGTCGGGGATGAGCGTGCGGCTCGGCTTCGCCGTCGCGATCCAGGTCGACGCCGACGTGCTGCTCGTCGACGAGGTGCTGGCGGTCGGCGACGCCTCCTTCCAGCAGAAGTGCTTCGACGAGTTCGACCGGCTCAAGGCCGAGGGCCGGACGATCGTCTTCGTGACGCACGGCATGGATTCGGTGCGGCGGTTCTGCGACCGGGCGATGCTGCTGGAGCGCGGGAACCTGGTCGACATCGGCGATCCCGAGGAGATCGCCGCGAAGTACGCCGAGGTCAACTTCGGGACGGTCGGCGACGACGGCCCGAGCGCCGCCCCCGGCACCCCCCGGGCCCGCATCACGCGCACCTGGTGCGCCGCCGCCGGCGGGCCCGTCCCGGAGGTCGGCGACGACACGGTGACGATCGCCCAGGGCGACGACTGCGTGGCCTGCATGGAGGTCGAGCTCCACGACGCGCTCGAGGATCCGGTCTTCTCGATCAATTTCCGCAACGACGTCCGTCACACGATCTACGTCGCACGCAGCGACCGCGGCGGACCGACGGGCTCGTTCGCGGCGGGCGACCGCGCGACCGTCAGGTTCCGCTTCCCCAACTGGCTCGGCCCGAGCGTCTACACGCTGACCCCGTCGGTGGTCACTAGCGACGGCAGGAGGACGCTCGACCAGCGAGTCGATGCCGTGACGCTGCGCGTCGAGGCGCCTCGCTTCAGCGGCGGCGTCGCCGACCTGCCGACCGAGATCGAGGTCGAGCGCTCGTGAGCGCCGGCGTGCAGCCCGCCCCGGTCGCCGCCCAGTCGCGCGGTCCGTCCGCGCTCGGCGGGGACCTGCGTAGGGCGCTGAGCCTGACGTGGATGCTGGCCGTGACCGACTTCAAGCTGCGCTACTTCGGCTCGGTGCTCGGCTACCTGTGGACGCTGATGAGGCCGCTGATGCTGTTCGGCGTCCTGTACTTCGTCTTCACCCAGGTGATCCGCTTCGGCGAGGGCGTCCCGTACTACCCGGTCTACCTGCTGACGGGCATCGTCCTGTTCACCTATTTCTCCGAGACGACGACCGGCGGTGTCGGCTGCCTGATGGCGCGCGAGAACCTGCTGCGCAAGATGCACTTCCCGCGCATCGCGATCCCGATCTCGGTGTCGCTGAGCGCGCTCTTCAACCTCGGCCTGAACCTCGTCGCGGTGTTCGTGTTCGCGATGATCTCGGGGGTACCGATCCGGATGAGCTGGCTCCAGTTCCCCTTCCTGGTGCTGCTGCTCGCGTTGTTCGCGATCGGCTTCGCGATGCTGCTGTCGGTCCTCTACGTGCGTTTCCGCGACATCCAGCCGATCTGGGACGTCGTGCTGCAGATCACCTTCTACGCCTCGCCGATCCTCTACGTCGTCAGCAAGCTGCCGGCCGAGTACGTGCGCGAGATGATGGCCGCCAACCCGATCGCGACGATCCTCACCCAGATGCGCCACGCGATGCTCGACCCGGGCGCGCCGACGGCCGCCGAGGCGATCGGGTCAGAGGTGCGATTGCTGATCCCGCTCGCCACGATCGTCGCCATCTTCGCGCTCGGCCTGTGGATGTTCAAGCGCGAGGCGCCGCGAATCGCGGAGAATCTCTGAGATGACAGACGATCTCGAGACGCTCGAGCGCGAGCACGTCGAGCAGCTGGCGCGCGCCCACGCCGCGCTGGCGGCCGCCCAGGACCGCAGCTACTGGCTCGATCGCTGGGGGATCGACCTCAATGCGCAGATGCGCAAGCCGGGCGCGCGACGGCTGCGTGCGCTGCTGCGCTGGCTGCGCGAGCTGCAGCGCGGCAAACTCGCCATCCAGCGCTACGCGCAAGCCCGGCTCGGCGACCTGCGTGCATCGGCCGCCGAGGACGACATCGCGGCCGGCTCCGGGGCTGCTGGCGATGGTTCCCCGACAGCTCGCTCCTGAGGTCAGCATGCCGAGCGTCTCGGTCGTCATCCCCGTCAAGGACGGCGCGCGCTACCTCGAGCGGCTACTCGCCGCGGTACGCGAGCAGGCTGGTGACGAGGTCGAGCTGCTGGTGATCGACTCGGGATCGAGCGACGACTCCGTCGCCCTCGCCCGCGCCGGCGGGGCCACCGTCCACGAGATCTCGCCGGAGGAGTTCGGCCACGGCCGGACACGCAACCTCGCGATGGAGCTGACCTCGGGCGACATCGTCTGCTTCCTGACCCAGGACGCCGTCCCGGCGCCCGGTTGGCTGGACGCCCATGTGGGGGCGTTCGAGCTGGACCCGGAGGTCGGCGCCGCCTATGGCCCGCATCTGGCCTGGCCGGACACCAGCCCGACGCTCGCGCGCGAGCTCGAGGGGTTCTTCGCGGACATGACGCCAGACGGAGGGCCGGTGCTCCAGCGCGAGGGGGACCTGGCCTTCATGTCGAACGTCAACGCCTCTTACGCGCGGACGTGCTGGGAGCAGATCCGCTTCGAGGACATCGCCTACGCCGAGGACCAGGCGTTCGGTCAGGCAATGCTCGCGGCCGGCTGGACGAAGGTCTTCCATCCCCGCGCCGCCGTGCACCACGCCCATGATTACGGACCGGTCGAGTTCGCCCGGCGCTACTTCGACGAGTACCGCGGCCTGCGCGAGACGGTCGGGCACGTCGAGCCGGCCCGGCTACGGCCGATACTGACCGAGGTCCGCGCGGGCGTCGCCGCCGACCGCCAGTGGATGGCTGCGCACGGCTGGAGCGAGTCGCGGCGCACGGCCTGGACGATTCGCTCGTTGCTGCATCACGGCGGTCGTAAGGCGGCCGCCGTCGCGGGCACACGGACCGAGCATCTGCCCGCCGCGCTCGAGCGCCGGATGTCGCTGGAGGGGCGCGCGTCGGCGCCCTCGGCGAACGGACGCGGCGCTGCCGAAGCGGCGCCCGCCGATCCTGGGCCTGGCGGCGGGCTCGCCGAGCCACACTACGCCGATATCTTGCGCCACGCCCAGGAGGGCGCAACGCCGCTCGCGACACGATCGCCAGCGGCGGCCGACCGCGACCAGCTCCATCTGGCCTTCGTCATCCCGCCCTTCCAGCGCGGCAGTGGCGGCCACTCGACGATCTTCGGCCTGATCGCGCGCCTAGAGCGGATGGGGCATACCTGCACGATCTGGGTCCATGACGCGGCCGACGCGCATGCGGTCCCCGCGGCCGCCGTACTGCGGCGCAACATCGTCGACTGGTTCGCTCCCGTGGCGGCGCCGGTGTTCGTCGGCTTCGACCACTGGCACGGCGCCGACGTCGCGGTCGCGACCGGCTGGGACACCGCCCACCCGGTGGCGATGCTGCCGGGCTGCGGCGCGCGCGCCTATCTCGTCCAGGACCACGAGCCCGAGTTCTTCGCGACGTCGGCGGAGCGCATCTGGGCCGAGCAGACCTACGACCTCGGCCTCTACCCGATCTGCGCGAGCCGCTGGCTGCGCGACCTGCTCGCTGAGCAGCACGGCTGCGAGGGGGCCTACTTCCACCTTGGCGTCGACCACGACGTCTACCGGCCGCTGCCGGGGATCGAGCGTCGTCGCGACACAATCGTCTTCTACGCGCGGGACGCTACGGCGCGCCGGGCGGTGCCGCTCGGCGTGCTCG
Organism: Thermoleophilaceae bacterium; assembly: GCA_035630455.1. Classification (GTDB taxonomy): domain Bacteria; phylum Actinomycetota; class Thermoleophilia; order Solirubrobacterales; family Thermoleophilaceae; genus JAAYBF01. The sequence continues at coordinate 78,862 of DASQKP010000033.1, forward strand.
CGCTCGAGGAGCTATGCGCCCGGCGCCCGGCGACACGCGTGGTGGCGTTCGGACAGGCCACGCCGCTGAAGACGAGATTCGCCGCCGAGTCGCTCGGCGTCGCGATGCCGGCGCGTCTGGCCGCGGCCTACTCCGAGGCGACCGTCGGCCTCTGCCTGTCGCTGACCAACTACTCGCTGATTCCCCAGGAGATGATGGCCTGCGGACTGCCGTGCGTGGATCTCGCCGGCGGCAGCTCGGAGGCGGTGTTCGGCGCCGACGGACCGGTCGACCTGGCCAGCGCGAACCCCGTCGCCCTGGCAGAGGCGATGGAGGCGCTGCTCGACGACGAGTCGCACTGGCGGGCGAAGTCCGAAGCCGGCCTGGCCTACGTAGCCGACGCCAGCTGGGACCGTGCGGCCGAGCAGGTTGAGCTAGGGCTGCGAACCGCTTTGCGGCAGGGAGTCCTCGACGCTGGCGGCGCGCAGGGACCGCGCCAGCAGCGCCGGAACGGCAACGAGGATTAGACCAGCCAGCAGCCAGTAGGCCCAGGGGCCGATCCAGACCGGCCGGAAGAGCGAGGCCCGCTCGAAGATCTCGGAGGTCTGCGACAGGAGGGAGCTCGGGGGCCGGGTGAAGACGAGCGTCATGTCCGTCTTCTGGTCGCGCCCACCGATCTCTACCGTCGTTCCGACGTTGGCCAGCTCGGGCCCGCCGTAGATCGCCACCTTGCGCTGGCCGGCGTTGCGCACGCATACCGCCACGCGCTGGCCCGGCGCCACCGTGGAGTCGAGCGTCACCCCGAGCTGGGAGACGTCCGCATAGCCCCCGGGGACCCGTGCCGCGGCGATCTCTCGGCCGCTGTCAGGGGTCCTGATCGACACCGTCAGCGGCGAGCCCTTCCGCCTGTAGGTACCGACCTGCATCCGCACGCCATCGAAGGCCTCGGCGACGGGGACCGGCGTCTGGCACCCCTCCGCCCCCGGCCGCAGCTCCGCCGCGGGCAGCCCGGGGGCCACGCCGAGCGTGAATGCCGTGTCGCGGTCGTCGCCGACGACCACCGCGAAGGCGACGACCAGGCCGGCGACCGCGACGACGAGGAACGACCGCACGGCCCAGCTACGCATAGAACCGCGCTCCGACGATCGCCAGCGAGACGACTTGGAGGACGAACAGGAACCCGACCAGCGCCCCGACGAGCGCCTGTTGGACCTGCCCCTTGGCCAAGCTGAGCGCCGCGGCTACCGCGGCCGCCAGCAGCGGCAGCAGCGGCAGCAGGTAACGGCCCTGGTTGAAGACGGTGTTCTGGTCGGCCAGGATCCGGTACTCGGTCAGGTGGAGGCCGCCGAGCAGCGAAAGGGCGACCAGGACCAGGAAGGCGGCCTCGGCCGCATGGCGCCGCAAGCCGCTGCGCACGAGCGCCACGCCGGCGCCGACGATCGCCGCGGCCGTCAACAGGCCGACGGCCAGGTAGAGCGGGTCCGGCCAGACGATCTCGAGCCAGCCGAACTTGCCCCAGAAGCCCTCGATCCAGAAGTCCCTCGCCGGCAGCGACGGGTAGCCGGGCGGGAGTGGCATCTGCCCGGGCGCCTGAGGCAGGTAGAACTGCCACAGATACGAGAAGAGACCGGCGTGATCGAAGTCTCCGCCACCCCCTGCGCCTACCTGGTTGACCGCGGGGCGGTCGCTGAGCCGGGCGTATGCCAACCACGCCCCGACCGGCACCGCGAGCGCCAGCAGCGGTAGGGCAGAGCGCTTGACAAGCGACCCGACTCGCAGACCACCGGCAGCACGGTAGCCACCGATCGCAAGCGCCAGGAAGACGCCGGGAAGCAGCGCGTAGCCGGTCGCCTTGGCCAGGATCGCCACCGCGGCCGCCGCGCACAGCGCCGCCCCGTTGCCGACGGTCAGTCCACGGCGGATGACTCGCACGCCGAGCCAGAGGGTCGTCGCGAAGGCCGGGATCAGCATCGCGTCCGGGTTGATCGACGCGCTGACGAACACCGCCATCGGCTGCAACGCGACGACGGCGGCGCCAGCGAGCTGGAGCCCGCGACGCGGCCCCAGCAGCTCGCCGACGAACGCCCAGGTCGCCGCGGCGGCCACCAACACCAGTAGCGCGCTCCACAACCGCATCAGGTAGAGCCGGCCGAACAGGTCGGTAGCGGAAGCCGCGTGGTACGGGATCGCCTCGAACGCGTAGTAGAGAGGCGGGTTGGTACGCGCGCTGTTGCTGCCCTCGGGTCCGGCGCCGTCGCCGTCGGCGCGTGCCGCCTCTCCTTCGGCGGCCTGGAGCCGGCGCCAACGCTCGTACTCGGCCTCGCTCCACTCGGGCCGCGCGAACAGGTTGGCGGCGAGCTGGTCTGCGCCGATCGCGTCGGCGGCCTGCTCCTGCTCGGTCGAGTAGCGGCGGTCCCCCTCGGAGGCCGGCGGCTCTCCCTGCTCGGCGAGAGTCTGGGCGTAGCCGAAATGGGAATGCTCGTCCGGCGCCTGCCAGGCCGGCACGATCAAGGACCAGGCGGCCCCGACAATCGCGGCCGCGACGAGCAGGAGGAGCAGCGGGCGCAGCTGCGCTGACGCGATGCGCCGGAGTTCCATCGGGGCGGGACCCTAGCCGAGGCGGACTGTCGATAGCGTCCGCCACCATGAGCACACCGCGGCGCGCACTCATAACAGGCATCACGGGGCAGGACGGCAGCTACCTGGCCGAGTTCCTCCTCGAGAAGGGCTACGAGGTCCACGGGATGGTCCGGCGGTCCTCGACCGAGACGTTCCAACGCCTGCAGGGATGCCGAGACGACATCTCGCTGCACACAGGCGATCTGCTCGACCAGCGCTCGCTCGTTGACGTGATGCGCGAGTGCCAGCCACACGAGATCTACAACCTCGCCGCGATGTCCTTCGTGGCTGCCTCCTGGAACCAGCCCGTGCTGACGGCTGAGTTCAGCGGTGTCGGCGCGACACGGATGCTCGAGGCGATGCGCGAGGTCGCGCCCGAGGCGCGCTTCTACCAGGCGTCCTCGTCGGAGATGTTCGGCCAGGTGCTCGAGGTGCCGCAGGTCGAGACGACGCCGTTCTATCCGCGCAGCCCCTACGGAGTGGCGAAGGTCTACGGCCACTTCATCACGGTCAACTACCGCGAGAGCTACGACCTGTACGCCTGCTCGGGGATCCTCTTCAACCACGAGTCGCCACGCCGCGGGCTGGAGTTCGTGACGCGCAAGGTGACTCACGCGGCCGCGGCGATCAAGCTCGGCCTGCAGTCGGAGCTCGCGCTCGGCAACCTCGACGCGGAGCGCGACTGGGGCTACGCGAAGGACTACGTCGAGGCGATGTGGCTGATGCTGCAACAGGACGAGCCGGACGACTTCGTGATCGCGACGAACGAGACGCACAGCGTCCGCGAGCTGGTCGACATCGCCTTCGAGCAGGTGGGGCTAGACCCCGGCGACTACGTTCGGATCGACCCGAAGTACCTGCGCCCGGCCGAGGTCGAGCACCTGATCGGCAACCCGGCGAAGGCGAAGGAGAAGCTCGGCTGGGAGCCGCGCACGAGCTTCGAGGAGCTGGTGGCGCTGATGGTCGAGTCCGACCTCGAGCTGCTGGCCAGCGGCGTCCCGCAGAAGCAGGCCGGCTAGCCGGCCGAACGCCAGTAGAGCCGCCGGCCGAAATGCTGGCAGGCGATAAGGCAGACAGCGGCCGTCAGCACCAGCGGCGCGGTGGGCGGCGCCGCTCCGCCCCAGAAGATCCCGATCGCCACCGTGACGGCGACCGCGTAGGCCGTCGCAGCCACGTGCTCGCGCACGCCGGCCTCGGCCGCACGGTCTCCGTAGAGCCCGAGCGCCGCCGCGGACAGCAACAGCGCGCACACCGCGACCGGCAGGGCGACCCGGACGAACGGCGCGATCGCCGACCACTCGAAGGAGTACTTGGAGCTGAACACGGCGCGCGCCCCGTAGGCCAGGAAGAGCGCGGCGAGCACGGCCGCCGCGTCGACGAACGGCAGGTCGCGCGCGGGCGCCGCCGGGCCGAGCGACTCCCGCACGGCGCGAACGCGGCTCATCCCGGAACCGTCACCCGGCTGCTCGCGTCGGGTCCGGAGGGCTTGCCCTCGCCCGCTTGGCGGGTGTCGTCGGCGATCAGGAACAGCGGGCGGCCCTTCACCTCGTCGTACATCTGTCCCAGGTACTGGCCGATGATGCCCAGGCAGAGCAGCTGGGCGCCGCCGAGGATCAGCGCGACGACGACGACCGACGTCCAGCCCGGGACGACGGTGTCGGTGACCAGGCGCACCACGACCACGTAGGCGAGGTAGAGAGCGCCGAGCGCCGAGGCGACGAAGCCGAGCCAGCTGGCGATCCGCAGCGGTAGGGCCGAGAAGCTGACGATCGCGTTGAGCGCGAAGCGGAGCATGTGGCGGACGGTGTACTTCGACTGGCCGGCGAAGCGGGCCGGGGACTCGTAGGCGACGACGCCCTGGCGGTAGCCGACCCAGCGCGTCATCCCCCGCAGGAAGCGGTGACGCTCCGGCATCGCGATCAGCGCGTCGACGACCCGGCGCGACATGTAGCGGAAGTCGGCCGCGCCCTGGGGCAGGTCGAGCCGCGCCAGCCGGTTCAGCAAGCGGTAGAACGCCGTCGAGGCGCCCGCCTTGAACCAACCCTCCCCCTCGCGCTCGCGGCGGATCGCATAGACGACGTCATAGCCCTGCTCGGCCCGCCCCAGCAGGTCGGCGATCGCCTCCGGCGGATGTTGCAGGTCGGAGTCCATCGTCACCACCCCGTCGCCGGACGCGACCGACAGGCCCGCGCTGAGCGCCGCCTGATGGCCGAAGTTCCGCGACAGGCGCAGGGCGCGGACCTGCGCCACGTTCGACGCCGCCTCGCGCATGCGCTCCCAGGTGGCGTCGGTCGAACCGTCGTCAACCAGGATCGCCTCCCAGTCGTGCGGCAGGCCGTCGAGGACGCCGCGCAAGCGCTCGACGAGCTCGGGAAGGTTGTCCTGCTCGTTGTGTGCGGGGACGACCACGCTGAGCTTCATCGCGGCGAGTATCGCATCCGCGATAGCGTGGCGTCCGATGCGACCGGACCCGCGGGCTAGTTGCGAGTGAGGCGTCCGCGGGCGTCGACGCTCGCCGTCGCCGCAGGATTCCTGATCGCCCTGGGCTACGTGCTGTGGCTCCTGTCGCCGCGGTTCGGCATCCCGGGCCCGTCGGCGGTCGACGACTGGAACGGCGCGAGCCACGGCGTCGCCTCGCTCGACGACCTGCTGGGCCCCTTCTTCGAGAGCCCCGTGCAGCGGTTCCGCCCCGGATTCGGGCTGTTCGACTACATCCAGTGGCACACGTTGGGCGCGCCCGGCGACATGACCGGCCCGAACGTCTGGAACGCCCTGCGCATCGCGCTGCTGGTAGCCGCGATCGGCGTCGTGCCGGCGCTCGTCGCGCGCGAGAGCCGTCCCGGGCTGTCGCCGTTCGCGCTCGGCGCCCTGACGGCGATCCCACCCGCGCTGGTGGCGACCGGCACGGCGATCGCCGTAGACCTCGCACGCCTCGCCCCCCAGGAGCCACCGCTGGTCGGCGCGACGATCTGCGGCGCCGCGCTGGTGCTGCTCGGCCTGGACCGCCGAATGGCGGGGCAGCCGCTGCGCCGGGCGCTCGTCCCGGCGGCGATCGGCTGGCCGCTGTTCCTCCTCGGCGCGACCTTCAAGGAGGCGTCGATGTGCTTCCTGCTGGTGGCGCCGTTCCTCTACCTCTACCTGCTCGAGCGCTGGCGCGAGCGCGGCCTGGCGCGGAGCTTCTTCGACCCCTTCCGCAGCCGGTCGTTCCTCGTCTGCGCCGTCGCGCTGATCCTGCCGCTGCTCTGGGTGACGTTCCGCGCGGCGACGATCGGCGACGAGGGCGCCGACCTCTACCTGGCGGGAGCGCCGACCGGCGCCGGCGAGTGGGGCGACCGGCTGCGTCAGGCGTGGAACATGCAGTGGGCCAGCATGACCAGCAGCATCGGCAGCCCAATCTGGCGCGCGCTCGCCGTGGCCCTGCCGTTCCTCGCGCTCGGTGTCTTCCTGGATCGCCGACGGGCTCCCTGGCTGGCGCTCGGGCTCGGCCTCGCCGCCGCCGCGATGCTCGTCGTCCAGGGCCTGCCGGCTGTCGTCACCTCGCGCTACTTCCTCCCCACGATGGCCCTGCTCGCGATCTCGACGAGCCTGCTGCTCGCCGAGGGACGGGCCTGGATGCGCTGGGGGGCGTTGGCCGCCGCGGCGATCCTGATCGCCAGCGGAGCTAACGCCGCGCGCGACTCCGTCGAGGTCTGGGCCAGTGGCGAGAAGCAGACGTCGGCCTTCGTCGCCGAGGTCGCCGCGCTCGCGGAGGACGGCTGTCGCCTGCACTTCGCGAACATCGACATGGAGCGCGCCGAGGCGCTGCCGCGGCTGGCCGCCCTGCGGATCGACGAGATCGAGCCCCGCTGCCCGCTGCCGGGCGCCACGCTCGTCGCGACCCTGGCCGGGTCCGATCCCGGCAGCGTCGGCCCGGTCGGCCTCTGGGGAAGCTGCCGCGACGCCTGGCGCACCCAGGCGATGGAGGGGATCTGGATGATCGTCAGATGCGACCGCCTGCGCGCACGGGTCGACGGCCAGGCGACCGCGACCGCCTTGGAGCTCGTGCGCCTGATCCCCGGCGTCGGACCGCTCACGCGCAACGAGTGCCGCGAGCGCGAGTCAGACCTCAGCGTCTGCGACCGGCCCGCGCTCGAGCGCGAGCGGATGTGGCCCTAGCGCAGCGCGGCCCTGAACGTCCAGAACCGCTGCGCGGTGAAGCTGGCGCCCGCCACGAATGGCAGGGCGACCGCCTGAGCGAGGATCTTGTCCAGCCCCGCACCCTCGATCAAGAGCACCAGCAGGCAGAGGTTGAGCGCCAGGCAGCTGACCTGCACGGTCACGTACTTGACGAGAAAAGCCGTGCGATGAGCGCCTGCGCGGAACGTCCAGAGGCGGTTGAACGTGTAGCCGTTGGCGGTGGCGACGACCACAGCGCCGGTCTTGGCCAGCGGGTACCAGACGCCGAGCGAGACGAGCACCGCGTAGAGGACGAAGTCGAGCGTCACGTTCGCCACGCCGACGATCCCGTACTTGACGGCGCGGCGGACGTCTCGGTTGGCCTGCACGCGGCCCAGCCGCTCCACCACCGGCCGCGAGCCGGCCGGCGACCTGTCCTCGAGCTCAGGCATCGGCGGAGCCCAGCTTGTCGCGATCGCCGCCGAAGGCCCATAGCCGGGTGGCCGTGAACGTCACCGCGATCACCGGCGGCCAGCTGAGTACCAGCGCGAGCAGCTCGGGCACGCCGAGCACCTCCACGAACAGACTCGTGAGCCCGACCGAGAGCATCAACCCGGTCGCCTGGACCGTCGTGTAGCGGGAGAGCGAGCCGATCGAGAAGCCGCCCGCCAGGAAGGTCCAGCGGCGGTTGAGCGTGTACCCGTTCGCGAGCCCCGCGAGGTACGCCACCACGACAGCCGCGACATAGCCCACCTCAAGGGCCAGCAGGCCGGCATAGACGGCCATCGAGATGGCGGTGTTCGACACGCCGACGACGGCGTAGCGGACCACCTGGCGCGGCATGGCTAGCGTCGGCGCAGGCGCGCGAGCGCCCGCTGGACCGGCGGCGCGCGATCGATCAGCACGTGACGGGCGTAAGCGGCGGCGCGCTGCGGGAGCGGCAGGTATCCGTAGCGCGGAAAGCGGTCGAAGCGGGCGCCGACCGAGTCCGTGCCGATCTCGTCGTCGAGCTTGCGGAACCAGACGGTGCGGTAGCTGATCGGCCCCTGGTACTCCCAGGAGTCGCTGATGCGCAGGAAGCGCGACACCATCGCGACCGACGGCAGGTAGGCGTCGTCGAGCACCATGATTCCGCCGACCTTGAGGTGCTTGGCCGTATAGAACCAGTCGACCGCCGGGAACGGGAAGAGGTGCGCGCCGTCGATCAGGGCGAGGTCGAGCGGCTCCGGCTGCCACCCACCCGCCGTCAGCGCCGTGTCGGAGGACTCGGCGACGAAGGTCAGCTGGTCGGTGGAGACGCCGAGCTCGTCGCACCAGGCTCGGATGCGCACGTGCTCGTCCGGCGCCGGCGAGATCACGGTGTGCTTCGCGCCGCCCGCGGCGAAGACGACCGACGACGCTCCCGCGCCCGTCTCGATCGTCGTCATGCCCGGCTGGACCGTCTGCTCGAGCCACTCCAGCGCCGACCAGGCGAGCCCGAAGTAGTCGGCGCCCTCGCTGTGCACGCGTGGCGGAGCAGACCGGATTCGTTGGACTAGCGAGGCTTCGATCGGCGGAAGGCTACGACATGCCGCGGCCGGTCACGCCGCCGGCGTCCGGCGGACACGACTCAGGCCCCCGGCGACCTGACGGACCAGCTGCCGCTCGTGCGGCTCCAGCCAGACGGCGTAGAACAGCAGCCAGTAGGCGAGCAGGCCGCCGAGCGCGACCGCGACCACCACGACCACGGAGTCCAGCGGCAGCAGCAGCTGCGCGGCGCCGAGCGCGGCCGCCAACGCGACGGCGAGCGAGTAGGCCGGCAGGAAGGCCGCGCGGATCAGCTCGCCGCCCGACACCGGGACTAGCTCGCGCGCCAGCCGCAGCAGGAACGGAAAGGCGAAGAAGTGCGGCAGCGCGGTCCCGATCGCGACGCCCTCGAGCCCGAGCCAGGGCACCAGGGCAAGCGAGACCGCGATGTTCGCGGCGGCGACGCTCCAGGCGATCGGGACGATCTTGCTCGCCCCCTCGCCGGCGATCACGATGCCCTGGATCACGCTCGTGCAGCCGTTCACGAGCCAGTAACTCATCAGGATCGCCATCGTCAGCCCCGCGGCGCCGAACTTCGGACCCAGCCAGGCCTCCAACAGGGGAGTGGCGAGCACCATCCCGGTGACGGCCATCGGCACGACGAGCGCCAACGTGTAGCGCAGTCCGCGGGCGAGCAGCTCCTTGAGACGGCGGTCATCGCCCTCGCCGAAGTACTTCGACGCGGTCGGCAGCACGGTCACCAGGACCGCGGCGTTGAGCGAGCGCAGGACGTTGTGCGCGCGGACCGGACCCTCATAGAGACCGACCGTGGCGGCCGACTTGAAAACGCCGAGAATGACGCGGTCGAGCGCGTAGACCAGCGTGCTCGCCACCTCGGTCAGCGAGACGTACCAGGCGAAGCGCGCGAAGGCTCCAGCCTCGGCGCGCGTGACCAGCGCCGGCCTGAAGCGGAACGGCAGCCGCCGGACGTACGCCACGATCGCCGCGCCGACGCCGATCAGCAGCGGGATCGTCCCGCTGACGCAGATCAGCACGGCGAGGCTGGCGCCGGCGAAGGCCGTCCCGAGCACCAAGGCGGCGTACACGGCCATCGCCGCCATGTCGATCATCGCCGAGCGGACGAACAGCTGGCGTGCGCGCATCGCGTCGCGATAGACCGTCACCGGCCAGCCGAGCGCGACCACGGCGCCGAGCAGCACGGCGCCCAGCTGGGCCTGGCTCTCCACCTCCGGCGACAGGTCGACGACGGCCGATAGCCCGATGCCGAGCAGCGCGATCAGCAGGCCCACCGCCAAGCCGGCAAGCACGTAGATGACCACCGCGGTGGAGAACGCGGCGTCGCGGGCCTCCGATCCCTCGGCCGCGGCCATGTTGCGCACCGCCGCGCTCGCGGCCGCGTTCTGGATGACCAGCAGGTATCCCGCGATCGAGGCCAGCAGCCCGTAGACACCGAGCTCCTCGAGCGACAGCTTGCGCGCCAGCACCGTCAGTACGGCGAACATCGCCAGCAGGCCCGTGACCTGGGCGGCCTGCTGGACGAGCGAGCCGGTGGCGACCAGATGGGCCTGGCCGCCGGCTGGCGGCTCGACAGGAGGGGTCGGCGATCGCACGCGGGTACTTTCCCCGATCGCCCCGCCGAACACGGCACGAGCCCCTAGCATCCGCGCTCGTGCACGTCGCCTTCGCCCTGCTGACGCTGTTCCCCGGCCGCGTCGGAGGCGCCGAGTCGAACGTCCACGGAGTGCTCGGCCAGTTCGCGGACGGCAACGGACCCGAACGGGTGACGGTGCTCGCGAACCGTCACGTCGCGGAGAAGTACGGCGGCTACGTCCGCAACGGCGTCGACCTGCATCTGGTGCGCAGCTACCGCTCTGGCGACGGCGACCTCACGCGCCTGCTCGCGATGGCGGCGGCCGGCGCCGCCCCGTGGCTCGCTGCGCGCGACATCCCCGGCGACTTCGACGTGCTGCACCACCCGGTCACCGTGCCGATCCCGCGGTTGCGCGGGGTGCCGACCGTAACGACGGTCTTCGACCTCCAACACCACGAGCTGCCCCAGTTCTTCTCGCGTGGGGAGCGTGCCTACCGGCGCTGGGCCTACGACGGCGCCGCCCGGCGAGCCGACCTCGTGCTGACGATCAGCGAGTACTCGCGTCGCAAGCTGATCGAACTGGCCGGAATCCCGGCCGAGCGGGTCGAGGCGATCCACCTCGGCATCGACCACGAGCGCTTCAACCCGGTGCCGACGGCGGCCGACGACGCGCTGCGCGAGCGGCTCGCGCTGCCGGATCGCTACGTCGTGTATCCAGCCAACCTCTGGCCGCACAAGAACCACGACCGGCTCGTCGACGCGCTCGCAAAGGCGCCGGCGGACCTCCAGCTCGTGCTCACCGGCCAGGACTACGGCAAGCTCGGCGAGCTGGAGCGCCGCGCGAGCTCGGCGGGCGTCGGCGGCCGCGTCCGCCATCTCGGCTACCTCGAGGCGGAGGACGTGCCGGCGCTGTACCGCTCGGCGACGGCGATGGTATTCCCCAGCCTCTACGAGGGCTTCGGCTCGCCGCCGCTGGAGGCGATGGCCTGCGGCTGCCCGGTCGCCTGCTCGACGCGCGGCTCCCTGGCCGAGGTCGTCGGCGACGCGGCGCTGACCTTCGACCCCGAGTCGGTCGAGGAGATCGCCGCTGCGATCGAGCGGATCGTCACCGACGACACGCTGCGCTCCGACCTCCGCGACCGCGGGCCGGCGCACGCGGCGAAGTTCACCTGGGAGTCGGCGGCACGCCGCCACGTCGAGCTGTACGAGCGGACGGCGGCGCTCAGGCCGCGGGCTGTCGGGCGATCGCGATCAAGCTGAGCCCCCAGGGGAACCGGAAGCGATCCTCCACCGGTCGCCAGAGCCTGAGCAGCGCCTCGTAGGCGCGTAGCGAGCCGCCGTCGAGCGACGGCTCGGAGAGCCGGTTCTTGACCAGCCAGCCCGGGACGCCGAGCAGGTTGAACGAGTAGAGGTCGTCGATCTGCAGCCCGGCGCCCTCGACGACCGAGCGCACGCGCTGGCGGTCGTAGCGCCTGAAGTGGCCGTACTGGCGGTCGAGGACGCCGTAGAGCCGCTGATGCGCCGGGACGAGCAGCGCCAGCGTTCCGCCCGGGCGCAGCGCCCGCGCCATCGCGGCCACGGCCGCGGCGTCCTCCTCGACGTGCTCGAGGACGTTCTGGCAGAGGACGAGGTCGACCTCACCCGCACGCGCCGCGAGCGCCGGCGAGTCGGGCAGCAGCTCGCGCGTCATCGACACGCGGGGATCGTCGCGATAGCGGCGCTCGAGCTCGTCGGCGCACGCCGCCTCCGGCTCGATCGTCAGGACGCGCTGGGCGCCCTCCGCCAGCAGCCTGTCGGTGAACGTCCCGATGCCCGCGCCGACCTCGACGACGTCCGGGCCGACGCGATCGCGGAACTGGTCGAACATCCAGTCACAGAGCCCACGCGCCTCGGCGAGCTGCTGTAGGTCCCACAGCTCGCTGTCTGCGCTAGCGGCAGCCTCAGGCATGCGAGCGTGCTCTGTGCGGCAGCCGCAGACCGTTGTCCAGGCGGCACTCGAGCAGCTTGCGGATCACGCGCAGGCCGTCCTGGGCGGTGAGCTTCTTGCCCTCCGCGCGGCCCCTCGCCCGATAGCGGACCGGCATCTCATAGATCCGGTATCCGCCGGCCAGCAGGCGCCCGGTGATCTCGGGCTCGATGTCGAAGCCGCGTGCCTTGAGGTCAAGCGAGCGGAAGACCTCCGTCTTCATCACCTTGTGACAGGTCATGATGTCCGCCAGCCAGCTGTTGAACAGCAGGTTCGCGGCAAGTGTCACACCTTTATTGCCGACGACGTACCAAAAGCTGAACGCGGAGTGAGACTCGAACCCGCGCGCGCCGAACACCACCTCGGCCTCGCCGTCGAGCAGCGGCTGGAGCAGCTTGCCGAGGTCCGCCGGGTCGTACTCGAGGTCGGCGTCCATGATCGCCGAGTAGGTGCCTCGCGCATGCTGGAGGGCCGTCTGCACAGCCGCTCCCTTGCCCGCGTTGCGCTCGTGGGAGAAGACGCGGACGCGCGGATCGGACTCCCAGGCGGCAAGCAGCTCGGCGGTCCCGTCGGTCGAGCCGTCGTCGACCACCACCAGCTCGACCTCGTCGACGGGATACTCCGTCGCGAGGATCTGCTCGAGGGCCGAGTCGACGGTTTCGCGCTCGTTGAAGACTGGAATTAGGATCGATAGCTCAGCCACGAGCGGCACCCTACTGACCAGGGCCAGACAAGTACGTCGATGTGCCCGATCGGCTGGCCCAGGTAGCTTCCGCTCGCGATGGACCTGCTGATCCTGCTCGCGGGGACGCTTCTGTTGGCTGCCTGCGCGCTCCCGCTGACCTGGGCCCTACGTGTGCGCGGGCCGGCGGCCGGGCTTGCGGCGGCGCTGGTCGTAGCCGCGGCCGAGATCGTCCTGCTGACTATCGCGCTGTCGCTTTTCGACAGCCTTCAGCCGGGCTGGATGCTGCTCGGCGAGGGGATCGTGGCCGTCGCGGCGCTCGGGGCGTGGCACGTGGCCGGGCGGCCGCGCCCCGCACTGAGCAGTCCGCTGGGCCGCTGGCCCGAGGCGCGGGAATGGGCACGCGCGAACCCGGCGGCCGCCGGTATGGGCGCCGTCGCGGTCGCCGCCCTCGCGCTCCAGCTGATCATGGCCGTCGCCGTCGCGCCGAGCAACTGGGACTCGATGACTTACCACCTTGCTCGCGTCGGGTACTGGCTCCAGTTCGACTCCGCCCTGCATTTCGACGGCGGCACGGTTCGGCAGCTTGCGAATCCGCCGAACGGCGAGTTCCTCCAGGCCTGGACAATCGTCCTGAGCGGCGGCGACCGGTTCGCGAACACCGTCCAGTGGACAGCCCTCGTCGGGCTGGCCGCGGCCATCGCCGGGCTGGCACGAGTTCTCGGCTTCGACCGGACGGCGGCGCTGTTCGCCACCGCGCTGTTCGTCGCGATGCCCCAGCCGATCCTGCAGGCGACGTCGACCCAGAACGACCTGATCGTCTCGTTCTTCATCGTCGCCGCGCTGCTCTTCGGCCTGCGCGGCCTCCGCGACCGGTCAAATGCCGACCTCGCGCTGTGCGGCGCGGCCCTCGGGCTGGCTGTGGGCAGCAAGGGAACAGGCCTGCTCGCCCTGCCGGTCGTGGCCGGAGTGCTGGCGGTCGCCGCCTGGCGTTACTCGACGCCGATGCGTGCCGTCCTGCGCTGCGCTGTTGCGATGGCGGTCGGGATCGCGCTGCTCGGGTCGTTCAACTACGCCTTGAACCTGGACACCTACGACGCCCCCCTAGGCGGCCTGAACACACTGACGAAGCGGGACAGCCCGGTGACTGACAACGCCATAGCGGCCGTCTGGAGCTTCGCCGACTCCAGTGGGGTAGCGATGCCATGGTTGGACGTCGGCGTTCGGCGGCCCCTCAACCGGGTCCTGGGCGAGCTCCGCACCCCCGGCTTCACTGGCTACACGATCGACAGCGTCGTTCAGGAGGACACGAGCGCCTACGGCCTGCTCGGTGTCCTCGCGCTGGTTCTGTTCGCGATCGTCCTGCTCGCGCGGCGAACACCGTGGGATCGCAGGCTGATCGCCGGCGCCGCACTCGGCTATCTCGTCCTCTTCGCCGCCCTCAACGAGTACAACCCCTGGCTCGCGCGGGTGATGATGCCCGTGATTGCGATCGGAGCCCCCCTGCTCGCCCTGCTTCACGGTCGCGGCTGGACGCGAGGTACCGCGGTCGCCCTGGGGCTGCTGTGCCTGCTCCCCTGCCTCTTCGTCAACACCCAGAAGCCACTCTTCGTCGAGCCGGGCCAGGCGACGATCCTCGGACTCGACCGAATTGCCCAACAGACACGTGTCCGGCCCGAGATGGACGGTGTCCTGCGCACGCTGGCGTCGCGCGTCGCGCCCGACGCGCCGCTAGGGCTCGTCGGCGTGGAGGACAGCTGGGACTACTCGTTCTTCGGCAAGGACCTGGAGCGCCGAGTCGTCCGGCTCGATGCACGCAACGCCACACCCCAGACGATGGCGACCGAGAACCTCGCGGGCATCGTCTTCGCCAACCAGGAGAAGCCGCCGGCGGGCATGCAAGCCGAGCAGCTCGCCCCGGGTTACTGGCTCGTCGTCCGCTGACCGACTCGCGGGGCCGCCAACCCAGTGGGGCTTGACGCGGAGCGTACGTCCGTGTTCTTATGCGGGCCGATCAGCCCGCTCCGCCGAACGCCAGCCACCCTAAAGAGGACTCCCCAATGCCCAGAGCACTTCGCCGGCTTTGCACGTACGTCGCTGTCACCCTCACTCTCCTGACAGGACTCGCATGCCTGACGACGTCCGCCAGCGCGATCACGCTCATGACCGAGGATCCCGCCGTCTTCCAGGGAAAGTCGTACGGGCAGGAGATAGCAGACACCGGCTACACGATGGCAGCCTTCATGGGAGCGAGCCAGATGCGGTTCCACACCGGGTTGAACCCGGCAACTGGCCATAACGCCTACTACGCGAAGGTCGATTCATGGCTGGCCGACGTCGAGCGTCGCGGCTTCACTCCCTACCTCACCATCACCTACCAACCCGGAACGTGGGAGATGCCGGCACCCGGTACCGCCGAGACCACCTTTGCGGCGGGATTTGAGGCTTTTTGCGGCAATATCGCTCAGCGCTACAACGGACGCATCATGCGTTTCGGCGTCTGGAACGAGCCAAACAACAGCGTAGGCGGCAGAGGCAGCAACCCCGAGCACAACGGTCAGCCACGAGGCCTTGACACGTACCCACAGCTCTACAGCGAGCTGTACCGACGCTGTTACAGCGCCATAAAGGCTGTCAACAGCAACATGAAGGTGTACTACGGCGAGATCGACGCCCACAGGGTCAACCCGTGCACCTACGTCTACAATTCGCTGACCACTCCGATGCATACAGACGGTATCGCGATCCACACCTACCAGTGGACGCTGGCGCCCGAGCAGCCGCTGCCGGGGCCGACTTACACGTCATGTCAGGGAATCGGAAGGCTCCCGGATTGGAATGCGGGAAGGCAGTACTGGCACAGCAGCGGAAAACTGCGCACGCCCCAAAACGGGGTTCCCCCCATTCACATCACCGAGCACGGCTATTGCGCTAGCGATGGGGAGTGCCCTCCAGAGGCGGGCAGCCAGAACAGCAGCCTCAACGAGTCCCAGCGTGCCGACTTCACACGACGGGCGTATCTGTGGGCCGCCGCGCAGGGGGTTCAGACATTCAGCTACTACCACCTGTTCAACCAACCGTCGGAGAATAACCTCTGGGATAGCGGCATCGTCTCTCTGGGAGGCGTGCCGAGCAACACCGTCTTCAGCCTCAGGCAAGTTACGGGCTCGACCAGGACCACCGACACGGTCGGGATGTTCAGCCCCTCCAGCGCCGCTGTCTTCCTCTTGCGCAACGAGAACTCGGCCGGCCTGCTGGATCACATCTTTCCCTTCGGTGTCGGCACTGACAAGCCGGTGACTGGCGATTGGGACCACAATGGCATCGACACCGCCGCCGTGTTCCGACCTTCGACGGGCTGGTGGTATCAGCGGAACACCAACTCCGGCGGCGTGCACGACAACGCCTTCCAGTTCGGCGGCGTCGCGGGAGACATCCCAGTCGCCGGCGACTGGAACGGAGACGGCTTCGACTCGATCGGCGTGTTCCGGTCATCCAACAACTACTGGTACCTGAGAAACTCGAACTCCACCGGCCCCCAGGACTACCTGGCCGAGTTCGGGGCGCCGGGAGACATCCCAGTCGCAGGAGACTGGAATGGAGATGGCTCCGATTCCATCGGAGTATTCAGACCGTCGACGGGATGGTGGTACCTGCGCGATAACAAGGACAGCGGTCCACCCCACAACTCATTCCAGTTCGGGGGAGTGCCAGGAGACATCCCCGTCGTCGGCGATTGGAACGGAACCGGCAGGGACACCGTCGGCATCTTCCGGCCCTCCGACCACACATGGCATCTCCGCTACGCGAACTCATCCGGAGCCCCGAACGTCATATTCGACTTCGGATCGGGCGGAGACACCCCGATCTCCGGCAACTGGGACGGCTATTAGGACAACGACCCGAGAGCTAGCGAACGACGTCGGCCATCGCCTGCGCCCGGAACCACGCGATCGTCTCCCGCAGCCCCTCCTCGAGCGACGTCGACGCGGTGAAGCCGAGCAGCTTGGTGGCGCGGCTGGTGTCGAGGCAGCGGCGCGGCTGGCCGTCGGGCTTGGAGTTGTCCCAGACCAGCTTGCCCTCGAAGCCCGTGAGGCGGGCGATCAGCTCGGTCAGCTCGCGGATCGTGATCTCGCTGTGCGCGCCGATGTTGATCGGCTCGGGCTCGTCGTAGCGCTCGGTGGCCGCCAGGATCGCGTCGGCGCAGTCGTCGACGTAGAGGAACTCGCGTGACGCGCTGCCGGTGCCCCAGCAGACGACCTCGTCGCGGCCTGCGGCACGCGCCTCCTCGCACTTGCGGATCAGCGCCGGGATCACGTGGCTGGACTCGAGGTCGAAGTTGTCGCCGGGCCCGTAGAGGTTGACGGGCATCAGGTAGGCGCCGTTGAGCCCGTACTGCGCCCGGTAGGCCTGCATCATCACCAGCAGCGCCTTCTTGGCGACCCCATAGGGCGCGTTGGTCTCCTCGGGGTAGCCGTTCCAGAGCTCGTCCTCGGAGAACGGGACCGGCGTGTGCTTCGGGTACGAGCAGACGGTGCCGACCTGGACGAACTTCTCGGTCCCGCGCCGCCGCGCCTCCTCGATCAGATGGAGGCCCATCGCCATGTTGGCGAAGAAGTAGCGGCCCGGGTTGTCGCGGTTCGCGCCGATCCCGCCGACCTCCGCCGCGAGGTGGACGACCGTGTCGGGACGGGCGTCCTCGTAGGCGCGCGCGACGGCCGCGGCGTCGGTCAGGTCGTAGTCGGCGCGGCGGGGCACGAAGACCTCGGCCGCGCCGGCCGCCTCGAGCCGTTCCCGGACCTTCGAGCCGAGGAAGCCCGCGCCGCCCGTCAGCAGTATCCGCTTGTCGCTGACGCCGTTGGACACGTCCGGTGAGATTAGCGCCCGCGCCACCGGCGCAGAGCGCGCAGCGTCTTGTAGACCGCCACGATCAGCCTGCTCATCACGCGGTTGACCGCCACGGGCAGCGGATGGCCGGCGCCGTGGTCGCGCGCCGCCTCGGCGTGCTCGCGGAACTGACGCTCGAACCCAGCCATGCTCTGGGTTCCCTCGGTCATGCGAAAGCTCGACAACGTGCGCCGCAAGACCACCGGCTCGTGACGGCGACCGACGCGCAGCCAGAGGTCGTAGTCGTGCGAGATCCGGAAGCGGGGGTCGAGCGGCCCCGCCTCCTCGAGCGCCTCGCGCCGCACGAACGTCGCCGGGTCGGAGACGAAGTTCTGCGTCAGGTAGAGCGGATAGGACCAGTGCCGCAGCAGCCAGTTCTTGTAGGCGGTGACTGCGTGCCTGATCTCCTCGCCATCGCCGTCGACGATGTCGCAGTAGCCGGTCAGCCACATCGTTTCGGGCGCGGCGGCGAACGCCTCGCCTACCGCACGCAGGGCGCCAGGGTGGTAGCGGTCGTCGGCGTTCAACCAGGAGATCACGTCGCCGCTGGCCATCGCGACGCCCTTGTTGACCGCATCGACGCGGCCGTCGTCGGGTTCCGAGATGTAGCGAAGCTGCGGGGAGCGTTCGAGGATCTCGAGCGTCCCGTCAGTCGAGCCGCCGTCGACGACGACGTGCTCGATGCGCGGGTAGTCCTGGGAACGGACGCTCTCGAGCGCCTCCTCGATGGTGCCGGCCCCGTTGAGGCAGGCGGTCACGACGGTGATGGACGGAAGTTCGACCACGGAAGCGGGCAATATACGAGGCATGAGGCGCGGCAACACCAACCTGGCGGTCGTACCCGCCTACAACGAGTCGGCGACTGTCGCGAACGTCGTGCGCGAGCTCAACGCGACCGCGCCGGATTTCGACGTCCTCGTGATCGACGACGGGTCGACCGATGCGACTGCGCAGCTGGCGCGCGCCGCCGGGGCGCGCGTGCTGCGCCTGCCCTTCAACCTCGGCATCGGCGGCGCCGTGCAGGCTGGGTTCGCCTTCGCGCTCGAGAACGGCTACGAGCGGATGGTCCAGGTCGACGGCGACGGGCAGCACGTGGGCGACGAGATCGTCGCCCTGCGTGACGTCATGGACGGCGATCCGCGACTCGACATGGTCTGCGGCTCGCGCTTCCTGACCGACAACGGCTACCTCGCTCCGATCAGCCGCCGCACCGGGATCCACATCTTCGCCTTCCTGCTGTCGCGGATCGTCGGGCAGCGGATCACCGACCCGACCTCCGGCTTCCGGCTCTACAACCGGCGCGCGATCGCACTCTTCGCCCGCGACTACCCGCACGACTACCCCGAGGTCGAGGCGGTGCTGATGGTCCACCACCACCAGCTGCGGATGCGCGAGGTACCGGTCAAGATGCTCGAGCGCGGCGGCGGCGTCTCCTCGATCCGCTCGGGCAAGTCGGCCTACTACATGGTCAAGGTGCTGCTGGCGATCTTCGTCGGGCTGGTGCGCCGACGCCCCGTCGTCGAACCGGGCGACGCCTCGCCCGTGACCGCCGGCCAGGGGATCTGATGGAGTTGCGGATCCAGATCGTCTCGATCGTCGCGGCGCTCGGCCTGTTCCTGCTCGTGTTCGAGCTGGTGCGCCGCCGGCGGCTGCTCGAGCGCTATGCGCTGCTTTGGCTCTTCAGCGCGCTCGCGCTGCTCGGACTGGCCGTCTGGCGCGACCTGCTCGAGGAGGTCGCGACGACGATCGGCATCTACTCGCCCCCGAACGCCCTCTTCCTGATCGCGTTCGGCTTCGTGCTCGTGCTGCTCCTGCACTTCTCGCTCGCGGTGTCCCGCCTCACCGATCAGACCAAGGTCCTGGCGCAAAGGGTCGCGATGCTCGAGGAGCGCCAGGACCACGACGCCGCGACCGAAGAGCGCGACGTGCTCGAGCACGCGCGCGACTAGCGCCCTCCTCGACTCGGCACGATCGATCTGGCGAGCGCGCGCTCCGCCGGATCGAGGCACAGCAGGTAGTAGGCGATCCAGTACGCCGCGAGGCCCCCGAGCGCCGTGCCCGCGACGGCGACCGCCGCCTCCGGATCGAGCGCGATCCGCACCCAGAGCAGCGCCGCCGCCAGCAGCGCGCCGAGCAGCCAGGCGGGGGCGAAGGCGCGCCGAACCAGCTCGCCGAGCGAAACCGGCACGGCATTGAGCGTGACGCGCAGCATGTACGGAAAGAGCAGCACGTAAGGGATGGCGGTGGCCAGCGCCGCCCCGTCGAGGCCGAGCGCCGGCACCAGGATCAACGCCAGGACGATCGTCGAGCCGCCGAGCATCATCGCCCAGCGCGCCAGGTCGCGCGCGGCGCCGACGGCGACGAGCATCGCGGTCGTCACGCCGAGCACGCCGTTGAGCAGCCAGTGGCTCAGCATGATCGCCATCGCCGTCCCGGCGTCGCCGAAGCGCGGACCCAGCCACGCGACGAGGATCGGCCCGGCGAGCACGCCGCCGACGACCGCGATCGGCACGATCCCGGCGAGCGCGTAGCGGCAGCCGCGCACCAGCAGCTCGCGCAACCGCCGCTCGTCGCCGTCGGCGCGGTAGCGGACCGCGGTCGGCAGGACGGTCACCGTCACCGCGCCGTTGAGCGCGCGGACGAGGTTGTGCGCACGCACCGGCCCCTCGTAGAGGCCGACGGTGGCCGGCGAGCGGACGATGCCGAGGATCACCCGCGTCGCCGCGTAGACCGCCGCGCTCGACGCCTCGGCGAGCGAGATGTAGCCGGCGAGCCCGAGGAACTCGCGCGCCGCCCCACGCGTCGCCAGTCGCGGTCGCAGCCGCCAGGGCATCGCGGTCGCGCGCGCCGCGACCAGGCAGGCGGCGCCCGCCAGCATCGGAATCGCGCTGGCGGTACCGACCAGCGCCCACAGCGGCGCGTCGGCGAGGACCAGGGCGAGGACGAGGCCGATGCTGGCAACGATGCCGACCGCCTCCGCGCCGGCGGCCAGCACGAAGCGGGACCTAGCCCGCAAAGCGTCGCGATAGACCGTCAGCGGCCAGCCGACGAGCGCGACCACGCCGGCGGCCGCGGCGCCGAGCCGTGTCTGGCGCGCCAGCTCGGGAGTCAGGTCGAGCACCGCGGCGAAGATCAGCCCGACGGCGGTCAACGCGACCGCGGCGAGCGCACCCGCCGCGACGTACATCAAGGCCGAGGTCGAGAATGCCGCCGACCCCTCGCGGTCGTCGCCCGCCGAGGCCATCGCCTTCACGGCGGCGCCGGCGGCGGCGTTCTGGACGATCAGCAAATAGCCGGCCAGCGAGTTCAGCAGGCCGTAGACGCCCAGCTCGGCCAGCGTCAGCCGTCGCGCCAGCACCGTGATCACGACGAACATCGCGACGAGGCCCGCCACCTGCGCCGCCTGCTGCGCCAGTGACCCCGTCGCCAACCGGCGCGCATCGCTCATAGGCGTATCTTCCCGCGAGTGAGCCAGACGCCTTCCAGCGGAGCGGTCTCGGAGCGCCCCGGCGTCGCGGCGGGCGTGCGGCGTCGCGACGTGCTCGGAGTGCCGATCGCGATGACCGACTACGAGGGGGCCATCGACGTGATCGACGCGCTGGTCGAGCGGCGCGAGCGCGGCTGGGTCTGCGCCGCGCCCGCGATGTCGCTGGTCACGGCGCAGGACGACCCGCTGCTGATGGCGGCGCTGCGCGGCGCGACGCTGACCGTCCCCGACGGGATGCCGGTTGTCTGGGCGGCGAACATGCTCGGCGGCGGCGAGCGGCTGCACGGCCGCGTCTACGGCCCCGACCTGATGCGCCACCACTGCGCGCACGCCGCTCGCCGCGGCCAGCGGATCTGGCTCTACGGCGGCCACGACGACCACGTGCTGGAGACACTGAAGGCCAACCTGCTGCGCGACCATCCGGGCCTGCGGATCGTCGGCGGCTGGTCGCCGCCGCACCGCGAGCCGAACGCCGACGACGACCGCGCGATCGCCGCGCGGATCAACGCCGACGAGCCCGACGTCGTCTGGGTCGGACTCGGGATGCCGAAGCAGGAGCGTTGGATGGCGCGGCTGCGGCCCCAGATCGACGCGCCGGTGCTCTGCGGCGTCGGGGCCGCGTTCGACTTCCACGCCGACCGCGTCGCGCAGGCGCCGCGCTGGATGCAGGACCGCGGCCTCGAGTGGGCCCACCGCGTCGTACAGGAGCCGCGCCGCCAGCTGCCGCGCTACCTGCGCTCCAACCCGCGCTTCGTCGCCGGCGTGGTGCGCCAGTACCTCCGGGAGCGCCGCGCGTGACCGAAGCGCTGGTCACGGGGGGCAGCGGCTTTGCGGGGCGCTACCTCGTCGGGCTGCTCGACGACGGGGTGGCGGCGCCCTCGAGGTCCGAGCTCGACCTCGGCGACGCGGCGGCGGTCCGCGCGCACGTCGCCGAGCTGCAGCCGACGACGATCTTCCACCTGGCTGCGTTCAGCTCACCCAGCACGTCGCTCGACCATCCCGACCAGGGCCTATTGACGAACCTCGCGATGACCCTGAACCTGCTCGAGGCCGTTCGTCACGAGGCGACGGCCGCGACCGTCGTGCTCGTCGGTTCCGGACAGGTCTACGGCGACGCTCCGCGGCTTCCGATCACCGAGGAGACAGCGGTCGAGCCGGGCAACCCCTACGCCGTCGGCAAGGCCGCTTCCGACATGCTCGGACACCAGTACGCGGAGACGTTCGGGCTGCGCGTCGTGCGGCTGCGACCGTTCAACCATGCCGGCCCCGGTCAGCGCGACGAGTACGTCGTGAGCTCGCTCGCGCGTCAGGTCGCCGAGGCGGA
Organism: Thermoleophilaceae bacterium; assembly: GCA_035630455.1. GTDB lineage: Bacteria > Actinomycetota > Thermoleophilia > Solirubrobacterales > Thermoleophilaceae > JAAYBF01. Next base: position 101,079 of record DASQKP010000033.1, read on the forward strand.
GGCGGCCGGACTGGCCGAGGTGACGCTGCGCACCGGCAACCCCGAGTCGCGGCGCGACTTCACCGACGTCCGTGACGTCGTGCGCGCATACGCGCTGGCGGCGAAGCTCGACGGGGGCGCCTTCAACGTCTGCAGCGGGCGCTCCGCCTCGGTCGCCGAGCTGGTCGAGCTGGTCGCCAAAGATGCCCGGATACCCGTCCACCACGAGGTGGATCCGGCGCGGCTGCGCGCCCACGACGCGCGCGACCTGTGCGGCAGTCACGAGCGCCTGACGGCAGCGACCGGCTGGAAGCCGGAGATCCCGCTCGACCGGATGGTTCGCGACACGCTCGACTGGTGGCGCGAGCAGCTCGAGGCGGCGGCTCGGCCGTCAGCGCTCGAAGGTCGCCCGTAGGCGTCGCAGGCGGCCGCCGATAGCCCGCAGCGGCGCCGCATAGCGCCAGGTTCGAGATTGCTCGAACGCGACGTTGGTGGCTCGCGCATGCGCGAGCTCCCGCCTGGTATCCGCGAGCCACGCGTTCGCATGCTCAGCCGCGCCCCGCTCACGCGACAGCGCAGCGCGCTGCTCCTCCATGGCGGCGTCCAGGTCAGCCAGCAGCCGCGCGGCCCCCGCGCCCGCCGAGGGAGGCGGTCCGCCGGCAATCTCGGCGAGCGCGGCCGCGAACGCCGATGTCGATCGGTCCCACGACGGCCAGGCCGTGGCCGTTTCGAGCGCGCCGTCGCCGAGCTTCGCGAGCAGGCCGCGGTCGCGCGCCAGCAGATCGAGCCAACCGGCGGTGCCGATGAGATCGTCGAAGTCGACGACCGCGCCGTTCACGCCGTGTCGGACGTACTCGTCGTGGCCGGTGACCGGCCACACCACGCACGGAACCGCGCAGTGGAAGGCCTCCAGCGGCGGGGTGAACACGCCCTCGACGCGCGACAGCTTGAGCAGCACGTCGGCCCCGCGGTAGGCGTCCGCCATGGCCGCGTGGTCCAGCGGCCCTACGACATGGTCGAAGCGCGCGCAGGTGTCCGCGTCGACCCGCTCGGGCGTGACCAGCGTCGTCACGACCGGCTCACGGGTCAGCTCGAGCGCCGCCGCGGCATCCTGGATGCCCTTGAACCAGAGGCCCGGGCTGCCCTCGACGAGCACCCTCAGCGGACCGGCGGACGGGGATCGCCCGCCGGGCGCGAAGCGCTGCTTGTCGATTCCGTTCGGGACGTGGAAGCAGGACGCGTCCGGACGCAGCTCGGCGAGCTCCTCCGCAATCCAGGCCGCCTCGGTCAGGAACGCGACCGGCAGGTCGTGGGTGGCGATTGCCCCGAAGCGCTCGACGTCGCCCGGACGGTAGGTGCGCTCCTCGAACTGCTGGACGAAGTAGGCGTGGCGGCGCGCGGGGATCGCGAACAGGTCGTAGGCGGTCCGCCACCAGGTGGCTATCGCGACGTCGTAGTCGAGCAGACGGGCCTCGTCGGTGGCGACCACGCGGACGCCCGGAGGCGCGACCGCTGCGGACGCTCCGGGCCAGAGCGCGAGCGACACGTCCCAACCGTGGTCCGCGGCGAGACCCCGGGCATGGCGTACGACGGCGCCGGCGCCGCCAGAGGGCCCCAGCTCCCCGAGGATGAAGCAGACGCTTGGCGACATTGGCAGCCGGGACAGCCTAGTCGGGGGTACCCTTCCCGCGTGCCGCACGTCGCCCTGCTCGGACCGCCAACGCTGCTCGACCGCTGCGCGCCAAGGAGCGGCGACGGCCTGGCCGTCACGCGAATCGAGGGGTCTCCGGCCGCGAGTGCCGGAGTCGATGCGCTGATCGCGTTCGAGCCGTCGCGGGACCAGTGGGAGACGCTCGACGAGATCGGGCTCGCCACGCTGATCTGGTGGCAAGACGCGGCGCCGTCCTGGGCTACCACGCGGCAACCGGCGCAGCGCCAGCCGCGGCGCACGGTCACGGGCGGCCGCGGGGCGACGCCCGGCGGCTGGCGCTCGATCCCCCTGCCGGTCGCCGACGACCTGTTCTCCGACTCCCAGCGGCTTTCGGCGGAGGGCGACTCCGCGGTCGCGGTCAACTTCGACGACGAGGGCGGCCCTGCGTCGCTGCACCAGGCACTCGTGGCGCTCGCCCGGGGCCAGCTGCTGGTGAGCGAGCCGCTGCTGCCGTCGCGCGGCTTGGAGCCAGGCATCGACTACGTGGAGGCGCGCACCCCCGACGAGGTCCGCGCGGTCGTCGAGAATGCCGCTCGTAGTCCCGGGGCCTTCGAGCGCATGCGGCTGCGCGGCCGTCGCAAGGCCGAGCTGTTCCGTTCGTCGCGCGTCGTCGCGCGACTCGTCGACGATCTGCTGCTCGAGCTCGACCTCGCCCCCGCGGCGCGCTGAGGTCGCGTCGTGACGACGGCCGCCCCGCGCGCGAGCGTCCTGATGCCCGCCTACAACGCCGAGGCCACCCTGGTCGAGGCGGTCGAGTCGGTGCTCGCCCAGACCGTCGAGGACCTCGAGCTGATCGTCGCCGACGACCTCTCGGAGATCCCGGTCGCCGAGGTGCTGGCCGACGTGCGCGATCCGCGGCTGCGGATCGTCCGCCGGCGGCGCAACGGCGGGACCGCCAAGGGACGCAACTCGGCACTCGCACTCGCGCGCGGCCTGGCGATCTGCCAGCTCGACGCCGACGACCTCTGGGAGCCGAACTTCCTCGAGCGGATGCTGCCCGAGCTGGAGCCGCCGGAGATCGGCCTCGCCTACTGCAACGTCACGATCCTCGGCCACCCCGACGGGCAGACCGACTACATCGGCGACCCGTCGATCCATCCGCGCGATCGCTTCCCCGAGCTGACCGAGGCCAACCCCGTCCCCTGCCCGACGGCCGTCATGCGCGCCGACGCGGTGGCCGCCGTCGGCGGATACGCCGGCTGGCTGCACTCGGTCGAGGAGTGGCATCTCTACATGCGCCTGGCGATCGCCGGCTGGCGGTTCGCCTACCGCGACGAGCAGCTCGCCCGCTACCGCTGGCCGACCGCCGAGCGCGGCATGAGCTTCGACACGCGTCGCATGGATCGCTGGGCGCTGATCGCGCTGGCCGACCTGGCGCTGCGCCACCCGCGCGTCCCCGGTCCGCGGCGCGAGGTGCGCCAGCGCCTGCCCCGCTATGTCTCAGGCCGGTCGTGAGCGCTCCGCCCACGGCATCCGCGCCGCGAATCCTGATCGACCCCGGCAGCCACCACCTGCTCAACCTCGGCGACGTGGCGATGCTGCAGGTCTGCGTCGACCGCCTGCGGGCCCTGTGGCCAGGCGCCGAAATGCGCGTCCTGACAGCCGCGCCCGAGCTGTTGGCTCAGCACTGCCCAGGCGTGACGCCGGTCGACGCCACCGGCCGCTATGGGCTCTTCGAGACGCGGCCGGCCGCTCGGGGACCGCGCCGGCTGGCGCGTGCCCGGCTGGCGCTCGCCGCCCGCCGCCGGCCGGCCGCCGTCGCCGCCTACGCGCATGAGTTGCTGACCGCCGACCTGCTTGCACTCAGCGGTCGCGGCGGGCTCACCGACGCCTTTCCGGACGAGTCGCGCGAGGTGCTCGACGAGCTCGAGCTGGCGCGTGCCATCGGCCTGCCGACGGCGCTGCTCGGCCAGGGAGTCGGGCCGCTCGACGACGTCGCGTTGCGAGAGCGAGCGGCGCGGGTGCTGCCCTCGGTCGGGCTCTTCACCTTGCGCGAGGGCTTACGGGGCCCGGCGATCCTCGCGTCGGCGGGTGTCCACGCGGCGAACGTCGTCGTGACCGGCGACGACGCCGTCGAGCTGGCCGGCGGCGGCGCTGGCTCGCCGAAGCCGCCGCCGCGGCTCGGAGTCAACGCGCGCGTCGCTCCCTACGCCGGCATCGACACCGAAGACATCACCGCCCTCGCCCGGATCGCGGCACGCGCCGCCGAGCGTCATGGCGCCAAGCTCCAGCCGATCGCGATCTCGGCGCACCCGGCCGAGGACGATCGCAAGGCATTTGCCGACCTCGTCGAGCCAGGCGAGCCGCCCGCCCCGACGACCCCGCGCGGCGTCGTCGACGCGATCGGCGGCTGCCGCGCGGTCGTCGTCGGCAGCTACCACGCGGCGGTCTTCGCGCTCGCTCAGGGAGTCCCGGCGGTCGGACTCGCCGCGAGCCCCTACTACGCCGACAAGCTCCACGGCCTGCGTGACCAGTTCGGCGAGGGCTGTCGCGTCATCGACCTCGGCGGGCCCGACGCGCTCGACGCGATCGAGCCGGCGCTCGACGACCTGTGGCGCCGAGCAGACGAGCTGGCGGTCGACCTACGTGCGGCGGCCGAGCGTCAGGCGATCCGCGGGCGCGACGCCTATGCCCGCCTGGAGACGCTCCTCTAGTACGCGGGCAGCGGTCCGATCTCGGGCTCCGGCGCGCGCGGGCCAGAGGCCTTGAGCGGATACGGGCGGCCCTCGAAGATCGCAGCGTAGAGGCGGGTCTGGTGGCGCGTGATTCCGTGCGGAGAATCGTCGAGCGGGAGCTCGGCGGAGAGCCGCAGCATCGCCTCGAACGACTCGCGCAACGCCGCGAAGCGCGGCTCGTCGGGGATCGCCCGGTGGGTGTCGTTGAGGCCGAGTCGCGTGACCAGCGTCGCGTAGCCGGTCTCCGCCAGCAGGTCGAGGTCGAGCGGATGCGGAAACGACTCCGACCGCTCGAGTCCGTCGGCGATCTCGAGCAGCACCGCCGTGAAGATGCACTTCGCGCACCGGCCGCAGTTGGTCGCGGTGTCCTGCTCGTAACAGACGTAGAGCCACGGCAACAGGTCCGGGCGATTGTCGACGAGCCAGCGCACCTTGCCCGGACGGTCGAGGACGACCGAGTCGTGCCCGATGGCGACGCCGTCGCTCGACCAGCGCTCGTCGAGCAACGGGTGGGAGCCGACCGGGACGAGGCCACCGTAGTCGCGACTCGACGGGATGGAGAGTCGCCCGAATCCGCCGGCGAGCGACAGGCCGATCATCGCGAGGGCCGGTCCGAAGGCGTCGTCGAAGTCGACGACATGGTCGATCAGCTCGGTGAAGTTCGTCCGTGCGACCAGCAGCGGAAGTCCGATCAGGTCGGCCGCGGCCTGCGCGGCATCGATCCGCGCCGGCGCGCTCGCCGGGCCGTAGGACGGGTCGAAGCCGTCGCAGTAGACGAGCTGTGTCAACTCGTCGCCCGGGCGACGCGGGCGGGCCGCGGCGTACATCGAGTCGACGCCGCGCGAGAAGCAGCAGGCGCGGCCGGCCGCGACCGCCGTCGGCGCCGCCGCAACCTCGCGAACTCGCACGGGCACGCGCGTGAACGTCGGGCTCCAAGCGCTGAGCATCTCCTGTACGAGCGGCAGCGACTCCAGCAGCCGACTCGACACCGGGCCGTCGATGTCGAGCGGCTCCTCGCGGCGCATCGCGAGCAGCAGCGCGATCGGCACGAACTGAGTGAGATCGGGACCCTGGACGGCATGCTCGGGCGGGACCGCTACGAGCAGTCGCGCCGACCCGCGTGCCGAGGTCACCCGCACCGACCGCTCGCCGCCCGCAACCCGCAAGTCGTCTACGCGCATGCGGCGACCCTACCCGGCGAGCCTGGCGTAGAGGGCCAGCAGGTCCGCGCTGTAGCGCTCGCGGGAGTGGCGTTCGCGCGAGCGGGCGATCAGTTCGCCCCCCTCCGTTCCACGCGCGGCCGGATCTGCCCAGAGCGTCGCGACGCGCGCGGAGAACTCCGGGACCGCTCCCACCGGCACGCAACGACCGTCGCCGAGCAGCTCCGGCAGGCCACCCATCGCCGTCGCAACCACGGGAACGCCCGCGGCCATCGCCTCGAGCGCCGAGTACGGCGAGAACTCGTGGTAGCGCGACGGCATCAGGACCATCGCCGCGCCGGCCAGCTCACGGCGGACGTCGGCGGCGGACAGCCGGCCGAGGAACACGACGTCGCCCGTCGCGCCCGCCTCCCACGCAAGCTGCTCGAGCCGCCCGCGCTCCGGCCCCTCGCCGGCGATCCGCAACGGGACGCCGGCGTCGAGGCAGGCGCGCACCGCGTCCTCTATCCCCTTCTCCGGCGAGAGCCGCGAGGCGACGAGCGCGTAGCCACCCGCGGCGGCCAGCGAGCGATCGGCGAACGAGTCGGCAGGCAGGTAGTGACGCAGCACCTCGACCCGCTCGGCGGGCAGGCCGCGCGCGACAAGCTCGTCGCGGGCCGCGTCGCTCGGCGCGACGAAGCGGTCGACCGCCCGCAGCAACAGCGGTTGGTGCAGCGCCAGCGCCGTCGCGTAGGCCGCGGCCTCCGGCAGCGAGCGCCGGCAGTTGAGCGCCAGGCCGGGCAGCGTGTTGCGGCCGCGGCAGCGCTGGCACGGCGCGCCATCGCGCTCGCCGAAGCCGGTCGCGCAGAAGATCCGCACGTTGTGCAGGTGGAGCACGACCCGCGCGCCGGCGCCGCGCGCGGCGGCGAGCCCGGCGGGGCCGATCAGCGGAACAGTGTTGTGGGCGTGGAGGACGACCGGCGTGGCATCCGTCCCGCCCGGCCTCGCGAGCTGCCGCACGGCCTCGGCCAGCTCGCCCGGGTCGGCGCCACCGCGCAGCAGTGCGCGCGCCGCGGCCCCCTTGCCAACGTCGCCCGAACGGCGCTCGAACACCGCATGCTCGACTCCCGCGGCCTCCAGCGCCCGCAGCTGCAACTCCACGGAGCGCTCCTCGCCGCCCTCGATCCGATAGCGGTTGTGGACTACGAGCACGGAAGGGACTGCGGGCACCGCGGCTAACCTACCGACGCGATGTCCGAGCCGGCCGTCTCCGTCGTGGTGCCCACCCGCAACCGAGCCGGGTATCTCGACGTTGCGCTGGCGTCGCTGCGCGCCCAGGCCGACGCCCCGCCGCACGAGCTGCTGGTGGTCGACGACGGGTCGACCGACGAGACCGTCGCTGTCGCCGCACGCCACGGCGTGAAGGTCGTCGCCGCCCGCCCGCCCGGCGGCCTCAACACCGGCCGCAACACGGGCATCGCCGCGACGCGCGCCGACCTGATCGCATTCGTCGACGACGACGTCTGGGTGCCGCCTGGTTGGCTGGCGGCGCTCGTCGCGGGCGCGGTACGGAATCCCGAGGCCGGGGCGCTCGGCGGGCCGATCCGGGGACGGCTCATCGGTCCCGCCCCCCGCGCCTGCGGTCGTGAGCAGCCGCCGATCACCACCCTCGACCTCGGGCCGGCCGACCGCGACGCCGATTTCGTATGGGGCGCGAACATGGCGGTCCGCCGCGCCGCGATCGACAGCATCGGGCCGTTCGACGAGAGCCTGCACGGCAACGGCGACGAGGAGGACTGGCAGCTGCGGCTGCATGCCACCGGCGGCCGCGTCGCCTACGTCGCCGACGCCTGGCTCGAGCACCGCCGGGTGGGCGACGACGCCCGCCTGCGTTCGCTCGCCCGCGCCGAGTACGGCCGCGGCCGAGGGGCACGGCGCAACGACAGCCGCAAGGGCACCGCCCAGCCGCTGAGCCTGGAGCTGCGCGACCTCGCCGGCGCCGGCTGGCACGCCGCTCGCCGACGCTGCCCTCAGGGCTTGATCATGGGCGCCCACGCGACCGGCCGCCTGGTCGAGGCGCTGCGCGGGCGATGAGCGACGGGCTGCCGGACCCCGCTACCTTCCTTTCGGGCGAGTCGGGCACAGTCGCCGGCAAGCGACTGACCATCACCCGCACGGCCGCCGACTGGGCGCTCCAGGCCGCAAGCGCGGCCACGCTGACCGGCCCCCGGCTCGACCGGCTCGCCGCGTGGCAGACGCCGCGGCGCGTACTCGTCCTGTCGGTCTATCGCCAAGGCTCGCTGCTGGCGCGCGCCGCACCGCGCCTGGGCTCCGACCGCCACGACGTGACTTTCGCCCTCGGCGCGACCGGCGCGCCGGATCCAGTGCTCGCTGGAGGAACCGCACTCAGCGGCCTGAGCGGCGGCAAGTTCGAGAACCTCAACCGCCTGCTGGCTACCGCCGGACCGCTGGAGGACTTCGACTGGACGATCGTCTGCGACGACGACGTCGAGCTGGCGCCGCGTTTCCTCGACCGTGCGCTGGCGCTCTGCGAGCGGTTGGAGCTCGACCTCGCCCAGCCCGCCCAGACGATGCGCAGTCACGCCGCCTGGCGCGTGACGCGTCGCCGGCCGGTGTCGCTCGCCCGCCTCACCAGCTACGTCGAGATCGGCCCAGTGACCCTCTTCTCACGGCGCGCCGCGACCGAGCTGACACCCTTTCCCGAGCTGCGCTTCGGCTGGGGCCTCGACAGCCACTGGGGAGCGCTGGCCCGCGAGCGCGGCTGGCGGTTGGGGATCCTCGATTCGCTGCCGGTCCGCCACGAGTCACAGGCGGTCGCCAGCACCTACGCCCACGCCGAGGCGATCGACGAGGCGCGCCGCTTCCTGGCCGGCCGGCCGTACCTGACCGCCACGGAGGCGCAGCGGACGCTGGAGACGATCAGGCGACTGCCGTCATGAGACGGCTGCGGATCCTCGTGGTGCCGAAGTGGTACCCATGGCCGGACCGTCCGGTCTTCGGCGCCTTCTGCCGCGAGCATGCACGCGCGCTCGCCACCCGGCACGACGTCGTCGTGCTCGCCTCGCTGGCGACGCCGCGACCCGGCTTCGCGATCTTCCGGCTCGAGGACGCCGTCGAGGAGGGCATCCGCACGTTGCGCGTCCACTACCGCCGCCCATTCCTCCGCCCCGCCGCGATGGGCTGCCAGCTGCTGGGGATGATTGCCGCCTGGCGCCGCCTGCGCGGCGAGGGCTGGCGCGCCGACGTCGTCCACGCCCACGTCTTCGAGGCCGCCCCGCCCGCGCTGCTGCTCGGCCGCCTGAGCCGCGCGCCGGTCGCGGTGACCGAGCACTACACCGGCTTCCAGCGCGGGCTGGTCAAGGGCTACGACCGGTTGCTCGCCAGGCTCTCGTTCGAGCGCGCCGACGTCGTCGCACCGGTCAGCGAGGAGCTGGCCGGACACCTGCGCGCGTTGGCGCCGCGAGCGACGTTCGAGGTGGTGCCGAACGTCGTCGACACCGCGACGTTCGCTCCGGGCGACGGAGGCGAAGCGCGCGGCGAGCGCCTGCTCAACGTCGCGGCGCTCGCCGAGAAGAAGGGCCATCGCTATCTCCTGGAGGCGCTGCGCGACCTCCCCGGCGCCACGCTCGACGTCGTCGGCGACGGCGAGCTGCGCGGCGATCTCGAGCGCATGGCAGCTACGTTCGGCCTCGACGATCGCGTTCGCTTCCTCGGCGAGCGGTCGAAGCGGGAGGTCGCCGAGCTGATGCGCGCCGCCGACCTGTTCGTCCTTCCCAGCCTCGCCGAGAACCTGCCTGTCGTCCTGATCGAGGCGCAGGCGAGCGGCCTGCCGGCGGTCGCGACGAGCGTCGGCGGCGTGCCGGAGCTGGTCGACGACGCGGCCGGCACGCTGGTCCCGCCTCGCGACCCGGCCGCGCTCGCCGAGGCGATCCGCGCGACCCTCGACCGCCGCTTCGACTCCGCCACCCTCGCCGCCCGCGCCAACGACCGTTACGGCTACGAAGCGGTCCGCGACCGCTGGACGACGATCTACACGCGGCTATTGCGGCACTGACCACACCCCGCGCCGGTCGGTCCCGCAAGGCGACTCAGGCGCGGCCCAGCAGCGCCGGCAGGACGCGCTCGGCGACGACGTCGCGCAGCGCCGCGTCCGAGTACGGCTCGAGCGCGCGCCGGGCCGCGGCGGCGTAGGCGGCGCGGGCCGCTTTTTCGAGCGCGAGACCGGCACGGAGAGCGCTGGTCAGCGCCGGCGCCGTGGCGTCGGCTGCGACCAGCTCCGGCGCGAGCCGGCGCGCGATCGGCAGCGCGACGTTCGGTCCCGGGGTCGGCACGGTGACGAGCGGCGTGCCGGCGGCGAGCGCCTCCATCTGGGCGACTCCCCAATCCTCGTAGCGTGCCGCGCTGACGTAGACCCGCGATCCCGCGACGAGCGCCGTCCAGCGCTCGCGTGGGACCGCCCCGGCGAATTCGACGCCGTGCGGCTCGGCGACCCCCTGCCGCGCGAGCCAGCGCAGCGCCTCGTCGCGCCCGATCCCGCCGACGACGAGCCGGGCGCCCTCGGGAGCCCCTTCGTCCCAAGCCGCGCAGAGCACGTCGAGTCCGCGCTTCTCGGGGTTCGCCGCATACGCGGTCGCCTCGGGCGCGTCGACTCGACCGCCGTCGCCGACGTCGACGACGCACGGGAGCACGACCACGTCCGGCCGTGCGGGGCGGGCCGACGCCAGCGCCGCCTGCCCCGCCGCCTCGCTCCACGGCAGCAGCAGGTCGGCGCGTCCCAGCACCGCCTGCTCGCGCCGGCGTTGCCAGGCGCCGCCGATCCCCGGCCGGCTCAGCGCGGCGATCGTGTCGAAGCGGACGGCGTGCGGGCGCCGCAACGGCTGCAGGAGCGCGGCCGTGATGCTCGAGTAGACGACGGCGCGAGCGTCGACGCCGTCGGCGGCCCGGCGCGAAGCCAGTGCCTGGATGACGTCGGTCAACGACATCGAACGCTGTAGGTGGGCGGCCGCCCCGAGTCGCATCGGCCGCAGCTCGCAGCTCGCGCCGGCGGCCTCGATGTGCTCGGCCAGGGCCTCGTCGCCGCGGCGCCAGCCCATCGTCGTTCCCAGCGAGACGATCGCGATGTCGACAGCCGCCACGGGCGCAGAGTATGCAGCCGGGCTATGTTCCGCCGGGCATGTCGGCCGACCCTCGCCCAGCCTGCCTCCTGACCGGCATCGTCTCGCCATACCGGCGCGAGGCGTTCCGGCTGCTCGGGGAGGCGCACGACGTCGAGGTGATCGCCCACGAGCACGCCGGCCCGCCGATCCCGGGACTGACCGTCCACCGCACGTCGGAGTTGGGCGCCGTGCGGCTCGCGGCGTCCGGCCACTACCGGGCAGTGATCGCCGGGCTGGACGGACGGATCGCACTGCCCGGCGCCTATGCCGCCGCCCGCGCACGACACATCCCGTTCGTGCTCTGGGCGACGATCTGGGCCCATCCGCGCACGCCGGCCCACGCCCTGTCGTTCCTGCCGACGCGGCACCTCTACCGGGCCGCCGACGCGGTCGCGACCTACGGCCCGCACGTCAGTCGCTACGTCGAGCGCTACCGCGGCAGCGACGCCGGCGTGGTCGTCGCGCCCCAGGCGGTCGACGTCGACCATTTCGGGGCGCCGATCTCCGACGACGCGCGATCGGCCGCCCGCGACCGCGCCGGCGGACCCGGCACGGAGCTGCTCGTCCTCTACGTCGGGCGGCTGGTGCGCGAGAAGGGGATCGAGACGCTGATCGAAGGCTGGCGAGGGGCCGAGCTGGGACCTGGCGCGCGACTGGCGCTGGCGGGTGACGGTCCGCTCGAGCGGACCGTCGAGCGAGCGCTGCCGGAGGCGCGACTGCTCGGCCGGGTGACGGCCGACGCCCTGCCCGCGCTCTATGCCGCCGCCGACGTGCTGGTGCTCCCCTCGATCCACACCGCATCGTTTCGCGAGCCGTGGGGTCTTGTCGTCAATGAGTCGATGCTGCAACGCACGCCGGTCGTCGCGTCCGACGCCGTCGGCGCCGCGGCCGGGGGGCTGGTGCGCGACGGCCGCAACGGGTTCGTGGTCCCGGCCGGCGATCCGGACGCGCTCGCGACCCGGCTGCGCGTCCTCGCCGGCGACGCTGCACTGCGCGCCGAGCTGGGAGCGGCCGCCCGTGACGACGCCTCTGCCTATACGCCTACCGCGTGGGCGGCGGGCATGGGACGGGCGTTGGCGGCTGCGGGTGTGGAACGCCGTGGCAGCGGGAACGATTGCTAGCCTCACACGCTCTGGCGAGCAGGAACGTAGTGGCGTGTCTGTGCCATACGTCCTGAATCTCCACATGCCATGAAGAGAACGATTCGACATCTGATGCTGCCCGCGGCCCTGGTCGTGCTGGCGCTCCTCGTGCCCACCCAGGTGGCCGGCGCGAGCGTGCTCGCGGTGCAGCAGGACTGCGGCGACAGCGACGTCTTCGAGCAGAAGCACTCCCGCGCGGACCTGCAGAAGGCGCTGGCGCAGATGCAGGCCGACCTCGCCGAGTACGGCACCTGCAAGCAGATGATCACCGCTGCCCTGGCCGCGATGGCGAAGACCGACGCGGCGAAGGGCTCAGGCGGCGGCGGGCCGGGAGCGGCCACAGCGGACCTCGACGGCGACGGCGTCGTCACCCCGGAGGAGAAGGCGGTCGCGGCGAAGCAGGCGAAGGAGAAGCGCAAGCAGCGCAATCAGGAGATCGCCGCGGTCAGCGACGAGCTCGTCCAGGACGACGCCGGGACGGCCACCGGCGGCGGTTCGGGCGGGACGTCTCTACCGATGATCCTCGCGATCTTGGCGCTGGTCTGCGCAGGCATCGGCGGCGGCGTCTGGTACACCGCCAAGCGCAATCCAGCCTTCGCAAACGCGCTCCGCCGTGTCTCGCCTCCCTTCGGCAACAGCTAGCTTCTTCGCCAGCGCCGCGTTAGCGGCCGCGCTGTTCGGCGTCGCGGTGGGCGCTCGCGGCGGCACCGCACTCGAGCGAACGGTCGCGGTCGAGCTGCTGATGCTCGCCGCCGGCTCCGCTCTGATCTGCGCCGCTATCGCCTTCGGCCGGCGCGGTCGCTTCGACGGCGGCGTGGCGCTCGCCGCCTTCGCGGCGCTCGCCGCGATCACCGCCATCTCCGTCGGCTGGTCGATCGCGCCCGATCTCTCCTACGTCGAGGCCGGCAGGACACTCGCCTATCTCGCGACCTTCGCCGGCGGGATCGCGCTCGCGCGGCTGGCCCCTAGCGGGGCGGCCGCCGTGGCCCGAGGCGTCGTGCTTGCCGCTGTCGCGGTCTGCGCCTACGGACTCTCGACTCGTGTATGGCCGGCATCGTTCGCGGAGCTGGCCTTCTCAGGGCGCATCGGCCAGCCGTTCGACTATTGGAACGCGCTCGCGGGCGTCGCGGCCGTTGGGATCGTTCCCGCGCTCTGGCTCGGTGCCCGGCGCGCCGGCGCGCCGCTCGGTCGCGCGCTTGCGTTCCCCGCCACCGGGCTGCTGATCGCCACGTTGCTGATCGCCCAGTCGCGTGGCGCGCTCGTCGCGGCCGCGGTCGGGTGCGCGCTCTGGCTGGTGCTGGTGCCGTTGCGCCTGCGCAGCGTCGTCGTCCTGATCGCCGCCGGGGCCGGGGCAGCCCCGGTCGTCGCCTGGGCGACGTCGAAGGATCCGTTCCGGATCGGCCTCCAACCGCTTTCGGCGCGCGAGGCGGTCGCCGGCGAGTTCGGGCTGATGCTCGTCGCGCTGGTTCTGGTGTTGCTGGCGGTAGGGGCCTTGGTCCAAGCCGTCGGCGCCCGTGCTCAACCGTCGCTGCGCGCGCGCTTCCGCGCCGGTGCGGCCGTGGCTGTAGTCGTCGCGCTGGTCCCACTCGCCCTGGTGACGTCCGTCGCCACCAGCGACCGTGGCCTATCCGGCACCGTCTCCGACCGCATCGACGAGCTGACCGACGACAGCGCCGCTCCGCCGACCGGCAGCGGCCGGCTCCAGTCGCTGGCCTCGGAGCGGTTCGCATACTGGCGCGAGGCGTTCGACGCCTTCGAGGAGCGCCCCCTCTCCGGGCTCGGCGCTGGGTCGTTCGAGCTCGCGCGACTGGCCCACCGCGATAGCGGCGGCGGAGCCCGGCGCGCTCACGGCTTCGTGCCGCAGACGCTGAGCGACATCGGCCTGCTCGGGGGGCTGACCGCCCTGCTGCTGCTAGCCGCGTGGCTCGTCGCCGCGGCGCGCGCGACGGGGCTTCGACCACGATGCTGGTGGCGGCCATTGGCCACGGCGCGCCCGCCCTGGACCGGCGAGCGCGCGGCGCTCGCGGCACTCGCTCTCGCCGCCGTCGTCTACGGCGTCCAGTCGGCAACCGACTGGACGTGGTTCGTCCCTGGCCTGACCGCGATCGCGCTCGTCGCCGCCGGGTTCGTCGCCGGCCGCGGCCCGCTGACCGGTGCCCCATCGAGCGGCGCCGAGTCCTGGGCGACGAGTCGTCGGCGCCCCACCCCCGCGCGACTCTTGGGCTGCGCGGCACTCGCGCTGCCGGCTCTCGTCTGCGGCTGGGCGTTCTGGCAGCCGGTGGCCGCCGACCGCGCGCTGGCCCGCAGCTACGACTTGACGGCCGAAGGCGAGCCTGTCGCCGCGCTGCGCGAGGCAGCCGACGCGCGCGATCTCGATCCCCGCACCGTCGAGCCGTTCTACGCCGCGGCGACAGCCCTGATCGCGATCGACCGCCCGCGCCAGGCGATCGCCAACCTGCGCCGCGCCGCGGCCGAACGTCCGCGCGACCCGGAGCCGTGGCTGCGGATCGCCGCCATCCAGCTCGACCGCCGCAACGCCCCCGCCGCGGCGTTCGCCGCCGCGGGGCAGGTACTCCGCCGCGATCCCCACTCGCGTCAGGCGATCGTGCTGTACGAGAACGCCAGACAGCTGCTCATCGAGCAGCGAGAGGCCGCGGCGGGGCCACCCGCGACCACTACCCCGTAGCCAGCGGCGGCCCGCGGCGTTATGCTCGCTCCGCCTAGCAGGGGTAACGCCGATGACGAGCGGAGCGTCACGGATGGAAAGCGGGATCGCAGCGCCAGAACGGGATGCACTGTGCCATGCGCTGACGCGCGTGGTGTCGGTCCGCGGCTGGGCCGGCACGAGCCCCGACCGCGTCGCCCGCGAGGCCGGCTTTGCGCCGCAGGAGTTCTACGACCACTTCCGCAGCCTCGAGCACTGCTTCGTCGCGGTCTACGACCGGATGCTCGCCCGCGTGACGCGCACGGCGAAGCGTGCTGTCGCGACACGCACGCTCACGCTTGGGGGAGACGCCTGGCAGGAGCAGCTCGACGCGCTCTTCAGCGGCGTGCTGATGTTCTTCTCGCTGGAGCCGGCGCTCGCGCGGACCTGCCTGGTCGAGGGGCTGCTGGCCGGACCCCTGGCGCGGGCACGCCGCGACGACGCTCTGGACGGCTTCACCAACTACGTCGAGGACCTGCGCCTGACCCATGGCGAGCCGATGCCGCCGCTCGCCGCCGAGTTGATCGTCCTCGGCACGACCGAGCTGATTCACACCCGTGTCGCACGCGGCGAAGCCGAGCAGCTGCCGGCGCTGCTGCCAGAGCTGCGTCGCCTCTGGTTCACGACGGTCGAGCAGCAGACGGGCGGGCGCGAGCCGGCCGTCGTCGCCGTCGCCTAGACCTCCTCGAGGGCATACAGATACCTGTCGGTGTCTGGCTATGCCGACTAAGCATTCCGGGTCCGAAAACCCCTAAGAGCCGCTTTTCAAGCGCTCTGTAGAGCCTGTTCTACTCGTAAGGACCGGCTATGGCCCCGGGATCAGAGAACGTTGACGTTCCTAGAAACTCGAAATTTATGGTTGCGTCGAGAGAACTGTGCGTCTATGGTGGTGACGTATGTGGGATCAGGCGAACATCAAGCTGACCGGCGGCCCCCACGGGATTCCGCGCCCCGTGGTGACGAAGATCCAGCGCGACCGACTGATGCGGGCGATGGCCAAGACGGTCGCCGAGTACGGCTACCAGGAGACCACCGTGAGGCGACTGCTCGGACGGGCCGGGCTCTCGCGCCGGACCTACTACGAGTTGTTCGAGGACAAGGAGGACTGCTTCCTCGCGGCCTATGACGAGGCCGTCGAGCACGCACTGTGCCTGACGGTCGAGGCCTATCAACAGGGAGAGAAGCCCGAGGAGAGAATCGAGCAGAGCCTGCGTGCCTTCCTCCAGTTCTGCGCCGACGAACCCGACATCGCCAGGATGTGCATCGTCGAGGTCCTGGCGGCCGGCCCCGCGGCGCGCGCCCGGCGGGCGGAGACGATGGAGCGCCTCGCCAGCCTGATGGAGGGCGCGCTCAACGAGCTGCGCGGCGACGAGCGGCTGTCGAAGCTGTCCGCGCGCGGGCTGATCGGCGGAGTACACGAGCTGATCTACACGCCGATCGACCGTGGCGAGACCGAGCACCTGCCCGATCTCGCCGAGCAGATCGTCGCGAGCCAGATCGCGCCGCTGGTCCTGATGCAGACGTAGAACTAGTGGTTCCGCTCTGCGAAGCGGAAAGCTAGACACAGAGGCGTACCATTTGGATACCCACAGGGTGTTCGGCGGCGTTAGACTGTGGGCGTGCTTCGCCCCCTCCCGAAGAATCGCCATGGCCTCTAGGAAGGGTGCCCGAGCAGAGGGCGGAGGCACGCCGCGCCGCCCAAGCCGGCGCCGTCCGGACCAGATTCCCGGCGGCCGCCACGGCCTCGCCCCCGAGCAGGTGGCCGAATCGCAGCGCAGCCGCATCCTCGCCGCGATGACCGAGGCCGTCGGGCGCGACGGCTACCAGGCGGCGCGCGTCGCTGATGTCATCGCCCACGCCGGCGTCTCGCGCAAGACCTTCTACGAGCATTTCGAGGACAAGGAGCATTGCTTCATCGCCGCCTATCAGCAGGCGCTGGCGCGGTTGCTGTCGGTGACGCTCGAGGCGTTCGAGGCCCAGGACGAATGGGTCGACCAGCTGCGCGCCGGCCTGACGGCCCTCCTCAACGCACTCGCCTACGAGCCGGGCGTCGCCCGGGTCTGCTTCGTCGAGGTGCTCGCGGCCGGCCCCCAGGCCGTCGCGACCCGCAACGACGCGATGCGCGGCTTCGCCTACGTCTACGACACCGGTCGCCTCCAGACCGACGGCGACCTACCCGGCTTCACCGGCATCAGCATGGTCGGAGGCCTCAGCGAGATCCTCTACCGCGAGATCACCGCCGGAGCCACCACCGAGCTGCCCCAGCTCATCCCCGAGCTCATGTACATGAGCGTCCTCCCCTTCGTCGGAGCCGACGCCGCCGCCCGCGAGCTCGAGCGTGGTCGCCGACGGCGTAGTGGGTCCTAGGGGCTAAGGATCGGCGGGGCCGCGGCCGGGCGGTCAGAGCCCTAGCCCCAAGAACCGCTAACGCGACTAGGAGCGGCGATGAGGGCGCGGGACGCGCTGGCGGGCGGCTAGCTCGACCTGCTTGCGGTCCGTGACGTCGATGACGGTGTTGACCGTGCCGCGGCGGGCGCCGGCGTCGTCGATCAGCGGTAGCGAGGTCATCTCCAGCCAGACGTGACGGCCGTCGGGCTGCGTCAGGCGGCGGTCGCAGCGCTCGGCGTCCATGCAGTACTCGCCGCGAACCATCTGGGGAACGTCTTCGATGAAGTCGCGCATCGGGCGGCCGACGACCTCGGAGGCCGGTAGGCCGAGCAGCTCGGTCATCGCGCTGTTGACGTAGCTGGTGTTCCCTTGGCGGTCGGCGACCCAGACGCCGACCCCGACGTGGTCCATCAGCCAGGCCGGCGGCCGTGTCCAGCCGGTGTCGTCGGAGGGCGGGCCGTCGCTTCCGGCGCCCTCGCCGCCGCCGGAACCATCGCCGTCGGAGTCGTCGCTTCGCCCGGCGCGCCATCCGCTCAGGCGGGCGCCGATGCCGGAGGCCGCCTTGACGCCGACGCGGCGCAGCACCACCTCTTCGCGCAGCGAGTACTCGGGCTCACTGGAGTCGCGCAGGGCGGCGATGACGGCGACCACGCGGCCGTCGTCGAGGACCGGAGCCAGCAGGGCGTGGGCGCGCCGCATGCCGATCCCCGTGTCGACCGCCAGCTCGCCGAGCCGTACCCGTCGCACGCGGGCCGGGGCGCCGCTGAGGGCGATCTGGCCGGGCCAGCGGGAGCCGGCGTCGAGCGTCGGCTGCCCCATGAACGCTCCGAGCGCATAGCGCACGCGGCGATCGCGGTGGAAGGTCGCAGCCGGCTCGAGGTCGCCGTTGTCCAGGACGCGCCAGACGACGCACGCGTCGCCGACCATGTCGGCGCCGGCCCGGGCCGCCCGAGCCAGGACGGCGTCCGCGGTACGGACGACGGGTGCGACGACCGCTCCGCCTGGCGCCGGCGGTGCCCCTACGGCGTGCGACAGCGGCACGGTCCCCACGGCGTGTGCCGACTCGACCAATCCACCTGCGCTCATCGGGGTTCTCCTTCCACGGCTGCCGGGTCGAAGCGGTTTGCGATCGATCCCGGAGCCAACAGTGGAGCCACCGTAAGCCTGGTGTTTTATGGCAGCAACCCCCCGGCTGGGGGGGATAGGCGCCCGTGAGACACGGTGCCGTTCACCGGAGCCGGGGACGTACCCCAGAAAGCCTCACCGTCGCAGAGAAAACTGGACTTCTGTGTCCATAAACTGTACGGTTTATAGGGATGGGTCCGGATCGGGAGAAGCTCGCAGAACACGGCGCCGGCTCCATCAGCCTCGATTCGCGGCTGCTCGAGAAGGTCGACGCGGCCTTCGGCTGCGCAGCCGAGCGGGCCGCGGAGGTGTTCCGCGCGACCGACGCGGAGGCCGACATCGGAGAGTCCTTCGAAGCGGCGCTGCGGGTGGTGCTCGATGCGGCGGCCGCCGACCCCGACCTGACACGCCTCTGCCTACTCGAGGCGCCCGGCCTCGGCGCGACGGCGCTCCAGCGCAAGGACGCCGGGTTGCAGCGGTTCGTCGATCTACTCGACCGCGAACTCGCCCGCCGGCAAGGGGGGCAGGCGCCGCCGCTGGTCTCCGAGATGGTCGTCGGCGGGATCTACGAGGTCGTCCAGCGCGCCGTGCGTGCGGGCGATACCGCCGCGCTCCCAGAGCTGGCCGACCAGCTGCGCCAGTTGTGGCTGCCGGCTCTTCGCAGCCACTGAGCGGCAAGCCGCTGCTACGCATTCTCGCGTAGGCCTTCTGGCGCAGGCCAGCCGGCGCTTGCCCGGCTATTGCTCGTTTCCTAGAGTGGTCTGACCAATCGTGGTCACATCGTTGCTCGATACCCATAAGGCTTCGCTCTCGACCACACCCTGGGGCGAAGCCTCCGAGCTGCGTCAAAGGCAGCTGCGCCCAGGGCCGGGAAACGCCCGCGCCGACGTTGCGCGCAACCAGCTCGAGCGGCTGTACGGAGCGACGGTCGCGACGGTCGCCGAGCACGGCTACGAGAGCACCCGGGTCGCCGACATCCTGCGGGTCGCGGGCGTCTCGCGCAGCGCGTTCTACCGGCACTTCGACAACAAGCTCGAGTGCTTTCTCGCAACGCTCGACGCGTTGTCCGGACTGGCGGCGGCGCCGATGGCCGCCAACTATGGGGATGACGACAGTCGCCCCTGGCACGCTCGCGTGGAGTCGGTGTTCGAAGCGCTCGCCCAGCTGCTGCTCGCCCATCCGGCGGCCGCGCGCGTCTGGCTGGTCGAGATCTACGCCGCGGGCCCCGAGGCGATCGATCGGATGGAGCGCCTCTCCGACCGGCTGGAGGTCTTCGCGATCGAAGCGATCGGCGAGACGCCCGACCACCCCGGCCTGCCCCCGGAGGCCGTCCGTGGCGTGCTCGGCGGGCTGCGCCAGATCGTGCACAGCCGGCTCCGCGACGGCCGCGAGCAGGAGCTGCCCGAGCTCGTGCCCGACCTGGCCGAGTGGGCGCTCAGCTATGGGGCGCCGCCCGCTCGGCTGCGCAAGCCGCGCAAGCCTCCGCTGCTGCCGGCGCCGACCCCCGACTCGAACGAGCAGCGTCGCAGGATCGTCGACACGGTCATCGGCCTCGTCGTGGAGCAGGGCTACCAGGAGATGACGATCACCGAAATCAGCCAGCGCGCCTCGGTCTCCCTGACGACGTTCTACAACCACTTCGACACCAAGCAGGACGCCTTCCTGGCCGCGGTCGACGAGACCGAGCGCCAGGTCGTCGAGGTCACGCTCCCGGTGTACCGCCGAGCGCCCGACTGGCGGCACGCCGTTCGCGACGTCATCCACGCCTTCTTCGCCTTCAACGCCACCAACCCGGCGATGTCCCGGCTCGGGGGGCTGCAGGTCTTCTCGGGGGGAGCCCCGGGCTTCGACCGCCACGAGGCCGCCACCACGCGCTTCGGCTCGGTGCTGCTCGTCGGCTACCGCGAGCGACCTGACGTGAGCCCGATCGTCGGCGAGGCGATCGGCGGAGCGCTCGCCGCGTTGGTCTACCAGCAGATCCGCCGGCGCGGCCCGGAGCACCTCTACGAGCTCGCCGGCGTCGCCACCTACCTCGCGTTGACGCCCTTCGTCGGCGCCGACGCGGCGGCCGAGCTGGCGAACGAGGGGTGGCAGCCGGAGCCGTAGCGGACGGCTCAGCGCGTGGCGACGGCGAACAGCGTGCCGCGCGAGCGGCGGATCGGGCCGGGGTCGAAACCGAGGTCGTCGAGCAGCCCGCGCAGCGACCGCCGGGTCAGGAAGCGCAGGTGCGGTGACATGGGCGGAAAGCGGCGCTCGAATCCGCGCGCGAGGACCTCCAGGCCGGTCAGCCGAGAGTGTGCCGGCGACGAGACCGCGAGCCGGCCGCCCGGGCGCAACACGCGCCGGGCCTCCGACAGCAGCAGCTGGACGTCGCGCACGTGCTCGATCGTCTCGACGCAGAGGACGAGGTCGAAGGCGTTGTCCGGCAGCGGCAGCGGAGCATCCGGAGCGAGCTCGACCGGGCGGGCGGACGGCAGCCGCCGAGCCGCGCGCTCGAGCGCCACGCCGGAGACGTCGGCGAGCGTCAACTCGCCGGCGTCGAGCAGCGCCGCGAGGCGGCCGTCGCCGCAACCGAGGTCGAGCGCGGCGCCGACGGGGCCGAGGCCCGCGACGAACTCCGCGAGCAGCGGCGAGGGCGGGCCGGGCTCCTCGGGCACCAGCCGCCAGAGGTCGTCGTCGTAGGCGCTGGCCACGGCGGGGACGCTAGCGGCGCGCGGCCAGCATCAGGGTGTGGCCGAAGCGCGCGGCGCGCGGGCGCTCGCCAAGGCCGTCGAGCCGCCAGAGCGTCCGCTGCAGGCCCGGCGGCAGGCGGCGCCAGCCGTAGGTCACGGCCACGACCTCCGGAGCGAGACCCGCCGCCCGCGACTCGCGCTCGAGCCGCCCGCCGGTCAGGGGGATGTCGTCGGGAGTGCCGTGGACCGCGACGCCCAGGCCGACCCGGTTGGCGAGCGCCAGTCCCGCGCCGACGGGATGCAGCGCACCCGGCTCCATCGCGACCAGCAGGCCCCCGGGCCGAAGCAGGCGAGCGGCCTCGGCGAAGGCCGGACCGAGCGGCCCCTGAAAGGCGATGTGGTGAAGCACGTAGCGGTAGAGGACGACGTCGAAGGAGCCGTCGTCCAGCTGGTCGAGCTCGCCGGCGCGGCCGGCGAAGCCCTCGTCGAGCTCGCCGCTCTTGACCAGGATGCGCGGCCACTCGTCGTCCAGCTCGACGCCCGTCATCCGCCAGTCCGGCGCCGGGAAGAGATGGCGTCCCGGGTCGCGGCCGCAGCCGACAGCGAGCACCTTCCCGCCCGCGTCGAGGTCGAGCCGGGCGCCGAGCAGCTCGCGCTCGCGCTCGCGCAACCGCCCGTAGTGGACGTTGAGCGTGGCCGGGTCGGACAGCCGATCGAGCAGGTTGTCCGGGGTGTAGTCCTCGCTCACGCCGCGAGGTCTACCACGCGCCGTGCGAGCGGAATACGGCGGGGACCGTCTTCAGCAGGATCGTGAAGTCGAGGAACACCGACCAGCGCTCGAGATAAAGGAAGTCGAGCCGCACCAGCTCGTCGAAGTCGAGCTCCGAGCGGCCGGACACCTGCCACAGGCCGGTCATGCCCGGCAGCACGAGGTAGCGCTTGCGGTGCCACTCCTCGAGCAGCTCGTAGTCGCGCTGCGGCAGCGGCCGCGGTCCGACGAGCGACATCTGGCCGCGCACGACGTTGAGCAGCTGCGGCAGCTCGTCGAGCGACCAGCGCCGCAACAGCGCGCCGACGCGCGTGACGCGCGGATCCTCGCGGATCTTGAAGATCGCGCCGCCGGCCTCGTTGCGGTGCTCGAGGTCGTCCTGGCGCTGCTCGGCGCCGTCCTCCATCGTGCGGAACTTCAAGCAGGCGAACGGCCGCCCGCCGATCCCGGGCCGGTGCGAGCGGAACAGCACGGGGCCGCGCGAGTCGAGCTTGACCGCGAGGGCGATCAGCAGCAGGAGCGGCGACAGCAGCGTGAGCAGCAGCAGCGAGCCGACGAGGTCGAACGCCCGCTTGAGCACGAAGTCGGCGCCCTCGAAGACCGGCGGCTTGAGCTCGAACAGGGGCAGCGACTGGCCCGGGACGAACTCGACCCGGTCCATCAGGATCTCCATCGTCGACGGGGCGACGCGGACGCGCTTGCCGTGCTGGTGGCAGCGATCGACGAGCTCGACGGCCTGGTCCTGCGGAAACGCCGGGTCGGCGATCAGCACCTCGTCCACGACGTCGAAGTTGCGCTCGAGGCCGTCGAGCGTGCCGAAGTCGCGCAGCCGGCCGTCGCCCTTGCGCGGGGTCAGCGACACGAAGCCGAACGGCTCGACCTCGGAGCTGTCGCGCAGCGCATGCGCGACGGCGTCGATGTGACTGCCCGAGCCGACGAGCACCGCCCGGCGCCGGTAGCCGGCGGCCCGCAGCACCGCTCCGCTGACCCGCTCGAACGTCCAGCGGAAGGCCGAGACGTAGACCAGCGCGAAGAACAGCGTGCCGTAGAAGATGTAGTACGAGGAGAACTGGTGACCCTCGATCACCGCGTAGAGCAGGACGATCAGCGTCACCTGGAACAGCCCCGAGATGACCGTCGCAAAGCCGGGCCGCTGGCCGCGATCGCGGTAGAGGCCGGAGCGCGCGAACAGCAGCAGCATCACCAGGCAGGCGAGCGGCGCGTACTCCTGCGCCTGATCGAAGGTGCCGCCGAGGATCCCCGGCGCCCTGACCGCCGCCTTGATCGCCAGCGCGGTCCAGATCGCCAGGAACATCCCGGCGACGTCGAGCGACGCGAGGGTGAGCACGCGACCGCCGCGGCGCAGCGCGTCGAAGCGCAGCACGCCCTTGAGCAGCGGCACGCTGCCGGCGCGCACGTCACGCACGGGAAGCTCGGCCGGCGCCGCCGGCGGCTCCAGCTCCCTCAGCTCTCTCGCCAGGCCATCGCCCATCAGCTGCAGCTCGCCTCCGATAGCTCTCGATCGCGCCTTGCGCACGTAAGAGCAAACAGGTCAACCAACGGAATGTAGCGAAGCAGGGGGGCGAATACCGCCTGAAACACCCCTCTACGCCCGACCAGAACAGCGAAGCGGGAGGGCGAACGAGATGCGGCGCACCGACATAGAGGGACTGATCGAGGAGCTCGGGGCGCTGATGCTGGCGACCGCTCGGCGCTGGTCGGCGAACGACCAGGACGCCGAGGACGCATTCCAGCGCGCTGTCGAGAAGGCGCTGCGCAACAGCCCGGCCGGCAGCCGCGACGAAGTCCAGGCCTGGCTGCGCACGACTGTCAAGAACGAGGCGCTCGCGATCGTCCGCCAGCGCCGCCGGATTGCCGCCGGGGGCACGGCGGAGTCGCTCGAGGGACCGCGCCTGTTCGCCCCCCACGCTCCGCCCCGCACCGACGTCCGTGCCGAGCAGCTGGAGCGGCTGCGGCTGGGCAGCCAAGCGCTGCGCCGCCTCAAGCCGCAGGAGATCCGCGCGCTCCAGCTGCGCGCCGAGGGCTACTCCTACAAGGAGATCGCGGCGATCACGTCGTGGTCGGCGACGAAGGTCAACCGCTGCATCTCGGAGGGCCGCCAGGCGTTCCAGCAGGCGCTCGACGGCATCGAGTCGGGAGCCGAGTGCGACCGTCTGGCGCTCACCGTGGCCGCCTTCGCCGTCGGCGACGCGACAGCCGACGACCGCGCCGCCGTCCGGTCCCATCTGTCGACTTGCCTCGCCTGCCGCGCCGCCCTCCGCCATCACCGAGCGGCTGCGTAGCCGTATTCTCATGGCATGGCCACGACCCCCGATCAACGCCCCTCAATCGCCCCGATCGTCGGCCCCGACGATCCCCGCCGGTTCACCGACTCCGGCATCGAGATCAAGCCCCTCTACACCGAGGACGATCTCCCGGCGGACCTGCCGCAGAAGCTCGGCAGGCCGGGCGAGTACCCCTTCACGCGCGGCGTCCACGAGCGGATGTACCGCGACCGCCAGTGGACGATGCGCCAGTACGCGGGCTACGCGAGCGCCAAGGAGACCAACGAGCGCTTCCACTACCTGATCGACCACGGCTCGACCGGCCTGTCGATGGCGTTCGACCTGCCGACCCAGCTCGGCCGCGACTCCGACGACGCGCTCTGCCTCGGCGAGGTCGGCCGCACCGGCGTCGCGATCGACACGATCGACGACATGCGGCGCGTCTTCGACGGCATCCCGCTCGACAAGGTCTCGACGTCGATGACGATCAACGCTCCGGCCGCCTGCCTGCTGCTGCTCTACGAGCTGGTCGGCGAGGAGCAGGGCGTCGAGTCGCACGTCCTGCGCGGCACGACCCAGAACGACATCCTCAAGGAGTACATCGCGCGCGGGAACTTCATCTTCCCGCCTAAGCCGGCGATGCGACTGACGACCGACCTGTTCGCCTACTGCCGCGAGAACGTGCCGAAGTGGAACACGATCTCGATCTCCGGCTACCACATGCGCGAGAAGGGCTGCTCGGCCGTCCAGGAGGTCGCCTTCACGCTCGCCGACGGGATCGCCTACGTCCGGGCGGCGATCGACGCGGGCCTCGACGTCGACGAGTTCGGGCCGCGGCTGGCGTTCTTCTTCAACGGCCACAACAACGTCTTCCAGGAGGTCGCGAAGTTCCGCGCCGCCCGGCGGATGTGGGCAAAGATCATGACCGAGCGGTTCGGCGCCAAGAACTCGAAGTCGCAGACGATCCGCTTCCACACCCAGACCGGTGGCGTGACGCTGGCGGCGCAGCAGCCGGAGAACAACATCGCGCGCGTCGCGCTGCAGGGCTTCGCGGCGGTCTGCGGCGGCACCCAGTCGCTGCACACCAACGGCTTCGACGAGGCGCTTGCGCTGCCGACCGAGAAGGCGGCGCGGATCGCGCTGCGCACCCAGCAGATCATCGCCGCCGAGTCCGGTGCGACCGACACCGTCGATCCGTTCGCCGGCTCCTTCTTCGTCGAGGCGCTGACCGACGAGATCGAGGCCGGCGCCCAGGCGCTGATCGACAAGGTCGACGAGCTTGGCGGCTCGGTCGAGTGCATCCCGTTCATCCGCGCCGAGGTCGAGGAGTCGGCCTGGGGCTACGAGGAGCGCTACCGGATCAAGCAGGACATCGTCGTCGGCGTCAACGAGTTCGTCACCGACGACGGCGACGAGGTCGAGACGCTGCGCGTCGACCCGAAGTCCGAGGACGAGCAGGTCGCGCGCCTGAAGGACTTCAAGGCGAACCGCGACCAGGAGGCTGTCGCGTCGGCGCTCGGCGAGCTGCGCTCCACCGCCCAGGGCGATGGCAACCTGATGCACCCGATCCGCGCCGCGCTCAAGGTCCACGCTTCGATCGGCGAGGTCTGCGACGTGATGCGCGAGGAGTTCGGGGAGTACTCCGAGGCTTGAACCCGGTCGCGGCGATCACCGCGCTGCCGCAACCGATCAAGGACGCTGTGCCGCCGGCGCTGATGCGCCTGCCGCTGTGGCTGCAGCGGCTGATCGTCGGCCCCCCGATTCGCCTCGACGGCCTCGAGCTGCACCCGACCTCGCAGCTCGCGGTCAAGGCCGAGGCGCTGGCGGGCGTCCCCGACCTCTCCGTCATGTCGGTCGCCGACGCACGCACGCAGATCGGGGCGCTGGCGTCGCTGCTGACGGGGCCGAAGCTGCAGCTCGCGCGCGTCGAGGACCTGACGTTCCCTGGCCCGGCCGGCGACATCCCCGCCCGCCTCTACGCCGATACGCCGGACCGGGACGCCGGCGGGCTGCTCGTCTACTACCACGGCGGCGGCCACGTGGTCGGGACGCTCGACACCCACGACAGCGCCTGCCGCTTCATCGCCAAGCACGCCGGCGTCGGGGTGCTGCTGGTCGACTACCGGCTCGCCCCCGAGCACCGCTACCCCGCGGCGGTCGACGACTCCGTGGCCGCGCTGGCCTGGGCGTCCGGGAACGCCGAGCGACTCGGCTTCGACCCGTCGCGGATCGCCGTCGGCGGCGACAGCGCCGGCGGCAACCTCGCCGCCGTCGTCGCGCTCGCCGCGAAGGCAGGCGAGGCGCCGCTGCCCGCCTTCCAGCTCCTGATCTACCCCGTCTGCGACTACGTCGAGAAGCGTCCCTCCTACGAGCTGTTCAAGGAGGGCTTCTTCCTGACCGAGGCCGAGATGGACTGGTACCGGGACCACTACATCCCGGACCGCGACGCCGCTCACGAGTGGCGCTGCTCGCCGCTGCGCGCCCCCGACCACTCCGGCCTCCCGCCCGCCTACATCCTCACCGCCGGCTTCGACCCGCTCCGCGACGAGGCCGAGGACTACGCCCGCATCCTCACCGCCGCCGGCGTCCCGACCGCCCTCCGCCGCCACGACGGGCTCCTGCACAGCTTCGTCAACCAGACCTCGCTCCACCGCGGCGCCCGCGACGCGATGCTCGAAGCCTGCGGCGCCCTCCGCCTCGGCCTCGCCCCGCGCTGAGAGGTCTGTCCCAGCCGGCAGGAGTCGTCCGGCGGCGGCCGAAACCGGTGGACGATGGCCGATCTGACAGCACAGAAGACGCTGGTCAAGTCGCCCCCGGAGCTGTGGAGTGAGCTGAGCGAGGTCGAGAGCCTCGCGAAGCACCTCGGCGAGTTGGGGGAGATCACGATCACGAAGGTCGAGCCCGAGTCCACGGTCGCCTGGGAGGGCGAGGAAGTGAGCGGAACCGTGGAGCTCGAGCAGTCCGGCTGGGGAACGAAGGTCACCTTCAGGGCGACCGTCCCCGAGCTGGGCCCGGCCGCCGTGGCGGAGCCGATCGAGGTCGTCGCCGCCGAGCCCGAGCCCGAGCCTCAGCCCGAGCCGGCCGCGATCGAGCCGCCGGCCGAGGCCCCGGGGCCGAAGCAGGGCTTCTTCGCGCGCTGGCTCTTCCGCCGCCGGCAACCGCTGCCGGAGCCGCCTGTCGAGCCAGAGCCGGAGGCCGCGGTCGAGCCGGAGCCCGTCGCCGTCGAGCCCGAGCCGCCCGTCGCACCAGACCCGGAGCCCGTCGCGACGGCCGACACCGAACGCGTCCAGCGCGTCCTCGACGGCACGCTCGAGGCGCTTGGGCAGGCGCATCACCGCCCCTTCTCGCGCGGCTAGCCGCGCGCGCGGAGGCCGCGTCGGTACGATCCCGCGCCCTATGCGCCAGACGTCGCCAGAGACCTACGAGGAGAAGCTCGCCCAGCTCGAGGAGCTGCGCGAGCAGGCCGTCCACACCAACCCGCAGGCTGAGGAGAAGCAGCACGCGCGCGGCAAGATGACCGCCCGCGAGCGGGTTGAGAAGCTGCTCGACCCGGGCAGCTTCCAGGAGCTGGACACGTTTGTCCGGCACCGCACGGCCGACTTCGACATGCAGAAGAACCGGCCCTGGGGCGACGCGGTCGTCACCGGCCACGGCACGATCGACGGCCGGCCGGTCTGCGTCTTCTCACAGGACTTCACCGTCTTCGGCGGGTCGCTCGGCGAGGTCATGTCGGAGAAGATGTGCAAGATCATGGATCTGGCCGCGAAGATCGGCTGCCCGGTGATCGGCATCAACGACTCTGGCGGCGCGCGGATCCAGGAGGGCGTCGTCTCGCTCGGCGCCTACGGCGACGTCTTCGTCCGCAACGTCCAGTGCTCCGGCGTGATCCCGCAGATCTCGCTGATCATGGGCCCGTGCGCCGGCGGCGCGGTCTACTCGCCCGCGATGACCGACTTCATCTTCATGGTGAAGGAGTCCTCGCACATGTTCATCACCGGCCCTGACGTGATCAAGACCGTCACCGGCGAGGAGGTCGAGTTCGAGGAGCTCGGCGGCGCGATGACCCACAACACGAAGTCGGGTGTCGCGCATTTCGCCTCGGAGGACGAGGAGGCGTGCCTGGAGGACGCGCGCTACCTGATGTCGTTCCTGCCGCAGAACAACCTCGAACTGCCGCCGAAGGTCGACACCGGCGACCCGCACGACCGGATGGACCCGGAGCTCGACTCGATCGTCCCGGCGAATCCGAACAAGCCCTACGACATGCGCGAGGTGATCACCCGCACCGTCGACAACGGCGAGTTCTTCGAGGTCCAGGAGCACTTCGCGAAGAACATCGTGATCGGCTACTCGCGCCTCGGCGGCCGCTCGGTCGGCGTCGTCGGCAACCAGCCGGCGCAGATGGCGGGCGTGCTCGACATCAACGCGTCGGAGAAGGCGGCCCGCTTCATCCGCACCTGCGACGCCTTCAACATCCCGATCGTCACCTTCACCGACGTCCCCGGCTTCCTGCCCGGCACCAGCCAGGAGTGGAACGGGATCATCCGCCACGGCGCGAAGCTGCTCTACGCCTACACCGAGGCGACCGTTCCGAAGCTGACCGTCGTCACGCGCAAGGCATACGGCGGCGCCTACGACGTCATGGCCTCCAAGCACATGCTGGCCGACTTCAACTTCGCCTGGCCGCAGGCCGAGGTCGCCGTGATGGGCCCCGAGGGCGCGGTCAACATCATCTACCGCCGCGACATCGCAGCCTCGCCGACACCGGACGAGCGGCGCCAGAAGCTGATGGACGACTACAAGGCCCGCTTCGCCAACCCCTACTCGGCGGCCGAGCGCGGCTACATCGACGACGTCATCGTCCCCCACGAAACCCGCCCGAAGCTGATCAAGGCGCTCGAGATGCTCGAGACCAAGCGCGTCGCGGGCCCGAAGCGCAAGCACGGCAACATCCCGCTCTAGGGGCCACCGCCGATGACCGCCAACGGCAAGCGGCACCCGCCGCGCCCCAAGCTCGAGATCAAGCAGTCCGCCGCCTCCCCCGAGGAGGCCGCCGCCATCGCCGCCGCCATCGAGCAGTTCATCCGCGAGACCGCCCCCGCCCCTTCCCAAGACTCCGGCCCCACCCTCAGCCCCTGGCTCGAGGCCGGCCTCCTCGAGGGAACCGGCCGCGAGCCCTCCGCCGGCGCCCCCTGGGGCAAGCTCGGCGACCCGCTGCTCTAGCGGCACTACGAGCGGCCGCATCCGACGTTGGCGGAACGACGCCCAACGCGCCGTGAAACCGCCATCTCGATCGCCGCCGAACCCGCGAAGTCGATTTGCTCGATCAGGATGGTGTAGTTCCAGTTCGCGGTCGCGACGGTGAAGCGATCACCGGTCCGCACGTTGCCCCAGGCCCCCACCGCCGGACAACGCATAGCGCCGACCCGGGCGATGAGTCGATGTAACACGTCCTCGCCGTCGCTGTCTGCAAAGTCCACCTCGCCGACCGCGAGCAGCAGACCGAGAGCTCGGGCGGTATCAGGACTGGCGTACCACTGGATGCGCTTGGTCCGCGTCGCCTCCTCAGTCTTTGCAGGACTCTTCTCCGCACGCTCGGTATGCCCGCCCCCGCGAGGACCGCCGTCGCTCGCCGACGTCTCTGTCTGGGGTCCGTCGTCCACCGGGGAGGGGGCACCGGCAGGGATCTCGCTACCCCCATCGAAAGGCGCGCGCATCGCAGACGCGTCCGTGGGTGCCGGCGGGTCCGACTTGGACACCTCGGCCAGTACGACCCATACGCTGAGGCCGGCCACCACCGCGAACGTAGCCAACAGCTTCCCGGCAGCCAACGGCGTCGGTCGGCCCTTCGCGAACGCCCCACCCAGGAGGTACGCGAAGAAGCCTGCCGCGATCGCCAGCAGCAGCACTTGCGCACCGCCCAGGCCGAGAACTTGAGCAGCCGTCGCGACGAGACCGAAGACGCCTACGCCGCCGAGCTTCTCGAGCAGGCGGCGGCCGCCGCCTGCGTCGCGCTCTGCGGGGCGGGCTGCCTCTGCCTCGCCGGGTGGGATCAACGAGCCCAGGAATGGCGCCAGCGACTTGTAGTCGGGCCCGTACTCGATGTGAGTCAGGTGGGCCTCCTCTTCGGGCTGTCCCTCGAAGAGCGGCCTGTCGAGCGCGCACACCAAGCGGAGGTGCCTGTGCTCGGAAGGGTCGGAGAGCCAACTACGCAGCGGCGTGAAGTTCACACTGTCCAGCGGCCCGCCAAAGCCGACCAGGACCAGAGTGTGCGTGTAGCTGATGCTCTCTACGAGGCGACGGATCGCCTCCTCCGCCTCGATGCGCGCATAAGACTCGCTGCCCATCACGACCGACCCGGGGTCCCTCCAACAACCGTATGGGTGAATGATCCCCGCCTCGTTTCCCTGGATCACGCGACGCATGCGGTCCGGCTCGCACCATGTGACGAACGGCCTGCCCGTGACCCGCTCGAGCAGATCGTCGTAGTTGAGCGTGAGAAGCGGCGCCCCGAGAGCCGCGAGCGTCCCGAGCGTCTCGCGACGGGGAAGCGGGAGCCCGCCGAAGTTGCGCCTCAGCCAGTCTGCAAACGCCGGCGAACCGGCTCCGAGATACCGGATCAGCTCGTCCTCGACGCGCCTCCGTCGCACGGGATCCCCGGAGGCGATCTCCGACAACATCGCCGCCTCCCAACCGTCGGGGACGGCGATGCCGGATCGCATGACCTCGGACACGCCACCCGTGAGAAAGCCCCGCCAGCTCACCGTCGGCCGACCGTCCGTTGCCTCGATCGACAGACCCGCTCCCACGAAGAAGACCGCCCGCCCCTCCGCTACCTGTCGCTTCAGCCGCTCCAGCGGCGCCTCCTCCATCCGATCAGCCTAAATGGCCTCACCGCGAAACGCGGGGCATACCGGGAATCACCCCGCTCCAGAGCGTAAACCTTGAAACCCGGCAGGGTTTTGCTAGTTTGGACGTATGGAGCCGACGACAACGCCGGCGCGCAAGGGCAAAGAGGGCGCGCTCAACAACCCCGAGATCATCGCGAACGTCCCGGGGCACGTGATCCCGATTTTGGAGCGCGAGTTCGACGACTTCGACAACGAGGCCGAGAAGTTCCTCGACGGTCAGACCGAGGAGACCGAGTTCATCGGCTTCCGCCTCAAGCAGGGCGTCTACGGGCAGCGTCAGGCCGACGTCCAGATGTGCCGGATCAAGCTGCCGATGGGCGGCATCACGCCCGAGCAGTGGGAGATGTTCGCCGACGTCACGGAGGAGTACGCGCCGCTGAACAAGTCGCACATCACCACGCGGCAGAACATCCAGATCCACCACATCCCGCTGCGTCAGATGGCCGAGCTGATCCGCAAGGTCTCGGCGTCCGGCCTGTCGTCGCGCGAGGGCTGCGGCAACACGGTCCGCAACGTCACCGGCGACCCCTACGCCGGCGTGTGCGAGGACGAGCTCTTCGACATCACCCCGTGGGCCGGCGCGTACGTGCGTTACTTCGTACGCCACCCCACGACGCAGCTGATGCCACGCAAGATCAAGACGGCGTTCACGGCCTCCGACGCCGACCGCGCGATCACCGGCATCCACGACATCGCCTTCATCCCGCGCATCCGCGACGGCGTCGAGGGTGTCGAGATCCGCGTCGGGGGCGGCACGTCGATCATGCCGCGCATCGCCCCGACGCTCTACGAGTTCGTCGAGCTGCAGAACGGCGACTACCTCAAGGTCTCCGAGGCCGTCTTCCGGATCTTCGACCGCCAGGACTGGCTGCGCGTCAACCGCGCCCGTGCTCGCATCAAGGTCCTGATCGACAAGATCGGCATCGACGAGTTCCGCGACCAGGTCGAGGAGGAGCTCAAGGGGGATTGGGTCGGCGAGCGCGACTTCAACCCGATCCCGCTGCTGATGACTCACGACGAGGAGACCAACGCCCCGGCGGCCGGCGGCAGCTACGCCAGCCCCAACGGCGACCTCTCCGAGTTCGAGCGGTTCAGCGCCTCCAACGTCAGGCCGCAGCGCCAGGCGGGCTTCTCGACGGTCGACGTACGGGTATACCGCGGCGACCTCACGCCCGAGCAGATGCGCGGAATCGCCGAGATCCAGCGCAAGTACTCCGGCGGCTACGCCCGCACCACCGTCGAGCAGAACTTCGTGCTGCGCTGGGTGCGCGACGAGTCTGTCTACGAGGTCTGGCAGGAGCTCTCGAAGCTCGGCCTCGGCGACCACGGCGCCGGTCAGATCATCGACACCGTCTCGTGCCCCGGCACCGACAGCTGCAAGCTCGGCATCACGAGCTCGATGGGCCTGAACGCCGCGATCAACGAGCGGATCGTCGCGATGGACATCACCGACGAGCTGACCAAGCGAATCCACATCAAGAACTCGGGCTGCCCGAACGGCTGCTCGCAGCACCACATCGCCAACATCGGCTTCTACGGCGCGTCGATAAAGGTCGGCGACAAGACGATCCCGGCCTACATCCCGCACATCGGCGGCAACTACGAGGGCGGCGAGGTCGTCTACGGCACGCGCCTGAAGTCGCGCATCCCCGCGAAGCGCGCCCCCGAGGCCGTCGAGCGCTGGATCCGCTACTACGAGGAGCAGCGCGAGGACGGCGAGGAGTTCAACGCCTTCGCCGAGCGCGTCGGCGCCGCGAGCTTCACCGAGCTGGTGAAGGACCTCTCGCTGCCGGTCGAGTTCAACGTCGAGAACATGAACTACTTCATCGACTGGCAGCGCGACCAGCTGTACGAGGTGATTCGCGGCGAGGGCGAGTGCGCGGTCTGAGATGGCGACGGTAGCTCCATCCAGCCTGCGGGCCACCCCGCACGACGTCGAGCACCCGCCCGACATCGAGGACCTGACCGCCGAGGGCGTGCTCGCCTACGCGGTCGATCGGTTCCATCCTGGGCTGAAGGTCGCCTGCTCCTTCCAGAAGGAGGCGTCGGTGATCATGCACATGCTGCTGGAGATCGAGCCGACCGCGAAGTTCTTCACCCTCGACACCGGCCTCTTCTTCCCGGAGACCTACGAGACCTGGAAGGCGCTCGAGCAGCGCTACGACATCGAGATCGAAAGCGCCCACGGCGGCATGAGCCTGGCGCGCCAGGAGGCCGTCCACGGCCCCGAGTTCTGGAAGGTCGATCCCGAGGCCTGCTGCGGCATCCGCAAGGTCAAGCCGATGCGCGAGGCGCTCGCCGGCTGCGGCGCCTGGGTGACCGGGCTGCGCCGCGACCAGTCGCCGACGCGCGCCAACGCGCCGAAGCTCGGCTGGGACAAGAAGCACGGCCTCTGGAAGATCGCTCCGCTGGCCACCTGGACCGACAAGGACGTGTGGAGCTACATCGCCGAGCACGACATCCCATACAACGATCTTCACGATCGTGGATACGCCTCGATAGGCTGCACGCCTTGCACCAAGGCGGGTTCCGGACGCGACGGCCGCTGGGCCGGTTCCGGCCGCCTCGAGTGCGGACTCCATTAGAGGACAGCGCCATGGAGCGCAACCTGCCCCCCGAGACACGGTTCCCCCTATGACTGCTGTGAGCTACGAGGTTTCCCATCTACGCGCCCTGGAGGCAGAGGCGATCCACGTCATGCGTGAGGTCGCGGCCGAGGTCGAGCGCGCGGTGTTGCTGTTCTCCGGCGGCAAGGACTCGATCGTGCTGCTGCGGCTCGCCGAGAAGGCGTTCCACCCGGCGAAGTTCCCGTTCGCGGTGATGCACGTCGACACCGGCCACAACTTCCCCGAGGTGCTCGAGTTCCGCGACCGGCGGATGGAGGAGCTCGGCGCCCGGCTGATCGTCGCCAGCGTCCAGGACGCGATCGACGCCGGCAGGGTCGTCGAGGAGACCGGGCCGCGCGCGTCGCGCAACCGCCTCCAGACGGTCGCGCTGCTCGACGCGATCACCGAGCACGACTTCAAGGCCGCGTTCGGCGGCGCCCGCCGCGACGAGGAGCGCGCCCGCGCCAAGGAGCGGATCTTCTCGTTCCGCGACGACTTCGGCGGCTGGGACCCCAAGGCCCAGCGCCCGGAGCTCTGGAACATCTACAACGCCCACATGAACCCGGGCGAGCACATGCGCGTCTTCCCACTGTCGAACTGGACCGAGCTCGACGTCTGGCAGTACATCCGCGAGGA
The DNA here is from genome assembly GCA_035630455.1 of Thermoleophilaceae bacterium. Classification (GTDB taxonomy): domain Bacteria; phylum Actinomycetota; class Thermoleophilia; order Solirubrobacterales; family Thermoleophilaceae; genus JAAYBF01. The sequence continues at coordinate 134,998 of DASQKP010000033.1, forward strand.
GGAGCTGGAGATCCCGAACATCTACCTCTCCCACGAGCGCGAGGTCTTCGACCGCGACGGGATGATCTACGCGGTCTCCCCCTACGTCGAGCTGCTGCCCGGCGAGGAGCCCTACACCGCCGCGGTGCGCTACCGCACGGTCGGCGACATGAGCTGCACCGGCGCCGTCCAGTCGACCGCCGCGACGCTCGACGAGGTCGTCACCGAGATCGCCGCGACGCGGATCACCGAGCGCGGCGAGACGCGCGCGGACGACCGCGTCTCGGAGGCCGCCATGGAGGACCGCAAGCGTGAGGGCTACTTCTAAGGTGGCCGGTCCCGCGACCAACGGCAAGGTCCACTTCGACAGCCGTCCCTCCGAGCTGGTCCGTGTCGCCACGGCCGGATCGGTCGACGACGGCAAGTCGACGCTGATCGGCCGGCTGCTCTACGACTCGAAGCAGGTCCTCCAGGACCAGCTCGAGCACGTCGAACGCGTCTCGGCCGAGCGCGGCGACGGCTACGTCAACCTGGCGCTGCTGACCGACGGCCTGCGTGCCGAGCGCGAGCAGGGCATCACGATCGACGTCGCCTACCGCTACTTCCACACGCCGAAACGCAAGTTCATCATCGCCGACACGCCGGGCCACGAGCAGTACACGCGCAACATGGTCACCGGCGCCTCGACCGCCGACCTCGCGCTGGTCCTGGTCGACGCGCGCAACGGCGTCGTCGAGCAGTCGCGCCGTCACGCGTTCATCGCGTCGCTGCTGCGCATCCCCCACCTCGTCGTCGCCGTCAACAAGATGGACCTAGTCGACTGGGACGAGGCGGTCTTCGACCGGATCGTCGCCGACTTCTCCGGCTGGGCGGCGAAGCTCGACATCACCGACATCACCTTCATCCCGATGTCGGCGCTGATGGGCGACAACGTCGTCGACCGCTCCGAGAACATGGATTGGTACGACGGGCCGTCGCTGCTCTACTACCTCGAGCACGTCCACATCGCGTCGGACCGCAACCTGATCGACTGCCGCTTCCCGGTCCAGTGGGTCATCCGGCCGATGGACGACGAGCACCACGACTACCGCGGCTACGCCGGCCAGGTCGCCTCGGGCGTGCTGGCCGTCGGCGACGAGGTCGTGATCCAGCCCTCGGGCGTCACGACGCGGATCGCCGGGATCGACACCCAGGACGGCCCGCTGCAGGAGGCCTACCCGCCGCTGTCGGTGACGGTGCGGCTCGAGGACGATGTCGACGTCTCGCGCGGCGACATGATCTGCCGCGTCAACAACAGCCCGACGCCGACCAAGGAGGTCGAGGCGACGATCTGCTGGATGTCGGAACGGCCGCTGAGCGCCTCGAACCGCTATCGGATCAAGCACACCACGCGCACCGCGCTCGCCAAGGTCGACGAGCTGCGCTACCGCTTCGACGTCAACTCCATGCACCGCGACGAGGACGCCGACGGACTGGCGCTGAACGAGATCGGCCGCGTGCGGCTGCGTCTGTCGGCGCCGTTGCTGGTCGACGAGTACCGCCGCAACCGCGCCACCGGCAGCTTCGTGCTGATCGAGGAGAGCACGAACGACACCGTCGGCGCGGGCATGATCCTCGGCGCCGACGAAGATTGACCGAGCGCAGCGAGAACGTCACGTGGCACTCGGGGGCCGTGACGCGCGCCGACCGTGAACGTGTGACCGGCGGCGAGGGGCTGACCGTCTGGCTGACCGGCCTGTCGGGTTCCGGCAAGTCGACGATCGCGGTGGCGGTCGAGGCGGCGCTGCTGGAGCGCGACCGCCACGCCTACCTGCTCGACGGCGACAACCTCCGTCACGGGCTCAACGGCAACCTCGGCTTCTCGGCCGAAAACCGCGCCGAGAACGTGCGCCGGGTCGGCGAGGTGGCGAAGCTGCTGGCCGACGCCGGGACGGTGACGCTCGTATCGCTGGTCTCGCCGTATGCGGCCGACCGGAATCGCGTGCGCGCGATGCACGACGCGGCGGGGCTGCGCTTCGTCGAGGTCTTCGTCGACACGCCGCTCGAGGAGTGCGAGCGGCGCGACCCGAAGGGTCTCTATGCGAAGGCGCGCGCCGGCGAGCTGAAGGGGATGACGGGGATCGACGATCCCTACGAGCCGCCGGCGAGTCCGGAGCTGACGCTGCGTCCCGCCGAGCAGGCGGTCGAGCAGGCGGTCGCCGCCGTGCTCGCGGTACTCGTCGCTTAGGCGACGCCGGTACCCTGTAACCCGATAATGCTCACCGTTTCGCGGGAGAATTAGGCGGTGGATCCCGCAATCGTGGCCTTCGGGCTCGGCGTCGGCGTGCTCGTCGGCATGACCGGAATCGGCGGCGGCTCGCTGATGACGCCGCTGCTGATCCTCGTCTTCGGGATAAAGCCGATCACCGCGGTCGGCACCGACCTCGCCTATGGGGCGATCACCAAGACGGTCGGCGGCTGGCGCCACCTACGCCAGGGCACCGTCGACATGAGCCTGTCGCTGTGGATGGCCGTCGGCTCGGTGCCGGCGGCGATCGGCGGCGTCTATGTGCTGGAGCTGATCGAGCGCGCCTATGGCGACGACTTCGACTCGATCCTGATCGTCGCGCTCGCCGTCACGCTGCTGTTCACCGGCACGGTGACGATGGCCCGCGCCCTGTTCCTCAAGGCGCTGCACGACAAGGAGCGCGACACGGTCGAGATGACGACCCGCAACAAGGTCTACGCCATCGTCCTCGGCGTAGCGGTGGGCTTCGTCCTCGGCGTCACCTCGGCCGGCAGCGGTGCGCTGATCGCGGTCGGCCTGATCCTGCTCTTCCGCCTCGTCCCCTCGCGCGTCGTCGGCACGGACATCTTCCACGCCGCCATCCTGCTCTGGGCCGCCGCAGCCGCCCACATCGTCGCCGGCAACGTCGACTTCGCCCTCGCCGGCAACATCCTGATCGGCTCGATCCCCGGCGTCTGGATCGGCTCCAACCTCACCCTCCGCGTCGGCAACTCCGTCCTCCGCCGCACCCTCGGCCTCGTCCTGATCGGCGCCGGCCTCGCCCTCCTCTCCAAGGCCGGCGCCGGAATCCCCTCCTGGCTGATCGCCCTCTTCCCCGCCGCCATCGCCGCGATGGTCGCGAACGTCCTGATGCGCGAGCGACGGGACCGGCTGCGGGCCGAGGCCGAAGCGGCAGCCGAGACGCCGCCGCCGGTAACCGCCGCCGACGCGCCGGCCGAGACCTAGGGCCGGGTCAGCGCAAGTGCCAGGCGATCAGCCACACGCGTGATACGGGCCGCGGACGAGCTAGTCGCGTCCGTGGCAAACAACTCGATAAACCCTTCCAAGGGAATTCGGACACGCTGCTTGCCGAGCTTGCCCCGAAGTGCGGCTCTCCGCACGACCAGGCGGCCAGGGGCAGCGGCACGTCCGGACACCTTCAGAGCCCCGGTCAAGCTACCTCCCTTGCCACGTAGGCGGCCATGCACTCGCACGCCAGGGACCGCCACCGCGCGGTCAAACGTCATACCGTTCCCCCGGCGAGGGATCGAGTAGGCACCGCCCCGTAGCGCACCCGCTTGGAACGGCGCATTGAAAGTACGGCGCGGGTGCTTGAAATCAGCCGTCGCGAGCCTGAGCTGGAAGTCCCCCATCACCGCGACTAGAAAGTCCATGAGCGTGTGCTGCACCGCGACTGCGGTCCTGCCAGCTCTGCCGGATGCGCCGCCCCCTTGGCCCACATCCCGCAGGGACATCGGCGGTGCAGGGTGCGGAAAGCTGAACCGCGGGCCTGGGTCGCAATGCCCTGGGTCGCCGCCGGCCAGGAAGCGTCGGGTTGCCCCTGCTGGGCAGTTCGTGAAGCTCCAACCCAGAACGGCGTGGCCGGCATTGCCAACCGTCACCACCTTGGCGCGCGGCATCTCCGCGACGATCGCCTGAGCATTCGCGAGCGGCGTGCGGACGTCGCGCCCGCCCGCCAACAGCAGGGTCGGTACATCTGGCAGGGCGCCGAGCGCGGGCCGCTGCCTCGCGGGCGCCGGCCAACTGCGACAGGCATCAAGGACCTCGCCCTGGAGTGCGGTACGTGCTCCGAACGGAGCGAACGCGGTGGCCGGCAGTGCCGCGACGAACGCCGTCGCCGAAGCCTGGCGCGCGGCGAATGGCGTCGACGCGGTCCAGGGCAGGAGGGAGTCCGCGCAAAGGGCGGCGAGACGGGTAGCGGCGCTCAGCTCTCGCTCCGATCTCGCTGCCATAGAGGAGGCGGCGCCGAGAACCCGGGCGCGCAGAAGGGGCGCCGCGTCGCCGCGCAGCGCGTTGTGAATCGCGCCTGGGATCTGGTCGGCTGCTCCGAAGAATGGTGTGAGATCTGTCGCGGCGACGGCATCAAGCAGGCCTTGGCCGTCGATCGTCGCTCGGTGCCTCCGTCCACGCCGGTCGGTCACCAGCCCCACCAATGGGCGGCGGTCGAGCTGTGTGGCGAGCCGCCTCGCGTCACCGCCCGCGTCGCGCGTGAAGCTCCGACATTGCCGTCTGCCGCAGAGTCTGTCGACGACCCGAGGGACCGCGGCCATGCTCGTTCGTTGAAAGACGTCGGCTCCATTGGGACCGTGGGCCGAATCGAGCACCAGCCGGTCGACCCGGCTGGGGTAACGCCGTGCGTAGGTCAGCGCGACGTGCGTGCCGTAAGCGGCGCCGAAGAGCGCGATCCGCTCCGCTCCGAGTGCCTCGCGAACGGCGTCGATGTCATCGGCCATGTCTATCGAGGAGTAGAAGTCGCGACGCGGACCGAGCTTGGCCGCACATTTGGCAATCACGGCGGCCTTCGCCTGCCCCCGCTGCAACGCCGGACAGTCGAGCGCACCGGACCCGCCGGTGCCGCGCTGGTCCATCGCGACGATGTCGCGCGAGCGGGACTCGGTCCCAAAGACATCGGCCACGGTCTCGCTATCGAAGGTCTGCGTCGTAGACCGCCCGGGCCCTCCAGCAATCACGAACAGCGGCGGGCGAGCCGATCTCTTGGCCTTCTGACGCTCGATGCGCAGCTTGATCGTGCCGGGGACCGCGCCGCTGCGATCGAGGGGAACCGTCAGGCGGGCGCAGGAGCGACCGCTGCTGGCGCGCTCGCAGAACTCGAGCGCGGCCGATGCCTCGGCGGCGCCAATAGACGACACGCCGCCGACGACAGCCAGTAGAACCCCAAAGTGAACCCTCACCGGCGGAGAGTATGGACGTGTTCTCGTCATTATGCGCCAGTCGGCTCTCGCGAGGCGGAGGCGAGCAGACATGCGGGGACGCCGGCCGGTACCCTTCCGCGCCGCATGTTCTCGAAGGTTCTGGTTGCAAATCGCGGCGAGATCGCGATCCGCGTGATGCGCGCTCTGGAGGAGCTCGGCATCGCTTCGGTCGCGGTGTACTCCGAGGCCGATCGTGACGCGCCGCATGTCCGGCGCGCCGACGAGGCGTACCTGCTTGGGCCTGGCCCGGCGGCGGAGAGCTACCTGGTCGTCGAGAAGATCCTCGAGGTCGCCAAGCAGTCAGGCGCCGAGGCGATCCACCCGGGCTACGGCTTCCTGGCGGAGAACGCGCCGTTCGCGCGCGCCTGCGACGAGGCCGGCATCGTCTTCATCGGCCCGCCGGCCGACGCGATCGACTCGATGGGCTCGAAGACCAAGGCGCGCGAGCTGATGCAGGCCGCGGGCGTTCCGATCGTTCCGGGCACAACCGATCCGGTCGAGACGGTCGACGACGCGCGCAAGATCATCGCCGACTCGATTGGCTACCCGGTCGCGATCAAGGCGGCTGGCGGTGGCGGCGGCAAGGGCTTCCGCGTCGCGCTGACCGAGGACGAGCTGCAGGACGCCTTCGAGGGCGCGGCGCGCGAGGGCGAGAAGTTCTTCTCCGACGCGACCGTCTACATCGAGCGCTACCTGCCCGACCCGCGCCACGTCGAGGTCCAGGTGCTCGCCGACTCGCACGGCAACGTCGTCCATCTCTTCGAGCGCGACTGCTCGGTCCAGCGCCGTCACCAGAAGGTGATCGAGGAGGCTCCGGCCCCAGCCGTGAACCCCGAGCTGCGCGAGCGGATCGGCAAGATCGGCACCGACGCCGCCAAGGCCGTCGGCTACCGCTCGGCCGGCACGATCGAGGGCCTGCTGCAGGACGGCGAGTACTACTTCCTCGAGATGAACACCCGCGTGCAGGTCGAGCACTGCGTGACCGAGATGGTCACCGGCGTCGACATCGTGCGCGAGCAGATCCTCGTCGCCAGCGGCGCCGAGCTGTCCTTCAAGCAGGAGGACGTCGAGATCCGCGGGCACGCGATCGAGTGCCGGATCAACGCCGAGGACGCGTCGAAAAACTTCGCCCCGGCGCCAGGCCAGATCGGCAACTACCGCGAGCCGTCGGGCCCGTTCGTGCGCGTCGACTCCGGCGCCGAGACCGGTTACGCCGTGCTGCCGCTCTACGACCCGATGATCGCCAAGCTGATCGTCTGGGACGTCGACCGCGAGGCCTCCACCCGCCGCATGCTGCGCGCGCTGTCGGAGTACGAGCTCGAGGGCATCAAGACGCTGATCCCCTTCCACGAGGCGCTGCTCAAGACCGACGAGTGGGCCAACGGCGAGACCTGCCGCAACCTCATGGAGGACAAGAAGTGGCTCAAGGCGACCGCGCCTGAGCAGCCTGTGACGCGAGTCGACACCGACGAGGACGAGAAGGTCGAGCGCGACTACGCCGTCGAGGTCTCGGGCCGCAAGTTCGACGTCAAGGTGATCGGCAGCGCGTTCGGTGGGGGCGGCGTCTCCACGAACGGCGCGGGGCCCGGCCGCCAGGCGCCGAAGCGCGCGGAGCGCAAGAAGGCCGCCGGCGGTGGCCCCGACCAGATCGAGTCGCCGCTGCAGGGCAACATGTGGAAGGTCGTCGTCAAGCAGGGAGACGTCGTCGAGGAGGGTCAGCTCCTCTGCATCATCGAGGCGATGAAGATGGAGAACGAGATCACCGCCCACAAGGCGGGCACGATCGCGACGCTCTCGATCGAAGAGGGCAAGCCGATCTCCGCCGGCGACCCGATCGCCACGATCACCTCGCCTCCCGCCGAGGGTTAGTCCCGCCGCCGCGCTAGGCGGCCTTCGCACCCGTGCGATCCTGAGCGGCCGTGTCCGCGACCGTCGTCACGCCCAATCGCTTCCGCCGACTCTTGCCGTTGGTGCTCGCCACGACGGCGACGCAGGCGTCGATCGTCGTGCTGGCGCCGCTGCTCGCCGAGATCGGCGACTCGCTCGGTGCGTCGGTCAGCGCGGTCGGCGTCGCTCGCTCGGTGCTGGCGGGAACCGCGTTCGCCGGTTCGCTGGCGATCGGTCCGTTGATCGATCGGATCGGCGTGCGACCGCTGATCGTGCGCGGCGGGGCACTCGCGCTCGCCGGGGCCGCGGCGACCGCGGCCTCGCCGACTCTGGCGATCTTCTACGCCGCCCATGTCGTCACCGGCCTCGGCGTCGCCTGCCTGCTGTCGGCCGGCTTCGCGGGCGTCGCGTCCTACTTCAGCGGCCGCGAGATGGCCTGGGCGATGGGCTACGTCGTCGGAGCCCAGTCGCTGGCCTGGATCGTCGGCAACCCGATCGTCGGCACGCTCGCCCACCTCGGCTCGTGGCGGCTGTCCTACCTCGTCCCGGCGAGCGTCTGCCTGGCCGCGCTGGTGGCGGGGCTGATGCTGCGGCCGGCGGCGGTCGTGGCGACAGAGGCGAAACAGGAGTCGATCCGCGATGGCCTGCGTGCCGTGTTCAGCGACCCTTCGGCGCGCCGCTGGACGATCTCCGAGCTGGTCGCCTACACCGCCTGGTCGGCCGAGCTGACCTACGCGGCCGTCTTCTACATCCGCAACTACGACACCGGCGTCGGGACGATCGGCTTCCTGCTGGCCGGCGGCTCGGTCGCCTTCCTGCTTTCGTCGCTGAGCACGGCACGGATCACGACCCGCTTCACGCGCAAGCCGCTGCTCGTCGTCTGCGCGTTCGGGATGGGCGCGGTGCTCGTCCCGATGCTCAACTGGGCGCCGTCGGTGCTCGGGACCTTCCTGATGTTCTGCGCGATGGCGATCTTCGCCGGGATCCGCCTCGCCGGGTCGAGCGCGCTCGGCCTCGAGCAGCTGCCCGACCGGCCCGGGGCGATGATGGGCGCGCGCACCAGCGCCGCCCAGCTCGGTTACATGGTCGGCGCGGCCGGCGGCGGGCTCGTGCTGGCGCTCTGGGGCTTCGGCACGCTCGGGTTCGTCCTGTTCGCCGGGATGTCGCTCTCGGCCCTCCTGCTCGCCGGCGTCCACGACCCGTGGGGCGAACGGCAGCGCGCCGCCGCCGCCGAGCGGTTCCCCGTCGTCATCGACTAGACGAGGTCCGGAAGGGCGCGCATGTCGTCGAAGACCTCGCCGCCGGCTGCGGCGAGATCGTCGGCGGAGACGAGCCGGGCGAAGGCGAGGACGCGCATGCCGGCCGCCCGGGCGCCCTGGACGCCGGGGACCGTGTCCTCGACGACGACCGTGTCGGCCAGCTCGAATCCCATCTGGGCGGCGGCGTGGAGGAACAGGTCAGGGGCGGGCTTGCCGTGCTCGACCTCGGTTGCGCTGAACATCCGCCCCTCGAAGCGCGGCAGCAGACCGGTCAGCCCCAGCGTCAGCCGCATCCGCTCGTGCTCGCCGCTCGACGCGACGCAATTCGGCAGCTCGATCGCGTCGAGCGCCTCGACGATCCCCGGGACCGGCTGGAGGTCGCGCCGCCACGCCTCCTCGACGCCGGCGCGATAGCGGTCGCGCAAATCGTCGGGCGGCGAATGGCCGAGCTTCCCGGCGAGTATCTCCATGCAGGAGGCCCAGGAGCGGCCCATGTAGGCGGCGCGCGCCTGCTCGGCCGTAGTCGGCAGGCCGAGGTCGCTGATCACACCCGCGAGGACGACGTTCGCCGACGGCTCGCTGTCGACCAGCACTCCGTCGCAGTCGAAGATCACGTTCGCGGCCACGGCGGCACTGTAGGCGACGCCGGTAGGCTGGCCGGCTATGACGATCGACTTCGACGCGGTACGCGCGGGCCTCGAGCAGGCCATCCCGTTCAACAAGTACCTCGGCCTCGAGGTCGTCGGCGTGGCTGAGGGCAGCGGCTCGGTAAAGCTGCCGGACGATCCGAACCTGCTCAACCACGTCGGGTCGCAGCACGCAGGCGCGCTCTTCTCGGCCGCCGAGGCTGCCTCGGGTGCGGCGTTCGTCGGCGCGTTCCTCGAGCGGATGGGCGAGATCACGCCGCTCGCCAAGGCGGCGAGCATCCAGTACCGCAAGATCGCCAAGGGCCCGATCGTCGCGACCGGCACGCTCGGCGAGGACAAGGCCACGCTGCTCGACCGCCTCGACGCCGACGGCCGCGTCGAGTTCACGATCGACGTGTCGCTGAAGGACGAGAACGACGTCGAGGTGGCAACCGTCACCGTCGACTGGCACGTGCGCAAGAACGCCTGACGGCCGAATCGGGCAGATTTCGGCCGCAATGTGGCCGGAATGCGCCCGGCACGAAAGCGACCCACACGGTGGGCAGATTCCGGCCGCAATACGGCCGCGACCTGCCCAGCTTGGGGCTAGGCGATCCCGCGGATGTTCGCCGCGTGAATCTCCCGCTGGCGCTTACTGTCGCGGCCGGCGGGTAGCGCCGGCCGCTCGTCGCCGCGCTCGAGCGCGTCGAGGTAGGCGAGGTCGGCGTCGATCTGGCGCAGCGCCGCGGCGCTCGACTGCGGCGCGCCGTGGCCTGACACGACCGCCTCGGCCTGCTCGACCAGAGGCGCCAGGCGGGCGAGGGTGTTGCGGTAGTCGTCGATCGTGCCGCCCTCGGAGATCCAGGGGATCTCGACCGGGCAGAGGTAGTCGCCGCAGCAGAGGACCCCGAGCCACGGCGCCCAGATCGCCATGCCGTCGGGTGTGTGGCCCTCGGCGGTGTACAGCTGCAGCTCCTCGCCGCCGAGCTCCAAGTGCCCGGGGACGGGCAGCGCCTGGACCTGGCCGAGCGACAGCGGCTTCGCGCGCTCGACGTAGGCCTCGGCGTCGTAGTCGCGCAGGTCGCGCTGCGCCTCTCCCGGCCGCTCGCGGATCCGCCGCATCGTGCTCTCCGCGACGCCGAGCGCAAGCTCGGGAAAGGCGAGCCGGCCGAGCACGTGGTCGAAGTCGCCGTGCGTCGCCAGCAGCGCGTTCGGCTCGAAGCCGGACTGCGCCAGCACGCCGGGCAGCAGCTCGAGCTCGTCGGGGAAGTACGGCGAGTCGATCAGCATCGCCTCCTCGCCGGCGCGCAGGGCGACCGCGTTGGTCTGCCAGAACAGGCTGGTGACGACGATCGCGTCGGGATGGACCGAGATCGCGCGCACGGCCGCGGCCTCAGTCCGGTGCGCTAGACGAGGCCGAGCAGCTTCGCCGCGTCACGGAAGGTCTTGACCTCCGCGGTCGGCTTCTTCTGTCCGGACTCGAGCTCGTAGCCGTGACGATTGACCCAGATCACCGGAATCTTCGACTTCAGGCAAGGCTCGACGTCCGTCGGGTAGCCCGAGGCGATGTGGACCCAGTTCTTCTTCTGCTTGTCGATCCGCCGCGCGCACTCCTTGAAGTGGGCGGGGTCCGGCTTGTAGCTGCGGACCTGCTGGGCGGTGACGACGAGGTCCAAGTCGCTGCGGAAGTGGCGGCGGGTGGCGCCGAGCAGCTTGTCGTCGATGTTGGAGAGGATTCCCAGCTCGTACTTCTTCGCGAACCGCTCGAGCTGAGCGTTGGTCTCGCGGAACGGCATCCAGTAGGGAACGCTGTCGGGCAGGAACTGCGCGCGCGAGGACTCCAGGCCCCAGCCGAGCTCCTCGGCGACCTGGACGGCCGTGCGGCGCAGGACCTCGGCGTACAGCTCGTAGGAGCCGCTCTGAATCTTGCGCTGCACCTCGATGAAGCGCGGTACCAGCGCGTCGCGGCTGATCGTGAAGCCGTCGCGGTCGGCCTCCTTCTGGAAAGCCTCGTAGACCCCAGTCTCCCAGTCGATCAGCGTGCCGTAGCAGTCAAAGGTGATGAACTGGATGTCCTTCGGTAGCGGCACTGGCCCTCCTGAGGCTTACTTCGATTGGAAGCGGCCGGGCATTCTATGCCGACGGGGGCGCAGAGCGCTCGGCGGCCCCGGTTCGGTAGCGTGCCGCGCCGCTGATGGACCTCCTCGAGTACCAGGGCAAGCAGCTCTTCGCCAAGCACGGCGTCCCCGTCCCCGACGGGCGGCCGGCGAAGGCCGTCGACAAGGCGCTCGCCGCCGCGGACGAGCTCGGCTACCCGGTCGTCGTCAAGGCGCAGGTCCTGGTCGGCGGCCGTGGCAAGGCTGGTGGCGTCAAGCTCGCCGCCGATCGCGACGAGGTCGAGCAGCACGCGACGGCGATCCTCGGCATGGACATCAAGGGCCACACCGTCCACGAGCTCTACATCGAGGCCGCGAGCGAGATCGACGAGGAGTACTACGCCGCATTCGTCTTCGACCGCTCCGCCAAGAAGACGATGGCGATGTTCTCGAAGATGGGCGGGATGGACGTCGAGGCGGTCGCCGAGACCGACCCCGAGGCGATGCGCACGCTGCACGTCGACCCGCTGCTCGGCTTCCAGGACTTCCACGGCCGGCGGCTCGCCTTCGAGGCCGGCATCCCGGCCGACGTGATCCGCCCTGTCGGCGCGATGCTCGCCAAGCTCTACGAGACCTATGTCGGCGAGGACGCGATGCTGGTCGAGGTCAACCCGCTGCTGATCACCAAGTCCCGTGACGTCGTCGCGCTCGACGCGAAGGTGACGCTCGACGGCAACGCGATCTTCCGCCATCCCGACTCGGCGAACTACGGCGACGTCGGCGCCGCCGACCCGCAGGAGCAGATGGCGAAGGAGCGCAACCTCACCTACGTCAAGCTCGACGGCGACATCGGCATCCTCGGCAACGGCGCCGGGTTGGTGATGTCGACGCTCGACGTGGTCGCCCAGGCCGGCGGCCAGCCCGCCAACTTCCTCGACGCCGGCGGCGGCTCCAAGGCCGACGCGATCACCAGCGCGGTCGAGGTGATCCTCTCCGACCCCAAGGTCAAGGCCGTCCTGTTCAACATCTTCGGCGGCATCACCCGCTGCGACGAGGTCGCCAAGGGCCTGATCGAGGCGTTCGCGCAGATCGAGCCGACCGTGCCGTTCGTGGTCCGCCTCAACGGCACCAACGAGCAGGAGGGCCAGAAGCTGCTCGCCGAGGCCAACCTCCCGAACGTCCACACCGAGACGACGATGGACGGCGCCGCCGCCAAGGTCGTCGAGGTCGCCAAGGCGGGGGTCGCGGGCTGATGGCCGTTCTGGTCGACAAGGACACGCGCCTCTGCGTCTCCGGGATCACCGGCAGCGAGGGCACGTTCCACTCGCTCAACAACCGCGCCTACGGCACCCAGGTCGTCTCCGGCGTCACGCCCGGCAAGGGCGGTCAGGACGTCGAGGGCATCCCGGTCTTCAACACCTTCCACGACGCGGTCGCCGAGAGCGGCGCGAACACGGCGATGATCTTCGTCCCGCCACGCTTCGCCGCCGACTCGATCCTCGAGGCCGAGGACGCCGGCATCGAGCTGATCGTCGCGATCACCGAGGGCATCCCCGCCCACGACGAGCTGCGCGTCTACAACCACCTCGCGCGCAACCCGAACGTGCGGCTGGTCGGGCCGAACTGCCCGGGCATCCTGTCGCCGGGCAAGGCGAGCGTCGGCATCATCCCCGCGTCCTTCTTCAAGGAGGGCAACGTCGGCGTGGTCTCGCGCTCGGGCACGCTGACCTACCAGATCGGCTACGAGCTGGCCCAGAGCGGGTTCGGCAACAGCTCGATCGTCGGTATCGGCGGCGACCCCGTCCCCGGCTCCAGCTTCGTCGACGTCGTCGAGCTGTTCGAGGCCGACGACGAGACCGAGCTGATCGTGCTGTCCGGCGAGATCGGCGGCGACGCCGAGGAGCAGGCCGCCGAGTTCATCGCCGAGAACGTCTCGAAGCCGGTCGTCGCCTACATCGCCGGCTTCACCGCCCCGCCCGGCAAGACGATGGGCCACGCCGGAGCGATCGTCTCCGGCTCCAAGGGCACCGCCGCCGCCAAGGCAGAGGCGCTCGAGGCGAAGGGCGTCCGCGTCGGCCGCACCCCGACGGAGGTCGCCCAGATCGCCGTCAACGTGCTCCGCGGCTAACCGCCGCGACCATCTCGATATCGTGGCGAGCTCGATGAGCCCGACCGATTCCATCTCTCTCGCCAGGGGCGCGCCGTCGCTCGACATCGTCGCCGTCGACGAGCTGCGTGCGGCCGCCGACCGGGCGTTCCAGAACGATCCGGCGGGGACGTTCGCCTATGGGACGTCGGCGGGCTACATGCCGCTGGTCGAGTGGATCGCGGAGCGGCAGGGCGTCGCCAAGGAGCAGGTGATCGCGACCAACGGCTCGATGCAGGCCGACGCGTTCCTGTTCCAGCTGCTGGTCGAGCCGGGCGACACCGTCGTCGTCGAGGCGCCGACCTATGACCGCACGCTGCTGTCGCTGCGCTCGCTGGGCGCCGAGATCCTGGCGATCCCGCTGCAGGACGACGGGATCGACGTCGACGCGCTCGAGCAGGCGCTGAAGGCGGGGGCGCGGCCGAAGCTGGCGCACGTCATCCCCAACTTCCACAACCCGGCCGGCTGCACGCTGTCGCTCGAGAAGCGCCAGCGGCTCGTCGCGCTGGCCGCCGAATACGACTTCGTGCTGTTCGAGGACGACCCCTACGTCGCGCTGCGCTTCGAGGGCGAGTCGCTACCGACGATGCTGTCGCTCGACCAGAGCGACCGCGTCGTCTACGCCTCGTCGTTCTCGAAGACGGTCTGCCCGGGCATCCGGGTCGGTTACCTCGCCGGCCCCGCCGAGCTGATCGGCCGGGCGCGCAAGCTGGCGACGAGCACCTACATCTCGCCGAACATGGTCGCCCAGTCGATCGTCAACGAGTTCTGCCGCTCGGGCGCGATCGACGGCTCGATCGAGACCGTCAAGAACGCGCTGCGCGAGCGGCGCGACATCCTCTGTGCGGCGCTCGAGCGTGAGCTGCCGGGAGCCCGCTTCGTCGTTCCGACGGGCGGCTACTTCCTCTGGGTCGACCTGCCCGACGACAGCGTGAACGTCGCCGAGCTCGCCGAGCTGGCGGGCGAACGCGGCGTCGTGTTCGTCAAGGGCACCGACTTCCTGCTCGAGGGTGGCGAGAGCTCGCTGCGGATCGCCTACTCCGGTGTGCGGGCGGACCAGATCGACGAGGCCGTCGCGCGGCTCGCCGGCGCCTACCGCGACCTGGCCGGCGCCAGGACGTGAACGAGTCCGAGCGGCTCGATCTCGCGAAGCAACGCGGGATCTGGGAGCTGCTCGGCGACGCGTTCGGCCTCTACCTCCGCAACCTCCCCACAGTCTTTGCGGTCGGCCTCGCGGTCGTCCTGCCGGTCCAGCTGATCGTGTCCGGGATCGGCCTCGAGGAGCTGACGTCCGGCTACCGCGAGACCGACGACACGGCCGAGCTGCTGATCCCGATGATCGTCAGCTACCTGGTCGTGGCACCGCTGATCGCAGCGGCGGCGATCCACATGCTGCAACGGCTGGCCGATGGCGAGCGGCCCCGCCCCGGACCGTCGATCCAGGCCGGTCTCGACGTCTTCGCCCCGGTCTTCCTCGCCGTCCTGCTGGCCGGAGCCGGCATCGCGCTGGGCCTCCTGCTGCTGATCATTCCCGGCATCTACGTCGCCGTCCGCTGGTACTTCGTCGCCCAATCGGTCGTGATCGACGGCGCCCGCTCCACCGAGGCGCTGCGCGGCAGCTGGCGGCTCACCAACGGCTACTGGTTCCGCACCCTCGGCGTGATCCTGCTCGCCAACATCGCCGCCTTCCTCCCCGCCTCGATCGTCCTCCTCCCCCTCCAGGCCCTCGCCGAGTCCGCCGACCGCCAGTCCATCGCCCTGGCCGGCATGATCCTCACCGAGGCCCTCACCGCCCCCTTCGTCGCGCTCGTCTCGACGCTGCTCTTCTTCGACATCCGCGCCCGCCGCTCAGCGACTCCCGCGGACCAGACATCGCTTCCGATCTAGCCGCCGCGCGCAGCATCCACGTGCCGCTTCGCTCGGCCAGCATTTATGCTGCTAGCGGATATGCACGCCTCCGTAACGACTCAGCACACTTGTGCACCCCTTGACGCTCACGCCCTGGTGCTCGCGGGCAATGCCTGGCAGGGTCGCTGGCCATGTCCGGAGTTCGCCCGCGCAGCCCGTCGTCCGCAAGTCCGGACGTCATCAACGAGATCTTCGCCGGGTCGCCGATGATCACGCTTGCCCGCATCGTGGTTCTCGCCGTTGGCCTGCTGATCGTCGTCGCCTGCCTGTACGCAATCATCTCGATCGCCGTTCGAATGGTCCGCCGCGAGTGGCTCCAGCGTGCTGGCGGCTTCGAGCCAGAGCTGACGAAGCCATCCCACAACCTCGGCAAGATCGCGTCTGTGGCCGACGACCTCGACACGGAGTTGGCCAGCATCACGCCCGCAGCCCCACCATCAGAAGGGAGCAGCCCATGACCCCCGAAGAGCAGCGACAGATTGACCTAGCTGAGATCGAGCGCCTGCGGGAGGAGAATCGCCGCCTGATCGCTACCGAAGCCCTCCTACGCGAACGCCAGCGTGTCGCCGGCCGCCTAATCGGCCGCCTAGCCCGCGAGGCCCAAGCCGACCTGCAACGCATCGCTACGAGCCGCTAACGCCCGTGAAAGAAGTTCTAGCTCCCTAGCTTTAGGCCGACCGACACGTCTTGGAGTAGGCGAGCTAATGCCTTTTCGCGCCCCCTGCGCAAGAGCGGCCGCACCTCCACTTCACCCTGCGCCCAGTACACGTAAGCCAAACTGGTTCCGCTGAGGCTAAGAAGGTGCTCGGCAATGGCCGTCTTGGACGGGGCTTCGAGACCACGTTTCCGCGCCCACTTCTCCGCATACTTGGCCAGCCCAGTAGACGGGAGCTCCCGAACGCTGAGCGCCTTTCCATCGTACCCGCGAAACTCTCGCATCAATAGATTGAACGCTTCCGCATACGTGGCTTTGTCAACGAAGTCCTCGATCGTGACCCCCCGCACAGATCCAGCAACGAGATCAAAGATCCGATCGGACTCAACACCCGCGTCCTTCAGATGCCGCCGATACCGCTTGCCGGTATCGTCCGAATCCGTGAGATAGACGACATGCGCTGCCTCGCCCTCCAGTGATCCAAGCAGCTGCGGCGGAGTCCAGGCCAAACCACCCGCCACCTGGAACCCAAGTGGCTCGTCAGGACCTTGGCCGTTAGCCGCCCGGAGTAAGGCAGGCAGCAATAGAGCGTCGGATGGTCCCTCGGCTAGGACAGCACGACGAGCAGGGGTGAACGCCACAGCGCCCGCCCCCATCGCCATAAGCAAAGCGGTAAACCCACCGCCCGCATCCTCAGAGGACCAGAATCCGTTTTGAATGTCGCTGCGATCGTTCTCAATGGCTCGCACAACACGAATTGCGCTTCCGAGGTCTTCTGGCAAGCACCCCGCGGAGTGGGTCGTATAGATGATCTGGGTCGCGACCGTCTGCCCAGTTAAGACCCGGACGAGATCCGCCTGCGCGTTGTAATGAAGGTGAAGCTCAGCCTCGTCGATAGCGAGAATCAGGCGTCGACCCGTTACGGAATGGCGAGTCGCGAATGTCAGCAACGCTAGGAACGAGCGAAACCCATCGCTCCTGTCCTCAATCAAAGAATGGGTATCGCTAGCAACGTCGTATGGGTGCACGTTCAGCGCGCCCTGGTTGACGGACAACTCGACCGAAACTCTCGATTGCCTCCAACTTCCATGAAGGCGCTCCTCAAGTCCTCGATTACCTCGTGCCAACATCGTTGTAAGCGCTGGGTTGCCGGCCTCCGCCGCAGCCTCCTTTAGGTCCTCCCAGTCAAGACCCGCTAAGACCAAGAGATTCTCAAGAGGCGCAGGAGGGGTCTCGTAGTCGTCAAACCCGTAACTCGACCGCAATTGCCGATCGTCGTCTCTTAAGACGCGCACTTGCGGGCAGCGCCGATCCAAGATCCGCCGAGCGGTTCGGGCGGGATGCTCGCTCCCGTGCTCCTCTCCGAGCAGGAGGCATCTCTCACTCAAGCCTCTTGCATAAGCGGGCGCCTTGTCAGGCAAGGACATCAGCACCCGTGCGAGTCGATCGAGAATCTCACGCTCGCCCACACTCAGCGTGTCTTTCGGCCCGCGTAGAGCATCAAGGACCCCGCTAGCGAGGTCTCGAACGAGCTGGCCCTCTACATCCTCCTCCGGCACCTGGGACTCAACAACCCCCTCGACGGCGTCGTTGTCAAACAAGCCGGTTTGCGTATCGAGAAAGGCCCGGGTAGCTCTTGACGGCTTGGCAAGGAGCCGTTCGATATCCGCTGCCAACCGATCACGATCGGTGCGATCGCGCGACAAGCCAGGAATGAGACTAGCCGCCGCCTCGCCATCTGCCGTTCTTGTTCGATGCCATAGCCGGATGGCTTCGGCACCTGGCACGGCGCTAAGAGCGTCTCGATCCTCGTCCTCGAGCTCAAACAGCGCGCTAAGAACCTCTTGATCGTCTGGTGGCGGCTGACGGCCGCTGAAGTGCCCCACGCGAAACGGCAAGGACTCTGCAGGATCACAGAGTCGCTCCATCGCATCCAATAGGGATGTCTTGCCAGCCTCATTAGGACCTACTACCGAGACCACCCTAGGCGTCAAATCGAGTGTGCTCTGGGCCTCAAACCTCCGGTACCCATGAATTCGGAACGCGACCATACGCATAGGCGCGAAACGCTACAGCGTAGACCGGCCAAGAAACCAGACTTGACCATCCACGTGGGAAGACACGCCGTTCCGCGGGTGGCGACGGTGGCGGGATTGCGCGCGCAGGCGTAGCGAGTGGAGCGTCCGGGCGGAGCATCTGCCGTCGACCAGCGTGAGAACCCATCTCCGCCGTATCGCGCCAGGCACGGGGCGTAGCCCCAGCGGAACGAACGGAGCCGAGCACGGAAACCGACACCGGAGGCGGGCCCCGCGGCCTGGCGGTTCGTCCTTAGCCCGAAGCACCGCTCGCAGTGAGCCACGCGGACACGGCTACCGCCCCCAATGCTCCTTGGCGAGGACGAGCTGGTCCGGGAGGGCTACGCGCGGGGGTGGTGAGGGGTCGGCGGAGACGGAGACGGTTTGGGCGACGCTCTGGCTGACGGAGTAGGTGCGGCCGTCGGACTCGATGGCGACGATGTCGGCGTTGGACTCGGAGAGGGTGCCCGCTAGGCCGGGGGTGAGGCCGGACTCCATCAGGTAGTGGAGGAGGTCCTCGGCCTCGTTCTCGAAGCGGAGGACGGTGACCTTGGCGCCGACCTCGACGTCGGCGAGCGGGACGCCGGGCTGGCGGGTGTGGCTGAAGATCGGGTGGCCGTGGGGACAGGTGTCGGCGTCGCCGATCGCCTTGAGCATCCGCTCCTCGACCGTCGGCGACATCCAGTGCTCGAGCTTCTCGGCCTCCTCGTGGACCTGGTCCCAGGGGATGTCGAAGACGTCGGTCAGGAAGCGCTCGATCAGCCGGTGGCGGCGGACGATGTCCTCCGCGTGCTTGAGGCCCGACTCGGTGAACTCGATCGACTTGTCGGCGCGGCGGGTGATGTAGCCGTCGCTCTCGAGCCGGCCGATCATCTCGTGGACGGTCGGCGCGGAGACCTGCATCGCACGCGCCACGTTGGCGCCGGTCATCGGCAGTCCCGCCTCCTGGAGCCAGAAGATGATCTGGAGGTACTCCTCCTCAGCGACGGTGGCCTGCTCGTGCGACATCGATCTCCCCAGGGTCGGAACGGCTTCTCGGGGCCATGCTAATGGTCGTCTAGAGTGCCCGACGGTGAAGCTCACCCCCGGCACACGCGTCGTGATCACCGGCGCATCGCGCGGCATCGGCGCCGCCCTCGCGCGCCAGCTCGCGACCCGTGGCTGCGAGCTGGGCCTGGTAGCCCGCGGCGAGGAGGGATTGCGCAAGCTGGTCGGCAGCCTGCCCGGCGACGGCCATCGCGCGCTGGTCGCCGACGTGTCCGACCGCGACTCGATCGGCGCCGCGATCGCCGAGTTCGGCGACATCGACGTGGTCGTGGCCAACGCCGGCATAGCCCACTACGGCAAGTGGCAGGACCTCGACGAGCAGCTCGAGGACCAGATGACCGAGATCAACTGGCTCGGCACGCTCCACACGGTGCGCGCCGCGCTGCCCAGCATGATCGAGCGCCACCACGGGCACGTCGTGATCGTCTCCTCCGGCGCGGCGCTGCGCACCTTTCCCGGCGCGGCCGTCTACGGCGCGACGAAGTCGGCACAGCGCGGCTTCGCCGAGGGCCTGTGGCACGACCTCGACAGGACGGGCGTCGGCGTGACGGTCGTCTATCCAGGCGAGGTCGGGACCAGCCTCCACGACCATCAGCGCGAGAAGCTGCCGACCTGGCGCCAGGGCCAGGAGGCCGACGTCGACGAGTGTGCCGCCGCGATCGTAACCGGGATCGAAGCTGACAAGCGGGGCGTCTACTTCCCGCCCCAGGTGCGGCTGCTGCAGGCCGTCCACGGCCTCTCCCCCCGTCTCGCCGACGTGATCCTGCGCCGCCTACGCGGTGCCAGCGCCGCCCCGAGGAGCCGATGACGCTCCCGCTCGTCCCGCCGATCAAGCCTCAGCTGGCGCGCACCGCGAAGGCGCTGCCGGAGGGCGACGAGTGGCGCTACGAGCCGAAGTACGACGGCTTCCGGATGCTCGCCTACCGCGACGGCGACGAGGTCTACCTGCAGAGCCGCGGCGGCAAGCCGATGAACCGCTACTTCCCGGACGTCGAGGCCCAGCTGCTGGCGATGCCCGAGGACCGTGTGGTGCTCGACGGCGAGGTCGTGATCGTCATCGACGGCATCCACGAGTTCGACCTGCTGAGCCAGCGGATCCACCCCGCCGCGTCGCGGGTCGAGAAGCTGGCCGCCGAGACGCCGGCCGTCTTTCACGCCTTCGACGTGCTCGCGATCGGCGACGAGGAGCTGCTCGAGCTGCCGTACGTGGAGCGGCGCGCGCGACTCGAGGGGCTCGAGCTCGGACCGGTCGAGCTGACGCCGATCGTCACGACCGTCGCCGACGCCGAGCAGTGGCTGGAGGGCCACTCCGAGGGCGTGATCGCCAAGCGGGCGGAGTCGCCGTACCTGCCCGGCGAGCGCAAGACGATGGTCAAGATCAAGCGCGTCCGGACCGCCGACTGCGTCGTCGCCGCGTTCCGCTTCGGCAAGGAGGAGGGCGTCGTCGGCTCGCTGATCCTCGGGATGTACGACGAGGACGGCGAGCTGCACATCGTCGGCCACACCTCCGGCTTCGGCGGCGCCAAGCAGAAGCGCGAGATGCTGTCGCTGCTCGAGCCCTACCGCACCCACGAGCGCGGCCAGGGCGAGAAGAGCCGTTGGAAGTCCGACGAGGAGCTCGCCTGGGAGGGCCTGCGTCCCGAGCTGGTCTGCGAGATCGGCTACGACCACGTGACCGGCCAACGGATCCGCCACGGCACGAAGTTCCTCCGCTGGCGCGACGACAAGGCGCCGGAAGAGTGCCTGCTCGATCAGCTCGACGCGTGACGGAGCCGACCATCGCGTGATGGGCCCAGCGCTGGTCGCGCCCGACACGTTCAAGGGGACGTTCGCGGCGACAGAGGTGGCGGCTGCTGTCGCGCGCGGGTTGCGCGCGGGTGGGATCGAGGCGGTGGAGCTGCCGGTCGCCGACGGCGGCGAGGGGACCCTGGAGGCGCTGCTGGCGGATCTCGGTGGCGAGCTGCGGACGGCGACGGTGTCGGATCCGTTGGGCCGCGCGGTGGAGGCGGAGTTCGCGCTGATCGACGGTCGCGAGGCGACAGCGGTGGTCGAGTGCGCACGGGCGAGCGGGTTGGGGCTGGTGGCGGAGAATGAGCGCGACGCGTTCGCGGCTACGACGCGCGGCACGGGCGAGCTGATCGCGGCCGCCGTGGAGTCGGGGGCGACGAAGGTGATCGTGACCGTCGGCGGATCGGCGACCACCGACGGCGGCGCGGGCGCGTTGGCGGCGCTCGACCACGCTGGCGTCAAGCCGAAGCTCGAGGTGTGGTGCGACACCCGTAATGCATGGGAGGACGCGCCGCGGATCTTCGGCCCGCAGAAGGGCGCGGATCCCGACACGGTGAAGCGGCTCGAGCAGCGGCTCGCCCGGCTTGCGCGCAAGGCGCCGAAGGATCCGCGCGGCGTGGCGATGACCGGCGCCGCCGGTGGACTGTCGGGCGGCCTGTGGGCGTGGCGAGGCGCCCAGCTCGTCCAGGGCGCGCCCGCCGTTCTGAATGCGATCGGCTTCGACGAACAGATGCGCGCCGCTGCCTTCGTCGTCACCGGCGAGGGCCGCCTCGACCGCCAGACCTTCCAGGGCAAGGCGGTCTTCGAGGTCGCGACGCGAGCGCGTCAGAGCGGCGTCGCCTGCCACGCGATCGTCGGCGGCTCGACGCTCGACCCGTTCGAGGAGCGCATCCTTGACCTGCAGACGGTGACGGAGGCGACGACGCTCGCCGAGCTGGAGGACGCGGGCCGGGAGTTGGGCGCGGCGGTGCTTGCGAGCGCCGTCTGACCTACGCCATCAGCGACTGGATCACGGCCTCGTAGAAGCCGGCGCCGTGGGAGTCCTCGGTGCGGGTGGTGTTGGGACCCGCGGGGAGGTTCGGGTCGGCGTTGGCGACCAGGAAGAGCTGGCCGACGACCGGGGCGACCTCGGAGTCCTCGTGGGAGTCGCCGACGGCGATGCAGTCGGCGGGCGCGTAGCCGCGCGCCTGCATGTGGGCGGCGACGGCGGCCGCCTTCGAGGCCGTGGCCGGGGCGAGGTGGTAGCAGCGGCGGTCGGCGTCGATCGTGCCGTTGTCGAGCAGGCGGACGCCGGCGTGGCCGTTGCCGTCGAGCAGGGCGTTGGCGGCGGCGACGTCGACCATCCCGCGGAAGAGGTGGGTGACCTCGCGGCCGCTGTCCCATGGCGTGTGGAGCTCCAGCGTGTCGGCGTAGGCGTCGAGCAGCAGCGACGGCGCGCCGGACTGGTCGACGAGCTCCCAGGGGGTCTGCCCGTCGCGCGGCTGGAAGTCGCCGCAGAGCCAGCTCTCCTCGCCGTCGACGACCAGCCCGCCGCCGATCTCGAAGCAGTAGGCGGTCGCGCCGATCAGCCGCGCCGGCTCGGCGACCTGCCCGCGTCGCCGTCCGGAGATCGGCACGACCTCCACCCCGGCCCGGTGACACGCCTCGAGCGCGCGGCCGGCGAGCAGTGTGAACTGCCCGTCGCCGTCGTGAAACAACGAAGCGCCGCGGCCGAGCAGCGTGCCGTCGAGGTCGGTGTAGACGCAACGAAGGGGCATCGGCAGGAAGGCTACGGACGCGCGGCCGCGACGTCGGCGAACGGCGGGCGGTAGACGACGGTGTCGGTCGGGCCGCCGTCTTGGAGGCGACCCTCGCGGCGGAGGCGCTCGCAGATGACCGAGAGGACTTCGTCTGCCATCGGGCGCAGGGCAGGCAGCGGCTGGTGGAAGTTGCGGCGCTCGCCGAGGTGGGACTGGACGATGGCGTCGGCGCCGACGAGTTCGCGGACGTCGAGCAGCATCGCGGTCTCGACCGCGTAGCCGGTGGCGAACGGGAGCCGCTCGAGCAGGGCGCGGGGCGCCGCGATCTCACCCGCGAGCGGCTGGCGCAGGCCCGCCAGGTCGGGGTAGAAGGCGTCGAGCAGCGGGCGGGCGGTGAGCTGGCTGACGCGGCCGCCGCCATCGGGCAGCTCGACGCCGTCGGCGGTGAACGGGCGGCGGTACTCGCCCTTGACGAACTCGACACCGCTCTCGCGCAGCAGCGGTCCGAACAGGCCGAGGACGAAGCGCGGGTCGAAGTCGCGCGTGTCCGAGTCGATGTAGGCGACGAGGTCGCCGCGGGCGGCGGCGAGCGCCCGCCACATCGCGTCGCCCTTGCCGCGCATCGGCCCGAACGCGGCGAGCGGGCCCGAGGGGTCGGCACCGGCTCCGAGGTCCGCTTCCGAGACCACCTCGGCACCCGCGGCTCGCGCCACATCGGCGCTGCCATCGGCCGAGTCGGCGTCGACTACAAGCACCTGGTCGACCAGGCCGTCGAGGGCCAGGATCCGCTCGACGATCTTGCCGACGGTGTCGGCCACCTCGCGCGCGGGAAGCACGACGGTCAGCTTCGCCCGCTTGCTTTCGAGCAGCAGGTCGAGCGGGAAATCCGCGTGGTTGAAGCCCCTGATCACGCCGTCCGTACTATGGCATCGCGTGGCCATCGCACGGACGAAGCTGCCCTGGGAGGACCTCCTTCAATCTGCGGATGGCGATCAGCTCGTCGCCCGCTCGCGGCTCGGCGCGCGCCGCGCCCGCCACCTGCCGATCCCCGACACGCTCCACCCCGAGCTGCGCGAGGCGCTCGCGGGCGCCGGCATCGAGCAGCTCTACGCCCACCAGGCCGAGACGCTCGCCTCCGCCTATGAGAGCGACACGATCGTCACCACCGGCACCGCCTCGGGCAAGTCGCTCGCGTTCAACCTGCCGGTGCTCGACACGCTCGCCAACGACCGATCGGCTCGGGCCCTCTACCTCTACCCGACCAAGGCGCTCGCCCAGGATCAGGCGCGCGCGCTGCACGCGCTGAAGCTGCGCTACCTGCGGCCCGCGATCTACGACGGCGACACGCCAAAGGAGGAGCGCACCGCGATCCGGAAGCGCTCGAACCTGATCCTCACCAACCCGGACATGCTGCACGTCGGCGTGCTGCCCAACCACCAGGCGTGGGGTGACTTCTTCGCCAACCTCGCCTGGATCGTCGTCGACGAGGCGCACACCTACCGCGGCGTGTTCGGCTCGCACGTCGCCAACGTGCTGCGGCGCCTGCGGCGGATCGCGCTCGCCTACGGCACCGAGCCGCGCTTCGTGCTGGCGAGCGCGACGATCGCCAACCCGGTCGAGCTGGCGGAGCGGCTGACCGGCTGCGACGTGCGGCTGGTCGACGACGACGGCGCCGCCCACCACGAGCGCCAGATCGCGATGTGGAACCCGCCGCTGGTCGACGAGCGGACCGGGGCGCGCGCCTCGGCGCTCGGCGAGGCGGCCGACCTGCTCGCCGACCTGGTCGAGAAGGAGGTGCGGACGATCTGCTTCCTGCGCTCGCGGCGCGGGATCGAGCTGATCCAGAAGTTCACGCGTCTGAAGCTCGAGGAGCGCGGGCGGGCTGATCTGGCTGAGCGGGTGGCACCGTACCGCGCCGGCTACACGCCCGCCCAGCGGCGCGAGATCGAGCAGCGGCTGGTCGACGGCGAGCTGCTCGCGGTGGTGTCGACCGACGCGCTCGAGCTGGGGATCGACGTCGGTGAGCTCGACGCGGCGATCGTCGTGACCTTCCCTGGGACGGTGGCGTCGCTGCGCCAGATGTGGGGCCGCGCGGGGCGGCGCGGGACCGGGCTGGCGGTCTACGTCGCCGGCTCCGACGCGCTCGACCAGTTCTTCTGCCGCCACCCCGACGAGTTCCTCGAACGCCCTGTGGAGAGCGCGATCCTCGACCACGAATCGGAGGAGATCCACCTTGCCCACCTCTGCGCCGCTGCCTATGAGCTGCCGCTGTCGCCCGGCGACGAGGAGTTCCTCGGGCCGCGCTGGAGCGCCTACGCCGACCGGCTGGTGAAACTCGGCCAGCTGCGCGAGCGCGGCGGCCGCTACCTGCCGCGCGGCGAGGGCTACCCGGCGGCGCGGATCCCGCTGCGCTCGGCATCGCCGGACTCGGTGGCGGTGATCGAGGGCGACGAGGGCGAGATCATCGGCTCGATCGAGACGGCGCGCGCGCGCTCCACCGCCCACCCCGGCGCGATCTACCTGCACTTCGGGCGCAGCTACGAGGTCGAGCTGCTCGACGTCGAGCGCCGGCAGGCAATCGTCAAGCCGTTCGTCGGCGACTTCTACACCCAGCCGAAGAAGGAGACCGACACCTACATCGAGCGGGTGCTCGCCGTGCGCGAGGTCGGGGCGGCGACGCTGTCGTTCGGGGTCGTCTCGGTCAGCGAGCAGGTGACGGCGTTCCAGCGCAAGCGGACGACCGACCACGAGGTGCTCGACCTGGTCGCGCTCGACATGCCGGAGGAGCACTTCACGACCCAGGCGCTCTGGTACGAGTTCCCGGAGCAGGCGCTGGCTGAGGACTTTCCGCTCGACGTGCTCCAGGGCTCGCTGCATGCCGCCGAGCACGCGCAGATCGCGGTGCTGCCGCTGATCGCGATGTGCGACCGCTGGGACATCGGCGGGCTGTCGACCGCCTTCCACGCCCAGACCGGCCGGCCGACGATCTTCATCTACGACGGCCACCCCGGGGGCGTGGGGATCACGCGCCAGGGATTCCGGATGTTCGAGACGCTGGTCGCCGACGCGACGCGGCTGATCTCGGAGTGCCCGTGCGAGAAGGGCTGCCCGTCGTGCGTGCAGTCGCCGAAGTGCGGGAATCTGAACGAGCCGCTGAACAAGGCGGGGGCGCTGGAGCTGCTGGGTCGGTTGGCTTAGGGCGGGCGCGCGACCGCGCGGTTGGGCGACCTGTTGCAGGCGCTCAGGGTGTTCTGCCAGCAGGCCGACGTGTTCGGTGTGAGGCGGAGCATTCTCAGCCTGGGAGTCGCGGTCCTGCTGTTGGCAGGGGCGGCTCCGGCGGTTGCCCAGGGCGAGCCGGGGGCTTCGGCCCAGGCGGCAGCGGGCGGCGCCTCGGCCCCGGAGCCCGAGGGCTCGGGCGCGAGTGGCGGCGCCAGCTACGGCACGCTGCAGCAGCTCGAGGCCGAGAAGGCCGCGAAGCAGCGGGCCGCTGCGGAGAAGCGTGCGGCGGCGCGGCGCGCCGCGGCGCGCAAGCGGGCGCGGGCTCAGGCGCGTGCACGAGCAAAGGTCCGCAAGCGGCGGGCGGCAGCCAAGCGGCGCGCCGCGAAGCGCGCTCCCAAGCCCGCGCCGGTGGTCCCCGCCCCCGCGCCGACCAGCGACCACACCTTCCCGGTCGGCGGCAACGTCTTCTCGCTCGGCGGCAAGGACAGCCGCTTCGGCGCCGGCCGCCCCGGCCACATCCACCAGGGCCAGGACGTCTCGGCCCCCTCCGGTGCGCCGATCCTGGCGCCCTGGCCGGGAACGGTCGAGGTGGTCAAGTACCAGGCCGGCGGCGCCGGCTACTACATCGTCCTCGACGGCGATCTAGAGGACCGCGACTACGTCTTCATGCACCTGCTCAAGGGCTCGACCACCGTCAAGGTCGGCGACCGCGTCGCCCGCGGCGAGCAGATCGCCCAGGTCGGCAGCACCGGCAGCTCTTCCGGCCCCCATCTCCACTTCGAGATCTGGGTCGGCGGAGGCTGGTACACCGGCGGGCAGCCGGTCGACCCGCTGCCGTTCCTGAACGCCTGGTTGAAGTAGCGCGCTAGGAACGCGATAGGCGTCGCCTGGCGGTGTCATCGGGAGCCTCGCGGGGCGGGCCCCGCCACGGCCCCCTGCTTCCTTGCCAGGCTCGCCTCTCGCGCCCCTAGTTGTCAGTGGTCACGGTGAAGCTGCCTGAGAGGCCCTCGGTGGTCGCCTCGAAGGAGCCGATCAGCTCGTTGAGCGAGCCGGTGTCGAACGAGCGCTTCTGGAGCTGCTCGAACTGCTCGCCGAGGTCGAGGTCTTGGTTCTCGAACTGCTTCAGCGCCTCCTTGGCGATCTGCTCGGCGTCCACGTTGAGCACGAGCGCGCCCTTCGCTCCGGGGACCGCCCTGGTCTTGCCGGTCGCGAGCGAGCCGGCGATCTTCGCGTTGTTCGACAGCACGAAGACATCGTCGACGACGCCGAAGACGATCTGGTCGCCGCTGGCGGTGGCGATCGCGTAGAAGTCCTCGCCGGCCTTCGGCTTGACGAAGCCGACCTTCTCGCCGCTCGCGCCCTCGGCGATGCTCGGCAGGAGCTTCTCCATCTTGGTCAGCGACTGCTTGAACGCGGCCGGGTCCTTCAGCTCGGCGCGCGCGCCGAACTTGCCGTCGAGGCCGACGGTCACCGCGAGGTCACCGTCGAGCTGGTCGATCACGTCCTTGTCGAGGTCGACGTTCAGCTCGCGCTCGATCTTCGCCTTGTCCTGCTCGAACGACGCGAAGCCGTCCGGGTCGATCGTCCCGGCGGTCGCCTGGGCGAACTCGACCAGCTGACTGGGATCGCGCAGCGCGAGGTTGATCCCACCGCGGTCGAGCACTTGCGGCGCGTCGGCGCCGGCGGCGATCGGCAGGTCTGCGTCGGTCAGGCCCTCGGGGTCGGTCGTGACGTCGATGTCGACCGCCACCTCCTTCGGCTCGAAGGTCAGCGCGATGCCAGCGGTCCGCACGGCGGCGACCCACTTCGACTCAAGCGCCTCCTTGGCGTCGGGGTCGGTCCGCAGCAACTCGCCGACGTTCAGGTAGACGCGCAGCAGTGCGTCCTGCGAGACGCCCTCGGTGCCGGCGTCGAAGTCGGACTCGGTCATGCCGTCGTCGGTGTCGCGAGTCGCGAGCGCGTCCTCGAGCTCCTGCTTGGAGCCGGCCACGACGAGCACGTCGCCGTCAATTGCGAACGGGTCGCCGGAGTCGTCCTTGTAGAGCTTGGCGCCGTCGACCTCCCCGTCCTGCTCGGCCTTCCCACCGTCGATCAGCTTGTCGAGCGCGTCGGTGTCCTCGACCTGGATCGCCCCGACAAACGCGGTGTCGTCGTCGCCCTCCGAGTCGACGAAGCTCCTCACGTCGGTCGAGCCGACGACGAACTCGTTGCCGAGCGCCTTCTTGATGTCCTCGAGGTCACCGGCGCGCTCTCCGAGCGCATCCTTGAGCTGCTTCTCGACCTCGTCGCCGAGCGCGAACCGGTCCGCGAGGCCCTCGGCCGACTTGAACTGGTCGCCATTGCTGTCCGTGTCGATCGCAACCGCGAACGGCGCATCCGCCGGCAGGTAGCGCAGCGCATTGTCGAGCGGGCTCGACCCGTCGCTACCGCCCCCACTGCCGCCACAACCGGCGATCGCGAGGAGTCCTAGAATCAGCGTGAGGAGGGAGAGCTTTCGCATGGCGGCGCAGGCTACCGAAGCCCCCAGCCGTCCTGCCGATACGATCCCCATCGCGGCGAGGTAGCTCAGTTGGTAGAGCACACGACTGAAAATCGTGGTGTCGGCGGTTCGAGTCCGCCTCTCGCCATCTCCCCGCTACCGCTTTCTAGAGCGGAATCGGGGGTGTCGCTCGGATGGTCGTTGGAGGGATCGAACGGGGCGATTTCGGCGTCAGTCCCTAATCCGTCCACATTCGATTGCTCTCGGGCCACTCGGAGGAGCCGGTCGAAGTTGGTCCCGTGGCTGCGCTCGACGCGCTGCTCAAGCTGCGCGTATACGTCCATCGTCATCTTCGAGTCGGCGTGCCCGACCTGGCCCATGACCCACTTCACGTCGAAGTTGTTGGCGAGCAGGGCGATGGATATGTAGGTCCGCCGGAGGCTGTGCGGCGTGATGTGCGGGAGCGGCGGTAGGCCGCGCGCGGTGATCCGCTCGTTGGCGAGTGCCGCCGCCTCCCCCACGATCTTCCGGACGCGCTGACGGTCGATCCGTCCTCCCCGCGTGTTGGGGGCCAGGTAGTCCTCTGGGCCGGTGGGCGCGCCAATCCGGCGCAGCCGGTCCAGGTGCTCGATCACCGGCTCGATCAGGTCGGGCGTCATCTGGACCTCGCGGATACCCGTCTCGGTCTTCGAGTCGGGAATGCGGAAGCGTGCGCCCTCTGGATCGTGCAGCCGTAGCTGGCCGATCTTGAGGTCGCACAGCTCGCTGACGCGGATGCCCGTCCGCCCAAGGACCTCGCAGATCACGCGGCGGCCGATGTAGCCGCGTCCTACGTCGGCGTGGATCTTGGTCATGTGGAAGCTGACCGTGGACTTGGTCACTCCGAGCTTGCGCGCGATCTGATGCGGCCGGTACCCGTGGGCGAGCATCCCGGCGACCATCGAAGCGGTAACGCCGAGCTTCGGCGGGACCTCGGCCTTGCCGAGCGGGTTGTCCTGCTCGGCCGCCGCGTCGAACACCGCCGCCAGCTCGTCCATCTCCAGGAAGGTGCGGCTGGGCTTCGGGACGCGGACGCGCATCCGCTTGGATCGGGCCGGGTTCGTCTGAATGTGCCCGTCCTCGATGGCGTCGTCCAGGATCGAGGCGAGCCCGCCGATCAGCTTGCGCATCGACGCCGGCCCGAGCGGCACCAGTCGCCGCCCTCGGTAGTCGCGAAGATCCGCGCCCGCCGCGATGGCCTCGCGCACCTCGCGCGCCTCGGCAAGCTTGTACGCCTTGAACGCGAGACACACGTCTCGGTCGATCTCATCCAGCGGGTAGCGCCCGAAGTACGGCAGCAAGTGGCAGCGCAGCCGCCAGCGGTAGTCCGACGCCGTGTTCTCGGAGATCGGCTTGTCGCCGTAGACGCCGTCGATCTTGGCTTGCAGCCACACCTGGGAGTACGCGGCGAACGTCGGAACGCCGGACGGCTCGTTCGGATCGGCGAGAGCTGGCGGCGGCTCGGGCCGCTTCCACATGCCGACGCGCACCAGGGCGAGGACGTTGCCCAGCTCGTTGCGTGCCCCTGTCTCATCCCAGCCGCCGCCACAGCCACATCCACAACCGGGCTGCTCATGCAACGTGATCGCTTCGCGTGCGCCGTAAGCGCGAAAGCGAAGCTGGAACGCTCGGGTGCCGTCGGCGAGCTTCCGAGCGCGTACGGAGCCGGTCGGATTGCGTGGCATTCAAACCACCCGCCGTCCGGCGCGAGTACGGTTCTTGTCGGGCATCGGGACCATCCTCCCGGTGTCTAGGCCGGGGGACGTTGCACCGTCCCTCGGCCGCTTTGATCGTGCCACGACTCTAGCCGAGGGCGTGGTCGGCGTCGAGGGGTCGGCGAGACGATCCACAAGCGTCTGGCGGTCGAAGCGAAGCCGACCGCGAGGGCCACCGAGCCGGATGCCGCCGAGCTGGTCGGCGTGCTCGTAGACCCAGTCGCGCTCGACGCCCAGCAACCGCGCCACCGTCGCCGCGTCCACGAAGCGCGGCCTATCGTTGAGCATCGCCCCGAGCCTCGCCGCTACGGACTCCGCGATGGCGTCTATGTCCTGGGCGTCGAGTCGCACGGCGGTCAGAAGTGGGCGGTCGGGTTGGAGGCGAGCCACTGCGTGCGGGTGATTGGCCGGACGCGCATGGTGGCGGCGACTCGTAGCGCGGCCTCGATGCCTGGGTCGTCGGCAGTCGGTGGCGGTGACGGGAAGACGGTCGGGATCATGCTCGCGGTCTGTGCGCGGTGGGGGTTCTTGGTGATGACGACGGCCTCGCCCACGTCTAGTTGCTTGATGGTGTCGGGGGCGACGTAGAACTCGTGGCCGCGTCGCTTTGTGCCGCGTCCGGTGGGCAGCACGTCGGGGGCGGCGGCGACGGCTTGGTCGGTCTGGAAGGTGTGTATCCAGACCTCGCGGGTGCCGGCGAGCTGTGCGACGAGCTCGGCCGACTCGGGCACGTTCTGGCGGTGGGCGATGACGGCCTCGACGTTACCGATCACTTGATCCTGGAAGGCGGGGTCGATGCGTCGCAGGTCGGCTAGCTCCTGGGTGGCGAGGACGAGCGAGAGGCCGACTGACCGGGCGCGTTGGAATAGGCCGACGATGTGGTCGGCCCCGAGTGCGCCGAACTCGTCGACGAGGACGCCGGTCGCGCGCTGGGCCGCCCGGTTGGCCTCCAAGAACCCCGCGACGGCTTGGAGGTCTTGAAAGATCGCCGCGCCGAGCAGCTTCGCCGTCTCGGGGTAGCGCGACGTGTTGAGGCTGAACACGACGACCGCCCCGGTGTTGATCGCGGTCATCAGGTCGATGTGGTTGGCCGGGTCGCCGGTTGGGGCGAGCAGGTGTCCGTGCTCGCTCTCGGCCAGGATCGCCAGCCGGTTGCGCAGTCCGGCGAGGTCGCGCTTCTCCTGGTCGGTGAGATCCGCGAGGTACTCGTCAATGCGAGCGATGGCGTGGGCGTCTGTGATCTCACGGGCGTAGACCGCCAGCCGGGCGGGTTGCAGCAGCCGCACGACGGTCGCCAGGTCGGGGGTCTCCTCGCGCGCCTCGATGGTCTGGAAGACCATGAGCAGGTAGCGCTGGTACAGGCGCTTGTAGTGCGGCTCGGTGAACTGCTCGGCGGCGATCAGCTTGTCGGCGCGCTCTGACGGCGTGCCGTAGGCGAGCGGGTTCCACTGGTCGCTGTCGCCTCCGTCGAGCGTGAAGCGGTAGAACGGCCGACCGTCCGCCAGAGCGACCGGCCGCAGGGTATCGGCGAGGTTGGCATCGCCCTTGGCGTCGATCACGATCACCCCGGCCCCGGCGCTGAGGTACGCCCCCGCCGCCGTCATCAGCGTCGTCGTCTTGCCCGCGCCCGTGGCCCCGATCAGCAGCGAGTGGCGGCCCTCGGTCAGACCTAGCGGCAGGTGAACCACGCCGCCCGAGTCACTGACGCCGGCTGCGTAAGCCTCACCGCGAAACAACTCCCCTTGCGCGAGCCGCCGCCGGTCCCGCCAGTTGCGTAGGTACGTAACCGGCCCTATCGCCGCCTTACCCCGCCGCAGTTTCCCGTGGCCCTTCTTGATCTCTCCATAGCGCCAGAACTCGCGCAGCAGACCGCCGAGGAGCGAGATCAGGATTCCTGTCCCGGCGTAGGGGATCAGCAGGCCGAGCAGCGCCGACAGCGCCATCGGGATCAGCGCGAAGGTGCCCCGCCAGTTCTTCCAGTGGAGAAAGAGCGCGAGCGCGAGCCCCCCGACGAACATCGCCGGGAAGACGTAGAAGACGATCTCGTTGTAGGTCTGGGCAAACTCGGTGTCGCCGAAGTCGGGTACCGGCTCGGGCTTGGGCGTCTTGTCGGTCATTGGTGAATCTCCTTGGTCGTGTGGAGGTCGAACAGCGACTCGGCGCGGGCGCGCGCAATGGCGCGCTCGAGGCCGGGGGTCGCGGAGGGCGCGGCGTAGTAGCGGACCCCCGCGATGTGGCGGGCGCGGACGTAGGCCGCGACGATGGAGTCGAGCCGGCCGCGTCCCTTCGCGGTCAACTCGACCTCGACCGCGAGCGGTCGGCCGTCCGCGCCATTGACGGCGAGGTCGGGGAAGTGGAGACCGCGCCGGCCGCCCCTGTCAGCGCTGCCGCGTCGGACGGCGTAGCGGGGCGACTCGGCGGCGGCGTCGAGCGAGCGCAACTCGCGCTCGGTGACGATCGCCTCGGCGCTGAACTCGCCGGCGAGGTCGATCGCCACGGCCGCGGCGAGGCGGTCGTGGTCGTAGGTGCGAATGTCGATCCCGGCCGGCGGGAGCCGCAGACCGGCCGCGTCGAGTCCAGCGCGGGTGGCCCAATAGACGCCGGGTCGGTTGTGGAAGACGCGACGGTGATCGAGAAGGCCGAGCGCGACCAGGCCGCGCAACCGCCGGTAGGCGTGGCGCTCGCTCAACGCGAACCGGCGCGCGACCTGGGCGGCCTCGGCGAAACGCAGCCGGCCAAGCCAGCCGACGACCGCGAGGTCGCGGCGGGTGACTCGGAAGCCCCGGATCGAACGATTCGCGCTCACACCCCAACAGGGCGACGAACTCGCACAGTGGACCCCTGCCCGACCGTTCAACCTCTCGCCGTCAGCACTCATCAACTGACCAAACGGCGACCCCTTAGGAGTGCCCCCCGAAGAATCAGGGCGCTTCTCCTCCGGCTGGTTTTCGGCCTTCGCATCCACTCACAGGGGTAGATGCGACCTAGCCCAATTCTTCTCCTCAACGACGCTTCAAACATCAAGAGAGCCGTCAATCCCTCCGCCACAACGCCCCGCATCTGCCCTCTCCGCTCTCTCCACCCGCCCCCACTGGCCCTACCGCCCGCCCTGGTCACCCCACATCAACCTCACACTCTCAATCACGTCACGCGCGATCCGACCCCGGCCTCCCTACCCCAACTGTCGAAGACGATGGGAGGGCGGGGTCGGATCGCGCGTGACGTGCTGCACCGCTAGCTAGAGCCAAATCCCCAACCCAACATGACCAGGGCGGGCGGTAGGGCCAGTGGTAGGTCTCAGGCGCCCTGAGCGCTCTCCTCCGTCTTCCCGATCCCTCGCAAGAGGACCGTGAGAGGCACGTCGAGCGCCCGTGCCAGTCGCACGATTGTCCAGAGGCGGGGATCACGCTGCCCCTGCTCCAAGCGGCTGATCTCGCTGGCATGGACGCCAGCGAGCCGAGCGAGCGCCACCATCGACTGGCATTGGCGTCGGCGCTCACGCGCGAGATTCGCCGCGAACACGTCCTTGGGAGGCGTCACGGCTAGCGGAGCGGCTGGCGCGGGTACTTGTGCGCCGACAGCAACGTCTTGATCCAGACGCGCGTCTCCTTCGCCGCGTCTCGAATCGCCGCGCGAGCATCGTTGACTGGCAGCCCATCCGGCATGCGTCCGTCGAGCAACGAATCGAGCGTGTCGCGCAAAGCCTCGACGGCGATCCGCGCTCCATTGTCGGCGAGGCTCTGGGCTAGCCAGATCGGCACGACGAGATCAAACGGGCGCCCCGGCTCGGTTCCCTCGGCGTAGTCGAGAGCGCGCTCGACAACGGCCATCTTCTCTCGGGTCAGGCGGTGGTCGTCCTCGCCGTACTTGTCTGGATGCAGCGCATAGATGCGCAGTGAATCCAGGTGGCCGCTCCTGTGATCTCGCAGCTCGCGCAGCACCGGCTCGCGCTGAGCCGCGCTGAATCGGACCCTCACCATCCCGAGGTTGTCCGTGCCCGTCACCTTCATGTGTCCCACGCTCCTTGATCGCTGGGTTCCGGCCGTTTGCACCCGGCCGCCTCCTCCATGATCCACAGTTTGCTGTGCCCTGTCAACAGGGTTGTGTTTAGATGGGCCAGTCGGCAGTCTTCCGATCGTGGCTCCCAGGCCCTCCGATCCGGACCCCGCCCTCGGCGCGGTCCTCCGACAAGAGCGCGAGCGTCAAGGCCGCTCGCAAGAGGGGCTAGCTCACGACGCAGGGCTGACGACCAACGCACTCGCCCGGATCGAGCTAGGCCAGTCCGATCCATCGTTCTCGACGGTCACGCGGATCGCCAAGGCACTCGGCATCACTCGGGCCGAGCTGATGAAGCGCGTCGAGCACAAGCAGTAAGCACGCACGCCCACGCGCCCATAGATGCCCCGCAGAGGCGATCGCTCGAATCGAGCCGCCCCATGCGGCAAGCTCCTAGCGCTCATGGATGGCGGCCAACCCAACTACGTGATCTCAGAGAGGGTGCGGGATCATTTCCCTGATCTTGCCGAGGCCTTCGATGGCTTCCAGGCCGAAGTCCGTGCGTGGGAAGAACGATTCGAGTTTGGACGACGACGCGCACGCGGAGCCGAGCGCCTCTATATGGCAGACGGCTCGAAAACCGCCCGCCGGCTCATCCTGTCGTACTCGACCGCGCTGGCGTCACGTAACGTCAATCTCGCCAGCGGCATGATCGCGCTACTCAACACCGGCAATGCTCATGCCGCGCCCGTCGTCGCGCGCGCCCTAAACGAGACCTGCGGTGTCTCGACCTATATGCAGCGAAACCTAGTACCGCTGCTGGTGGCGAATCGGCCCGAGCGAACTAAGGTGATGCTGTTCCGATTGGGGCTGGGGTCCGATCCGGGAACCGGCTGGGCAGACCTTCGCCCGTACCGCGTCTCGGCCTTTGTGAAGTCCCTAAGCCAAGCACTCGATGACCACGCGGGCGGCGGTGGGACAGTCATTCGCCGGATCTACTCCGGGTTGTCCGACTTCAGCCATCCGAACATGTCGGGAACCACTCTGTCGGTCAACCTTTCCGACGACGCTCAGCCCTCATGGACGCTCCAGCCCCCCGTATCGGACTACATCGTGACGGCGACAGTCGGCGGCTCCCGCCTAGCGCTGGGGGTGGCAGGAGAAGCTTGGGACACGGTGATCAGCACGGCGCAGAAACATGCCGTTGTGCTGCCAGAGGAGGACGTGTTTGGCCCGGACGACGTAGTCGGCGTTCCCGAGGCCACGCAGGATTCGTAGGGTTCCGGCGCGAGCTGCCCCCGCCCACTCGCTTCACTCGCCCGGAAGCAGTTCCAGAGCGTCACAGTGCTTCGGACGCACTACCGTGAAGTGGCGCCGATCGAGCGTGATCACAGTGGCCGTATCCAGGCGCTCCGCGAGCGCGACCACCGATGCGTCAGTACCGCCTAGGGGCAGATCCCCGTACCCATCGACCAACTCGGCGATACGGGCCCAGTCGTCGCCACGTGGCGCCTCGACCTCGATCTCGCTCAATCCACGCAGGAACGCCGCCTCGGCCCTAGGCCCTAGACGACGGCCTACGAGGTAGGTCGCCTCAGCCACAACTAACGCCGGAATGATCAACTCAAGGTCACGTCGCTGAAGTGCCTCCAGCGACGCGGCGTGATCGTCGTCATCCAGATCGGCCGCAGCGTAGAGCGGACCAGTATCAACGACTGCTACCAGCACCCCACTCCGCATCCAAGATCTCGTCCGCACGGCGGGCCGTATCGCGAGTCCCGCTCCGCCCAAGAGCAGCGAACGGAAGATCTCGGACCTGGCCAGCCCGCAAGCGCAACCGCCCGGCCAACGCCTCACGCGCGACGGCCGAGACCGAGGTCCCCTGACGCCGGGCCTCGCGATCAAGTGCCAGGGCCATATCGTCGGGCAAACTAATAGTTGTGCGCTTCATACGTTCATACTATCACGGGCGCAGACGACAGCCGAGATGCCACGCCGCTATCGCGCCATCGAGTCCAGGGTCGTGTCGCTCGGTTCATTCAGCCAGAGTCACGCGTCGCCCGGCGCCGGACCGACGCGCAGGCGGCGTGCGCGCTCACGAAATGCCTCCGCGCCCCCCTCAAGAATCCCGCAGACAGCTTCACGAACACCCTGATCCTCCAGGCCACCCGACGTATAGCGGAAGCGCGGTAACTCGCCAGCCGATCGCGGCTCGGCGTCGGCGACAATAACCTGGTCAACATCGGTATTCACAACGAGGTTGGCGTTGTGCGTAACGATGATCACCTGGCGTCGATGACGAACCTCACTGAACCTTTGAACCAGCTCCTCGTAGATCGATTTGGGATCGAGGTTCTCCTCAGGCTGATCAATAATCAGTGGCCGATCGTCGCTCCGGTCTATGGCCACGTAGAGCAGAAGTAACACGATCCCCCGTGTACCGGGTGACAGCTGCTGCACCCCAACACCGTCGTACTCGATGGCGTAGTCGACCGTTATGTGATCGGTTCCCGTCAGCCACCGTGAGACCTTGGTCGACCAGTCCCAGTAGGCCTCTGGGTTGTCCTCACGAGTCACCTTCGCGTGGTCGCGGAGCTTCTCTACATAGTTTTCGCGAAACACCCCCATTGCCGCACGCACCTCCTGCCCTGACCCGCTTCTCCAGGCGGGAGCGAGAACGTCTTCCACGGCGCGCCGAAGCGCACCGCGGCCCGTGAACGGACCACCACGACGGAGATCGAGAAGGCTTTCGCCCATCGCTACCCAGCGATCGACGTCGACGCGGCGGCGAACCGTGAACTCAAGCCCCGCCATTGCCCCGTCGTTCCCTAGGCCCTCCCGCAGCGGGAGATACAGTGCTCGCAGCCGTTCAGCCTCATCGGCAAACGTCTCGAACACTTCGGCGTAGTCGCTCAGGCGCTCGGCGAAGAGCGCGTCAACCCGCTTGGGCGCACCTTTGGCGTCATTCAACCGATGCTTGAGCGCTTGGATGGATCGACGCAGCTTCGTGATGCCATCGTCCAACTGCTGCAATTGCTGGGCGCGACGCTCGTCCAGCCCGATCACATGCTCCAGCCGTTTGGCCTCTAGGCGCAACGCGGCTAGAGGCACCTTCGAAAGATCGGCCTCGTCTGAAACATACGGCACGATCGCAGCCGGCTCTCCCGGTTTAGCGGCAACGGACGTACCGCGCGCGGCCTGAATATGAGCCGTGGTCTTAGCATGTGCCGCTTCAAGTACAGCGCCCACTTCGCCTTCAAACTTCAGCCGGAACGCTTCCCAATCATCGGCCGACAACCCAGCGTCCGCGTACTTCGACTGCAAATCGGAAGTGATACGGCTAAAGCCCGTTTCCTGGAGGTCGCTCACTGCTGCTTGAAGCGCGCGGACAGCCTTCCCACGCATCTCTAGAGCATCGACCTGCGTCTGGCGTTCTGCAACCGCGTCACGGATCGTCGCTAAGCGCTCGACCTTGGTCTTTGCATTCCCTACGACAAACCGGGCACGATTAGTCTCCGCCTCCTTGAGCTGGGCTTCCTGCTGATGGAGCGCGACCTCAAGATCGCGGGCTGCCTCCTGCTTGCGTCGCTCGGCCACGATCCGGTCGCCTGTCGCCTCAACAGAGGAGATGCGATGCTCGCGCCGCGCCCGCAGTTCACGCGTCTCGATGTCTCGCAGCTCGTCGAACGTCGTTGCACCAGACCGCTCCTCCGGCGGATGAGCCTCGAAGATGACTCGCTCGATCTCCTCGCGTAGCTCCTCCGAGACATCTCCGTCCGCGCCGCACAGACGCTCGACAAACTGCTGGGACAGATACTGGATTCGAGACGGTGCTGTCTGGTCCGGGTCTAGTGGCGAGCGCGCGACCGTTGCCCCGTCGCCCCAGTCAACAGCGACCTCCGCTTGGGCCAAAAGGCGCCCAGCTCTACCTATGAACGGAATCTCGGTCACGACATCCGCGTTGCCTCCTACCGCGATGAAATCCGCCAATGCGGTCTTACCGGATCCTCGGGGTCCGATAACAGCGACGAGACCGGGATTGAGTAGCAGCCGCCCGCTGGTCCACCACTGCGCGTTGTGGACTTCCAGCGCCGCCACAGTCTTGTTGGGCAGTGGTCCGGTCGGCGGGCCCTGGGCGACTACCGCACGCAGATCGGGCGAGATCCACGACTGCCGCAACGTCTCGAAGGTCGGGTCGCCTTTGAGCCAAGTCCGTCGCTCCTGGTCTGGAGCCCCAACCTTTTCAACGCAATGTGCATCGCTCCCGTGCAGGCAGGCCTTGCGACCGCCATGCGCGCGCTGAAGCTCGGCGACAGAGTCAGCACCCTCGCCGAGCCAATACCGTCGCTCCTTAGGCGAAGAGGTGAACACTATGTGAGACATCCGCTCGATCTCCCGGCGAACCTCCCTAAACGACGAATCGTCCTGTAGACCCGCTGTGCCGTCTTTGCTCGATGCCGCGAATGCAACCAGCATGTTTTCCTTGGCCCAAGCGCTCGCCTCAAGCACGGAACGAACCTGAGCATGAGTTACCTTGAACTGCTTCGCACCGTGCCTAAGGGCAGCCTCCCTGTCAGAGATGCTTGAATCCGAGCGTTCACCAAGGCGGACCAGATCATCCGCGTGGCAATGGTAGGTCTCACCAAGGGCGTCAAACGTGAGCTTGTTGAGAACGCGCTGGGCCTGATCGACGTGATCCCCGTCGTCCGGGCTGATCAACAGGTGAACGTTGATCGCCGCCCCATGCTTGGTCGCCGTGGCAAGCCGCATCTCGATATTTGGAAAGACCAACTGGACGCCTGGGAGCCGCCCTTCGTCCCAGTACTCGCGAACCTTGCGATAGTTGTCGAGCAGCCAGTAGTCGGTTACTCCGAGCGCCTGAATCGGAGGATCGGCGGCCTCAACCGCCGCTAAGAAGTCCTCCCACGGGTCATCGCCTCGATACCGGTCCTCGAACAGGGTTCCGGGGGTATGGATATGAGGATCCCAGCGACGCCAGATCGCGCCCCGGGGGTCTGCGGTAGATGAGCGAGCCATGTCGGGCCCCATTGTCGGGCCTTGGGCGGACGTGGCGTTACACCCGACCGGACCCGCTCCCAGTTCGCCCCCTACCTCGGCAGGCGAGAAGGCGAACGTCTCGTACTCGCGCTTGAGCTGGGCGACCGACTATGCGCCCCGTGCGCAGCGCCTCCGATCGCCACGGCAAGAAGCTTCTTTTCGGCGAAGCGCCGCTGGGGTCGAGATGCGAAATCGGCATGGCCATCGTCCCAGCAGAGTAGGCCGCCGTTTGGGGACTGGCGTGCCAGCTCAGTCCCCAAACGCACCCGAAACCCCTGGAAACCACCGGCATCAGAGCTTGTCCGGTTCGCCGCCTTCCTCCTGCGTATCCGGCCCTTCCTCCGCCGCCCCAGCCGCCTCTGAAAATCGTGGTGTCGCCGGTTCGAGTCCGGCTCTCGCCATATCGCCGCTGGAGCCCTGGGGAGCGGAATCCTGAGGCTCGAAGGAAGCCTGCCGGGAAGGCCGGAGGCGTCCGTTCCGGCGTCGCGAAGCATTCGGGCAGATGAGTTGCGCGAGCTGAGCGACTCCGTAGGTGGCGAGACGGACCCTTGCACGCCTGATCCTCGACCCGACCGTTCTCGTCGCCGCCGAGCTACGTCGTCGCGGCCGCCCACGACTAGCCCCCACGACCAGCGCGCGGTTTCGACTCGCCGGCGCGCCCGGACTTCCGAATACCCTGTCGCGCTTGGATCTGATCCGTCGCATCGAGGCCGGCCAGGGCGAGTTCCTCGTGTTCGCCCTCACCCCGCCGCGTCTCGCGACCGAGCGCGAGCAGGTGCAGGAGATCGCCAACGCGACGCTCGCGCGCCTTCTTCCGCTCGATCTGGACGGTCTGATCCTCTACGACATCGACGACGAGACCGAGCGCAACCCGGCCGAGCGCCCGTTCCCGTTCATGCCGACGCTGGACCCGGCCGACTACCTCGCCGAGCATCTGGCGGCGTGGCCGGCCCCGGTCGTCGTCTACCGCGCGGTCAGCAAGTACGCGCCCGCCGAGCTTCGTTCGTGGCTGTCGGCCCAAGACCCGACACGGGTCATGACCGTGCTGGTCGGCGCACCGTCGAGCGCCACCGCCGGTCGGACGTCGCTCGCCGACGCCCAGGCCCTGCGTCGCGACACCACCCCGGCCGTGTTGCTCGGCGGAGTCGCCATCCCCGAGCGCCACACCCGACGCCAGGACGAGCACCTACGCCTGCTCGCCAAGCAAGAGGCGGGCTGCCGATTCTTCGTGACGCAGGTCGTCTACGACATCAACGCCGCGAAGAATCTCGTCTCCGACTACCACTACGAGTGCCAAGCGCGCGGCGTGCCACCCGTGCCGTTCGTCTTCACGTTCTCGGTCTGCGGATCGATGAAGACCCTGGAGTTCCTACGCTGGCTGGGCGTCGACGTCCCACGCTGGATCGAGAACGACCTCGCCCACGCCACCGATCCGCTCGAAGCCTCCTACCAGCAGGCACTCACCACAGCCACCGAGCTGATCGCCTACTGCCGCACGCTCGGCGTTCCGCTCGGAATCAACGTCGAGAGCGTGTCGATTCGCCGAGTCGAGATCGAAGCGTCGGTGCGCCTCGCCGAGCAACTACGAGCGCACCTGCACTAGCTGCTCATACACCCAACCGGCATCAGCGTCAGTCCCCGTCTGACTGAAGGCCGCCGGCTAGCGCCGGACCTTCGGCGCCAGCACGTTGAACGCGTGGCGCGTGAGCACCGAGCGGTTGCCGGCGGCGTCGGTGGCTACGGACACCGCGCGATAGGAGCCGGGGGCCAGCTTGCGACCGGCAAGGCGGCCGGTGAAGCGGAAGCTGTTGGAACCCGTGACGCCGGCACGCTCGATCTGGCCGGGGACCTTCAGCCAGCGGACGCAGGGACTGGCGGTGCGGTTGGTTGGGCGGGGGGCGACGCATTTGCGGCCCGACTTGCGGCCTTGGGCGCGGCGCTGGATGGTGAGGCGGACGGTGGCGGGCTCGGAGAGGCGGAAGGAGATCTTGGTGCCGCCGGACTTGGAGCGGGGAGCGGCGGTGCGGAAGGCCTTGGGCTTGAAGGACAGCCCGGTGATCGTCGGCTTGGTGGTGTCCGCGGTAGTCGGTGTCGGCGTCGGTGTCGGCTCGGCCGGTGGCGCCGGCTGCGGGTAGAGGGAGTTCGCCGCGTTGACGATCAGCCTGGCGAAGTCGCCGCTCCACTCGTTGCTTCCGAGCCTGGCGTTGATGCCGACTACGCGGCCCTTGACGGCGACGAGCGGTGAGCCGCCGCTCCAGGAGGCGAGCAGGGTCGCGCCGGGAGCGGGCGTGACGTCGGAGATGCGGTACATGGCGCTGAGGGCGGTGACGCCTTGGAAGAACGGATGAGCCACGTCGTGGGCGCCGAGGGTCTGCGTTGTGGAGTTGACGGTCGCACCGGGCATCCAGGGGCGGTACTCGTCTGTGATCCAGCGGCCGGCGAGCGAGCGGTTCGGCGTGGTGATGCCGTCGAAGGCGACTGGGACCACGACGCCGCCGCCGTCGATGTAGTTGGCGAGCGTGTTGCCGAGGTTGGTGGCCGAGGCGTAGTCGGTGCTGCTGTACGCGATCACCACGTCGTAGTCCTCGAGCAGGCTCAGCAGCGGCGTGAAGACGTTGGTGTCGTACACCGCCACGTTCGACACATCCGGCTGGGCCTGCAGTGCGGCCTCGAGCTCGAATGGGTTATTGCCCCCGTCGGCCTTGACGATCAGGACGTCGTACGGGCGGTCCGCGGACGCGGCCGCCGGCAGGAAGGCGAGCGCGAGGAGCGCGCCGGCAGCCGCAAGCCAGATCTGGATACGCCGTGCTTGGAAGCGTCGTGGAGTCATCGTCATGCCAAGCTAACCGCTGAGCCGGCGGCGAATTACGCGAGAGCGTCCAGGCCGGCCGCGCAGGCCCGCCTGAACGCCACGCTCACGTCAGTCGAGATCGAACCGATCGAGGTTCATCACCTTGTCCCACGCCGCCACGAACTCGCGTACGAACTTCTCCTGCGAGTCATCGCTGGCGTAGACCTCGGCGAGTGCGCGCAGGATCGAGTTCGAGCCGAAGACGAGGTCGGCGCGGGTGCCGGTCCACTTGACCTCGCCGGTCTCGCTGTCACGGCCCTCGAACACCTCGCCGTCCCCGGACGTCGCCTTCCAGGTCGTGCCCAGGTCGAGCACGTTGACGAGGAAGTCGTTGGTCAACTTGCCCGGCCGCGTGGTGAGGACGCCGTGCTCGGACTGGCCGTGGTTGGCGCCCAGGACTCGCAGGCCGCCGACCAGGACGGTCAGCTCGGGAGCGGTGAGCGTCAGCAGCTGCGCCCGGTCGACCAGCAGCTGCTCGGTCGGCCGCCGGTGCCCCGGCCGCAGGTAGTTGCGGAACCCGTCGGCGGTCGGCTCGATCACCGCGAACGACTCGACGTCGGTCTGCTCCTGCGACGCGTCGGTGCGGCCGGGCGTGAACGGGACCTCGACGTCGAAGCCGGCGTCCTTGGCCGCCTGCTCGACCGCCGCGCAGCCGCCCAGCACGATCAGGTCGGCGAGCGACGCCCGCTTGTTGCCGGTCTGCGCCGCGTTGAAGTCCTGCTGGACCTTCTCCAGGGCCTGCAGCACCGCCGCCAGCGCGGCCGGGTCGTTGACCTCCCAGTCCTTCTGCGGCGCGAGGCGGATGCGCGCCCCGTTGGCTCCGCCGCGCTTGTCGGTGCCGCGGAACGTCGACGCCGACGCCCAGGCGGTCGAGACCAGCTGGGCGACCGAAAGGCCCGACGCGAGGACCGTGGCCTTCAGCGCCGCGACGTCGTCGGCCCCGATCAGCTCGTGGTCGACGGCCGGGACCGGGTCCTGCCAGATCTGCGGCTCGGCGGGAACCTCGGGACCGAGGTAGCGCTCGATCGGCCCCATGTCGCGGTGGGTGAGCTTGAACCACGCCTTGGCGAACGCGTCGGCGAACTGCTGCGGGTTCTCGTGGAAGCGGCGCGAGATCTGCCCGTAAGCCGGGTCCTCGCGCAGCGCCAGGTCGGTGGTGAGCATGACCACCTTGTGCGACCGCGAGGGGTCGTGCGCGTCTACGACGGTCGGCCCGTCGCCCTTCGGGATCCACTGGTGGGCGTCGGCGGGGCTCTTGGTCAGCTCCCACTCGTTCTCGAACAGCGTCTCGAAGAAGCTGTTGTCCCACGCCACCGGCGTCGGCGTCCAGGCACCCTCGAGTCCGCTGGTGATCGTGTCGCCACCCTTGCCGGTGCCGAAGCCGTTGCGCCAGCCGAGGCCCATCTCCTCGAGCGGGGCCGCCTCGGGCTCGCGGCCGACGTTGGCGGCATCGCCCGCGCCGTGGGTCTTGCCGAAGGTGTGGCCGCCGGCGATCAGCGCAACGGTCTCCTCGTCGTTCATCGCCATCCGGGCGAACGTCTCGCGGATGTCGCGCGCCGCTGCGAGCGGATCCGGGTTGCCGTTCGGGCCCTCCGGGTTCACGTAGATCAGGCCCATCTGGACGGCGCCGAGCGGCTGGGACAGATCGCGGTCGCCGCTGTAGCGCTCGTCACCGAGCCAGACGTCCTCGTTGCCCCAGTTGACCTGCTCGGGCTCCCAGACGTCCGCGCGGCCGCCGGCGAAGCCGAACGTCTCGAAGCCCATCGACTCCAGCGCGACGTTGCCGGCCAGGACCATCAGGTCGGCCCACGAGAGCTTGCGGCCGTACTTCTGCTTGACCGGCCAGAGCACCCGGCGCGCCTTGTCGAGGTTGCCGTTGTCGGGCCAGCTGTTGAGCGGGGCGAAGCGCTGCTGGCCGGAGCCGGCGCCGCCGCGGCCGTCGGTGATCCGGTAGGTGCCCGCGCTGTGCCAGGCCATGCGGATGAAGAGCGGTCCGTAGTGGCCGTAGTCCGCCGGCCAGAAGTCCTGTGAGGTCGTCATGACCCCGTCGATGTCGCGCTTGACCGCGTCGAGGTCGAGCGACTCGAACTCGGCTGCGTAGTCGAAGTCGGCGCCCATCGGGTCGCCGTCGGGCGAGTTCCCGTGAAGGACGGTCACGTCGAGCTGGTTCGGCCACCAGTCTTGGTTCGTGCGGCCATGAGCGCCGACCGGGCACTTGCGCTCGTGCTCGGGGTTGTCCTCGCCCTCGGTGATTACGGGGTTGTTGTCAGGCACGGAATTCCTTTCGGGACCAGGTGAGTCGATGGGATGGGATCAGGATTGGGCGGGGGTGCAAGCTGGGCACAGCCCCCAGTAGACGACCTCGGCCTCGTCGATCGAGTAGCCGTGGGCATCGGACGCGGTCAGGCATGGCGTGTGGCCGACGGCGCAATCCACGTCGGCGATCGAGCCACACGACCGGCA
This sequence comes from Thermoleophilaceae bacterium, assembly GCA_035630455.1. GTDB lineage: Bacteria > Actinomycetota > Thermoleophilia > Solirubrobacterales > Thermoleophilaceae > JAAYBF01. Next base: position 179,243 of record DASQKP010000033.1, read on the forward strand.
GATGACATGGTGATGGTTGTCCCCGACGCGAGACTCGTAGCGGGCCACCGAGCCGGCCGGCTCGATGCGCCGCACCAGCCCCGCGGCCGTCAGCGCGCCCAGCACGTCGTAGACCGCCTGGACCGACACGTCGCCGAGCGCCTCGCGCGCGACACCCATGATCGAGCTCGTGTCGGCGTGCGGATGCTCGTAGACAGCCGTCAGAACCGCCACCCGGGGACGCGTCGCCCGTAGGCCGGCGTCGCGCAAGAGATGCTCGACGTCGGACCGCGTTGGCGCTTCCAGGGTGGAACCGTCATCTAGAATGATTCCAGACTACCGCAGCTCGCGCTCGTAGTAGAAGTTGAGCGGGCCGTCGGGCTTTCCCTCACGGTTCGAGAAGCCGAGGCTCTCGTAGAGAGCACGGGCGGCGGTGTCGGTCTCGCCGGTGCCGAGGTCCATGTAGTCGGCGCCGTGATCGCGGGCGAAGGCGATGGAGCGCTCCATCAGCGCGCGGCCGAGACCCTGACCGCGGAGGGCGGGGACGACGTAGAGCTCGGCGAGGTAGCACTCGAGGGCGGTACTCCAGATCGACGGGCGGAAGCGGAGGACCGCGAGGCCGTCGGGACCGTCGCCGGCGAGCAGGACCGCGAAATTGTCGCTGGCCATCAGCTCGCGCATCCGTTCGGCGAGCGCCAGCGGGTCGGGCGCCGGCTCCTCGAACTCCGTATTGAAGTCGTAGAGAAGACGGGCGATCGCGCCGGCGTCGTCGGGAGTGGCGGAGCGGACGTCCGCGGGAGCGTTACTGGACATCGTCACATCGTGGCGATCCGCGCCGCGCGAAGCTAGAGTCGCGCCGCACATGAGCGAGAACGACGCGCCGCCGCGCACGCCCGAGACCATCGAGACCGCGCTCGGCCCCGTCGAGGTCGAGCGCGCCGGCGAGGGACCTCCCGTCCTGGTCGTGCACGGCACGCCGGGCGGGTCGGACCAAGGGCTCGCGATGGGCCGCTTCCTGGTCGACGCCGGCTTCGAGACGATAGCCCCCTCCCGCCCCGGCTACCTCGGCACCGCGCTCGACGACGGTCGCGCCGAGATCGACGCCCAGGCCGATCTGCACGCCGCGCTGCTTGGCGCGCTCGGCCACCAGAGCGCCGGCGTCCTCGCATGGTCGGGAGGTGGGCCGAGCGCCTTCCGCCTGGCGGTCCGCCACCCGGAGCGGGTGTCGGCGCTGGTCGTCGCGGCCGGCGTGAGCCAGCGCTTCGCGCCCGACAAGGCGAGCATCGACGAGCAGCTGATGATGGACACGCGCGCCGGCAACTGGCTGCTGCGCTTCCTCGCCTCCCACACGCCGAAGGCGACGGTGTCGAGCACGCTCGGCGCCGAGGGCGACCTCAGCCGCAAGGAGCTGCGCGAGCTGACCAGGGAAGCCGTCGGCGACGAGCGCCAGGCCGAGCTGGTGCTGGCGATGGCCCGCGCCGCCGCCGACCACGCGCACCGTGGCGCCGGAATCGACAACGACCTCGCCCGCTTCGCCGCGATCGAGTCGCTCGAGCTGGAGCGGATCGGCGTGCCGACGCTGATCGTCAGCGGCGACGGCGACGTCGACGTGGCGCCCGCGCACAGCGACCACGCGGCCGCGACGATCCCAGGCGCCGAGCACGTCGTCCTCAGCCGCGGAACCCACCTCGCGCTATGGGTGCATCCAGACGTCGCCGCCGCGCAGGCGCGAGCAATCGACCTCCTGCGCCGCTGAGCAACTAGATTGCGGCGCTATGGGGTACTCGCGCTACGTCGCGCTGGGTGACAGCACCACGGAGGGGATCGACGACCCGACGCCGGGCGGCGGGTTCGCGGGATTCGCCGATCGCCTCGCCGGGCGGCTGGCGCGCGAGAATCCCGGGCTGCTCTACGCCAACCTCGCCGTCCGCGGTCGCAAGGCGGCGCAGATCCGCGCCGAGCAGCTGCCGGCGGCGCTCGCGATGGAGCCCGACCTGGCGAGCGTGTTCGCAGGGATCAACGACATCCTGCGCCCGCGCGTCGACGTCGGCCGGGTCCTGGGCGACGTCGAGGCGATGGTCGCGGCGCTGCGCGGCGCCGGCGCGACGGTGCTGACGATGACCTACCCCGACACCAGCCGCGTGATGCCGGCGGCGCGGCCGACGCTCGGGCGCGTGTTCGCCTTCAACCGCGAGCTGCGTGCGATCGCGAAACGGCATGGGGCGGTGATGCTCGACCTCGAGCGTGAGGGGATAGTCGACGCGCGCCTCTGGGCCGACGACCGCCTGCACGCCAACGCCGCCGGCCACGCGCGGATCGCCCACGCGGCGGCTCACGCGCTCGGCGTCGAGCCGGACGAGGACCCGTGGACTCCGCTGCCGCCGGCCGAGCAGCTGCGCCGCGCCAGCGTCCTGGCGCGCGAGGCGGTCTGGGCGGGCCGCTACATGGCGCCCTGGATCGCCAGGCGTGTCCGCGGACGCTCGTCGGGCGACGGGATCGCGGCGAAGCGCCCCGAGCTGGCGCCCGTCGAGCCGAACGCCCTTTGACGACGAGGACGGCCAGGCCATCGCTGGTGGAAGAGCAGCGGCCTGTCGTCGAAGCTCAGACTCCAGCCGGCAGCTGGACCTGGGTCAGGCGGAACGAGTTCCCGGACGGGTCGCGGAAGCCGGAGTCGATGCCGTAGGGGTACTGCTCGGGCGCCTCGGTGAACTCGACGCCGCGGGCACGGAGCTCCTCGTAGGAGGCCTGGCAGTCGTCGGTGGTCAGGAAGACGGTGCCGGCGCAGCCCTTGGCCATCAGCGCCTTGACCTCCTCCACGGTGTCGGCGTTCATGACCGGCTCACCGGGAATCGCCATCAGGACGATCGAGAAGTCTGGCTGCCCGACGGGGCCGACGGTGAGCCAGCGGAAGTCGCCCAGCTCGGGAAGCGTGACGTCGACGCGGACCTCCATGCCGAGCTTCTCGGTGTAGAAGGCGAGCGCCTCGTCCTGGTCGTGCACCCACAGCTGCGAACTGGCGATCTTGAATGTCATTTGAAGCTCCTTATTCCGTCTCAGGGAGGTCATTGGCCACGCTAGTCAGCCGCCGGCCCGCTGTCTTCTCGAAACGTGCTGCGTTGCGGACGGGCGTAGAACCGCACGACGCAGGCGGGGACGCGCGCGAACTGCGACGCCGGCGGGTGGCGCGCACGGTAGGCCGTCGGCGACATGCCGTAGGTGCGCGTGAAGCTGGTCGTGAACGAGCCGATGCCCTGCAGGCCGACCGACAGGCAGACGTCGGCGACGGAGCGGTCCGTGGTGCGCAGCAGCGCCGCCGCCCGCTCTAGCCGGCGCGTCATCAGGTAGGCGTGCGGCGGCTCCCCGAACGTCCGGCTGAACTCGCGGCTGAAGTGGGCGCGCGACAGCCCGGCCGCCGCGGCCAGGTCGTCGACGTCGAGCGGCTCGAAGTAGCGCGCGTCGGCCAGGTCCTTGGCGCGCAGGAGATGTCGGGTGGGCGGGACGAACGCCATCCGGCGCCTGCCCTAGCCCCGCGTGCGGTAGAGGTGCGCGGTCAGCGGGGCGAACACGGCGGTCAGGCCGGCGGCCACGGCGAGCACGATCGCGAGGTCGGACCCGTCGACCGAGCCGGCCATCAGGCCGCGCGAGGCCGACACGAGATTCGAGATCGGATTGGCGTCGACGAACGCCTCCAGCGCGCTCGGCAGCGTGTCGGGCTGGACGAAGGTGTTGCTGAGGAAGGTCAGCGGGAAGAGCACCATGAAGCCGGTGTTCATCACCGCGCTGGGGCTGCGCATCAGCAGGCCCATCGTCGTGAAGACCCACGAGAGACCGAACGAGAACACGACGACGAGCGCCATCGCGGCGATCACACCGCCGACGCCGGCCTCCGGGCGGAAGCCGAGGATCAAGCCGACCACGATCACCACGGTCCCAGCCACCGCGTAGCGGACGCTGTCGCCGACGACCGAGCCGACGAGCGGCGCCGGGCGCCAGATCGGCAGCGAGCGGAAGCGGTCGACGACGCCCTTGGTCATGTCGGTGTTCAGCGCGACGCCGGAGTAGACGGTCGTGAACAGCACCGACATCACCAGCGTGCCGGGCAGCAGGAACTGGAGGTACTCCTGGGTCGAGCCGGCGATCGCCCCGCCGAACATGTAGGTGAACATCAGCGTGAACAGCACCGGCGTGATCGTCACGTCGATCAGCTGCTCGGGGACGTGCTTGACCTTCAGCATGCCGCGCCAGCCGAAGGTCAGGATCGAGCCGACGGCGCTCTGACGTGGTGGCCGCGGCGTGCGGGCGAGCGCGTTGCGCAGCGCCGCCTCGCTGGCCTCGGCCGGTGCCGCCGGCGCGGTGGTGGTCGTGTCGGTGGCGCTCATGCCGCCTCCCTCTCGTCGTCCTCGTCGTCGATCTCCTCGGCCTCCTCGGCCGTGTGCCCGGTCAGCGCGAGGAACACCTCGTCGAGGCTCGGCTGGCCGCGCGAGAACTCGCCGACCGTGATCCCCGCGCGTGAGAGCGCACCGACGGCCTCGGCGGCGCGCTCGGCGTCGGGGCAGCCGACCGACAGCGCCGCCGGATCGGACTCGAGCCGCACGGCGTCGCCGAACTCGGCGGCGAGCAGGCGCTCGGCCTCCGGCCGCTGCTCGGAGTCGACCAGCCGCACGTGCAGCGTCCCGGACCCGACCGACGCCTTCAGCTCGCTCGGCGTGCCCTCGGCGATCACCTTGCCGCGGTCGATCACCGCGATCCGCTCGGCGAGCTGGTCGGCCTCGTCGAGGTACTGCGTGCAGAGCAGGATCGTCGTGCCTTGGCCGGCAAGCGCGCGGATGATGTCCCAGACCTGGTTGCGCGAGCGCGGGTCGAGCCCGGTCGTCGGCTCGTCGAGGAACAGCAGCTCAGGCGTCACGACGATGCTCGCCGCGATGTCGAGCCGCCGCCGCATGCCGCCGGAGTAGTTCTTGACCAGCTTGCCCTCGGCCTCGTTCAGGCCGAAGGCGCCCAGCAGGTCGTCGGAGCGCCGCTTCGCCTCGGCGCGGCCGAGACCGAGCAGGCGCGCCACGAGGATCAGGTTCTCGCGACCGGTCAAATCCTCGTCGACCGAGGCGAGCTGACCGGTCAGGCTGACCGCGGCACGCACCTCGTCGGAGTCCGCAACCACGTCGTGCCCGCAGACCCGCGCGCTGCCGGCGTCCGGTCGCAGCAGCGTCGCCAGCATCCGGATCGTCGTCGTCTTGCCGGCGCCGTTGGGGCCGAGCACGCCGTAGACGGATCCGCGCCGCACCGCGAGGTCAACGCCATCCACCGCGCGCGTGTCGCCGAACACCTTGACCAGGCCGTTGGCGTCGATCGCCAGATCTGAGTTCATGTCTCCTAGACCGCCCTCGTCGCCGAAACTCATCGCAGCGATCGATGCTAGCCACGAGCGCGGCTCAGGCAAGCGGCGGCTGGTGCAGCCCGAACGGCGATCCTTGATCGTCGCGGCAGAGTCTGAAGCGGCCGAACTTCGCCACCGACGCCTCGTCGCCCTCGACGTCGGCCTCGTCGACCTCACCGCCGAGCTCGCGCACGCGCTCCTGGGCAGCTTCGATGTCGTCGACCGCGAAGAAGAGATACGGCGCGGCGCCGGGGTCGCCGCCATGCATTCCGCCGGGGACGTTCGGCGTGCCGATCCCGAAGCCGCCGCCACCGGAGGGACCGGACTCGAAGCTCCAGCCGAACAGCCCCTCGTAGAAAGCGCGCCCGGCCTCCGCGTCGCCGGTCCCAAGCTCGAAGAAGCTCAACTCGCCAGCCATCGCTCATCCCTTCGTCGATCGATACGTCGCTCTCGAAGACTCCCCCCACCGTAGGCGAGGAAACCTCCGGCTAGGCTCGGCCCGCTCAGCCTGCTCTTCGGCGCCGGTACGCGGCCGGCGCGCTTTGACCCGCGTCAGGCGACGGGGTCCGGGCTGAGCTGGAACGCCCGCGCGACCTGCTCGAGGGCGAAGATGCGCCGCTCCGGGTCGGCGACGTTGGTGGTGACCATCAGCTCGTCGGTGGCTGTCCGCTCGATCAGGTCGAGCAGGCCGGACTCGACGGTCGCGGGACCGCCGACGATCGCGCGGGCGAGCGTGTCCTGGACGACGTCCCACTCCTGCGGGCCGAGATTGGGCAGCAGCGCCTCGGCCTCCTCGACGGTCGGCAGCGGCGCGGGGCGCCCTTGGCGCAGGCGCAGCATCGAGATGCCGGCGGGCAGCACGAGCCGGTTCGCGTCGGCGTCGTCCTCGCCGACGACGATCGCCGCGGCGACGATCGCGCGCGGACGGTCGAGCAGCTCGGAGGGCTGGAAGTTGTCGCGGTAGAGGCGCAGCGCCGGCTCGGTGAAGTGCGGGTGGAAGTGGTGGGCGAAGACGAACGGCAGGCCGAGCGCGGCGGCGATCCGCGCGCCGCCGTCGGTCGAGCCGAGCATCCAGATATCCGGCAAGGTGTGCTCGCCGCTGACCGCGCGCATTCCCGCGTGGCCGTCGCCGAGGTGGCCGCGCAGCTGGGCGAGCTGGTCGGGGAAGTCCTCCGGCGACGTGCTGCGCAGCGCCAGCGCCGTGCGCTGGTCGGTGCCCGGCGCGCGGCCGAGGCCGAGGTCGATGCGGTCGGGGTGCAGCGCCTCGAGCATGCCGAAGCGCTCGGCGACCGCCAGCGGCGCGTGGTTGGGCAGCATGACGCCGCCCGATCCGACGCGGATGCGGCCGGTGTTGGCCGCGATGTGCGCGATGAGGACCTCGGGCGCGGTCGACGCCACCGAGGGGATGTTGTGGTGCTCGGCGACCCAGAAGCGCCTGTAGCCGAGCTCGTCGGCGCGCTGGGCCAGGCGGGTCGTGCCGGCCAGCGCGTCGGC
>DASQKP010000034.1:0-9568 GCA_035630455.1 Thermoleophilaceae bacterium
GCCGATGATCGTCGTCGCCCTGCGCGGCGAGATCGCGGTCAACCTCAAAGGCGAGTCCTCGACCACGAAGTCCGGCAAGCTGGTCAACACGTTCAACGCGGTGCCGGACGCGCCGATCAGCCGGTTCAACCTCAACATCAAGGGCGGCAAGACAGGCATCATCGCCGTCACACGAACCCGCAGGGCCAAGATCAACCTCTGTGCCGGCCGCCACATCGCAGAGACCGACATGGACGGCCACAACGGACGCCAACACGACACCGACGTCCGCATGAAGACCCCATGCACCAAGAAGCAAACCAAAGCCGCCAAGCGTGCCGCCCAGCGGGCATCGCGGCGCAGCTGACCGACGTAGACCAAGTGCGGTTACGGGACCAGCGGTAACGCTGGTCCCGTACTATGGGCGCCGAGTGACGGGGAAGGTGCGATATCGGGCGTTGGCGCTTGTCGCCACGCTGCTCGTGGTTACGGTAATCGGCGGCTGCGGTGGCGTCGATGACGGCGACAAGCCGCGGGCCGAGGACATCCCGTCGGGAGCGGTTGCTGTGGTCGGCGAGACCGAGGTCCCCAAGGCCGCGCTCAATCGGCAGATCGCGATGCTGGCGCGACAGCAGCGGCAGGCCAACGGCAAGGCTCCGACCGCGACGGAGCGCAAGCAGATCGCCTCCCAGGCGCTCGCCCAGCTGCTCCAGCGCGAGGCGATCGAGCAGGAGGCCGCCGAGCGCGGGATCAAGGTCTCCAAGGCCGAGGTGCGGCGCACCTGGAACTCGACTGCGAAGCGGCAGTTCAAGACCAAGAAGGCGCTGAGGCAGTTCCTCGGCGGGCAGACCGTCGCGGACATCCTGGTCCAGCTGCGTTTGCAGGTCCTCTCCGAGCGGATCGCCGATCGGGTCTCCAAGGAGGCCGGCGGCGGCAAGGAGGGCGCCAAGGCGGTCAAGGAGTTCCAGAAGGACTTCCAGAAGCGCTGGCAGGACAAGACGGCCTGCAGCGGCGACTACGCCGCGCCCGGCTGCAGCTAGGCCAGCTCCGGGAGCTCCAGCAGCCGCTCGAGCTCGGGCAGCGTTCGCTCGGGCCCGCGGTGGAGGATCGCCGTCATCCCGACCGCCTCGGCTCCCGCGCAGTTCTCGCGCAGGTCGTCCACGAAGACGCACGCCTCGGGCGGAAGGCTGATTCGCTCGGCGCCGAGCAGGAAGATCTCGGGCTGGGGCTTGTGGAGGCCGACCTCGCCGGAGATGACGACGGCCTCGAACAGCTCGTCGATAAGGGCGCGGTCGTAGATGTCGGTGCCGACCGAGTTGGAGATCAGGCCGGTGCGGACGCCGGCCTCACGCGCTGCGCGCACGGCGTCGATCATCGCCGGCTCCGGCCCGATCTGGGCGAAGATCCGGGTCATCAGACCGTCGGCGTCGGCAACGCCGAGCAGCGGCGCCAGGTGCGCGCCGAACTCGTCGGCGCCGATTTGCGCCGTCTCGAGCTTGCGCAGCTCCGCCCGCGTCTCCGGACTCGACCGCAGCAGGTCGGCGAACGCGTTCGGGTCCAGTCCCTCCGCATCGCAGAACGCCCTGAAGGACTGGAACACGTTCGTCGTCAGCACCCCGCCGAAGTCGACCAGCAGACCGCGGATCTTCTGTTGCGCTTCCGTCACTGAGGCGTGTTCTCGCGTAACTGGACTCGACCTACGGTGGGCCGATGGGATCGCGGGGCAGAGCGACAGTCGCAGCGCTCGTCGCGGGTGGCCTGATCGCGAGCATGGTCGCAGGAGTCTTCCTGATCGAGAGACCGGCCGGCGATCTGCCAGGCGTCGCGCTCGGCTCCGAGACGATCTTGGTCGTCGAACGAACCCTCGGCCTCTTTGCCGCCTGGCTATTCGTAGTGGTCGTCATGTCCAGGGCATCGGTCGGCCAACTCCCATCGGAGATCTCGGGTCGCGGAGTCAGATACGCGGACAGAGGCACGACACAGGAAGCCCTTGCGGAGGTGCGGTCCACACTGGAGCGCCTCGACGGCGAGGTAGAGGACTTGCGAGAAGTGACCTATGTCAAGCGCAAAGAGCGGTGACTCGACCTAGACGATATGCTATGCGAGGGATGTGTGACATGGATATTGAAGACAGGATCTTCGAGCTCTTGGGTGAGCGACTAATGCCCGACGATCTGCTCGATCGCGTCGTGGAGGAGTACGGAGTTCAAAGGTCCGCGGCCACGGACATGACCCGTAAGGTCATCCGTGAGAGAGGTACCCCCAACCTCGCGATCGCGCGGCGTCATATCGAGCGGCTACGCCACCTACGCGTCTAGCAGGAGCGTCGCTAGCCGGCGAGCGCGATCGCGCGGGCGTTGTCGGCCAGGGCGGGGACGCCCTTGTCGAAGGCGGCCATGAAGGCGTCGTCGCTGTTGCCGGCGAGGAAGCGCTTGTAGTTGCCCTCCATGAAGACCGCCGCCTTCCAGAGGGCGAGCGCCTGGTACCAGTGGAGGGCGTGCATCGAGCGGCCGGAGCGCTGCTCGTAGCGGGCGACCAACTGGTCGCGGGCGTGGAAGCCGGGCGCGCGGCTGACGGCGGTGAGGGCGGCGAACAGCGAGTCGCCGGGATCGTCGGTGCCGGCCCAGGTGACGGTCAGGTAGCCGAGGTCGGCGAGCGGGTCGCCGATCGTCGCGAGCTCCCAGTCGAAGACGGACACCACACGGCCGGGCGCGTCGTCGGAAACCATCACGTTGCCGAGCCGGTAGTCGCCGTGGACGATCGTCGCGGGCGGCGACTCGGGCACGTTCGCCGCGAGCCAGTCGCCGACCTCGGCGACGACCGGCAGCTCGCGCGTCTTGTTGTGCTCCCACAGCCCGGCGAAGCGCCGCAGCTGGCGCTCGAGATAGCCACTCGGCTTGCCGAACCCCTCGAGGCCGGCAGCCCGCCAGTCCACGGCATGGATCTCGACCAGCGCGTCGATCAGCTCGTCCCCGATCCGCGCGCGCTGCTCGGGCATGTCGAGCGCCGGCGGGACGGCGTCGGTTATGACCGTCCCCGCAACCTCCTCCATCACGTAGAACGGCACGCCGAGCACCGACTCGTCGTCGCAGGTCGCGAGCACGCGTGGGACGCGCGCGGCGGTGCCGGCCAGCGCCGTCAGAAGCCGCGCCTCGCGCAGCACGTCGTGGGCCGACGGCGGCAGCGGCGGGCGCGGGGGGCGCCGCAGAACGAAGCGCTCGCCGCCACGGCGCACGAGGTAGGTGACGTTCGAGTGGCCATCGCCGACGCGCTCGGCCTCGAGCGGGCCCGATCCCAGGCCCGCGCCGTCGAGGAACTCCGCCAATGGCTCGCGCACCAGCAGCGGGGCCAGCTCGAGCTCCGCGGCCTCGGCCGCCGTGTCCACGATCTCGCTCGCACCCATCGCTCGCATCCTCCCAGAGGAGTTCGGACGCTTGACCCCACACGGCTGTGTGCCGGGCTCCGAACCGCTATTGGCACTTTCCCCACCAACTTGCTAGTCTTCCCAAATCGTAAAGTCCACAAACTTGACTGGGAATAAGGGGTTATGACTAGGACTCGCATCACGCGCCTCATCTTGGGACTGCTCGCGCTCTCCGCTCCGGTGGTCGCCGGCTGCGGCTCGGACGACGCCAGCAGCGCCAGTGGCGACGGGGGCGGCGGCAAGATCGCCCTGGTCGCCTACTCGACGCCGCAGCAGGCCTACGAGGACGCGGTGATCCCGGGCTTCCAGAAGAGCGCGGACGGCGAGGGCGTGGAGTTCTCGACCTCGTTCGGCGCCTCCGGCGACCAGCGGCGCGCGGTGGAGAGCGGTCTGCCGGCCGACGTGGTGGCCTTCTCGCTGCAGCCGGACATGACCAAGACGGTCGACGCCGGCCTCGTCGCCGAGGATTGGAGCTCGGACGAGTACAAGGGCATGGTCACCGACTCGGTTGTCGTGCTCTCGGTGCGCCCCGGCAACCCGAAGAACATCAAGGGCTGGGACGACCTCGTCAGCGGCGACGTCGACATCATCACCCCGAACCCCGCGACCTCGGGCGGCGCGAAGTGGAACATCATGGCCGCCTACGGCTCGCAGATCGAGCAGGGCAAGTCCGAGCAGGAGGCGCTCGACTTCGTCAAGCAGGTGCTCGCCAACACGTCGGTCCAGGACGACAGCGCACGCGATTCGCTGCAGACCTTCGCCGGCGGCAAGGGCGACGTGCTGATCGGCTACGAGAACGAGGCGCTCCAGGCCAAGGACGAGGGCATCGAGCTGGAGTACGTGATCCCCGACGAGACGATCCTGATCGAGAACCCGCTCGCGGCGACGACCGACGCGTCCGAAAAGGCGCAGCAGTTCGTCGACTACACCCGCACCGACAAGGCGCAGCAGCTGTTCGCCGACCACGGCTACCGACCGGTCGTCAAGTCGGTGCTGGAGACCAACCGCGACAAGTTCCCGGAGCCGAGCGCGCTGTTCACGATCGAGAAGTTCGGCGGCTGGGACGTGGTCGAGACCGACTTCTTCGACGAGGAGAACGGGTCGATCTTCGAGATCCAGCGCGAGCTGGGGAACCCGACCGAGTAAGGCCGGGACGAGGTCGCCGCATGGCAGCAAACGACGCGACGGTAGCCCCGCCGCCGAGGGTGAGCATCCGCTTCCCCTTCGGCGGCGAGCTGCTGTCACGGGGCGTGGTGACGCTGTGGCTCACCGTCATCGTCCTGATTCCGCTGGCGGCCGTCCTGGAGCACTCGCTCCAGGACGGCCTCGGCGAGTTCTGGGAGGCGATCACCGAGCCCGAGTCGGTCGCGGCGATCCGCCTCACGCTGATCTCGTCGCTGATCATCGTCGCGGTCAACGCGACGATGGGAACGCTGATCGCCTGGGTCCTGGTGCGCGACGACTTCCGCGGCAAGGGGATCGTCAACTCGCTGATCGACCTGCCGTTCGCGCTGCCGACGATCGTCGCCGGGCTGACGCTGCTCGCGCTCTACGGGCCGAACAGCCCGATCGGCGCCAACCTCGCCTACACCAAGGCGGCGATCGTGCTGGCGCTGCTGTTCGTGACGCTGCCGTTCGTCGTGCGGGCGGTCCAGCCGGTGCTGATCGAGGTCGACCGCGAGATGGAGGAGGCGGCCGCGTCGCTCGGCGCGTCGCGGCGCCGGATCTTCCGCAGCGTGCTGCTGCCGAACCTGACGCCGGCGATCGTCGCCGGCTGCGCGCTCGCGTTCGCCCGCGCGCTCGGCGAGTACGGGTCGCTGGTGCTGATCACCGGCAACATCCCGTTCGAGACCCAGGTGGCGTCGGTCTACATCTTCGGCAGGATCGAGAGCGACGCGCCGACGAGCGCCGCCGCTGTGTCGATCTTCCTGCTGGTCCTGTCGGTCGCGCTGCTGTTCGCCCTCAATCTCGTCGCCAAGTGGAGCAGCAGGCATGCCAACGGCTAGCCCCCCGACCTCCGAGGGACGCGCCCAGCGCTACGGCCTGCGCGTCGTCGCGCTCGGCTACCTCGCGCTGCTGCTGGTCATCCCGGTGGCGATCATCTTCGTGCGCACCTTCGAGGACGGCCTCGGCCCGCCGCTCGAGGCGATCACCAGCCCGGACGGGCAGCACGCGTTCTGGCTGACGCTCGTCTGCGTCGGGATCGCCGTGCCGCTCAACACGGTCTTCGGCATCCTCGCGGCGCTCGTGCTGGTGAGGCAGAAGTTCCGCGGCAAGATGATCCTCAACACGATCATCGACCTGCCGTTCGCGATCTCGCCGGTCGTGATCGGGCTGGCGCTGCTGCTCGTCTACGGCCGCAACGGCTGGATCGGCCAGGACCTGCTCGACGCCGGCATCCAGGTCATCTTCTCGACGCCGGGCATGGTGCTGGCGACGATCTTCGTCTCGCTGCCGTTCGTCGTGCGCGAGACGATGCCGGTGCTGCAGGAGATCGGCGACGAGCAGGAGCAGGCGGCGAGCACGCTCGGCGCCAACGCCTGGCAGACCTTCTGGCGCGTGACGCTGCCGGCGATCCGCTGGGGCGTCGCCTACGGCGTGGTGCTCGCGACGGCGCGCGCGCTCGGCGAGTACGGCGCGGTCAGCGTCGTCGCCGGGCGGATCTCCGGCGAGACCGAGACGCTGCCGCTGTTCGTCGAGAACGAGTTCACCAACTTCAACCTCGCCGGCGCCTACGCGGCCGCGATCGTGCTGGCCCTGCTGGCGCTCGTCGTGCTGTTCGGCATGAACATCTTCAAGCGCAAGGAGAGCGACGCATGAGCGACGGTAATGGGATCGCGGTCGAGGGCGTCGAGAAGCGGTTCGGCACGTTCGAGGCGCTCAAAAGCGTTTCGCTGGACGTCCCCAACGGCTCGCTGACCGCGCTGCTCGGGCCGAGCGGCAGCGGCAAGTCGACGCTGCTGCGGGTGATCGCCGGGCTGGAGGTGCCCGACGCCGGGCGGGTGATGATCGCCGGCAACGAGGTGACCGGGGTTACGCCGCAGAAGCGCGGCGTCGGCTTCGTCTTCCAGCACTACGCGGCCTTCAAGCACATGACGGTCGAGCGCAACATCGGCTTCGGGCTGAAGATCCGCAAGAAGCCGAAGGAGGAGATCGCGGCCAAGGTCGGCGAGCTGCTGAAGCTGGTCCACCTCGACGGCTTCGCGCACCGCTACCCGTCCGAGCTGTCCGGCGGCCAGCGCCAGCGGATGGCGCTCGCGCGCGCGCTCGCCGTCGAGCCCGAGGTGCTGCTGCTCGACGAGCCGTTCGGCGCGCTCGACGCGACCGTGCGCAAGGAGCTGCGCACCTGGCTGCGCCGCCTCCACGAGGACGTCCACGTCACGACGATCTTCGTCACCCACGACCAGGAGGAGGCGATGGACGTCGCCGAGCAGATCGTGGTGATGAACGATGGCCGGATCGAGCAGGTCGGCAGCCCGGTCGAGCTCTACGAGCGGCCGTCGAACGAGTTCGTGATGGGCTTCGTCGGCGAGGTCAACAAGCTCGGCGAGGACCTCGTCCGCCCGCACGACATCCAGATTCTGCTCGAGCCCGACGGCACCACGCAGGAGGGCCAGATCGAGCGCGTCGCCCACCTCGGCTTCGAGGTTCGCGTCGAGCTGGTGCTCGACGACGGCCGCCGGCTGGCGGTCCAGACCACGCGCCAGGACGCCGAAGAGCGCGAGCTGGAGTCGGGGCAGATCGTGTATCTGCGGCCCGACAGAGAGCGAAGGTTCGCCGGCGCCTGACAGGTCTTCGTCGTTTGTACCGGCCAGAGCCCGTACAAAAGACGAAGATCGTCGGGCGAGTCAGCGTCTTTGCCAGGCGCCGGGCTCGCTGGTGAGCGAGGCGACCTGCTTGGGCAGCTTGCCGCTGGCGATGTCGGCGAGGGTGACGTGCTCGAGGACGTCGCGGAGGCTGGCGCGGAGAGCGACCCAGACGTCGCGCAGCGCCTCGGCGTTGCCAGCGTAGTCGAGCTCCTCGGGCTTCTCGCCGCGGACGCTGGCGAGCGGGCCCTCGGCGGCGCGGAATACGTCGGCGACGCTGACGTCGGCGGCTGGCTGGGCGAGCCAGTAGCCGCCCTCGGGACCGCGGCGGCTGTTGACCAGGCCGGCGACGCGCAGGTCGACGAGGATGTTCTCGAGGAACTTCAGCGGGATGCCCTGGGCGTCCGAGATCCGCTCGCCCTTCATCGGGCTGTTCGAGTCGTTGGCGTTCGCGGCGAGCTCGACCGCGGCGCGAACGGCGTAGTCAGCCTTGGCGGAGACGCGCATACGCTGGCCATTGTCCACCACTCCGTGTCTAAAGCGTCGAGCGACGCCGTGGCGGGTCGATTACTGGCGCGCGCGAGACTTGAGGCGTCTCGCGCTGCTCGACCCGCGCAGCACCGGACCGCCGGCCACCCGGCCCTTGGCGCGGGCGGTGTACTTGCCGGCCTTCAATCGGTGCCGGACGGGGATCCGCACCACCTTGCGCTGGCCGGCGGCGAGGTTGAAGCGGCGGCTCTTGCCGAGGACCACTTTGCCTCCGCGCCGACGCAGCGTGACCAGGATGCGGCGGACGTTGGCGCCGCGCGCCCTGACGGCGACGCGCACGGGGCGACCGGGGCGGGCGCGCAACAGCCCGCGCGCCTTGCCGACGATGAGACGGGCGTTGCTGCTGACTGTGGCGCCGGCGGCGTCGAGCGCGACGCGGACCGGGAGGGCGGCCTCGACCGAGGTGAGGTTGACGGTCCCGGTGCTGCGCTGGAAGCCGTAGACGGTCGTTCCGCCGCTTACCTGGACGCGGTAGCGCGAGGCCGGGGTGGCGTGGGCGGCGATCGGCTCGAGCGTGCGCTCGACGGTGTGCGGCTGGCCGTCGAGGGTGACGGGAATCGGGGTGACCTGATTGCCGAGCACGCGGTTGGCGCCCGCGTCGAGCCCCTGGGCGTAGAGCCATGTCTTCTGCGGGACGGCGGTCCCGCTGTAGGCGATCTCGACGCGCGGCGGTCCGATCAGCTCCTGGTCGGACTTCGCCGGCTCGATCGCGACCTCGACCGCGCCGACCGCCGGGGCCGCCGCGATCAGGGCGCCCGCGCCGGTCGCCTGCGAGCCGAGGCTGATCGGCAGGGCGCCGGAGCCCTTGCCCTCGAGCGACGGCCGCGGCGCCAGTGGGAAGCGCGCCGAGCCGCGGCGCTCGCCGTCGTCGGCGATCCACTCGAACGCGGGACCGGTCGCGACTTGCTTGCCGGCGAGGTGGCGGCTGAGCCAGGCGACGACGTTGCTCTCGACGAAGCCGGCCGGGCCGGCGGGGAGCGTGCAGATGCCGTGGCCGCCGCAGAACCAGATCATCTTCAGCGGCACGCCGTTGCGCTCGAGCGCGGCGTGGCTGTCGATCGCCTCCTGGAGGGTGAAGAGCGTGTCGACGGTGCCCTGGACGATCAGCGTCGGGACGCGGACGCGGTCGATCAGCCTGTCGATGCCGCGCTCGTCGAAGAAGGCGACGCTCGCGGGCGAGAAGGCGCCGGTCGCGAGCCCCTCGGTGAAGGCTTGGACGATCTGCGGGTGGAGGTTGCCGTTCTCGGCCGGGCCCGGCGTGGTCAGCCCGCCGGTCGCCGACGACGAGCCGGCCGCCATCAGCAGCGTGCCCCAGCCCTGCTTGACCGCGCCGTCGCGGTAGAGGCTGCGCAGCAGCGAGCTCCACGTGATCGTCGGGGCGATCGCGTCGACGCGGCCGTCGATCGCCGCCGCGACGAGCTGAATCGCGCCGCCGTAGCTGACGCCGCTCATCCCGACGCGTGGGTCGCCCGGCTTGTCGAGCTGGGCCTCCGGCTGGCCCGCGAGCCAGTCGATCAGCGCCTGGACGTCGCGTCCCTCGAGCGCCGGCGAGTCGACGCTCGCCTGGCCGCCGGACTCGCCGAAGCCGCGCGCGTCCCAGGTCAGGACGTTGAAGCCAGCGCGGCGCAGCGGGCCGAGGCCGGTGTTGCCGGTGGTGTTGTCCGACGCGCTCTCGGGATCGGTCGCGCCGGTGCCGCCCCAGCCGTGGCCGACGAGCACGGTCGGCGCCTTGGCGCCGGCGTCTAGGTTGGCGGCGGGAAAGAAGTGGGTGGAGATCGGCGTGCCGTCGAAGGACGTGACGGTGGCGTCG